>NTHE01000011.1 GCA_002551355.1 Streptomyces sp. man185 | reverse complement strand
TATAAGAGACAGCGACCGGGACGTCCGGGGCGGCCCGGGGTTCTGAGAAGCCGGCGCCCCGGGCGCGGCGGGCTCAGCGGCGCCGCGCCCAGGGCGCCTTGCGCGCCGCCCGCAGCGCCCGGGAGCGCCGCAGCCCGGTCAGCCGGTCGGTGTAGACGGTGCCCGCCAGGTGGTCGCACTCGTGCTGGAGGCACCGGGCGAACCATCCCGTCCCGGCGATCCGGACCGGCTCGCCGGTCAGCGTCAGGCCCTCGACGACCGCGTGGTCGAAGCGTTCCGTGCCCGCTTCCAGACCGGGAAGTGACAGACAGCCCTCCGGTCCGCGTACGGTGAGTCCGTCCGCCTCGACCAGTTCGGGATTGACCACGTGTCCCAGATGGCGGACATCGTCGTCGTCCGGGCAGTCGTAGACGAACACCTTGAGCGGGACGCCGATCTGATTGGCGGCGAGCCCGACACCCTGTGCGGCGTACATCGTGGCGAACATGTCCTCGACGAGCCTCGCCAGCGACGGGCCGAAGTCCGTGACGTCCTCGCAGGCCCGGTGGAGCAACGGGTCGCCGAGCAGACTCATCTCACGGACGAGTCCGGAACTGCCGGGGATCGGGCGGTTTCGCATGGCGGCAAGCGTACGTTCCGCCGGGGCCGGGGAGTTCCCGTGGTGCCGCGGTGCGGTCGCCGCGCCGGACATCGATAGGCTGGGCGCGGACCGATGCAAGGAGGATCTAGGACGATGGCAGGCAACACGGAGCCGTTGTCGCCGCGGGCCAAACTGGCCGTGACGGCGGGCAAGGCCGCGGCGGCGGTGTCACGAGCCGCGGGGCGGGGCAGCGGATCGGTGATCGGCGGCCGGGTGGCGCTCAAACTCGACCCCGACCTGCTGGGGCGGCTGGCGCAGCACCTGGACGTGATCCTCGTGTCGGCGACGAACGGCAAGACGACCACCACCCGGCTGATCGCCGAGGCGCTGCGGGCCGCGGGGCCCGTCGTGTCGAACGCGCTCGGCGCGAACATGCCCGCGGGCATCACCTCGGCGCTGGCCGGCGGCTCGGACGCCAAGTTCGGCGTGATCGAGGTCGACGAGAAGTATCTGGCGGGGGTGGCCCGGGACACCACGCCCAAGGCCATCGCGCTGCTCAACCTCTCCCGCGACCAGCTGGACCGCGCGGCGGAGACCCGGATGATGGCCGAGCACTGGCGGGAGGGACTCTCCGGCTCGAAGGCCGTGATCATCGCGAACGCGGACGACCCGCTGGTCGTCTGGGCGGCCTCCTCCTCGCCCAACGTGGTGTGGGTGGCGGCCGGTCAGGCGTGGAAGGACGACGCCTGGTCCTGCCCGTCCTGCGGCGGTGTGATGCAGCGTCCGGGCGACGACTGGTTCTGCGGGCAGTGCGGCTTCCGCCGCCCCGCCCCGAGCTGGGCGCTGAACGGCGACTACGTCCTGGACCCGCACGGTTCGGCGTGGCCGATCCACCTCCAGCTGCCGGGCCGGGCGAACAAGGCGAACGCCACCAGCTCGGCGGCCGTCGCCGCCGTCTTCGGGGTGCCGCCGCAGGTCGCGCTGGAGCGGATGTACCAGGTGCAGGCGGTGGCCGGACGCTACGACGTGGTCAGCTTCCAGAACCGTGAGCTGCGCCTCCTGCTGGCGAAGAACCCCGCCGGCTGGCTGGAGACGTTCTCGCTGATCGACCCGCCGCCGACGCCGGTGATCCTCTCGGTGAACGCCCGCGGCGCGGACGGGACGGACACCTCCTGGCTGTGGGACGTGGACTACACCCAGCTGGCCGGACACCCGATCTTCGTGCTCGGCGACCGGAAGCTGGACCTCGCGGTCCGCCTCGAAGTGGCCGGTCTCGACTTCCGGGTCTGCGAGAACCTCGACGAGGCCGTGCAGTACGCCCCGCCCGGCCGCATCGAGGTCATCGCCAACTACACCGCCTTCCAGGATCTGCGCCGTCGTGTCGGCAACTGACCCCGGCCCCGGCCACCTCCGGAGAGGACGAAGCATGAGCAACAACGGTCTGCGTCTGGTCTGGGTCTACCCCGACCTGCTCAGCACCTACGGCGACCAGGGCAACGCGCTGGTCGTGGAGCGGCGGGCCCGGCAGCGCGGTCTGGACGTGCAGCGCGTCGACGTGCGCAGCGACCAGCCGGTGCCGACGTCCGGCGACATCTATCTGATCGGCGGCGGTGAGGACCGGCCGCAGCGGCTGGCGGCCGAGCGGCTGCGCCGCGACGGCGGGCTGAGCCGGGCCGCGTCCAACGGCGCGATCATCTTCTCGGTCTGCGCGGGCTACCAGATCCTCGGGCACGAGTTCGTCAACGACCTCGGCGAGCGCGAGCAGGGTCTCGGTCTGCTCGACGTGGTCTCCACACGCGGCGAGGGCGCGCGGTGCGTCGGCGACGTACTCGGGGACATCGACCCGCAGTTGGGGCTGCCGCCGCTGACCGGGTTCGAGAACCACCAGGGCGTCACCCATCTCGGCCCGACGGCACGGCCGTTCGCCCGGGTCCAGTTCGGCCGGGGCAACGGCACCGGTGACGGCACGGAGGGCGCGTACAACGACACGGTCTTCGGGACGTACATGCACGGCCCGGTGATGGCCCGCAATCCGCAGATCGCCGATCTGCTGCTGAAGCTGGCCCTCGACGTCAACGCGCTGCCGCCCACCGACGACCGCTGGTACGAGGCGCTGCGCGCCGAGCGGATCGCCTCGGCGACCCAGCCCGCCTGAGGCGCTTTCCGCTCGCTTGAGCACCGTCCGCCTGAGGGTCTTTCCGCTCGGTTGAGCGGAGTCCAGCAGGCGGACGTCCGGTTCGGTCCCGCCACCCTGCGCCGGTAGGGTGGCGGGGATCCAACCGGACGACGTGGTCCGGTCGTCGACTTAACGTTGCAAAGGTTTTCGGGCCATGCGCATTGGCGTACTCACCTCCGGCGGCGACTGCCCCGGCCTCAACGCCGTCATCCGTTCCGTCGTGCACCGCGCGGTGGTGGACCACGGCGACGAGGTCATCGGGTTCCACGACGGCTGGAAGGGCCTGCTGGAGTGCGACTACCGCAAGCTCGACCTTGACGCGGTGGGCGGCATCCTGGCCCGCGGCGGCACGATCCTCGGTTCCTCCCGGGTCCAGCCCGCGCATCTGCGCGACGGTGTGGAGCGCGCCCGCGGCCATGTTGCGGACCTCGGCCTGGACGCCATCATCCCGATCGGCGGCGAGGGCACGCTGAAGGCGGCCAACCTCCTCTCCGAGGCCGGGCTGCCCATCGTCGGAGTCCCCAAGACGATCGACAACGACATCGCGTCCACCGACGTCACCTTCGGCTTCGACACCGCCGTCGGTGTCGCGACCGAGGCGCTGGACCGGCTGAAGACCACCGCCGAGTCGCACCAGCGGGTGCTGATCGTCGAGGTCATGGGCCGGCACACCGGCTGGATCGCCCTGCACTCCGGGATGGCCGCCGGCGCCCACGCGATCGTGGTGCCCGAGCGCCCCTTCGACATCGACGAGCTGACCGAGCTGGTCGGCAAGCGGTTCTCGGCGGGCAAGAAGTTCGCCATCGTCGTGGTCGCCGAGGGCGCCAAGCCCCGCGAGGGCTCCATGCAGTTCGAGCAGGGCGTCAAGGACATCTACGGCCACGAGCGGTTCGCCGGGGTGGCCACGCAGCTCTCCGGCGAGCTGGAGCAGCGGCTCGGCAAGGAGGCCCGCCCGGTCATCCTCGGCCACGTCCAGCGCGGTGGCACGCCGACCGCGTACGACCGCGTCCTGGCGACCCGGTTCGGCTGGCACGCGGTGGAGGCGGCGCACCGGAGCGAGTTCGGGATGCTGACCGCGCTGCGCGGCACCGACATCGTGATGGTCCCGCTGGCGGAAGCGGTCGAGACGCTGAAGACGGTCCCGGCCGAACGGTACGCCGAGGCGGAGTGCGTGCTCTAGAGACGCCTCGTCAGGACACGCCGTCCAGAACTGCCCCCGGCCGCAACCGCGACCGGGGGCAGTTCTACTCTGGACCGGACAACCGGCACGAAACGGGGACGTGTCCCCATCGGGAGTGAACAGATGGATCACAGCGGGCACGGCATGAACATGGATCTGCCGCCGTTCACGCTGGGACGGGGACTGGAGCTCTCCCTCGACCCCTTCTTCCTGACCGGCTGCATCCTGGCGCTCGCCCTGTACGGGTACGGCGTGGTGCGGCTGCGTCGCCGCGGGGACGGCTGGCCGGTGAACCGGATCGTGTTCTTCACCGTGGGCGTGCTGAGCATCGCGCTGGTGATGTGCACCAAGCTCAACGACTACGGCATGGTCATGTTCAGCGTGCACATGGTGCAGCACATGGTGATCAGCATGCTGTCGCCGATCCTGCTGCTGCTGGGCGCCCCGGTGACGCTGGCGCTGCGCGCGCTGCCCCCGGCCGGCCGGGGGCGGATCGGGCCGCGCGAGCTGCTGCTGAAGCTGCTGCACAGCCGGTACATGAAGATCATCTCGCACCCGGTGTTCACCATCCCGCTGTTCATCGCGAGCCTGTACGCGCTCTACTTCACGCCGATCTTCGACTTCCTGATGAGCTCCAAGCCGGGCCACATCGGAATGATGGTGCACTTCCTCGCCGTCGGCCTGGTCTTCTTCTGGCCGATCATGGGCGTGGACCCGGGCCCGCACCGGCCCGGCTATCTGATGCGGATGCTGGAGCTGTTCGCCGGAATGCCGTTCCACGCGTTCTTCGGGATCGCGCTGATGATGGCGTCGACGCCGATGGTGGAGACGTACCAGAACCCGCCCGCGTCGCTCGGCATCGACGCCCTCAGCGACCAGAACTGGGCGGGCGGCATCGCGTGGGCGTTCAGCGAGATCCCCTCCGTGCTGGTGCTGATCGCGCTGGTCTACCAGTGGTACCACTCCGAGCAGCGCGTCGCCCGGCGCACGGACCGGGCCGCGGACCGCGACGGTGACAAGGAGCTGGCGGCCTACAACGCCTACCTCGCGTCTTTGCAGGCGCGCGGACAGTAGCGCGGAGGGCGCATACGGGGTGACCATGGGGACAACGGCCGCGCGGCCGACGAGGAGCGTGCGCGCATGTCCGGATCCACGAAGACCATGGGATACATGACCGTCGGAGCGCTGGTCGCGGTGACCGCGTACACGGTGGCGCTGGGAAGCAGTGGCTGGCTCTGGTTCGGCTGGGTGGTGCTGGGACTGTGCACCCTCGGCATGCTGGCCACCCAGGACACCTGAGCGTCACGGGGGGTGACCACGCCTGACGGGCCCGGAGGCGGGTACCAGCCGGGAGACCGGTTCGTTACGGTCGCATGGTGGTGCCGGGGCCCTGTGCGCAGGGCCCCGGCACCACCATGACTGGGTAAGTACGAAGTCCTGAGTCGGCCCGGCAGAGCGAGGTGCACCCGCAAGGTGTTTTATTACGTCCTGAAGTATGTCGTTCTGGGGCCTGTGCTGCGGCTTCTGTTCCGGCCCCGGATCGAGGGCCTGGAGAACATTCCGGAGGACGGCGCGGCCATCGTCGCGGGCAATCACCTCTCCTTCTCCGACCATTTCCTGATGCCGGCCATCATCAAGCGCCGCATCACCTTCCTGGCGAAGGCCGAGTACTTCACCGGCCCGGGGATCAAGGGCCGGCTCACGGCGGCTTTCTTCCGCAGCGCGGGGCAGATCCCGGTGGACCGGTCCGGCAAGGACGCCGGGCAGGCGGCCATCCGCGAGGGGCTCGGGGTGCTGAGCAGGGGCGAGCTGCTGGGCATCTACCCGGAGGGCACCCGCTCGCACGACGGCCGGCTCTACAAGGGCAAGGTCGGGGTCGCGGTGATGGCGATCACCGCCCAGGTGCCGGTGGTCCCCTGCGCCATGGTCGGCACCTTCGAGATCCAGCCGCCCGGCCAGGTCGTACCGAAGATCAAGCGGGTCGCGATCCGGTTCGGCGAACCGCTGGACTTCTCCCGCTACGCGGGCATGGAGAACCAGAAGGCCGCGATCCGGGCCGTGACGGACGAGATCATGTACGCGATCCTCGAACTCTCCGGCCAGGAGTACGTGGACGAGT
The DNA here is from genome assembly GCA_002551355.1 of Streptomyces sp. man185. GTDB lineage: Bacteria > Actinomycetota > Actinomycetes > Streptomycetales > Streptomycetaceae > Streptomyces. The sequence continues at coordinate 133,118 of NTHE01000011.1, read as the reverse complement.
ACGCGGCCAAGGTGAAGGCGGCCGAGCAGGAGGCCGCGCCGCCGAGGAAGTTCCCGAAGCTGCGACGCTGAGCGCGAATTCGCCACCGGCAGAGCGGCCTCGTCCCGGCGGGCCGGCTCCCCTAGCGTCGGGTTCATGAGCAACGGACACGCATGGGTGCTGGGAGCTACGGGCCAGATCGGGCGGGCCGCGGTCCGCGCGCTGGCTGCCGATGGCTGGGAGGTCACCGCGGCCTCACGGGGCGGCGGCCGGGACGCGGGGTGGGACGCCGGGGTCCGGGCGGTGGCGCTCGACCGGGACGAGGAGGGGGTGCTGGAGGAGGCGCTCGGCGAGGGCTGTGACGTCCTGGTCGACATGGTCGCCTTCGGCCCGGCGCACGCACGGCAGCTGACGTCGCTCAGCGGGCGGATCGGCTCGGCGGTCGTGATCTCCAGCGGCGCGGTGTACGAGGACGACCGGGGCCGCAGCTTCGACACCCAGGACCGGCCCGACGGCTTCCCCCGCTACCCCGTGCCGCTGCCGGAGACCCAGCGCACGGTGGAGCCGGGAGACACGACGTACGGGACCCGGAAGGTGCGGCTGGAGCGTGATCTGCTGGCGGCGGGCGACGCGCTGCCGGTGACGCTCCTGCGGGCGGGCGCGGTCCACGGCCCGCACTGCCGCACACCGCGCGAGCTGTACTTCGTGAAGCGGCTGCTGGACGGGCGGCGGCGGCGCGTGCTCGCGTACGGCGGGGAGAGCCGCTTCCATCCGGTCCATGTGTCCAACGCGGCGGAGCTGATCCGGCTGGCGGCCCGGAAGCCCGCGTCCCGGGTGCTGAACGCGGCGGATCCGCAGGCGCCCACGGTCGCGGAGATCGGGAAGGCCGTCGACGCGGTGCTGGGCGTGGAGACGGAGACGGTGCTGGTCGACGGCGCTCCCCCGCGGGGCCATGTCGGGGAGACGCCGTGGAGCGGCGCCCATCCCGTGGTCTACGACATGACCGCCGCCGAGGAACAGCTCGGCTACCGGCCGGTGACGGGGTATGTGGAGTCGCTTCCGGAGGCGGTCGAGTGGCTGGCCGGGGAGCTGGCGGGGCGCGACTGGCGGGAGGCGTTCCCGAAGATGCTCAAGAGCTACGGCGAGGGCCTCTTCGACTATGCGGCCGAGGACGCCTGGCTGGCGGCGTACGACCGGGGCCGCCGCTGAGCGGCCCCGGTCGACGTCTTCGGGTGTGCTACGGCTTCGGCGTGGCGTGCGGGGTGCACGTCACGTCGTGCCGGTCGGTCTTCCCGGTGAGCAGGTAGGTGTCCACCCGCTCGTTGACGCAGGGGTTGACCAGCCCGGTGACACCGTGGGATCCGGCGTCCTTCTCGGTGATGAGCCGGGAGCCCTTGAACCGCTTGTGCAGTTCGACCGCGCCCGCGTACGGGGTGGCGGCGTCGCGGGCGGACTGCACGATGAGGACCGGCGGCAGGCCCTTGCGGGTCTTCACGTCCAGCGGGGTCCGCTGCTTGGCCGGCCAGGTGGCGCAGGGCAGGTTCATCCAGGCATTCGCCCACGTCATGAACGGGTACTTCTCGTGCAGCCGGGTGTTGTCCCGGTCCCAGGTGCGCCAGTCGGTGGGCCACTGGGCGTCGGCGCACTCGACGGCGCTGTAGACCGCGTTGCCGTTCTCGGAGGCGGCGTTGCCCGCGAGGTCGCTCATGTCGGGGGCGGCGGCGTCGATCAGCGCCTGGGTGTCGCCGGACCGGTAGGCGCTCCAGGTCTTGGCGGTGGGGGCCCAGGCGGAGTCGTAGTACGGCGCGCCCTGGAAGAAGGAGATCAGCTCGGCGGGTCCGACCACGCCGCCGATGGGCTTCCTCTTCGCGGCGGCCCGCAGCTTCAGCCAGGCCTTCTCGACCTTCTGCGGGGTGTCGCCGATGCCGTAGACGGAGTCGTGCTGCGCGACCCACGTCTTCCAGTCGTCCCAGCGGGTCTGGAAGGCGATGTCCTGGTTCAGGTTCGCCCGGTACCAGATGTTCTTCCGCGACGGGTCGACCACGCTGTCGACGACCATGCGCCGGACGTGCGTCGGGAAGAGCGTGCCGTAGACAGCGCCCAGGTAGGTGCCGTAGGAGACGCCGATGAAGTTGAGCTTCTTCTCCCCGAGCGCGGCGCGGATGACGTCCAGGTCGCGTGCCGTGTTCGGTGTCGTCATGTGCGGGAGCATCGCGCCGCTGCGCTCGCCGCACCCCTCGGCGTACTCGCGGGCCAGCTTGCGCTGGGCGCGCTTGTCGGCCTCGCTGTCGGGGACCGGGTCGGCCTTGGGGGCCTTGACGAACTCCTGCGGGTCGACACAGGAGATCGGGGCGGAGTGGCCGACGCCGCGCGGGTCGAAGCCGACGAAGTCGTACGCCTTCGCGGTCTTCGTCCAGAGCGGGTTCTTGCCGGTGATCCGGGTGGGGAAGCGCAGTCCCGAACCGCCGGGGCCGCCCGGGTTGTAGAGCAGAGCGCCCTGCCGCTCGTCCTTCGTCCCGGTGCTGACGTGCCGGTCGACGGCCAGCTTGATCTTCTTGCCGTACGGCTTGGCGTAGTCGAGCGGCACGGTCACCCAGCCGCACTGGATGGGGGCGGTCAGGCCCCAGTCCTGCGGGCAGTCCTTCCACTCGATCCCGCTCTTCGCGGCCCGCTGCGCCGCGACGGCGACCCCGCGCGCCTCCGCGTCGCCCCGGCCGTGGTGACGGCCGTCGGCACCGGCGGCGGGTGCGGCCATCGCCCCCGCTATGAGCGTGCCCGCGACGAGAGCCCCGGCCGAGCCGAGCACCGTTGTACGTCTCACGTGGAACCTCCCCCTTCATCCGATCCGCCGCCGAGGGGCGACGTGGTCATCGGTACGTCGCGGGGATCCTTTCGTCTGTGGGGCGCCCGGGGCCAGGGCGTACGCCTGTTTCTTTACCGAACCCATAACCGGTGAAGGAAGTTCGCTGAGCGGACTCAGCCGCCGGAGGCTTCCTTGAGTCCGTCCAGCAGCTCGCTCATCGCGTCGTCCAGGATCCCGCGCAGCAGGCGGGCGTCGGCGGCCACGGCGGTGACCAGGACGGCGGGGCCGGCCAGCGGGGTGAGGGCGGCGGTGGGGCCGAGGAGGCGGGCCGGGAGCGGGGCGTCCTCGAAGGACGGGTCGGCGAGGAGCAGTTGGCCGACGGCCCGGTGGCCGGCGAGGACGGCGGGGCCGTCCCAGCCGTCGGGGGAGGCGGAGCCGTAGGCCAGCTGCTGGTCGAGGAGCGGGCGGCCCGCGCGGTGGACGGTGAGGCGGGTGGTGAGCGCGCCGGTGGGCTCGCCGTGCCGCCCGAGGATCTGCTCCTCGCGCAGCAGGAGGCGGGCGGTGGCGGCGAGTTGGACCCGGGTCGTCTGGTGCAGGTCGCTGCCGTGGGCGGAGACCAGCTGTTCGGGCAGCCAGTGCAGGACGGCCCCCTCCCCCACGGTCAGGTCCACGGTGTACGTGGACGGGCCGGCGTCCGCCCGGGGGCCCGGGAGGGCGACGGTGGCCGCCGCCGCGTCGACGGTGAGGCGTGCGCCGTCGGCGACCTCGGCCTCGATGGCGAGGCGGTCACCGTTCAGCGGGGCGCTCATCGCGCCGACGACGGTCACCCGGGCGTAGGTGGCCCGCGGGGAGCGGGTGCGGCGCAGGGCGAGCGGGCCCGCGCTCTCCAGGACGGGCAGGGCGGTGCCGCCCCGCCCGTCGGGCTCGGCGCGGAGCCGGGCCGTCGCGCGGACGCTCACGCGGCCCAGGCGGCGAGCTGTGCGCGCACCCAGTCGGCGACCGGTCCGACGCCCTCGGCCGAGGTCAGGGAGGTGAAGGCGACGGGGAGTTCACCGCGCTGCTTCTTGGCGTCCAGGGCCATCCGCTCCAGGTCGGAGCCGACGTAGGGGGCGAGGTCGGTCTTGTTGATGACGAGGAGGTCGGCGGTGGTGACCCCGGGTCCGCCCTTGCGCGGGATGTCGTCGCCGCCCGCGACGTCGATGACGAAGATCTGCGCGTCGACCAGGCCCTTGGAGAACGTGGCGGTGAGGTTGTCGCCGCCGGACTCGACGAGGATCAGGTCGAGCGGCCCGACCGCGTCCTCCAGGTCCTCGACCGCTTCGAGGTTGGCGGAGATGTCGTCGCGGATCGCGGTGTGCGGGCAGGCGCCGGTCTCGACGGCCTGGATCCGCTCGGGCGGCAGGACGGCGTTGTTCAGGAGGAAGTCGGCGTCCTCGCGGGTGTAGATGTCGTTGGTGACGACGGCGACGGAGAGCCGGTCGCGCAGTTCCCGGCAGAGGGCGGCGACGGTGGCCGTCTTGCCGGAGCCGACGGGACCGCCGAGGCCGATGCGCAGGGCGCGCCGGGTCCCGTCGGGGCGGGTGGCGTCGGCGCTGACGGCGGCGGGGCCGTCGTGGGTGTGACCGAGGTGCATGAGGGCTCCTGTGGGTGTGCGGGTCGGAAGGCCGGGTCCGCGAGCGCGGGCGGATGCGGTTACGAGGCGAAGAGGCGGACCGGCCAGGCGGCGTGCGCCTCGGCGGTGATGTCGAGGAGCGGGGCCGAGGCGGCGGGCAGGGCGTCGATGCCCTGCCGGGCGGCCTCGGCGGCCTGTTCGGCGACCCGGTCCAGCTCGGGGGCGAGCCGGGCGAGTACGGCGGTGGCGTGGAAGGGGTCGAGGGAGAGGAGGCGGACGACGGCCGTGGCGGGGCCGCTGACGGTCTCGTAGGCGACACAGTGCGCGGCGTCCTCGGGGTCCAGGCCCGCCGACCGCGCGGTGAGCCCGAGGACGACGGGCTGGTGGGCGCCGCGTGGCCGGGCCCGGGCGAGCGCGTCCAGTTCGGGGCTCGGCCAGGTGGCGCGGGCGGCCCGCATCATCTGCCGGCCCAGCTTGCGGGCGGTGGCCCGCAGGGCCGGCGAGGGCGTTCGGGCGTCGGCGGCCTCGTCGAGGGCGAGCGGGTCCAGGCCGTGGGCCGCCGCCGCGGCGAGGGCGGCGGCGGTGAGGCCCGCGGTGTGCAGGCGGCCCCGGCAGAAGGCGGCGAGGGATTCGGCGTCCCGGATCCGCCCTTCGGCGACGGCCGGTTCGGCGCCACCGGAGTGGGCGTGGCCCCCGGCGGGGAACCGGCCGTCGGCGAGGACGAGGAGAGCTGCGCGTGACATGGCTGCGACCGACCCTCAGAAGAGGAAGTAGCGCTGGGCCATGGGCAGTTCCGCCGCCGGGGCCGGCTCGACCGGGTCGCCGTCGATGGTGACGGCGAAGCTGTCGGGGTCGACCTGGACGTGTGGCACGGCGTCGTTCTCCCGCATGTCCGCCTTGGTGACCCCCCGGGTGCTGGTGATCGGCACGAACCGCTTGTCCAGGGCGAGCCGTTCGGGCAGCCCGTGCTCGATCGCGGCGGCGGAGACGAAGTTGAACGAGCCGTGGGCGGCCGCCCGTCCCAGCGCGCCGAACATCGGGCGGGGCATCACCGGCTGGGGCGTCGGGATGGAGGCGTTGGCGTCGCCCATCTGCGCGTACGCGATCTGGCCGCCCTTGATGACGGTCTGCGGCTTGACGCCGAAGAACGCCGGTTCCCAGAGCACGAGGTCGGCGAGCTTGCCGCTCTCCACCGAACCGATCTCGCCGCCCATGCCCTGCGCCACCGCCGGGTTGATGGTGTATTTGGCGACATAGCGACGTACCCGGTGGTTGTCGGCCCGGCCGTCCCCGGGCAGGGCTCCGCGCCGCTTCTTCATCACGTGGGCGGTCTGCCAGGTCCGCAGGATCACCTCGCCGATGCGCCCCATGGCCTGGGAGTCGGAGGAGATGATCGAGATGGCCCCGAGATCGTGCAGGATGTCCTCGGCCGCGATGGTGGAGGGCCGGATCCGGGACTCCGCGAACGACAGGTCCTCGGGGACGGCGGGGTTGAGGTGGTGGCAGACCATCAGCATGTCGAGGTGTTCCTCGATGGTGTTGACGGTGTGCGGCCGTGTGGGGTTGGTCGAGCTGGGCAGGACGTACGGCTCGGAGACCACGCTGATGATGTCGGGCGCGTGCCCGCCGCCCGCCCCCTCGGTGTGGTAGGCGTGGACAGTCCGGCCGGCGATGGCGGCGAGGGTGTCCGCGACGAACCCGGCCTCGTTGAGGGTGTCCGTGTGGATGGCGAGCTGCGCGCCGGTCTGCTCGCAGACGGTGAGGCAGGCGTCGATGACGGCGGGGGTTGCGCCCCAGTCCTCGTGGATCTTGAATCCCAGTGCTCCGCCGCGCAGTTGGGAGTGCATGGCGTCCTGCGACATCGTGTTGCCCTTGCCGAGCAGCCCGATGTTGACGGGGAAGGTCTCCAGCGCCTCGAACATCCGGGCGAGGTGCCAGGGGCCCGGGGTGATGGTGGTGGCCTTGGTGCCTTCGGCGGGGCCCGTGCCGCCGCCGACGAGGGTGGTGATGCCGCTGGAGAGCGCCTGGTCGACGAGGGTGGGCGAGATGAAGTGGACGTGGGCGTCGACCCCTCCGGCCGTGAGCAGTTTCCCGTTGCCCGCGATGACCTCGGTCTCCGGCCCGATCACCAGGTCGGGGTGGACGCCGTCCATGGTGTCCGGGTTCCCCGCCTTGCCGATTCCGGTGATCCGGCCGTCCCGGATGCCGATGTCGGCCTTGACGATGCCCCAGTGGTCGATGACGACGGCCCCGGTGATGACGGTGTCGGGCGCACCCTCGGCCCGGGTGGTGCGGGCCTGGCCCATGGACTCCCGGATCACCTTGCCGCCGCCGAACACCGCCTCGTCGCCCGCGCGTCCGGGGCCGCCGGAGCGGTCCTCCTCGATCTCGACGAGCAGATCGGTGTCGGCGAGCCGGATCCGGTCGCCGGTGGTGGGTCCGAACAGGTCGGCGTACACGGCTCGTTTGAGGTCAGGCATCGAGGGCACCTCCGGTTTCGCCGCGCAGGCCGGGGACGACGCGGCGGCCGGTGAGGAGGACGAGTTCGACGTCGGCGGGGATGCCGGGCTCGAAGCGGACCGCCGTGCCGGCGGCGATGTTCAGCCGCAGGCCGTGGGCGGCGGCGCGGTCGAAGCGCAGCCCAGGGTTGGCCTCGGCGAAGTGGTAGTGGGAGCCGACCTGGACGGGGCGGTCGGCGGCGTTGAGGACGGTGAGGCGGGTGACCGCCCGTCCCACGTTGAAGGGGATGTCCCCGTCCCCGTACAGGATCTCTCCGGGAATCATCGGCACTCCCCCGTCAGACGATCGGGTCGTGGACGGTGACGAGCTTCGTGCCGTCGGGGAAGGTGGCCTCGACCTGGACGTCGTGGAGCATCTCGGGGATGCCCTCCATGACGTCGTCCCGGGTGAGCACCTTCCGCCCCGACGCCATGAGTTCGGCGACGGTACGGCCGTCCCGGGCGCCTTCGAGGAGATGGGCGGTGATCAGGGCGACGGCCTCGGGGTGATTGAGCCGGAGTCCGCGTGCCCGGCGCTTCTCGGCCACGTCGGCGGCCACATGGATGAGCAGACGTTCCTGCTCGTGCGGGGTCAGTTGCACGCTTCCACCTCATCGTCTTCCGTCCGGCTCCGGCTCCGGACGCAGCGGGACCCTATCCCCGTTCAACAACTCGTTGAACGGGGATCGCGGTCCCGCGACCAGGCATTGCACGTTAGGGCGGAAGTTTTTCCGTTGCGTTAACTGTTCTTTTGCGGGGTGATGGACATCAGACCGCACAACCCGTTCTCCAGGACCTCGGGGCGTACGTCCCCGAAGAGCGCCTCCTGCACGATGAAACCCTGCGCCGTCGCGATCATCGTGCGCGCCACGTCGTCACCGGGCACGTCACTCCTCAGGATCCCGGCGGAGCGGTAGGCCTCGACGAGCTTCGCCCAGGCGACGCGCATGGTGGCGTAACCGTCGTCGAGGAGTGCGGCGAGCCGTTCGTCGCGCAGGGTCTCGGACCAGAGCTGGACCACGAGCGCGGCGAAGGTACGGCGCTCCAGCCCGTGCACCTGCCCCGCGAGCACCCCGCCGAGCACCCGGCCGAGCAGCGCGTCCGGGGTGGGCGGCGGCGTCATGCGGGAGGCCTCCTCGAAGGCGCCGCGAATGACACCGAAGGTCTCCTCGGTGATGGCCGCGATGATGTCCTCCTTGCCGGGGAAGTAGCGGTAGACCGCTCCGGCGGACAGGCCCACCTCCTTGAGGACGTCCTGCATGGACGTGCCGTGGAATCCGTTGCGGGCGAAGCAGCGCGCCGCACCGTCGAGGATCTGACGGCGGCGGGCGTCGAGGTGTTCCTGGGATACGCGAGCCATGGCCTCAATCTAAAACGAACGTTCCTTCTTGACAATCGGGCGTGGCGTGCCGACAGTGGGGACACGCCGTAAAACGAACGATCCTTCTTTTTTGCCGCTCCCCTGCGCGGCCGACGCCCCACGAATCGAGGCCCCTCATGTCCACCGCACCCCATCGCCGCGCGGCGGCGGTGATCCTGCTGGTCCCTCTGATGGTGACTCTCGCCCTCTGGGCCTTCGCCTGGCCCGCCGCCCGGATCGCGCCGCGCGACCTCCCGGTCGGAGTGGCGGGCGCGGGGCCGGCCGCCGAGCAGCTGGAGCAGCGGTTCGAGCAGCGCGACGGCGCCTTCGAGGTGCACCGCTACGACGACGAGACCGCCGCCCGCACCGCGATCGAGGACCGGGTCGTATACGGAGCGGTCGTCGCCACCCCGCAGGGGCCGCACCTGCTCACCGCGTCGGCGGCGAGCCCCGTCGTCTCCCTGCTGCTGCGCGAGGCCGTGACCGCGTCCGTTCCGAAGGACACGCCGGTCGAGGTCACCGACGTGGTGGCCGCGCCGCCCGGGGACCCCCGCGGCAGCGCGCTCGGCGCGAGCGTCCTGCCGCTGGCCCTGGCCGGCATGGCGGCCGGAGCCGTCGTCACCCTGACGGGGCTGCGCGGGGCGCGGGCCGCGTTGACCCTCGTCGGGTCGGCCGTGCTGGTGGGGCTCGCCGCCACGGCCGTCGCGCACAGCTGGCTCGGCGTGGTCACGGGCGACTGGTGGACGGAGGCGGGCGTGCTCGCGCTCACCGTGCTGGCCATCGGTTCGGCGGTGGCGGGACTCGCCGCCCTGTTCGGTCCGCGCGGCATAGGGCTCGGCGCGCTGCTGATGGTCCTGCTGGGCAATTCCTTCTCCGGCGTCACCAGCGCACCGCAGCTGCTGCCCGAGCCCGTCGGGGCGATCGGCCAGTGGCTCCCGCCGGGCGCGGGCGGTTCCCTGCTCCGCTCGGTCGCCTTCTTCGACGGGAGCGCGGCGGGCGGGGCCGTACTGACGCTTTCGCTGTGGTCGGCGCTCGGACTGGCGGCGGTGCTGCTCGCCCGCCGCGCACCGGCACCGGCTACCGAGCCGGGCGAGCCCGCCCGGGGGCCGGCCCTGGCCGGCTGAGCACGGAGGCGCGCGAGCCGAACCGGGCGCTCCATGACGTACGGGTCGAGCCGGGCGCCCCTCCTCCGTGAGGGGCGCCCGGCTCTGTGCTGTCGCGGGCCGGTCGGGGCGTCAGGCGTCCCGGCCGTCGCCGTCGTAGGGGCGGTGTTCGGCGGCGATGCCGAACCTGCGCCGTTCACCCTGAGCGGATGGCGCGGAGCCGATCGAGGAGACCGAACTGATCACCTGCTCCTCGGCGGCAGCCTCCTCCGCTTCAAGTTGTTGCAGGTCAGCGGCGGAGACCAGCGCGATGAGCGGTTTGCCGTGCCGTGTCACCACGACGCGTTCACCGCCGTAGACGACGCGGTTGATCAGTTCGGCGAGCTCCGCCCGTGCTTGCGTCACCGGAATCTCGTAGGCCATAGTCCCCATCATAACCTTCTGTACGTCCTGTACATTTCTTACGCAGGGACGGACGGACAGACGGATGGTCAGTTCCAGGAGAGAGGCACGCCATGATCCGCCCCGCCGCCCGCTACGTACTGCCCGAGTTCACCGAGCGCACCGCGACCGGAACCCGGACACTGGACCCGTACTCCAAGCTGTTGTCCGAGCGGATCGTCTTCCTCGGGAGCCCGATCGACGACACCGCGGCGAGCGACCTCATCGCCCAGCTCATGTACCTGGAACACGCCGATCCGGACCGGCCCCTGTCGCTCTACATCAACTCACCCGGCGGCACCTTCCAGGCGATGGCCGCGGTCTACGACACGATGCAGTTCCTGACCTGCGAGGTGGAGACCTTCTGCCTGGGGCAGGCGGGCTCCTATGCGGCGGCCCTGCTGGCGGCCGGGGCGAAGGGACGTCGACATGCACTGCCCGGTGCGCGGGTAGTCATTCAGCAGCCCGCGCTGGAGGAGCCGATGCGGGGCCAGCCGTCCGACCTGGAGATCCACGCGCGCGAACTGGTGCGCACCCGCGAGATGTTCGCGGCCATGCTGGTCCGGCACACGGGGCGGACAGCGGAGCAGATCACCGCCGACATCGAACGTGACACCATCCTCGACGCGAAGGCCGCCCTCGCCTACGGGCTGGTCGACCACGTCATGGAAAACCGCTGACTCTCCCGGCCGCCGTACGACGCGAGGGGAAACGCCGATGGAGCCACCCGAGTTCCCGCCCCTGCCCGCGCTGACCCGCGCCGAGGGCGAGTTCGTCGACTGCTATCTGGCTGTGCTCGACCAGGTGGGCCGGATCAACCCGGCCCACGGCGGCGACACCTACAGCGCGTTGCGAGCCGCCCAGGCCCTGGCCTCCGGCGCGGCGGCCCTGCGCGACGCCCTGGCCCTGATGCACGAGCGCGGCGAGTCACGGCTCCACGCGGCCACCCTGGCGCGGGCCCTGCGCGTCCTGGACGGGGAACGCCGGGCGGGCCGGGTCGCGATGCCGCCGACGGTGCACTGACCCGCTCCGCAACCGGAAGCACGACACGGAGGCGGGGGGAGCGCCTCACGGGGGCGGGGCGAGCGCCTTACGGGGGCGGACCGGTCGCCCCGCCGCACGACACGCCCGGTCCCGCGATCGATTTGCCTCGCTCGTTCGGCGTAGGAGATCACCCGCGCGAGCGACGGCTCAACTTGCGTTCGACACCCGGCCCGTACTCGAAATGCGCCCTTTCGTCGCTGGTACGAGGGTGTGCGCCCGGCTCGCCGGCGAGCGCGAATCGGGCCTGTCCACCTGAATGGATCAGTGGTGAGGAGACTCACAAACCACCGTTTCAGCTCGGAAATCCGGCACGGAGTGCGTCAAGATCCCTGGGACGACAAGCCCCCGCCACCGCGGCGGGGCGGTCCGGGCGGACGCCGAGTCCTGCCGCCGCCCGGATGACTGGTCGACAGAAGTGGATCGGCAGGAGTGGAGGACCCGAGCACAACGGGCCGACCGGGAGACCGGGAAGCCCTCGGGGTGAAGCCGCGTCAAGCGGCCGGGCAACTTCGCCAGCCCGAACCCGACAGGTCATCCTTCACAGGCGGCTGACGAAGGGTTGCGCATGTCTGCGCAGGTTCATGTCCCGTCTCTGTTCGCCCGGGTCGGAACGGCCTCGGTGCTCACCCTGGCCGTGACGTCCACGATGCTGGCGCCCGGCATGGTGAGCGACGCCGAGGCCGCCGCTCACTCGACGAAGGCGCTGAAGGTCGCCGCGTCGAAGAAGGGTGCTCCCTACAAATACGGAGCGGCCGGCCCCAGCCGCTTCGACTGCTCGGGCCTGACGGTCTACTCGTTCAAGAAGGCCGGCAAGAAGCTTCCCCGCACGGCACAGCAGCAGTACAACAAGACCCGCCATATCGCGAAGTCGCAGCGCAAACGCGGCGACCTCGTCTTCTTCCATTCGGGGCGCAGCGTCTACCACGTGGGCATCTACGCCGGGGCCGGGAAGATCTGGCACTCCCCCAAATCGGGGGACGTGGTGCGACTGGCGAAAATCTGGTCCAAGAGCGTCTGGTACGGAAGGGTCCGCTGACCTCCGGCCGGACGCTCTTTCCGTGCGGGAGGTCACGGGCAGCCCGGGCCGTCCGGCCGCTGAGGGCGTCCGCGGCGTCCTCAGCGCAGCAGCGGGCCGGTGACCAGGGCGAGTCCCAGACCGGTGAGCGCCACACCGCTGCCGCCCTCGATGGCGCGGGCGGTACGCGGTCGGCGCAGCCACCGGCCCAGCCGGTCCACGAGCAGGGCCACGGCCGGGAACCAGATCAGCGCCAGTACCACCACGAGGGCCGCGAGCAACAGTGTCCGGGGCAGTGGCGGCTGACCGTGGGGCACGAACTGCGGCAGCAGGCTGAGGAAGAGGACCGGGGCCTTGGGGTTCAGCGCGTTGGTCAGGAACCCCTGGCGCAGCGCGCGTCCGAACTCCCCGGGCACGGGCCGCCCCGGCGCGTCCTCAGGTGTTCCGCCGTCGTCCACCGGTCCGCGACGCCGGATCGCGTACAGCGCGCTGATCCCGAGGTAGAGCACGTACGCGCCGCCGAGCAGCTGGACGGTGCGGAAGAGCACGGGCATCGTCACGAGCACCGCGGCGAGTCCGGCGACCGCGAGTGCGGTGTGCACCAGCAGCCCCCCGGCCACGCCGAGCGCGGTGGCCAGGCCGGCGGCGCGTGAGACCAGGGCGTTGCGTACGACGACGGTGAAGTCGGCGCCGGGCAGCGCGACCATACCGGCGGCGACCCCCGTGAAGGCGATCAGTTGTGCGTCCATGAGGTCCACCTTGGACCGGCGGAGCCTTTAGCGTGTACTTGCAATCTTCTGGGTCTGCCTAAAGGAACGCTTTCATGTACGACCCGACACGGCTCGCGGCACTCGTGGCGGTCGCGGAGGCCGGATCGATCACCCGGGCCGCCGCCCGCCTGGGCTACACCGCGCCCGCGCTCTCCCAGCAGCTGGCCAAGCTGGAGCGGGAGGCCGGGGCGGCACTGCTGGTGCGCCACCATCGCGGGGCCCGGCTGACGGCGGCGGGCGAACTGCTGGCGGGCCGGGCCCGGCGGGTGCTGGACGAACTGGACCAGGCGCGGCACGAGCTGGCGCAACTGGCCGGGCTCTCGGGCGGCAGGCTGCGGGTGGGGACCTTCACGACGGCCGGGATTCATCTGCTGCCCCCGGTCCTCAGCGCGTTCCGGCGGGCTCATCCGGAGGTCGAGCTGACCGTCGCCGAGTACGAACCGCCCGGCGGGGTCGCCGCGGTGGTCGCGGGCGAGGTGGACCTCGCCCTGACGCACGCCTACGAACCGGCGACGGCGGGCCCTCTGCCGGTGGGCGTCCTCGTCGAACCCCTGCTGGTCGAGGAGCTGGTGCTGGTCACCTCGGCGGGCCACCGGCTCGCCGAGGGCACCGGTCGGCTGCCGGTCAGCGAGCTGGCGGGGCGGCCGCTGATCAGCAGCGCGCCCACTCACCCGCCCCGGCACGGGGTCGAGAGCGCGCTCGCCGAGGCCGGGGCGACGCCCGCTGTGGTCTGCGAATCGCCCGGGTACGCGCTGGTGTGCGCGCTGGTCAGTGCGGGTCTCGGGGTGGCGGTGGTGCCGGAGATGGTCGCCTCGATGGCGGCGGCCCCGCTGTCGGTCCGGCGACTGGAGCCCGCGTCGTTCCGCCGGACCATCTCGGTCGCGCACCGGGGCGACCGGTCGAGCGCGGCTGCCGCGACGCTGCTCGCGCTGCTGCGCAGCGGCTTCGGCCGCGGGGGCACGGCAGCGCAGGCGAACCGGCCGCCCGCGGGCTGACGCCCCCGGCTCTCCGCGTGCTCCGCGCCGGGATCAGCCCTGGAATGCGACGACCCACGGGAGCGCGATCCAGACCGTCTTGCCGCCCTCCGCGGTCGGAGTGACCTGGAGCCGCCCGCCGCGCTCCTTGGCCAGTGCCCGGATGATGACCATGCCGCGGCCGTTGTCCTGCCGTACGGCGGCGGGCAGTCGCTGGGGCCAGCGGGGGTGACTGTCCGTCACGCCGAGATACAGCTCCTCGTCGCGTTCGAGGCGCAGGTCCACGGTGAAGGTGGGCGACTGGCCGAACGTGTGCTGAACGGCGTTGGTGGCCAGCTCCGAGACGATCAGCCGGATGGTGTCGGCCAACTCGCTGTCGTCGGGCAGGCCCCACTGGGTCAGGGTCCTGGCGACATGTCTGCGGGCCGAGGAGACCGAGACCGGATCGCTCGGCAGAGTGACGGTTGCTTCCTGATGGTCTGCCATGGCGACGCCGTCCCTTTCCCGCCCTGGCCGACCGACGGTCGGCCAGGATTGTGCTTCGCGCCAGATTGCCATCGATGCAGCTCCCTGTAACGGGGTTCGGCCAAGATATGCATATATCTGTCGCTCGAAGCGGTGAATTCGTGACCCGTACGGCGTGGGCGGGCGGCACACTGACCTCTCTGCAGGCCGGCCCCGGTGACGGACCGGCCCTTCCCGACAGCACAAGGAGACCGGCATGCTGCACGGCCCCGTCGTCCGGCGGCGCAAGCTGGGTGAGGAACTGCGGAGCCTGCGCAACGCCTCCGGCCTGACCAGCCGGGACGCGGCGCGGCTGCTCGGCTGGCACCAGTCGAAGGTGAGCCGTATCGAGACGGGCGCCAGCGGGGTGACGCCGGCCGACGTTGCGCGGCTGCTGGACGTCTACGCGGTGCGGGACACCCAGTTGCGTTCGCTGCTGGAAGTCCTCGCGGGGTCGGCGGGCGGCGGCGGTTCGGGCTGGTGGCATGCGTACCGGGGACTGATCCCGCCGCAGTACCGCGACTTCATCAGCCTGGAGTCGCAGGCCAGTACGGTCCGGACGCTGGAGACCTCCGTGGTGCCGGGGCTGCTCCAGACCGCCGGATACGCACGGGCCGTGACCCGCGCCTCACTGGACGGTCTACCGGACGGCCGGCTCGACTCCCTGGTCGAGGTCCGACTGACCCGCCAGCGGGTGCTGCGCGCGAGCCCGCCGCTGCGGTTCACCGCCGTCCTGGACGAGGCGGTGCTCCATCGCGAGGTGGGTGGGCCGGCGGTGATGCGGGATCAGCTGCACCACCTGATCCAGGTGTCCCAACTGCCTCACGTTCAACTGCAGTTGTTGCCGTTCTCGGTCGGCGGGTACGTCGGACTCACCGGCCCTTTCGTCATCTTCTCTTTTCCGAACACTTCTGATCTGGATGTGGTCGTTCTTGACCACTTGACGAGTAGCCTTTATCTGGAACGGAAAGAAGACCTTGAGGCGTACAGCTCGGCCTTCCGTACCTTGCAGGCGCACGCGCTGTCGCCCGAACGCTCGCTGGACCTCATCACCGCGCTCAGCCGCAGCTAGCGGAACCGGGTCGTCCGGCCGGGTCCCGCCGGACCGTCCGACTGCCCGAGGGGGCCACCATGTCCGACCGTTCCACACCACCGCCGTCGCCCGGGGCGCCGTCCACCGCGTCGTGGCGGCGCAGCAGCCGCTCGACCGGGATGAACAACTGCGTGGAGACCGCGCTGTTCGGCGCCCTGCTCGCCGTACGTGATTCGAAGGACGCGGACCGGCCGCCGCTGCGTTTCTCGGCGGCGGCGTGGAGCACGTTCGTCACCGGTCTAGGACCTGTCCGACCCTGCACGTCGTCGCCCGCAGGGCGGCCGCGCGGGGTCAGCTGACCGGAGCGTCCGCCTGCCGGGGAGCGGTGGCGACGATCGTGGCCACCGCGGTCGTGATCTGCTCCTCGGTCAGGTCGGCCCGGGCGGTGAGCCGCAGCCGGGAGATGCCGTCCGGTACCGACGGCGGGCGGAAGCAGCCGACCGCCATCCCGGCCGTGCGGCAGTCGGCAGCCCAGCGCACCGCCGCGTCCGCCGAGGGCGCCCGGACGGAGACGACGGCCGCGTCGGGCCGGACCGCCCGCAGCCCGGCGGCGGTGAGCCGCGTGTACAGCGCGGCGGCCACCTCACGGGCGCGGGCCGCCCGTTCGGGCTCCCGGCGCAGCACGTCGAGCGCGCCGAGCGCGCCGCCGGCCGCCGCCGGGGCGAGTCCGGTGTCGAAGATGAAGGTGCGGGCCGTGTTGACCAGGTGGTCGATGACCCGGGCGGGCCCCAGGACCGCTCCGCCCTGGCTGCCCAGCGACTTGGACAGGGTGAGCGTGGCCACGATCCCGTCGCGGCCCGCCAGACCGGCGGCGGCGAGCGCGCCCCGGCCGCCGTCGCCCAGGACGCCGAGGCCATGGGCGTCGTCGACGAGCAGGGCGGCGTTCGCAAAACGGCAGGCCTCGGCCAGGGCGGGGAGCGGGGCGGCGTCGCCGTCCACGGAGAAGACCGAGTCGGTGACGGCGAGGGACCGGCCGTCGTGTGCCCCGAGCGCCTTGGCCACCGCGTCCGGGTCGGCGTGGGAGACGACGGCGGTCTCGGCGCGGGAGAGCCGGCAGCCGTCCACGATCGAGGCGTGGTTGCCCGCGTCGGAGACGATGAGGGAGCCGCGCCCGGACAGCGCGGTCAGCGCGGCGAGGTTGGCCGCGTACCCGGAGGAGAGCACGAGGGCCGCCTCGAAGCCGCAGAACGCCGCGAGCTCCCGTTCGAGTTCGGCGTGCAGGGCGGTGGAGCCGGTGACCAGCCGGGATCCGGTGGCGCCCGCTCCCCAGCGGTGGGCTGCGGAGGCCGCTGCCGAGGTGACCTCCGGGTGCCGGGTGAGGCCCAGGTAGTCGTTGCTCGCGAGGTCCAGCAGCTCCGGCTCGGCGTCGCGCGGACGCAGCGTGCGTACGAGTCCGGCGGCGGCCCGGCCGCGGGCCTCGGCGTCGATCCAGTCGAACGGGGCGAAGGACATGGGGCGGTCCCTTGGGTAGGCGGGCCTCGGCGGGCGGCTCCGCGCGGACGTCTGGTGCGGACGGTCCGGTGCGGGCAGTCTTGTGCGGACGGGCTCTTTGTAGGCAGCCAACAGACCCTAGCCGGGTGCGCAGCAGGTCAGGGTGTGGCAATACACACACCCTCGCCCGGGTCTCCTGTCTGGTTCCTCCTTGGCTGGAGGCGGTGCGGTAAGCCAGGATCATCTTTCATGGACCTGCTGAACACGCTGGTGGACAAGGGGATGCGGCGCGAACTGCCGACCCGCGAAGAAGCGCTCGCCGTTCTGGCGACCTCCGACGACGAGCTGCTCGACGTGGTGGCCGCCGCCGGGAAGGTGCGTCGGCAGTGGTTCGGGCGGCGCGTGAAGCTCAACTATCTGGTCAATCTGAAGTCCGGGCTCTGCCCCGAGGACTGTTCCTACTGTTCGCAGCGGCTCGGGTCGAAGGCCGGGATCCTCAAGTACACCTGGCTGAAGCCGGACGAGGCGTCCAAGGCCGCCGCCGCCGGGGTGGCGGGCGGCGCGAAGCGGGTCTGCCTGGTGGCGAGCGGGCGCGGCCCCACCGACCGGGACGTCGACCGGGTCACCCAGACCATCGAGGCGATCAAGGAACGACACGAGGGCGTCGAGGTCTGCGCCTGCCTCGGTCTGCTCTCCGACGGACAGGCCGACCGGCTGCGTTCGGCGGGCGCCGACGCGTACAACCACAACCTGAACACGTCCGAGGAGACGTACGGGGCGATCACCACGACGCACACGTACGCGGACCGGGTGGAGACCGTGCAGCAGGCCCAGGCCGCCGGACTCTCGGCGTGTTCCGGGCTGATCGCCGGGATGGGCGAGAGCGACAAGGACCTGGTCGACGTGGTGTTCGCGCTGCGGGACCTGGACCCGGACTCGGTGCCGGTGAACTTCCTGATCCCGTTCGAGGGCACGCCGCTGGCCAAGGAGTGGAACCTCACCCCGCAGCGCTGCCTGCGCATTCTGGCGATGGTCCGCTTCGTCTGCCCCGATGTCGAGGTGCGGCTCGCGGGAGGCCGTGAGGTGCACCTGCGCTCGATGCAGCCGCTGGCGCTCCACCTGGTCAACTCCATCTTCCTGGGCGACTACCTGACGAGCGAGGGCCAGGCGGGCCAGGCCGACCTGGACATGATCGCGGACGCCGGTTTCGAGGTGGAGGGCGCGGGCACGACGACGCTGCCGCGCCACCGGGCCGACGCCCTGGCCGGCGGTTGCGGTACGTCGGCAAAGCCGGCCGGGTGCGGATCGCAGGAGTCCGCCGGCTGCGGTTCGCATGGGGGCGGCGGAGGCTGCGGCCCGTGCGGTGGCCATGGAGAGCAGGAGCCGGTGGCCGACCCGGTCGCCGACGCCGGGGAGAGCGTCCCGGTCGCGCGTACGGAGGCGAACGGCACGGCGCGTACGGATCTGGTGGCCGTGCGCCGGCGCGGTGCGGGGACGGATCTCGCCCCCAATGCCTGAGCCGTACGCCCCCGCGCTCCCGTTGTCCACCGCTCCGAAGCCCTACGCCCCCGACGAACTGCGGGCGCTCGACCGCGCGCACGTCTGGCACCCGTACGGTCCGATGCCGGGCCGCCAGGAGCCGCTGATCGTGGAGTCGGCCTCCGGGGTACGGCTCCGGCTCGCCGAACCCGTCGAGGGGCAGCGCGAGTTGGTGGACGGCATGGCGTCCTGGTGGTCGGCGGTGCACGGCTACAACCACCCGGTCCTCAACGAGGCCGCGCGCGGCCAGCTGGACCGGATGAGCCATGTGATGTTCGGCGGGCTCACGCATGAGCCCGCCGTCCGGCTGGCGACCCGGCTGGTGGAGATCACCCCCGAGCCGCTCCGGCACGTCTTCCTCGCCGACTCGGGGTCCGTCGCCGTGGAGGTCGCGGTCAAGATGTGCCTCCAGTACTGGCGTTCGGCCGGCCGGCCGGCCAAGCGGCGGCTGCTGACCTGGCGCGGCGGCTACCACGGGGACACCTGGCAGCCGATGTCCGTGTGCGACCCGGAAGGCGGGATGCACGAGCTGTGGTCGGGCTCCCTCCCCCGCCAGGTCTTCGCCGACGCCCCGCCGGACGGCTTCGACGCGGAGCCGGACCCCGCCTACGTACGGCATCTGCGGGAGCTGATCGCGGCGCACGCCGAGGAGTTGGCGGCGGTCATCGTGGAGCCGGTGGTGCAGGGGGCCGGTGGGATGCGGTTCCACTCCCCCGCCTATCTGCGGGTGCTGCGCGAGGCGTGCGACGAGCACGACGTGCTGCTGGTCCTCGACGAGATCGCGACCGGCTTCGGGCGTACGGGCAAGCTGTTCGCCGCCGGGCACGCCGGGATCTCGCCGGACGTCATGTGTGTCGGCAAGGCGCTGACCGGCGGTTATCTCACGATGGCGGCGACGCTGTGCACCACGCGGGTGGCCGAAGGCATCTCCAGCGGCGAGGTGCCGGTGCTGGCGCACGGGCCGACGTTCATGGGCAATCCGCTGGCCGCCTCGGTGGCCGCGGCCTCGGTGGACCTGCTGCTCGGGCAGGACTGGGAGGGCGAGGTGGCGCGGATCGGCGCGGGCCTGCGCTCCGGGCTCGCTCCCGCCGCGGACCTCGCGGGAGTGGTGGACGTACGCGTCCTGGGGGCGATCGGGGTCGTCCAGCTCGACCACGAGGTGGACATGGCGGCGGCGACCCGAGCGGCCGTACGCGAGGGCGTGTGGCTGCGGCCGTTCCGCGATCTCGTCTACACGATGCCGCCGTACGTCACGGGCGACGAGGACGTGGCCCGGATCTGCCGGGCCGTGTGCGCCGCGGCGCGGGAAGGTTGAAGCGACATGTCGACGATTCTGGTGGTGTCCGGTACGGGCACGGAGATCGGCAAGACGGTGGTGACCGCCGCGGTGGCGGCCGCCGCCCGGGGCCACCGGGTCGCGGTGCTCAAGCCCGCGCAGACCGGGCTCGCCCCCGGGGAGCCGGGTGACGCGGCCGAGGTCGCCCGCCTGGCGGGAGACCATGTGACGGCGGTCGAACTGGCCCGCTTCCCGGAGCCGCTGGCCCCGGCCACGGCCGCCCGGCGGGCCGGACTCACGCCGGTGCGGCCGTTCGAAGTCGCCGAAGCGGCCGAGAAGCTGGCCGCCGAGCACGATCTCGTGCTGGTGGAGGGTGCGGGCGGGCTCCTCGTGCGGTTCGACGACGAGGGCGGCACCCTCGCGGACGCGGCCCGGCTGCTGTCCGCGCCGGTGCTGGTGGTGGCCCCCGCGGGTCTGGGCACGCTGAACTCCACCGCGCTGACGGCCGAGGCGCTGCGGAACCGGGGGCTGAGCTGCCGGGGCGTGGTGATCGGCAGCACGCCGGCGGAGCCGGACCTCGCGTCCCGGTGCAACATCGAGGACCTGCCGGTAGCGGCCGGTGCGCCGCTGCTGGGCGCGGTACCGGCCGGCGCGGGTGCGCTGTCGGGCGCGGACTTCGCGGCGCACGCGCCGAACTGGCTCGCCCCGGAACTGGGCGGGACCTGGGCCCCGACCCGGCCGTGAGCGCTGCGCTCCGAGGTTCCGCGCAGGTCCTCCGAGGGCTGTAGAGGGCTATCGGGGGCGCTACGGGGGAGAATCGTCGAGGAGCCCTACGCCCACGCCGTAACGGAGGTCCGTCATGCAGCTGCGCAGCAGGAAGCTCCCCCGGGACGCCGTGCACCACCCGGTCTTCGCCCGCTTCTACGCACGGTTCAGCGTGACCGCCGATCTCAAGGGCGGCGTCGCCGCGTACCGCGAGGAACTGCTGTCGGGGCTCTCCGGCCGGGTCATCGAGGTCGGTGCGGGGAACGGGCTGAACTTCGCCCACTATCCCGGCGCCGTCTCGGAGGTCGTGGCGCTGGAGCCGGAACGCTCGCTGCGGCAGCTTGCGGTCCGCGCCGCCCTGCGCGCCGAGGTGCCGGTGGACGTGGTGCCGGGGGCAGCCGAGGCGCTGCCGGTCAAGAGCGAGGGCTTCGACGCCGCCGTCGCGTCCCTGGTCCTGTGCACCGTCCGGGATCTGCCCCGGGCGCTCGCCGAGATCAGGCGGGTCCTGCGGCCGGGCGGCGAACTGCGGTTCTTCGAGCACGGGCTGGCGCCGGGGCAGGCGCTGGCGACCGCGCAGCGGGCGGCCGACCGGACTCTGTGGCCGCTGCTCTTCGGCGGCTGTCACACGGCCCGGGACCCCCTGGCCGCGATCGAGGCGGCGGGCTTCGAGATGGGCACGTACCGCAGGCTGCGCATTCCGGAGACGGGCCTCCAGATGCCCTCGTCCCCGTGTGTCCTGGGCGTGGCCCGCAAGCCGTTCACGGAGGACTGAGCCGGCGGCCGGAGCGTTCGCGCCGTTTCACACGCTCCACTGCCGCAGCTCGTCGGCGATGGCCCGTACGTCCGCCTTGCCCTGCTTCACCAGCAGCGCCAGGTCGCGGACCTGTTCGGGCGACGTGATGACCTTGAGCCCGGAGGCGACGAGGTAGCCGTACGCGACGGCCGAGGCGAACATCGCGTTGGAGTGCTCGAGCGCGGGCACATGCAGCAGCAACTGCAACAGGGCCGCCGCCCGCGCGTGCGGGTCGCTGTAGACGGCGCTGCCGAAGATCTCCGCGTCATGCCGTGCCACAGCGGCGACGAGCGCGCCCCAGTCGACGACCTGCGGGTCTCCGGGCGTCTTGTGCTCGGCGACCATCAGCAGCCAGGAAAGGTCGATCCGCAGGTTCAACGGGTGCCTTCGCGCTCCGGGCCGAACTCCTCGGCGAACACCGACTCGTACTGCTTCATGAAGTCGGCCGCGGCCTCGACGAAGGTGTGTCCCACCTCGCCCGCGTCCTGCTGGACGAGTTCTTCTATGTAGCGGTTCACACTCATCCCCCTCTGCAGCGCGCGCTGCCGCGCGGCCTCGGCGGTGGCCTCGTCCACTCGAACGTTCAGCTGAGTCTTGGGCACCCTCCCAAGCTAGCGCGGCCGTGCTAGCACCGGCAAGGGGACGGCGTGCGATGCGAAGACAGGTGAAGACACCTGTGGGCGAGGACGAGCTGCTGGGCCTGCCGATCGTCGCGCTCGGCACCGTTCGTCAGATCGCCGAGCAGCCGCGGGAACAGCTCGAGCGGTTCGGCTTCTCGTATCTGACCGTGCTGGAACCGGCGATGGAAGCCTTCGCGCCGGTACTGGAGGAGCTGACGGGCTCCTGAGGGTCCGCTCGGCGGCACCTGGCTCCCGGGGGCCGGGCCCGGGGCGGCCGCATCGTGGAATGCGTTCGATGCCGTGCCGCTGCGGATGGTGGGATGGCCGTCATGAACGATCATTCGCTGTCGACACGGTCCGCGACCACCACCGATCTGGACGAGGTCCTCGCCTTCTGGAAGGTGGCCGCGGAGGGCACCAGCATCAGCGACGACTCGGACGGGATCGCCCGTCTGGTGGAACGGGACCCCGAGGCATTGATCCTCGCCGAGCGGGAGGGGGCGCTGGTCGGCACCGTCATCGTGGGGTTCGACGGCTGG
This sequence comes from Streptomyces sp. man185, assembly GCA_002551355.1. Classification (GTDB taxonomy): domain Bacteria; phylum Actinomycetota; class Actinomycetes; order Streptomycetales; family Streptomycetaceae; genus Streptomyces. Next base: position 110,959 of record NTHE01000011.1, on the reverse strand, counting down.
CGCTGCCACCTCTACCGCCTCGCGGTCCACCCGGACCAGCGGCGCCGGGGTGTGGGGAGCGCCCTCCTGGCGGCGGCGGAGGAACGCTTCACCGCGCTGGGCGGGCGGCGCGCCGACGCCATGGTCCTCGACGGCAACGCCTCGGCCCACCAGGCCTGGCGCGCGGCGGGGTACGAGCCCGAGCCGCAGTGGAGCCGCTGGGTGAAGCACCTGGCGGAATGACGCGGTAGGACCGGGCGCTGCTGGGCAGACGCCTACGATGACATGCCCCTCCGTCACCCCCCCCGAAAGGTGTGAGCGTCCGTCCATGGGCGAACCTCCCAGGAGCCGGTACCGCCGATCCCTCCGTTTCCGCCGACACCGCGCGGTCCCCCCGCCCCTGCCTGATCATGGGACGGAGGTGAACCGATGATCGAAGTGCTTCTGCTGCTCGTCGCCCTGCTGCTCTGCGTCGCCTGCGGCGCGTTCGTCGCCGCGGAGTTCTCTCTGACCACGGTGGAGCGCAGCGAACTCGAACAGGCCGTCGAGCGGGGCGACCGGGGTGCTTCGAGCGCGCTGAAGGCCGTCCGGAGCCTCACCTTCCAGCTCTCGGGGGCCCAGCTCGGCATCACCGTCACCAACCTGGTGATCGGCATGCTCTCCGAGCCGTCCATCGCCAAGCTGATCCGCGGCCCCGTCGAGGCGGCGGGGCTGCCTCCCGCCGCAGCGTCCACCCTGGCGCTCGTCATCGGCACGGCGCTCTCCACGGTCGTCCTGATGGTGGTCGGCGAACTGGTCCCGAAGAACTGGGCGATCTCCTCCCCGCTGACCGTGGCCAAGGCGGTGGCCACCCCGCAACGGGGGTTCACCGCGGTGTTCCGGCCCTTCATCAGCCACCTCAACAACACGGCCAACCGGATCGTGCGCCGCTTCGGTCTGGAGCCGACCGAGGAACTGGCCTCCGCCCGCAGCCCGCAGGAACTGGTGGCGCTGGCCCGGCACTCCGCGAAGGAGGGCGCGCTGGAGGCGGACACGGCCGAGCTGTTCGTCCGCACCCTGAACCTCTCGGAGCTGACGGCGGAGAACGTGATGACGCCACGGGTCCAGGTGACCGCGCTGGACCTGCAGGCGACGGCCGAGGACGTCGCCAACGCCACCCGGGCGACCGGTCTGTCCCGCTTCCCCGTCTACCGGGGCAGCCTGGACACCGTGGTCGGCGTGGCCCACATCAAGGACGTCCTGGCGATCCCCGCCGACCGGCGGCCCCGCACCCGCGTCTCGGAACTGCTGCGCGAGCCCCTGCTCGTACCGGAGACGCTCACCGTGGACCGGCTGCTGGACCGGCTGTCCGGCAAGCTCGCCATGGCCGTGGTGATCGACGAGTACGGCGGGACCGCCGGGGTCGCGACGCTGGAGGACATCGTGGAGGAAGTCGTCGGCGAGGTCCGCGACGAGCACGATCCGCACGAGACGCCCGATCTCGCCGCCGCCGGTGAGGACGCCGACGGACGGAACCTGTGGTCGGCCGACGGGGCGGCACGCACCGACCAGCTCCGCAGGATCGGTCTGCGGGTGCCGGACGGACCCTACGAGACCCTCGCGGGGCTGATCGCCACCGAGATCGGCCGGATCCCGTCGGTGGACGACAGCGTCGAGCTGGCCGGATGGCGGATCGACGTGGTGGACGCTTCGGGACGCCGGGCCGCCCGAGCCCTGCTGCACGCCCCGCTGCCGGGGTCCGAGGACCGGACGGAGGACGAACAGTGATCGTTCTCCAGCTCTTCATCGGCCTGCTGACCCTCGTGGCCAACGCCTTCTTCGTAGGCGCCGAATTCGCCCTGATCTCGGTACGCCGCAGCCAGATCGAGCCGGAGGCCGAGGCCGGGAACCGGCGGGCCCGCAGTGTCATCTGGGGCCTGGAACACGTCTCCGCGCTCCTCGCCGCCGCCCAACTCGGCATCACGCTCTGCACCCTGGTGCTGGGCATCGTCGCCGAACCGGCCATCGCGCATCTGCTGGAGCCGGTCTTCGACGCGGTGGGGGTGCCGCACGGTCTTGTGCATCCGCTGTCGTTCGTCATCGCGCTGGGCGTGGCGACCTATCTGCACATGCTGCTGGGCGAGATGGTCCCGAAGAACATCGCCCTGGCCGAACCGGCCCGGAGCGCTCTGCTCCTGGGCCCGCCGCTGGTCGCGATGGCCCGTGCCCTGCGGCCGGTGATCTTCGCGATCAACGCGTTCGCCAACGCCCTGCTCAAGCTGTTGCGGGTGGAGACGAAGGACGAGGTCTCCGCGACGTTCTCGGACGACGAACTGGCCCGGATGGTGCAGGACGCCGGGGACGCCGGACTGGTCGACGACCGCTCCGCGCAACGCCTCCACCACGCCCTGGAGCTGGGCCGCCGGCCGGTACGGGATGTGGTGATGCCGGTCGACCGCGTGCTATACGCAAGGGTCGGCACCACTCCGGAGGAGCTGGAGCGGCTCTCGTCCGAGTCCGGGTTCTCCCGCTTCCCGGTGATGGACGGCGAGCAGCGCATCCTCGGCTACCTCCATGTGAAGGACGCCCTGGACGCGATGCCCCGCGACGTTCCCTTCCCGGTCTCGGCGATGCGGCCGATCGCCCGCGTCCGGGCGGCGACCCCGCTGGACGACGCGCTGACCGCGCTGCGCCGCAGCCGGACCCATCTGGCGGCCGTCCTCGACGAGGACGGGCGGCTGGCCGGCATGGTCACGATGGAGGACGTGCTCCGCGAACTCGTCGGGCGGCCGGGGTCCCGCTGACCCCCGCGCCCGCCCCCTCGGCCCGCCCTGCCGCTCGGCGGGCGGGCCGACGGGGTGCGCGGTAGGATCGCCGGGCCATGGAATTGAATGTCTCCTACACCAGTCTCGTCGCGGTCGGCGACTCCTTCACCGAGGGCATGTCGGACCTGCTCCCCGACGGCACCTACCGGGGCTGGGCCGATGTCCTCGCCTCCCGCCTCGCGGTGCGCTCCCCCGGTTTCCGGTACGCCAATCTCGCCGTACGCGGAAAGCTCATCAGCCAGATCGTGGACGATCAGGTCGAAGCGGCGGCCGGGCTCGGGGCCGACGTGGTCACACTCGTCGGCGGGCTCAACGACACACTGCGCCCGAAGTGCGACATGGGGATGGTCAGGGGGCGGCTCGAAGAGGCCGTTGAGCGTCTCGCGCCCTCCTGCAAACAGCTGGTGCTGATGCGCAGCCCCGGGCGCAGCGGGCCGGTCTTCGACCGGTTCCGCCCCCGGGTGGAGGCGCTGTTCGCCCTGATCGACGACCTGGCCGGGCAGCACGGCGCCGCGGTGGTGGACCTCTACTCCGCGCCCTCGCTCACCGACCCCCGGATGTGGGACGTCGACCGGCTGCACCTCTCCTCGGAGGGGCACCGGCGCGTCGCCGAGGCCGTCTGGCAGACCCTGGGGCTGCCTGCCGAGCTGGACTGGCAGACTCCGATGCCCGCGACCGCGCCGCCGCGCTGGGCGTCCCGGCGGACCCAGGACATCCGCTTCGCGCGCCAGCATCTGGGCCCGTGGATCGGGCGCCGGCTCACCGGACGCTCCTCCGGCGACGGACGCTCGGGCGCCCAGTTCGACGCGTCGACGGGCAGGGCCTTCTGGATCACACCCGCGGATGCGGAGAATCCGGGCCCGGTGACGGGCTGGCAGCGTGCCCTCTCCCCCGACGCCGCGGTGGGCACCACGGAGAGCGACTGAACCGGGTCCCCGGGCCGGGCGCCTGGGCTGGGCCCTCCCTGCTCCTTCGTAGCAAGCCACAAACCGGGGCGCGGCGCTGGCCTGCACGAACCGCCAGTAGAATCCCTTTACGTGAACGCCGTGTCTGCGAAGCCTCGCATCCCCAATGTCCTGGCCGGCCGCTACGCCTCCGCGGAGCTGGCCGTCCTCTGGTCCCCCGAGCAGAAGGTGAAGCTGGAGCGTCAGCTGTGGCTGGCGGTGCTGCGCGCTCAGAAGGACCTCGGGATCGAGGTGCCCGACGCGGCGCTGGCCGACTACGAGCGGGTGCTGGACCAGGTGGACCTGGCCTCCATCGCCGAGCGCGAGAAGATCACCCGGCATGATGTGAAGGCCCGGATCGAGGAGTTCAACGCCCTCGCCGGCCATGAGCAGGTCCACAAGGGCATGACCTCCCGGGACCTGACGGAGAACGTCGAGCAGCTGCAGATCCGCCTTTCGCTGGAGCTGATGCGCAACCGCACCGTGGCCGTGCTGGCCCGGCTCGGCAAGCTCGCGGCGGAGTACCGCGAGCTGGTGATCGCCGGACGCTCGCACAATGTCGCCGCGCAGGCGACCACACTGGGCAAGCGCTTCGCGACCGCGGCCGACGAGTTGCTGGTCGCCCAAGGCCGCCTGGAGGACCTCCTCGCCCGCTACCCGCTGCGGGGGATCAAGGGCCCGGTAGGCACGGCGCAGGACATGCTGGACCTGCTCGGCGGCGACGCGGACAAGCTCGCCGACCTGGAGCAGCGCATCGCCGGCCATCTCGGCTTCGCCGAGGCGTTCACCTCGGTCGGTCAGGTCTACCCCCGATCGCTCGACTACGACGTGGTCACCGCGCTGGTGCAGCTCGCGGCGGCGCCTTCCTCGGTGGCGAAGACCATCCGGCTGATGGCGGGCCACGAGCTGGTGACCGAGGGCTTCAAGCCCGGCCAGGTCGGCTCGTCGGCAATGCCGCACAAGATGAACACGCGCTCCTGCGAGCGGGTGAACGGGCTGATGGTGATCCTGCGCGGCTACGCCTCGATGACCGGCGAGCTGGCGGGCGACCAGTGGAACGAGGGCGACGTGTCCTGTTCCGTGGTCCGCCGGGTGGCGCTCCCGGACGCCTTCTTCGCGTTCGACGGCCTCCTGGAGACCTTCCTGACGGTGCTGGACGAGTTCGGCGCGTTCCCCGCGGTCGTGGCGCGCGAGCTGGACCGCTACCTCCCCTTCCTGGCCACCACCAAGGTGCTGATGGGTGCCGTGCGGGCGGGGGTGGGCCGCGAGGTGGCGCACGAGGCGATCAAGGAGAACGCGGTCGCCGCCGCCCTCGCGATGCGGGAGCAGGGCGCCGAACGCAACGAGCTGCTCGACAAGCTCGCCGCGGACGAGCGGATCCCGCTGGACCGGGCGCAGTTGGACGAGCTGATGGCCGACAAGCTCTCGTTCACGGGTGCCGCCGGCGACCAGGTGTCGTCGCTGGTCGCCCGGATCGAGGAGATCACCAAGCAGCACCCCGAGGCCGCGAGCTACACCCCCGGCGCGATCCTCTGACCGGCACCGCCCTCACCGTATGACCCCCGAAGAGCTGAGCGCCGCCCGTGACCGCATCGTCCCCGATGTGGCCGCGGGCGGTCTGCGTGTGCTCTTCTGCGGCATCAACCCGAGCCTGACGACCGCGGCGACGGGCCACCACTTCGCCCACCCCGGAAACCGGTTCTGGCCGGTGCTGCACCGCTCGGGATTCACACCCCGGCAGCTGCGCCCGTCGGAGCAGGCCGAGTTGCTCGACCTCGGACTGGGCATCACCAACGTGGTCGCGCGGGCCACGGCCCGGGCCGACGAGCTGGACGCGGAGGAGTTCCGTCGAGGCGGGGCCGCTCTGAAGGCGAAGGTCGAACGGCTCGCGCCACAGTGGCTCGCGGTGGTCGGCATCACCGCCTACCGGGCTGCCTTCGGGGAGCCCCGGGCCCGTATCGGCCCACAGGAGCGGACGGTCGGCGGCGCCCGCGTATGGGCTCTCCCCAACCCCAGCGGCCTCAACGCCCACTGGACGGTGCAGACCATGGCCGAGGAGTACGCCCGCCTGAGGGACGCCGTGCCCGCCGGGCGGCCGGCCGGCCGGCCCGTTGCCGACCCGGCCGCGACCGACTGAGCCCTCGACCGGCCCCGGCCCGTGACGCGCGCGGATTCGCCGCTCGCGGATGACCCAGGTTGCGGCTCGATACCGGCTTCCCTGGCTGGTCGCAGGGGTCCCGGCCAGCGAGTACGATCCGGCAGAACATGCGCACGAGCTGGGAGGACATACCGTGGGCCGGCTGACCGGTGGGGACCCGTCGCTGTTGCGGCGGATCAATTCCGCGGTAGTGCTGCACGCCCTGAGGGGGGCCGGCGCGCCGACGCTGACGGACCTGACGCGGATCACGGGGCTGTCCCGGCCGACGGTCGAAGGGGTCGTCGAGGGGCTGTTCGAGGCTGGGCTCGTGGTCGAGGCCCTGCCCGACGAGAGTGAGGCGCGGCGTCAGGGGCGCCCTGCCCGGAGGTTCCGATTCCGGGCCGAGGCGGGGCACCTTCTCGGGGTGGAGATCGGTCCGCACCGGGTCTCGGCGCTCATCTCGGGGCTCGACGGGCGGATCGTCGGGGCGGGCTCCCGTGCGGTGTCGGAGACGGCCGGCGCGGACGACAGGCTCGACCAGGTCCGGGCGGTCATCGCGGACGTGCTGCGCCGCACCGGGGTGGCCCGGAGCAGTCTGCGTGCGGTCGGTGTGGGCAGTCCCGGGATCGTGGAGGCCGACGGCACCGTGCGGCTGGGCACCGCGTTGCCGGACTGGACCGGCCTCGCGCTCGGGGAGCGGCTGCGCCGTTCGTTCCGCTGCCCCGTGCTCGTCGAGAACGACGCCAACGCCGCCGCGGTGGCCGAGCACTGGAAGGGTGCGGCCACCGAGTCCGACGATGTGGTCTTCGTGCTGGCGGGGCTGAGCCCCGGTGCGGGGTCCTTGATCGGCGGGCGTCTGCACCGCGGGTTCGGCGGGGCGGCCGGGGAGATCGGCGCTCTGCACCTGCTGGGCAGGGAGGTGACCCCGGAGCATCTGCTGTCGACGACGGACACTCCGCTGGACCCGCTGGACGAGCAGGCGGTGGCCGCGGTGTTCGCCAAGGCCAAGGAGGGCGATGCGGGGGCCCGGGCCGCGGTCGAGCGGTTCCTTCAGCGACTGGTGCACGATGTGGCGGCGCTGGTGCTGGCGCTCGACCCGGAGCTGGTCGTGGTCGGCGGCTGGGCCGCCGGGCTGGACGGGGTGCTGGAACCCCTCCGCAGGGAGCTGGCCCGCTACTGCCTGCGCCCGCCCCGGGTGACCCTGTCGCTGCTCGGAGAGGCCGCCGTCGCGACGGGGGCGCTGCGGCTCGCCCTGGACCACGTCGAGGAGGAGCTGTTCGCCGTCGAGGGGGCCGTGACAGCCCCCCGCTGACCTTCGCGGCAGGCGCGAGCGGAACGGGACGACGCACGCCCGCCCATCTCCCCGGGACCGGAGTCTTCGGGGGAGATCGGCGGGTGTGGACCGAGCGGGCCGGAGGTGCTCAGGAAGCCTGGCGCTCCGGCTCTTCGTCGTGGCTGATCTCCAGCGCGCCGGAGTCCCCGAAGGTGAGGCGGCAGGTGTCCGCGCGGTAGGTGGCGACGGACACGGCCGCCGTACCGTCCGCGGTGAAGTAGCGGGTGGTGACGACGAGGACGGGGGCGCCGGGGAGCCGGTCCAGCTCCTTGGCGTCGTCCGCCCGTGCGGAGCCGAGCTCCACGGAACGGTCCTGGCCCTGCAGCCCGAGCCGGTGCAGCTCGCGCAGTACGCTCCGGGCGCGGACGGCGCCCGACGGGGCCTCGATGGCGGACAGGTCGGGCACCGAGGAGGCGGGGATGTAGAGGAGTTCCGCCGCTACCGCCTGCCCCTGGGTGTCACGGATACGGCGCACCACGTGCACCGGTTCGGCCGGGTTCGTTCCGAGCATGGCGACCACCGCCGCCGGGGCCTTGGCCATGCTGCTGTCGACCGGCTGCCAGGCCTCGCCGCTGACGCCGCCCGCCCATTCGTGCTGGGCGGTGGAGACGGCGATGCCCACGCGCGGCGGGGCGACGGTCGTCCCGACCCCGCGACGGCGCTGCAGTCTGCCTTCCAGTTCGAGCTGCTCCAGGGCCTGCCGGAGCGTGGCTCGCGCGACACCGAACCGCGCCGCGAGGTCCCGCTCGTTGGGCAGGATCTCCCCCACCGCAAAGTCCGAGTCGAGTGCCTCACTGAGCACGGTCTTGAGGTGCCAGTACTTCGGCTCCTGTACCGATTCCAGCTGCGTGGTCCCCACCCTGTCCTCCGCAATCGCCCAGCGTCTTTTTCCGCGACGTTATTTATTAAAGGTTCCTGCCTTAAGTGGAGACCCTAGGACGGCATACCCCCTTGGTCAAGACCAATCCTTATTCCGTAACGGAACGAAACGGGACTTTGGCGCAGAGCGTTCACACGACGTTCGTGATGCCGTGAGGAGAGCGCGACACGGAGCCCCGGCATCCAGGCGGATGACGGGGCCCTGACCAGGCCCCCGACGAGCCCATGGGGGGCGAGGCGACCAGTGGTGTTCTTGGCTACGCGACGGGCAATCCGGAGAATTTGTCCGGATTACGAATCAAATAGGCGCATTGAATGAGACCTTGGCCGACTTCGATCTGAAAGACGGCGTCGGGCTTCCCGCCGACGAAGTGGACGACGGCAGGCCCGCCGTTGAGTTCCACCATGCGGATCTCCCCGTCGGGATCCAGCTCCCGCGCCACCGCGAAGAGGAAGCGGCCGACCTTGTCGCCGGTCTCCATGATCCGCCGCGGCGCCTTCGCCCTGCCGCCGTGGTCGCTGACGAGCCGGACATCCGGGGCCAACAGGGCGAGCAGCTGCTCGATACCGCCCCCGGAGGCGGCGGCCAGAAAGCGTTCGGTGAGGTCGCGCCGCTCGACCGGGTCCACGTCGTAGCGCGGCTTGCGCTCCTCCACGTGCCGCCTGGCCCGGCCGCCGAGCTGCCGGACGGCCGCCTCGGTGCGGTCCAGGGCGATGGCGATTTCGGCGTACGGGAACCCGAAGGCCTCCCGGAGCACGAATACCGCGCGCTCCAGCGGTGAGAGCGATTCGAGGACGACCAGCACGGCGAGCGAGACGGAGTCGGCCAGGACGGCGCGCTCCGCGGTGTCGGGCACGGCGGGGCCGAAGTCCGTGACCACCGGCTCCGGCAGCCAGGAACCCGGGTACGACTCCCGGCGCGACCGCAGGTGCCGGAGCCGGTCGATGGCCAGCCGGGTCGTGATCCGCACCAGGAAGGCCCGCGGCTCCCGGATGTCCTCGCGCGCCGCCACCGACCACCTCAGCCATGCTTCCTGGACCACGTCTTCGGCGTCGGCCACGCGGCCGAGCATGCGATAGGCGACACCGGTGAGAACGGGCCGGTGTTCTTCGAAGAGATCGGTCGCGGCGTCGGCGGTCATCGGCCCATCCCAGCCCACGGGCCACATGGTGTCCAGCGGGAACCGCCGGACCCCTTGAACTACAAGCTACCCGACGGTAATTGTTGTTGACGAGATGTCTACCCATCCCAGGGAGCAGCAGTATGACCACCACGGTCTCCTTCACCGTCGCAACGGCCGACGGCCCCCGTCCGGTCACGGTCGCGTACGAACGGACCGGCTCGGGCGAACCGTTGCTGCTCCTGCACGGCATCGGTCACCACCTGAGGGCCTGGGACCCGGTGACGCGGATCCTGGCCGCCGAGCGTGAGGTGATAGCCGTGGACCTGCCCGGCTTCGGCGCCTCGCCCGCCCTGCCGGACGGAGCCCCGTACGATCTCGCGACCTTCGGCCCGGTGCTCGGGGCCTTCTGCGCCGAACTCGGCCTGGACCGCCCCCATGTGGCCGGGAACTCGCTGGGCGGTCTGATCGCGCTGGAGCTCGGCCGCACCGAACTGGTGCGGTCGGTCACCGCGCTGTCCCCGGCGGGCTTCTGGACGGAGGCGGAACGGCGCTACGCCTTCGGCACCCTGCGGACGATGCGCCGGAGCGCGCTGGCCCTGCCGGTGCCGCTGATCGAGCGCCTGTCGCGCAGCGCGGCCGGCCGGGCGGCGCTCACCAGCACCATCTATGCCCGGCCCGGCAGGCGTTCACCGGAGGCCGTCGTCGCCGAGACGTTCGCCCTGCGCGGAGCGACCGGATTCCACCAGACGCTGGAGGTCGGCCGGGGCGCGTTCTTCGACGACGACGTGAAGGGCATCCCCGTCACCGTCGCCTGGGGCACCCGCGACCGGATCCTGCTGCGCCGGCAGGGGGTCCGCGCCAAGCGGGTGATCCCCGACGCCCGGCTCGTGCGGCTGCCCGGCTGCGGGCACGTTCCGATGAACGACGACCCGGCGCTGGTGGCCCGCGTCATCCTGGACACCAGTCGCTGAGTCGGCCCGTCGGGGCGCCGGTGTGCGGCCGGAAAGCCGCGCTCCGGCGCTCCTGCGCCGCCCGAGGACGCCGGAGCCGCACGCCACACCGGCGCCGACCAGAAGGCTTCCCGCGCCCTGCGCCAGACCGTAGGTCCCGGCTCCGACCAGGGGCGCGGTCAGGGCTGCGGAAACCGGGATCAGGCCGGAGAAGAGCGTGGCGCGTTCGGCTCCGATGCGCTGCATCCCGCTGTACCAGCAGACGAATCCGATCACGCTGACGACGACGGCCTGCCACACCAGGGCCGCCGCCTCGCCGCCCGTCGGGACCCGCAGGAACGAGCAGCCGTCCAGCAGCAGGCCCAGCAGCGCCGACTCGACGGCCGCCACTCCGCAGACCGTCGCGGAGAGCAGCTTCGGACCGAGCGGCCGCAGCACGGAGACGGCGAGGACCGCGAAGCCGACCTCACCCGCGAGCGCGCCCACCGAGAACAGGATGCCGGCCAGGTCGGTGCGGCCCCAGCCCTGGACGGTGAACGCGCCGACGGCGACGAGTCCGGCCGCGTACAGCGTGACGCGGGACGGACGACGGCCGTCCAGCAGCGGGACGAGCACGCCGACCACGATCGGCGCACAGCCCACGAAGACGCCCGGAACAGCCGGTTCCGCGGACTGTTCGGCCGCCAGGACAGCCAGGTTGAAGCCGACCATGCCCACGGCGGCGAGCAACGCGATCCGCCCCCATTGGCGGCGGGCGAGACGGCGGAGCCGGGCCGTCGCGGAGTCGGGATCGCGGTGCAGGAGCGGGACGAGCAGGAGCGCGGCCAGACCGTACCGGAGGGCCTGACCGCCCGCGTACGGGTAGTCGCCGAGGACGCTGTTGGCCGTGAAGGATGCCCCCACCAGCACGCATGCGAGGGCCGCGAGGAGGGCCCCGCGCAGAGAGGTTGCGTTCATGGGGCCGACGCTAGGGTCGGCGACGGACCGGTTTAAGGTCCACTTCCATGACGTCTTCGGGGACCAATCGGCGGCGCCCGCCGACGGATTTCCTCTCCCCGGCGTGGGAGTTGCTGCTGCCCGCCGCTGCCGCGCCGGCGCGCGGGCGGGGACGGGCACTCCGGTCCGCGCTGCGGGAGGCGGTTCGCTCCGGCCGTCTCGCCGGCGGCACGAGGCTGCCCTCCAGCCGTGAACTCGCCGCCGATCTGGGGGTGTCGCGCGGGCTGGTCACGGAGGCGTACGAGCAGCTCACCGCGGAGGGCTATCTGCGCAGCGGGCGGGGTGCGGGCACCTGGGTGAGCGAGGGCGTACGCGCGGCGGTGCGTCCGGTACGCGACCGTGCGCCGGGCGCGGCGGGCGCGCGGGTGGACTTCCGGCCCGGCACCCCCGATCTGTCCCTCTTCCCGCGCGGCGCGTGGAGTGCCGCCCAGCGGGCGGTGTTCGGCCGGCTGCCGCACGGCGCGCTGGGCTACCCGGATCCACGCGGGCTGCCGGAGCTGCGCGAGGCCCTGGCCGGACTGCTCGCTCGGCGTCGGGGCGTGGTGGCCGAACCGGAGCGTCTGGTGGTCTGTTCGGGGGTGGCGCAGGCGACGACCCTGCTCGGCTTCGTCCTCCGGGACGAGGGTGTGGCCTCGGTCGGGGTGGAGGATCCGGGCAGCCCGGAACACGCGTCGCTGTTCGCGGCGACCGGTCTGGGCACGGTCCCGCTGCCCCTCGACGACGAAGGCCTCGCCCTCGCGCCCCTGGAGCGCTCCGGCGTACGCGCGGTGGTGACCACGCCCGCGCACCAGTTTCCCACCGGAATCGGATACTCCGCGCACCGCCGCGGCGAGCTGCTCCGCTGGGCGCGGGACGCGGACGCGGTGATCATGGAGGACGACTACGACGGGGACTTCCGGTACGACCGGGCGCCGGTGGGCGCCTTGCAGGGACTGGATCCCGAGCGGGTCGTGTACACCGGATCCGTGAGCAAGTCGCTGGCTCCCGGTCTGCGGCTCGGCTGGCTGATCGCCCCCGCCGCGCTCACCGAGCCGATCGTCGCCCGCAAACGGACCATGGATCTGGGCAACCCGGTACTCGACCAGGCGGTACTGGCCGATTTCATCGTGCGCGGCGGCTACGACCGGCAGCTGCGGCGCTGCCAACGGGCCTACCGGGAACGCCGGGACGCGATGGTGGCCGCGCTCGACGAGCACTTCCCCGGCACGGCGGTCAGCGGTATCGCGGCGGGGCTGCACATCATCGCCCGGCTGCCGGCGCGGTACGGCCCCGAGGATCTCTTCCTGGAGCGGGCGGCCGGGGCGGGCATCGCGCTGCGTTCGCTGCGCGACTGTGCGACGGCCGGCTCCGAGAACGGCACCGTGCCGCTCGTCCTGGGCTACGCCCACCTCGCCCCCGGCGACATCGCCCGGGGAGTGGCCACGCTGGCGGACGTGTGGCGTTCCGGCTGACCGGGTGAGACCGGCCCGGGCGACGGCCACCGTTCACCCGGGGTTGGGGCTCCGGCCGCCGCAACGCACTAGGCATGGGCGGAGACCGGCGCCGGTCCGTGATCTTCTCGCGAACGGCGCACCGCCCACCGACCTTCTCCGGAGGCGCTTCGATGTCCCACCGCCCGCACCGTCCTCTTGTCCCCTCGCCCGGCCGCCGTGCCGTGCTCCGCGGTTCGCTGATCGCCCCGGCGGCGGTCGCCCTCTCACCCGCGACCGCTTCGGCCGCGCCCGCGCTGCACCTGGCGGGGCGGCCCGAAGCGTCCTGGGGTGTGCAGGTGGGCAGCGTCACCGCATCGTCGGCGCTGCTGTGGGTGCGCTCGGACCGGCCGGCCCGGATGCTGGTGGAGACCTCGGCGACCGAGTCGTTCCGGCGGGTGCGCAGGTGGCGCGGGCCGTCGATCGGCCCCGGGACGGACTTCACGGGGACCGTGCCGCTGTACGGGCTGCCGGCGGGCGAGCAGGTGCACTACCGCGTGACGCTCGCCGACCCGGCCGATCCGCGCCGTACCGGAAAACCGGTGTACGGGACGTTCCGTACCGCTCCGGCCCGGCGCCGGTCCGGGGTGCGGTTCCTGTGGTCGGGCGATATCGCGGGGCAGGGCTGGGGCATCAACCCGGACATCGGCGGCTACCGGGTGTACGAGGAGATGCGCCGCCTGGACCCGGACTTCTTCCTGTGCAGCGGGGACAGCATCTACGCGGACGGCCCGCTGGAGGCGAGCGTGACGCTGCCGGACGGCCGGGTCTGGCGCAATGTCATGACCGACGAGAAGGCGAAGGTCGCCGAGACACTGGACGAGTACCGGGGGAACTTCCGCTACAACCTGCTCGACCGCAACGCCCGCCGCTTCAACGCCCAGGTGCCCTCCGTCGTGCAGTGGGACGACCACGAGGTGCGTAACAACTGGTATCCCGGCCAGATCCTGGACGACGCCCGCTACACCGAGAAGAACGTGGACATCCTCGCGGCGCGCTCCGTGCGTGCCTTCCACGAGTACGTCCCGCTCGCGCCCTCCCACGGCTCCGGGCGCCGTTCCCGTATGTACCGGGTCGTGCACCACGGTCCGCTGCTGGACGTATTCGTGCTCGACATGCGGTCGTACCGCAACGCCAACTCCCCCGGCCGGCAGCCCGACGACACGACGGGCATTCTCGGCGCCGAGCAGTTGCGGTGGCTGAAACGCTCGCTCGCCGCCTCCCGGGCGGAGTGGAAGGTGATCGCCGCCGACATGCCGCTCGGCCTGGTGGTCCCGGACGGTGCGACGGACTTCGAGGCCGTGGCCCAGGGTGACCCCGGGGCCCCGCTCGGGCGGGAGCTCCAGATCGCCGAACTGCTCCGGTTCGTCAAGCACCGCAGGATCACCGGCACCGTGTGGCTGACGGCCGACGTCCACTACACCTCGGCCCAGCACTACGCGCCGGAGCGGGCGGCGTTCAAGGACTTCGCCCCGTTCTGGGAGTTCGTGTCGGGCCCGCTGGCGGCGGGCGGCTTCCCGGCCAACGCGCTGGACGGCACCTTCGGCCCCGACCGGGTCTTCGTGCGGGCCCCGGACCGGGCCAACGTCTCGCCGATGGAGTCGCCCCAGTACTTCGGCGAGGTGGAGATCGACGGCGACAGTGCGGAGCTGACGGTACGTCTGCGGGCCGAGGGCGGGTCGGTGCTGTTCACCAAGGTGCTCCGGCCGGGCCGCGTCGGTCAGTGAACGGCGGCCTCGGAGCGAACGGCGGCTTCGGCGAGGGCCGTTGTCAGTGGTGGGTCCTACGCTTTTTTTCATGACCCGATCCGTTCAGGCCCTGGCCTACGCACGCCCGTCCTCCCTGGAGTCTTCGCAGGTGGGGCCCTCCCTCGGTCTGGAGACCGCAGGAGGGCTCACGCCGCGCGGAGCCGAGGCGCACCCGCGGTTCTTCTCGGGTTTCCTCTCCGATCCGCGCATAGCGGCACGCGGGCTGCTGGCGGTCGCGGACGTGGCCGCCGCCCGCTACTACCAGCGCACGCTGCCCGCCTCGCTGGATCCGGTGGTGACGGGGAACGGGGACCGGTTGCGCTTCGAGTCGTTCTCCGGCTGCTGCGGGGTGTACGCCCGTCTCGATGTGCTCCGGGAAGGGCTGGACGGACAGGAGACCGGCCACGGAACGACGAATGTGGACGTGAACGCTCCGCTGCGGGAGGCGCTTTCGCGGATCACGGCGGACGATCCGCTGCATCTGCGGGTGGGGCCTGAGGAGCTGGCGGTGACCACGCTCGACGGCCCGGTGGTGGAGAAGAAGGTTCCCCTGCCCGACCGATGGCTGCGCGGTTTCGCCGAGGCGCAGGTCGCCTCGGCCGGATTCGATCTGCGGGCCGAGCTGACGGCGGCGCAGGCGGTGGCGTTCCTGCGTTCGCTGCCCCGCACCCCGTCCTCGGGGAACGCCGCACGCGGCGCCCGGTGGGTGGTGGCGTCGGGCGGGTCCCTGCGCCCGACGACCCGGCCGGTCCCGGGCGCGGTGTGCCTGCCGGGCCCCGAGCGGCTGGTTGCGTTGCAGCGGGTGTTGCGCGAGGCGACGGCCCTGCGGGTGTACGGGCCGGTGGCCGACGGCGCGCCGGCGGCGAGCGCCTGGGAGGTGGTGCTGCCCGGGATGCGGCTCACGCTGACGCTCTCCCCCGACTCCTCGCGGGGGTTCTCGGGAGAGGGAGGCGTCCTGGAGGCGCTGGCCACGGACGACGCGGCTGCCGACGCCGAGCTGGTGTCGGTGCTGCTCGCCTGGGAGCCCCGGATCGAACCGGCGTCGCTGGCCGAGCAGTCGGGACTGGGCGTGGAGCGGGTGCGGGCCGCGCTGACCCGGCTCGGCACGGCGGGTCGCGTCGGCTACGACCTGGCGGACGCGGCGTACTTCCACCGGGAGCTGCCGTACGACGCGGACCGCGCCGAGCGGCACAACCCGCGCCTCGTGGCCGCCCGCAGGCTGGCCGGTGAGGGCGCGGTGTCCCTCGACGGTTCGCTGGCGACGGTCGCGTCCGGGGACCGCCGCTACCAAGTGAGGGAGAGCGGTTCCGCATTCAGCTGTACGTGTCAGTGGTGGGCGGACTACCGGGGTCGGCGTGGGCCCTGCAAACACGCGCTCGCCGTGCGCATGGTCCGCCGGGGTGCGACGGTCGCCGGAGGCGTGCGATGAACGCGCTGCTCGCCGCCGTGCGGGCGGGGCGTCACCACGATGTGCCGCCGTTGGTGCTCGCCCTGGACCGGCCCGGCCGCCGTTCCGCGCTCGCCGAGTTGAAGGAGCTGCGCAAGGAGGTGCGGAGCTGGGACTGGCAGCGGCGGGACAGGATCCGCAAGGCGCTGCTGGTCGCCGGCGCGGGCTGTCACACCGGGGCGGCGGGGTGTGCTGCCTGGATCGGCGGCCGTGATCTGCGCGACTGGACCCGCTCCCCGTATCCGTTGATCCTCACCTCGCTGAAGGACCGCGATCCGGCCTGGCTCGGCGATCTCGCCCACCGCTTCGCGGGGCGCTCGGCCCTCTCCGACGCGGAGTACGCCTTCGTCGGCGAGCTGGTGCGGATCGCCCGGGTCCCGATCCCCGTCACGGACAACCTGGTGATGGGCTGGGCGGAGCTGGTCAGCACGGCGCGCTGGCGTGGCCGGACCCGGCGTCCGCTGACCGACATCCTGCGGGACGATCCGCACACCGCGGTGCTCGCGTCCCGACTGTTCGAGATGGAGGAGCTGCCGCCGCAGATCGACTTCCACGACGTGCCGGGATCGCAGGACCACTGGCCCGGAGCGCTGGGCGCGCTGGCCGCGGACGGGGTGCTGGACCGGCCGCATCTCGTGGAGCGGTGCGTGACCCGTCTGATGAGCGGCGGCAAGTCCGTGGACCAGCGGTTCTTCCTGGCCGTTCTCCGGCGGCTGGGGGCGACGGAGGAAGAGGAGCGCAGGCATCTGCGTGACTGGGCGGTGATGGCGCGGGACGGGATCGCGCCGGTCGCCTCGCACGCCCAGCAGGTGCTCGTGCGGCTCGACGCACGGGGTGAGTTGTCCACCCGGGGGCTGGCGGAGGTGTCGGGTGCGGTGCTCTTCCGCCAGGAGAAGAAGCTGGTCCGGGCCCAGCTGACCTTGCTGGGCAAGGCGCTGCGACGGGACCCCTCGACGGCGGGCGAGCTGCTCTTGTCGGTCGCCGAGGCGTTCGGCCACGAAGCAATCGACGTCCAGGAGCGGGCCCTGAAGCTGGTCGCCCGGTACCTCCCCGCCGTCGCCGCACCGGAGGTCCGGGAGCGGCTGGCCTCCGCCGCCGCGCAGTTGGGTCCCCTGCACCGGGAGACGGTCACCGCCCTGTTCGGCGGCCTCGTGGAGGCGGTGCCGCAGGAGACGTACGAGGAGTTCCTGCCGCCCGCGCCGGTGCTGCGGCACCATGATCCCGCACCGGAGACCGTGGCGGAGCTGGTCGAGGAGGTGGCCGCCCGGGTGAAGTCGCCTGCCTCGGAGCACTGGGCCCTCTCGTCGGGCAGCGCGCATCTCACGTCCGGGGTCACCGGCTTCGAGCGCACGCTCGACGGGCTCGTCCGGCTGGCCCGGACCGACCGGGAGGAGCTGACGAAGGCCCTGCGGGAAGCGCTGGCCGGCGTGTATGTCATCGAGGGCGGTCTGTCTCCGCACATGGTCGATCCGCGGTCCATGTCGACCTCGCACGGGATCTCCGTGGTGGTGGCCTCCTTGCTGGGCGGGGTGTCCGACCGGGACAGGGCCCAGTGGCGGTCGAAGACGACCGTGACGGGGGCCTACGCCTGTGCCCATGCCGCGCTGAACGGCGTGCTGCTCGACCGGGTGTGGGAGGCGGCGGAGGCGATAGCGGCCGGGCGGGCGCCGTTCCTCCTGGCCACGCCCACCTGGCACACCGGGGCGATCGAGGCGGCCGAGCTGGTGGAGCGGCTGCGGGCCTACCGTGAGCTGGGAGTCCCTCCCGGTCCCGCCGACTTCGCCCAGGCGCTGCTGCGGGTTCGCCGGGGCGGCGGCCCCGGGAGGGCGGAGGCCGCTGCGGCGGCCGAGGCGCTGGGCACCGGCGAGGGCGACCGACTGGCCGCCTGGCTCCGGGCCGACGAGCCGGTGGCCCCGGTGCTGAGGCATCCGGCGACCGCCGTCTCCCGTCCGTCGGCGGGCAATTGGTGGCAGCGGACGACGACCGGGGCCCGTCAGGTGCTGCTGGCGACCCGGGAGCGGCTGGTGATCCAGCGCGAGTTCCCGGAGGCCTTCCACTGGCTGGGCCGGGCCCAGCTCCCCCACGCCCGGCAGTGCTATCACTGGGGGCCCGAGCGGTCCTCGCACTGGACGGCCACCCTGCCCGAGGACCCGGAGGCGCTGGCCGCCTGGCTGATGCCGGACCTGATGTTCGCCGCCGACCGGGGGCAGCGGGGGGCCGTCGGGTTCCTGCCGGCGCTGGCCGAGAGCGCGGGCGAGGTGGGCGGGGCGACGCATCTCGCCCTGGCCTACGGGCTCGGCGCACGGCACCCGGAGGACCGGACGGCGGCGGTGGACGCCCTGCTCGTGCTGGCCGCGGGGGGCCGACTGGACGGCGCGTCGCTCGGGCGGGAGCTGGCAATCCTGGTCGACCGCGACCTGGTGAAGGTGAACCGTACGGCCGACGCGCTCGGCACGGCGGCCGCCACCGGTGCGTGCCGGACGGTGCTGACCGTGCTGGCGGCGATGCTGCCCGGTCTCCTGGCGTACGAGAAGACGCCCCGGGGGCTCTCGGACCTGCTGTCCGTTGCGGCCGAGTGCGCCGAGCGCTGCGGTACGGACGGGATCGAGCCGATAGCGGGACTCGCGGCGACGGCGGGGCGCAAGGGCTCCTCCCAGACGGTCCGCCAGGCCGCCCGGCTGCACGCCGCCTTTCCGGACCGGAAGGATCAGGCGGTGGCCGATCTCTGAATGTGGCCGAAAACGACGATAGGCGACCAGATCAACACGTAACCCATCAGTCACAAAGCGTTCGTGATCAGGCAACACCGTTCGTTCACAGTGAGGATATGACTGATGTGACCTCCGCGAAGAGCGCCCGCCGCCCCCACCACTGGCGGCGGGACCTGATCGAACTGGCCGCCCTGTTCACCGCCGTGGCCGTGGCCGACGCGATCGCCAACCTGATCGGACACCAGCCGGACGGGCCCTACCTGCTCATGGCGTCGGCGGTGGCACTGGTGGCCACGGCCGCGTTCCACACCTGGTGGGCCCGACGCCACAGTCATGCTCCCCCGTCCGACGAAGCGGGCGTCGCGCCGGACAGGGCCGGTGGCGCGGCGGCGGCCACGGCCGGGAGCAGCGGTGCGGGTCCGGTCGCCGGCGCCGAGGAGACCGGGACCACGCTGTGGCGGATGCGGACGACGGTGCTCGACGCCCCGGGCAGTCTGGCCGCGCTGTGCATGGCCCTCGCCGGACTTCGTGTCGACATCCTCACCCTCCAGACGCACCCGCTCACGCAGGGGACCGTCGACGAGTTCCTGCTGCGTGCCCCGGCCTCGCTGCAGGCGCAGGAGCTGTCCCGGGAGATCTCGGCCGCGGGCGGCGCCTCCACCTGGATCGAGCGGGCGGACGCCCACGATCTGGTGGACACCCCGACCCGGGTGCTGTCGCTGGCCACCCGGACGGCGCTCGACGCGGCGGAGCTGCCGCTCGCTCTGCGCCAGTTGCTCGGCCGGTGCACCATCCACTCGCTGCCCGCCGTCTCCGTCACGGGCCGCGCGACCGGTCAGAGCGCCCCGGTCGAGGGTGTGCTGGAGGAGACGGTGATGCGGCTGCGGGACCCGTCCGGCGGCGTGATCTCCGTCGAGCGCCCGTATCTGCCGTTCACGCCGACCGAGTTCGCGCGGGCCCGTGCCCTGGTCGAGCTCGACGCCCGGCTCGGACCGCGGGTGCCGCGCAGCGAGGACGTCCTCACGCTGCCCGAGGGCAACGAGATCACCGTGCGCCGTGCGGACCGCGGCGATCTCGCCGCCGCCCGCGCCATGCACGACCGCTGCTCGCAGGACACCCTGGGCCTGCGCTACCACGGTCCCGTCGCGGACGCCGACCGCTACCTCGACCACCTGCTGAGCCCCCGCTTCGGCCGCACCCTGGCGGTGCAGACGGCGTCGGGGAAGCTGGTGGCGCTGGGCCACCTCCTCTGGGACGGCGACGAGACCGAGGTCGCCCTCCTCGTCGAGGACGACTGGCAGCGCCGGGGCATCGGCTCCGAGCTGCTCCGCCGCCTGGTCGTCCTGGCCGGGGAGGCGGGCTGCGACAGCGTGTACGCGGTGACGCAGTCCCGCAACACGGGCATGGTGGCGGCGATGCGTGCACTGGAGCTGCCCCTCGACTACCAGATCGAGGAGGGCACGCTCGTCATCACCGCCCGGCTGACGACTGAAGGGGCCGCCCGGCCGTCCGCGCCGACGGAACGGGCCCGTCGCTGAGCGCCTGGCACAGATCCGCCCACAGGTCCTCGACGTCCTCCAGGCCGACCGACATCCGCAGCAGCCGGTCGCCGACGCCGGACGCCCGCCGGTCTCCCTCCTCCACGATGCGGTGGCTGATCGAGGCCGGGTGCTGGATCAGCGAGTCCACGCTGCCGAGGCTGACGGCGGGCGTGATGAGCCGCACCCCGGAGATCACCCGGTGCGGGTCCCCGTACACCTCGAAGGAGATCATCGCGCCGCCGATCCGGGGGTAGTGCACCCGGGCGATCCGCGGGTCGGCGGTGAGCCTGCGGACGAGTTCGGCGGCGCTCGTCGAGGCCGCCCGCACGCGTACCGGAAGCGTGGACAGGCCGCGCAGCAGCAGATAGCCGGCCAGCGGGTGCAGCACTCCGCCGGTGGCGAACCGCACCTGGCGCAGGGTGGCGGCGAACTCCTCGTCGCAGGCGACGACGCCGCCCATGACATCCCCGTGGCCGCCGAGGTACTTGGTGGCGCTGTGCAGGACGATGCGTGCGCCGTGTTCGACGGGGCGCTGCAGGACGGGCGTGGCGAAGGTGTTGTCGACCAGCAGCGGCACGGTTCCGCAGGCGTGGGCGACGGCCCGGATGTCGATCTCGGCCAGGGTCGGGTTGGCCGGCGTCTCGATCATCACGAGTCCGGTGTCCGGGCGGATGGCGTCGGCGATGCCGGCCGGGTCGGTCCAGGTCACCTCGGTGCCCAGCAGCCCGGCGCCGAGCAGATGGTCGCTGCAGCCGTAGAGCGGGCGGACCGCGACGACGTGGCGCAGTCCCTGGCTCGCGCGGGCGAGCAGGACAGCGGTGAGCGCGGCCATCCCGCTGGCGAAGGCGACCGCGCTGTCGGTCCCCTCCAGCCGGGCGAGCGCCGTCTCGAAGCGGCCCGTGGTGGGGTTGTCCAGCCGGGCGTAGACGGGCGGCCCCTCGGGGCGGGCCCCGGTGGTGGCGAAGGCGTCGATCCGCATCGCCTCCCCGCGCGAGTCGTAGGAGGGGTAGGTGGTGGACAGGTCGATCGGCGGGGCATGCACGCCGAGGGAGGCGAGGTCGTCGCGTCCGGCGTGCACGGCTTCGGTGGCGAGAGCCCTGGACGGGGTGGGAGCAGGGGGCGTCATCGAGACTTCGTTGTCCATGCCGGTCACTCTGAACAGTTACCGGCTCGTAGTGACCGAGGGCCGTGCTACGTTCGCCACATGTCCGATTCTGTCGCTCTCGATCCGGTGGATCTGCAGATTCTGCGGCTGCTGCAGAACGACGCCCGGACCACGTACCGCGAGCTCGCGGCCGAGGTGGGCGTAGCCGCTTCGACGTGTCTGGACCGGGTGGCCCGGCTGCGCCGCAGCGGGGTGATCCTCGGGGACCAGTTGCGCCTCGATCCGGCGAAGCTCGGCCGGGGTCTCCAGGCGCTGCTCCTGGTGCAGGTCAGGCCGCACCGCCGGGAGTTGATCGGGCCGTTCGTCGACCGGATCAGGTCGCTGCCGGAGTCGCGCGCGCTGTTCCATCTCACCGGCCCCGACGACTATCTGGTGCAGGTGGCGGTGGCCGACGCGGCGGATCTGCAGCGGCTGGTCCTGGACGAGTTCACCTCGCGCCGGGAGGTGGCCCGGGTGGACACCCGGCTGATCTTCCAGCAGTGGGAGTGCGGGCCGCTGCTGCCCCCTGCCGGAAACTGACGCACCGGCGAGTTCCCGGTCGGCGACACAGCGGTCGAGCTCCCGGAAGGTCCGGAAGTGCTGGAGTGATCGTCTTTCGGACGTCCGGCGGCCCACGAAATGACGAGAAGCCCGCAGCCGTACGAGGATGTCCGCATGTCAGACACTTCGAGCAGCGCGCTGCCCCGTCAGGTCGCCGACGCCTACGTCGACGCACTCATCGAACTCGACCCCATCACGGGCACGTTTCTGGGCGTGCCCGAAAGCTCGCGCCGACTGCCCGACTTCTCACCGGCCGGCCAGGCCGCGAACGCCGACCTCATCCGCACCACGCTGCGGGAGCTGGACGCCGCCGAGCAGCGTCCCGGTGCGGACAGCGATGCCGAGCGGCGCTGCGGACGGCTCCTGCGGGAGCGTCTGACGGCGGAACTCGCCGTGCACGAGGCCGAGGAGGGCCTGCGGGCCGTCTCCAACCTGTCGTCGCCCGCCCACAGCATCACCGAGGTCTTCACCCTCACGCCGACCGCGACGGACGAGGACTGGGCGGCGGTCGTGGAACGGCTGCGCGCGGTGCCCGCCGCGTACGAGGGGTACCGTGCCTCGCTCGCGCTCGGCCTGGAGCGCAAGCTGTACGGCGGTCCCCGCGCAACCGCCACGTTCATCGAGCAGCTCACGGAGTGGGGCGGCCAGGGGCAGGGCGAGGGGTTCTTCGCGGATTTCGTGGCCCCCGGCCCGGCGTCCCTGCGGGCGGAGCTGGACGAGGCCGCCCGGCTGGCGACGGCCTCGGTGCTCGCGCTGCGGGACTGGGTGCGCGACGTGTACGCCCCCGGTATCGAGGGGGCTCCGGACCCGGTCGGCCGGGAGCGCTACGCCCGCTGGTCGCGGCTGTACAACGGCACCGATCTGGATCTCGACGAGGCGTACGCGTACGGCTGGGCGGAATACCACCGGCTCCTCGCCGAGATGAAGACCGAGGCCGAGAAGGTGCTGCCCGGGTCCGGGCCCTGGGAGGCGCTCGCCCACCTCGATGTGCACGGCAAGCACATCGAGGGCGTCGACGAGGTCCGCGAGTGGCTGCAGGGCCTGATGGACGAGGCGATCGAGGCGCTGGACGGCACGCACTTCGACCTCGCCGAGCGGGTACGGAAGGTGGAGTCCCGGATCGCGCCGCCCGGCGGGGCAGCCGCGCCGTACTACACCAGCCCCTCCGAGGACTTCACCCGCCCCGGGCGCACCTGGCTGCCCACCATGGGAGAGACCCGCTTCCCGGTGTACGACCTGGTCTCCACCTGGTACCACGAGGGCGTTCCCGGCCACCACCTGCAGCTCGCGCAGTGGACGCACGTCGCCGACAGCCTCTCCCGCTACCAGGCCTCCGTCGGCATGGTCAGCGCGAACGCCGAGGGCTGGGCGCTGTACGCGGAGCGGCTGATGGACGAGCTGGGCTTCCTGCCCGACCCGGAACGCCGGCTCGGCTATCTGGACGCCCAGATGATGCGCGCCTGCCGGGTCATCGTCGACATCGGCATGCACCTGGAGCTGGAGATTCCGGCTGACTCGCCCTTCCACCCGGGCGAGCGCTGGACTCCCGGTCTGGCACAGGAGTTCTTCGGCAACCACAGCGGCCGTCCGGCCGACTTCGTGGAGAGCGAGCTGACCCGATATCTGTCGATGCCCGGCCAGGCCATCGGCTACAAGCTCGGGGAGCGCGCCTGGCTGCTCGGCAGGGAGAACGCGCGCGCCGCGCACGGCGACGCTTTCGATCTGAAGACCTGGCACATGGCGGCGCTCTCCCAGGGGTCGCTGGGCCTGGACGATCTGGTGGACGAGCTGTCGCGGCTCTGATCCGGCAAGAGGTACGTGCGGTCCGAAGGTCCCGTCGTGGAGAGCAGTGAGGCGAAATGAGGCGGTCGTCGTGAACGCTCGGAGCGGATTCCTTTTCTGCGCCGATCCGTTGAGGTCGTCGCGGCCCGATCCGGAGTTCTCCGGCGAGCTCGCGGCAGCGCGTGCGGCCGGCGGGCGGATCGCGCTGCTCGACCATGACGCGCTGCTCGCGGGGGACGCGACCCGGGCGGTGGCCCGGGTCGCACGGGACTCCGGACCGTACTGGTACCGCGGCTGGATGATCCCCTCCGCCCGGTACGCGGAGCTGGAGGCAGCCCTCGTCGCCCGGGGCTGCGCCCTGCTCACCGGCGCCGTCGGCTATCGGCGCGCGCATGAACTCCCGGGCTGGTACGCGGAGTTCGATGGGATGACGCCGCGCAGCCTCTGGTGCGCCATGGGTCCGGAGGCTCCGCCGCCCGCCGTGGACGAGCTGGCCCGGCTCGCGGCGCCGCTGGGGGCGGGGCCCGGCATCGTGAAGGACTTCGTGAAGTCCCGCAAGCATGAGTGGCACGAGGCCTGTTACGTGCCGGAGCTGGCGGACCGGCAACAACTGGCCTCCGTGGTAGAGCGGTTCGTGGAGTTGCAGGGCCCCTTCCTCGCGGGGGGCCTGGTGCTGCGGTCCTTCGAGCCGTTCGTCACGGGCGGCGAGGCGCGGGTGTGGTGGGTGGACGGGGAGGCAGTGCTCGTCACCGCCCACCCGGACACTCCCGACCGGCACCCGGTTCCCGAACTCCCCTCCCTGCGCGAGGCGGTGGGCCGTCTCGGGCTGCGCTGGGTCACCACCGACCTGGCGTTGCGCGAGGACGGGGTGTGGCGGGTGGTGGAGGTGGGCGACGGCCAGGTCAGCGGACTGCCCGCCGGGGCGGAGGCCGGGGACCTGTTCGCGGCGCTCGCCGCCGCCGGGAGGCGCTGGCCCCCGCCCTGGCCCGTGGGGCTTCAGCAGCCGCAGTCGGCCGCTTCGACCGGTGCGGTCAGCGGGTCGGGGGCGCGCCGCTCGCCGCCCTCCCAGGTCCCGTAGGCGAACCCTTCGCGCGCCCAGTACTCGAACCCGCCGAGCATCTCCTTCACCTGGTAGCCCAGTTGGGCGAGGACCAGGGCCGCGCGGGTCGCGCCGTTGCAGCCCGGCCCCCAGCAGTACGTGACCACGGGGACGGCCGGGTCCAGCAGCGCCGCCGCCTGCTCGGGGATCAGCGCGGTGGGCAGGTGGACCGCCCCGGGGATGTGCCCCTGGTCCCAGGAGGCGGTGGAGCGGCTGTCCAGGACGACGAACCCGGGGTCGCCGTCGGCGGCGAGCGCGGCGGCGACGTCGGAGACATCCGCGTGGAACGCGAGCGAAGCGCCGAAGTAGTCGGCCGCTGCGGCGGGAGAGGCGGGCGCGACGCGCAGGACGGGGTGGTCGGCCGTGGCCGCGATGCGGGAGTTCATGACCATGAATCTATGGCGGTGGAACAGGCCCGAGAAGTGGGATTCCCCGGCACCACTCTTGATTCGCCGGGGATTTCCCTGTTGTCTCGGCAAGGTGACCGACTATTCCCCGGACGCCACCGACTGGCGCATCCTCGACGTCCTCCAGCGCGACGGCCGCGCCACCTTCGCCGAGCTCGCGCGTGCCGTCGCCATGTCCCCGAGCGCCGTGACGGAGCGGGTGCGGCGGCTGGAGGAGCTGGGGGTGATCAGCGGGTACGCGGCGGTGGTCGACGCCGAGCGGCTCGGGCTCCCCATCCTCGCCCTGGTGCGCCTGCGCTACCCGAACGGGAACTACAAGCCCTTCCACGATCTGCTGGAGACCACGCCGGAGATCATCGAGGCCCACCACGTCACCGGCGACGACTGCTTCGTCCTCAAGGTCACGGCCCGTTCGATGAGGCATCTGGAGGAGACCACCGGGCGGATCGGCGCGCTGGGCTCCGTCACCACGAGCATCGTGTACTCCTCGCCGCTCCCCCGCCGCGCGATCGGCCGCTGACCCGGCGGTCGGCCTGCACGGCCGGGGGCGGTCACAGGCGGTGGTGGACGGATGATCCCTGGCGCTCCTTGACCACTTCGAGCCGGACGGGGATCCGGCGGCGCAGGTCGGCCACATGGCTGACGATGCCGACGCTGCGGTCCCGCTCCCGCAGGGAGTCCAGTACGTCGAGCACCTCGTCCAGCGTCTGGTCGTCCAGGCTGCCGAACCCCTCGTCGATGAAGAGGGTGTCCAGGCGTACGCCGCCGGCCTCCTCGGTCACGACGTCGGCGAGGCCCAGCGCGAGGGCCAGCGAGGCGAAGAACGTCTCCCCGCCGGACAGCGTCGCGGTGTCGCGTTCGCTGCCGGTCCAGGCGTCGACCACGTGCAGCCCGAGTCCGGCCCGGCGTCCGCCGGTGCGGGCGTCGGAGTGGACCAGCGTGTAGCGGCCGGAGGACATCCGCTGCAGCCGTGCGGTGGCTGCCGCCGCCACCTGTTCGAGGCGGGCGGCCAGGACGTACGCCTCCAGGCGCATCTTGCGTTCGTTGTCGGCCGAGGTGCCCGCCGCCAGACCCGCGAGCCGGGCGATCCGCTCGTACTCCTGGCGCACCGGGCCCAGCCTCCGCACCTCGTCGGCGGCCTGCCGGGAGAGCCGGGTCAGCTCCCCGCAGCGTTCCTCGGCGGCGGCGAGCGCGGAGGACGCCTCGCGCAGCAGCCATTCCGCCGTCTCGAACTCGCCCTGTGCGGCGGCCGGTCGGGCCGCAGGCTGCTCGGCCGCCTCGCGGGCGTCGCGTTCGGCACGGCGGTCGGCCACCGCGGCGGCCTCCGCCTGCCAGGCGTCGATGCGGTGCTGGAGGTCGCGTTGGGCCGCGGCGTCGAGGAGCGTCGCGGCGGCGGCCTCGGGGGTGTCGAAGCCGGCCCGGAACGCCGCGTCGGAGAGCCGGTCGTCGGCCTCCTTGCGCCGCTGGGCCGCGTCCTGTTCGGCGCGTACGGCCTCGGCGGCCTCCGCCAGCAACGCCACCCGGCGGGTCAGGCGGTCCGCGTACGCGGCGACGGACCCGGACTCGCCCCGGACAGCGGCGAGTTCACCGTGCAGCACGGCCTGTTCCCGGTCGAGAGCCTCCCGCCGGGAGGTGCGGGCGGCGGCCCGGCGCTCGGCCTCCTGCCGGAGTGCGAGGCGGCCGGCGTGCTCGCGCTCGGCGGCGTCAAGGGCCTCGCGGGCGGCGTGCGTCCCGGCTGCGAGGCGGTGCGCCTCGGTGTGCTCGGCGGTCAACCGTTGGACGGTGTCGCGGAGTTCGTCGACGGACGGGCCGGGATCCGGGTCCCTGTCCGGGTCGGATCCCGCGTCCCGGTCCGGGACCGAATCCGTGTCACGGTCCCCGTACGGCTTCGTCTTGGCCTCGGCGACGGCTGTCTCCGCAGGGCCGGCGTCACGGGCCTCGGCGGCGGCGGCGGCATGGCGTTCGCGGACGAGGCCGAGAGCCTGCTCCGCGCGGGTACGGGTCTCCTCGGCGCGGCGGTGAGCGGTGAGGGCCGCCTCCTCGGTGGCCCGGTCGACGTGGCCGTCGCCCTCGGTGGCGGGGGCCGGGTGCTCGGCGGAGCCACAGACGGTGCAGGGCGCGCCGTCGACGAGTCGGGCGGCCAGTTCCGCCGCGATGTCCCGCAGCCGCCGCTCCCGCAGTCCGAGCCAGGTCTCGTGGGCGTCGAGGGCTCGCTCGCGGGCCTCGGCCAGAGTCTGCCGGGCGTCCCTGGCCTCGGCGGCCAGCGTGTCGCGGCGGCGGGCGGCCTCCAGTCGGCGGCGGGCCGGGGCGAGGAGCCCGGCGAGCTGTTCGGCGCGGGTCGCGGCCTCCTGCGCCGTGGCGATGCGCTCCCGGAGCCCGGCGTGGACGGTGCCCCAGCCCGCGAGCCAGACCTCGGTGTCCCGGACGGTCGCTTCGTCGGCCCGGGATTCGCGCTCCAGCCGGTCCCGCTCCTCGTCGATCGCGGTGCTGCGTGCCTCGGCCCGGCGAGCGGACTCCAGGCCGCCCAGCTCCTGCCGGAACCGCCGCTCCAGATCGGCGAGTTGGTCGGGACCCGCGTCGGCGAGGTCGGGCGGCAGTTGCGCCCTGGACCGGTCGAGGGCCTCGGCCGCCCGGCGGTGGGCGCGCTCCGCCTCCTCGCGCAGGTCCAGCGCGGGGGCGACCCGGTCCGCCGTGCGGGCGCGGTCCAACCGCTCCTGGCAGCGGTCGTGTTCGGGCCGCCGCTCCTCCAGCGCCGTGGAGCGCCGCCGGGTCTCCTCGTACCGCTGCTGGAGGCGGGCGAGTTCACGTTCGGTGTCCAGGGCGTGGCGCGCCGCGCGTTGGCGGTCCTCGGCCCCGGCGACGACGCGGTGGGCGATGTCCAGCCGCTCCCGTGCCGTGGATCGGGCGATCGCCGCCCACTCCAACACGGCTTCGGCGAGGCCCGGTTCGCCGGGCCGGGCGGCGATCGGCGTGGCCTCGGCCCCGGCCGGCCCGGCCGCCTGGGCGGTGCGCTGGGCGAGGGCGAGGATCCGCTCGTCGGCGGCGGTGACCTTGGCCTCGGCGCCCCGGCGCAGTTCGGCGAGGCGTTCCTCGACGGCGGCGAAGCGGCGGGTGTCGAAGAGCCGGCCGAGGAGCTTGCCACGGGCCTCGGCGTCCGAGCGCAGGAAGCGGGCGAAGTCGCCCTGCGGCAAGAGCACCACCTGGCAGAACTGGTCGCGGCTCATGCCGATGAGCTGGGTCAGCTCCTCGCCGATCTCCTGGTGCGACTTGCTGAGGGCCTGCCAGCCGCGCTCGGGGTCGTAGCCGCGCAGCCTGCTCTGGGCCTTCTCCATCGTGAACCCGTCGCCCCGCTTCTTGGGGCGCGGCTGGGCGGGGCTGCGGGTGACTTCGAGGCGGCGGCCGCCGACGGTCAGTTCCAGCTGGACCTCGGTGGGCAGATCCACGGGCGCGTGGTCGCTGCGCAGGGAGGTCCCGGGGCTCTGCCGGGCGCCGGGGACGGCTCCGTACAGGGCGAAGCACACGGCGTCCAGGACGGAGGTCTTCCCCGCGCCGGTGGGTCCGTGGAGCAGGAAGAGCCCGGCGGAGGAGAGGGCGTCGAAGTCGACTTCCTGAGTGGCGCCGAACGGGCCGAAGGCGGTGATGCTCAGGCGGTGCAGTCTCACCGGGACACCTCGCGCACGGTCTCGTCCACCCGTACGTCGTCGAACGCGGCGCGCAGCACAGTGCGTTCGAGGTCGCTCGGGCCGCTGCCGCCCCGGACATGGGCGACGAAGTCCTCGGCGATCTGGTGGTCGTCGCGGCCCTTGAGGCGCTGGGCGTAGGAGGCCGCCGGGTCGTCCGGTGGCCGCTCGGGATCGAAGACGAGGCTGAGGGTGTGCGGGAAGCGCCGGGCGAGCCGGGCCATGGGGTCGGCGGGGCGCACCGGGTCGGTGAGGGTGGCCTCGACCCAGGCGTGCTCGTGGCGGTCCAGGGCGGGGTCCTCCAGGAGGGTGTCGAGGCGGCCGCGGAGCCGGGCGAGGGGCCGCTCCACGGGGCAGCCGATCCGTTCCTCGGCGGCGATGCCCCCGTCGGCGTCGAGGTCGATGAGCCACATGGTCTTGCGGTGGTCGGCCTCGGAGAAGGAGTAGGCGAGCGGCGAGCCGGAGTAGCGGACGCGGCTCGTGACCCGCTGGGAGCCGTGGAGGTGGCCGAGGGCCGCGTAGTCGACGCCGTCGAAGACTCCGGCCGGGACGGCGGCGACCCCGCCGACGGTGATGTCGCGTTCGCTGTCGCTGGGCTCCCCGCCCGCCACGAAGGCGTGCGCGAGGACGACGGAGCGGGTTCCGGCGGGGCGGGTGGCGAGGTCGGCGCGGACCCGGTCCATGGCGGCGGTGAGCACCGCCTCGTGACCTGCCTTGCCCGCTCCCAGGGCGTCCTTGACCAGGGCAGGTTCCAGGTAGGGGAGCCCGTAGAACGCGACGTCGCCGTGGTCGTCGGCGAGCACGACGGGGATCGCGCAGCCCTCGGGGTCGGTCCGCAGGTGGATCCCGGCGCGCTCGAAGAGCCCGGCGCCGACGCCGAGCCGGCGGGCCGAGTCGTGGTTGCCGGAGATCATGACGGTGGGAACGCCGGCTGCGGCGAGCCGGTGCAACGCGCGGTCGAAAAGCTCGACGGCGGTGAGCGGCGGCACGGCCCGGTCGTACACGTCGCCCGCGACGAGGACGACGTCCACCTCACGCTCCTCGACGGTCGCCACGAGCTGGTCGAGGTAGGCGGCCTGGGCCTCCAGCAGGGAGACCCGGTGGAAGGACCGGCCCAGGTGCCAGTCCGAGGTGTGCAGGAGCCTCACGCCATCACTCCGCCGGTCTTGGCCTGCATCGTCGTCGTCCTCCACCCCGTGGGCCGCGCACCGGCGGCCCGTGATCCCGCTCGGCACCGACCACGCTAACGCCGCCGGGCCGCCGAACTCGCATCGATCATGATTTTGACGTCCGTGGGATCGCCCTCACGTCTCCCGTACGTCCGGTCACACATCGCCGTACGCCTCGCCGCCCAGCTCCAGGGCCGCGGTCCCCGCGGTCGCGTCGGCCAGCCAGGCGGTGAACGCCTGGACGTCGGCGTCCGGCAGCCCGATCTCGATGGTGACGGCCTCGGCGTACCGCACCTCGCGGACGTTCCGGCCGGTGGCCCGCAGGTCGTTCTCCAACTTTCCGGCCCGCTGGTGGTCGACGTGGACCGTGGCGAGCCGGAAGCGCTGCCGGGTGAGGGTGCCGAGCGCGTCGAGGGCTTCGCCGACCACTCCCCCGTACGCCCGGATCAGTCCGCCCGCGCCGAGTTTGACCCCGCCGTAGTAGCGGGTGACGACCGCGGCGACGTACCGCACCTCCCGCCGCATCAGCATCTGGAGCATGGGGACGCCCGCGGTGCCTCCGGGTTCGCCGTCGTCGCTCGCCTTCTGTACGGAGGCGTCGGCGCCGATCACGTACGCGTAGCAGTTGTGGGAGGCGGTCGGGTGTTCCCTGCGGACGCGTGCGACGAAGTCCTGCGCCTCCTGCTCGGTGGCGGCGGGGGCGAGGGAGCAGAGGAAACGGGATCGGTTGATCTCGCTCTCGTGCACACCCGCGCGGGCGACGGTCCGGTACTGCTCCTGCATCCGTCCACCCTATGCGCCGACGCGCGGGCGGGTCCCGGCGGGAATGGCGAGGTGGGGCCGCCGGTTGTCCCGGCATGAGCGCAGACGGCAGCAACGCAGACAGCACGTACGCGAGCGATGCCTCCTCGGACGACGCGACGATCAGGCGGATTCTTGAAGACACGGGCGACACCTGGGCGGTGGTCGGTCTCTCCGGCAACCGGTCCCGGGCGGCCTTCGGGGTGGCGGAGGTCCTCCAGCGGTTCGGCAAGCGGGTGGTACCGGTGCATCCGAAGGCCGAGACGGTGCATGGGGAGCAGGGGTACGCCTCGCTCGCGGACATCCCCTTCCCGGTCGACGTGGTGGACGTGTTCGTCAACAGCGAGCTGGCGGGCGCCGTGGCGGACGAGGCGGTGGCGGTGGACGCGAAGGCGGTGTGGTTCCAGCTCGGCATCGTGGACCCGGACGCCTACGGGCGGACGCGCGCGGCGGGCCTGGACATGGTCATGGACCGGTGCCCCGCGATCGAGATCCCGCGGCTGGGCGCCCGCACCTGAGCGGCCCGGGTGTGCGGGGTGCCCCGGGACGGGAAGGATCCCCGCCGTGGACGAGGGGGACGACGTGACCGACGAGGCCCGGACGACGGCCGCGCTGACCGCGCTGGGCGTACGGCCCGGCGATGTGCTCCTGGTGCACGCCTCGCTGCGGTCACTGGGACCGGTGGCGGACGGAGCGCGGGGGGTGCTGGGCGCGCTGCGCCGGGCCGTGGGGACGGAGGGGACCGTGGTCGCCCCCGCCTTCACCCCGGAGAACTCCGACACCTCCCCGCACTACCGCGAGCGGGTACGGGGCCTGGACGCCGGGGGCGTGGACGCCGTGCGCGCCTCGATGCCACCGTACGACCCGGCACTGACCCCCGCCCCGTCGATGGGCGCGCTGGCCGAGGCCGTACGGACGGCGGCGGGGGCCGGGCGCAGCGCCCATCCGCAGACCTCGTTCGCCGCGCTCGGCCCCGGGGCGGCGCGGCTGCTCGCCGGGCACCGCCCCGACTGCCACCTCGGGGAGGATTCGCCGCTGGCCCGGCTGTACGAGGCGGATGCCCGGATCCTGCTGCTCGGCACCGGCTACGCCACGTGTACGGCGTTCCACCTGGGCGAGTACCGGATGCCCGGGCCGTCGCGCCGGAGCTACCGCTGTGTGGTGGCGTCGCAGGGGGTGCGCCGGTGGTGGGAGTACGAGGATGTCGCCCTGGACGACGGGGACTTCACGGCGCTGGGCGCGGCGTTCGAGGAGGCCGCCGCCGAGGGGGACGTACGGACGGGGCACGTGGGCGCGGCCGTGAGCAGGCTCGTCCGGCTGCGCCCCGCCGTCGACTTCGCCACGGCGTGGCTCACGGAGCACCGGACAGCCGGGCGTTGACCAGGCTGCTCGGGGAAAAGCCTTCAGAAGCCCAGGCTGCCCGGGAGAGACTCAGACGCCGAGGCCCTCGACGATCACCGCGCCCGGGAGGGCGGCGAGCGCCTTGCCGGGGACGATGAGCTTGCCGCGCCGGCTGCCACTGCCGATCAGGACCCACTCCTCGTCCACGACGGCGGGGTCCAGCAGGAGGGGCCAGGCGGCGGGCAGCCCGATCGGGGTGATGCCGCCGTACTCCATGCCGCTCTCGCCGACCGCCGTGTCCATCGGGGCGAAGGATGCCTTGCGGGCGCCGAGGTGCTTGCGGACGGCGCCGTTGACGTCGACCCGGGTGCGGGAGAGCACCACGCAGGCGGCGAGGGTGACGTCCTGGCCGCGCTTGCCCGCGACGACGACGCAGTTGGCCGAGGTGTCGAGCAACTCCACGCCGTGGTGCTCGGCGAAGACCGCGGTGTCGGCGACTGCCGGGTCGCTGTCGACGTGGACGAGCTGCTCGGCGGTGAACTCGCCCCAGCCCGCGGTCAGCGCCGCGACGACGGGGGCGGGGAGCAGGTCGAGCCGCTCCGCGGCGGGAGCGGCGTCCTCGAAGGTGCCGATGGGTGCGCGCACGGCGCTCACGCTAACAGCGGTGGGGGCAGGGCCGGCCGTGCGTCTCAGCGGACGGGCGGAATGGCGACGGCCATGGTGAAGACGGTCGGTTCGCCGCCCTCGTTGCGGTAGCCGTGCGGTACGTGCGCCTCGAAGGTGGCGGAGGTCCCCGCCGGTACGGAATGGGTGAGTCCGTCGACGAGGAGGGTCAGCTCGCCCCCGGTGACGTGGAGGAGTTCGACGGTGCCCTCGGGGTGCGGATCGGAGGTGGTGCCCTCCCCGGGCATCAGCCGGCAGGTCCAGAGTTCGAGCGGGCCTCGGGCCTCGGCGCCGACGAGCAGGGTGGTGGAGCTGCCCGCCTCGGTGGACCACATGCGGACGGCCCGGCTCTCCGGGACCAGCCGGACCTGGGTGCCCTGCTCGTGGTCGAGGAGGGTGGTGATGGCGACGCCCAGCGCGTCGGCCAGCTTCACCGTGGTGCCGACGCTCGGGTTCGTCCGCGCCTGCTCGATCTGGATGATCATCCCGCGGCTGACTCCGGCGCGGGCCGCGAGCGCGTCCAGGGTGAAGCCGCGCTCCCCCCGCCAGCGCTTGAGGTTGCGGGCCAGCGACTGGGTGAGCTGGTCGAGGTCGGACACGTACCGTCCCTGCGGTGGATGGCGGAGTGCGGGTGGCTGAGTCGCGTACGGCGGATGCCGTGGTCAAGAATATTGCACTGCCGTACGGCGCACTCCCCCGTCCAGCAGGCTGTACCGCCACCCGCATCGCCACCGTCCCTCGGCGTCCCCGTTACGGCGTGTCCAACGGCTGGTCCAGCTCCGCGAGGGCCAGCAGCTGCTCGGGCGTCACGCCCTTGGGGATCGGGATGGGCGCCGGCGTGCGCAGGGGCGGCTGCCAGCCCTTCTCCGGGTCCCAGCTGCGAACGACGCGGGCGGGGGCTCCCGCGACCACCGCGTGGTCGGGGACCTCGCCCCGGACGACGGCGCCCGCCGCGACCACCACGTTCCGGCCGAGCCGGGCCCCGGGCAGGATCACCGCGCCGGTGCCGATCCAGCAGCCGGGGCCGATCGCCACCGGCTCCATCCGGGGCCACTGCTTGCCCACGGGCTCGTGCGGGTCGTCGTAGCTGTGGTTGGTCGAGGTGATGTAGACGTACGGACCGCAGTACGTGTCCGGGCCGATCGTCACCGTCGTGTCCGCGATCACATGGCTGCCGCGCCCCAGCACCACACCGTCGCCCAGGGTGAGGATCGGATCGGGTCCCAGGTCCAGGTCCGGCATCATCCCGGCGGTGAGCGTGACCTGCTCGCCGATGATGCAGTGCCCGCCCAGCTCGATCCACGGCTCCCCGAACACGGTCCCCTGGGGGAAGGCGAGCCGGGTGCCGGCGCCGATCGCGCCGAACCGCAGCCGCCCCGGGTGCTCGGCGGTGACCGCGCCCGCCCGCTGTGCCCAGGCCCAGCCCAGGTGGACCGCGCGGGAGGCGGCACGGCGCGGCCACCGGGCAAGGAAAGAGAACGCGTTTCGGTTCTTCGGCACGCGCTCACGGTAGTCGGCGGCGCGATCGGCGATCCGCGCGGTGACCTGTGATGTTCGCCCCACTGCGCGGCGTCCGCCGGGAGCCGTCGCCTACCGTGTGAGTCGGCCTGATCCGGTGGAGAGGGCCCAGGAGCACCACACCGGCGCGAAGGAGCAGGCGATGGCGGAGCAGGCGTTGATCACGGGCATGGGCGGCAAGGAGCCGGACATCGACGTGGACGCGTTCGTGGCCCCGACCTCCGTGGTCATCGGCGAGGTGACGCTCGCCCCGGGCTCCAGCGTCTGGTATCAGGCCGTGCTGCGCGCCGACTGCGGCCCCATCACGCTCGGCCCCGACAGCAACATCCAGGACAACTGCAGCGTGCACACCGATCCCGGCTTCCCGCTCACCGTGGGCGCGCGGGTCTCGGTCGGCCACAACGCGGTGCTGCACGGCTGTGTGATCGAGGACGACGTGCTGGTCGGGATGGGCGCCACCGTGCTCAACGGCGCGCGCATCGGCGCGGGTTCGCTGGTCGCGGCGCAGGCCCTCGTACCGCAGGGAATGCAGGTGCCGGCGGGCTCGCTCGTCGCGGGGGTGCCCGCGAAGGTGAAGCGGCCGCTGACCGCCGAGGAGCTGGAGAGCATCCGCTTCAACGCGGCCGGGTACGTGGAGCTGGCGAAGGCCCACCGCGAGGCGCACCAGGGCTGACGTCCGGCCACCACGAAACGCTCCGGGCCGCCGCTCCACCAAGAAACGGTCCGGGCCACCGCCCCAACCAGAAACGCTCCGGGCCGCCGACCCTCCTCGAACGGGAGGGGCGGCGGCCCGGATCACGTGCGTACGGCGGTGGTCAGCCGTTGGGGCGCAGGGTCCACACCACGGTCATCTCGCCGGTGACGGCGCCGTCGGCGCGCGTGATCTCGATGGCTACGGGGAATTCCGGCCGCTGTCCGGCGTCCAGTTCCGCGACGACGTCGGCGATGGGGCGGCCGAGGGTCGCGGTCGCCGTGACCTCCCCCATGGCGAGCTTCTTGTAGCCGATCTCGGCCTTCACGGCGAGTGGTACGGCGCGTGACATCTGGTCGCCGAAGGCGGCGATGACGATCGCGCCGCTGGCGGACTCGGCGAGCGTGAACATCGCTCCGGCGTGGGGTCCGCCGACGTGGTTGTGGTAATCCGCCTGGTCGGGCAGCCGGACGACGGCGCGCTCCGGGGTCGTCTCCAGGAATTCGAGGTTGAGGGTCCGGGCCATCGGAACCGTCGCGACGAGCATCTCGCCCACGGTCATCTGTTCAGCGCTCATGCCCGAAGGTTACTCACCAGTAGCACCGTTTGGCCATCCCCTTGTGACGGCTCTGGGACAGGGCGGCCGTAGAAGTGGGCGCACGGCCCATCTATGGTTACTGGCCATGTGGCCAGGAACGCAGCCGCCCGGGGGCGAGCAGAACCCGCAGGACCAGAACCAGAACCCGTACCAGCAGCCGGGGTACCAGCAGCCGAATCCCTATCAGCAACCGGGGTATCCGCCGCAGGGCCAGCCGGGGCAGCCCGCGGAGCCGGGCTACGGATACCCGCAGGCCCCGCCCGGCGGGCAGCCGGGCTATCAGCAGCCCAATCCCTACCAGCAGCCGACGGTGCCGCAGTACGCCGTCCCGGGTCCGCCCGGCGGGCCGAAGCCCGGCGACGACAAGAAGAAGACGACGATCGTGGCGATCGTCGCGGCGACCGCCGTCGTGGTCGCGGCGGGCGTCACCGGTTTCCTCGTGCTCGGCAAGGACGACGAGGGCGGCAAGAGCGTCGCCGACGACAAGTCCGCGTCGCCGAGCGCCAAACCCAGCGAATCGGCCACCGGCTCCGCGCCGGTGGAGAACCCGCGGGGCTCCGAGGGCGATCCCAAACCGGTCATTCCGGGCTGGAAGGTCGTCACCAACCCCAAGTGGGGCACGCAGTTCGACGTTCCCGGTGACTGGGAGGTCGCGGGGGCGGGAGTCTTCTCCGGCTTCGAGGACGCCAAGAAGCCCGACGGCCCGCCGGTCGCCGGCTTCTCCTCACCCGCTTACTACAAGAGCAAGTGGTGCGTCGACGACTCCGACGGGGACGGCAGCGAGGAGGACACCGGGCTCGCCGGTGTCGGCACGAAGGGTGCCCAGGGCGCCAAGAACAGCGACGAGGCCGCGACGAACGAGGCCGCCAACTGGGTGTGGGCCGCCTACGCCCAGCTCGACCCGAAGTCCAAGGTCAAGATCGGCAAGGCCAAGCCGTTCACCACGAAGTCGGGTCTCTCCGGCAGTGTTGTCCAGGCCACCGCTCGGGAACTCGCCAACAAGGAGAAGTGCGACAGCGACGGGAAGTCGATCGCGTTCTCCTTCAAGAACTCCAAGGGCGAATTCTCCACCTGGGTCCTCTACGCCGCCGCCGGCGTCAAGGACGAGCTGCCGGACACGACCATCCAGCAGATCCTGAGCACGGTCCGCCTCGCGGGTGAGCCCACCGGCTGACACCCGTACAGTCCCGCCCCGCGCCGCCCCGACCGCCGGGAGCCTCGGCCTCAGCCGATGCTGAAGGTCCCGTCGGGCGGTTCGGGCGAGGCGACCGCGTCGGCGTCCGCCACCGGGCGGGCCCCGCCGAGGAATCCGGCCAGCGCGGCGCCGTGGGTGACCCGCGAGGGAAAGGCGTCCGCGGCGCAGCGGCGGACGAGCGGGTCCACGTCGAGGGGCGTGTGGGAGGCGAGGAGGACGATGTTGCCGAAGCGCCGCCCGCGCAGCACCGCCGGTTCCGCGATCAGCGCCAGCTCCGGAAAGACCGCGGCGAAGTTCGCCAGCTGGGAGCGGAGGAAGGCGAACGGCGCACTGTCGGCCAGGTTGGCCGCGTAGATCCCGTCCGCCCGCAGGACCCGGCCGGCGGCCCGCGCGTACTCGACGGACGTGAGGTGGGCCGGAACCCGGGAGCCGCCGAAGACGTCCGCTATCAGGAGGTCGGCGGACGCGGGGGCGGTCGCCTCCAGCCGCGCCCGGGCGTCGGCCACGTGCAGGATGATGCCGCTCCCGTCGGGCAGCGGCAGATGCTCCCGGACCAGCCCCAGCAGCCCCCGGTCGGCGTCGACGACGTCCTGCCGCGAGCCGGGGCGCGTCGCGGCCACGTAGCGGGGCAGGGTCAGCGCCCCACCGCCCAGGTGCAGGACGTCCAGGGGCGCGCCCGGCCCGGCCGCGCCGTCGACCACGTGGGCGAGCCGGGTCACGTACTCGAACTCCAGGTAGGACGGATCGTCGAGGTCGACGTAGGACTGGGGCGCGTCGTCGACCGTGAGCAGCCAGGCCCGGTCGCGGTCGATGTCGGGCAGCAGCCGGGCGGTGCCGCAGTCGACCTCGCGGATGACGGGTATCGGCTCGTTCACCTCTCCATTGTCGCCTCCCTCGCACCGCGGCCCGCCACCCCTGGGCCGAGGGGTGGCGGGCCGCGGTGGTGCTCAGAGCAGCTCGGTGACCGTGCCCGCGCCGACCGTGCGGCCGCCCTCGCGGATCGCGAAGCCGAGACCGGACTCCAGCGGCACGTCACGGCCCAGCTCCACGGTCATCGTGACCGTGTCGCCGGGGCGCGCGAACGCCGCCTCGCCGAGGTCGACGTCGCCGACGACGTCCGCCGTACGGATGTAGAACTGCGGCCGGTAGCCGGTGGCGACCGGGGTCGACCGGCCGCCCTCCTTCGTCGACAGCACGTACACCTGGGCGATGAACCGGCGGCTGGGCACCACGCTGCCGGGCGCGGCCACGACATGGCCGCGGCGGACCCGGTCGCGCTCCACCCCGCGCAGCAGCAGCGCCACGTTGTCCCCGGCCTCGGCGGACTCCATCGGCTTGCCGAAGGTCTCCAGGCCGGTGACGACCGTCTCGATGTCCGCGCCCAGCACCTGGACCTTGTCGCCGACACGGACGGTGCCGCGCTCGACGGCGCCGGTGACGACGGTGCCCCGGCCGGTGATGGTCAGGACGTTCTCGACGGACAGCAGGAACGGCGCGTCGGTGTAGCGCACCGGAATCGGTACGTACGTGTCGACGGCGTCCAGCAGCCCTTCGATCGCCGCCGTCCACCGTGGGTCTCCCTCCAGCGCCTTGAGCCCGGAGACCCGGACCACGGGGACGGCGTCGCCGCCGTACCCGTGCGCGGAGAGCAGCTCACGGACCTCCAGCTCGACCAGGTCGGTCAGCTCGGGGTCGCCCGCGTCGGCCTTGTTGAGGGCGACGACGATGTGGTCGACGCCGACTTGACGGGCCAGCAGGACGTGCTCGGCGGTCTGCGGCATGATCCCGTCGAGCGCGGAGACGACGAGGATCGCCCCGTCGAGCTGAGCCGCTCCGGTCACCATGTTCTTGATGTAGTCGGCGTGACCGGGCATGTCGACGTGCGCGTAGTGGCGGGTGTCGGTCTCGTACTCGACGTGCGCGATGTTGATGGTGATGCCGCGCTGGGCCTCCTCGGGGGCCCGGTCGATCCGGTCGAACGAGACGTAGGAGGTGCTGCTGCCGCCGCGCTCGCTGAGGACCTTGGTGATGGCGGCGGTGAGGGTGGTCTTGCCGTGGTCGACGTGGCCCATGGTGCCGATGTTGAGGTGCGGCTTGGTGCGCACGTACGCCGTCTTGGACATGGTTCGTTCCTTATGAAGAACTCGAAGCTGAGAAGAGAAGACCCCAGGGCCCCGCCGACCCTCCCCTTGCGGGGTCCGCCGGACTGTCGGGGGAGGGTCAGCTTCGGGCGCCGTCGACGGGCGCTGCGACAACGGCGAACGCCGCTGCGACGACTGCTGCTTCTGCTGCGGCCGGGGCGAGTGCCTCGGCGACCGCGTCGCTCACGGCAGCCTTCGGCGCGTCCGCGACTGCGGACCGCGCTGCGAGGAAGGCGTACCGGAACATGCCCCTGATGATGGCCGGGCGCGGCGGTCGCGTCGAATGGTTTTCCGCCCGGTCCCGCCCGCGGCTCAGAGGTTCTTCAGGGCCTCGCGTACGGAGAGCGGGGAGAGCCGGGTCCTGGCTCCCTCGACGAAGTCCCGTACGGCGGCGGGGTCGGTCTTGGCGTACTCGCGCAGGGCCCAGCCGATCGCCTTGCGGAGGAAGAAGTCGGGGTGGTCCGCGCGGCGCAGGCAGTAGCCGAACAGCCTGTCGGCGTCGGTGGCTTCCTTGTAGCGCAGCTGGTGCAGCAGGGCGGTCCTGGCGGCCCAGAGGCTGGGGTCGTCGATCCACCGGTCCATCTCGCGGGCGAGCGCCGGATCGGCGGCGACCAGCGGGCCCGCGACATGCGCGGCGAGCAGGTCGACCGTGTCCCACCAGGGGACCGTGGTGACG
Source organism: Streptomyces sp. man185 (assembly GCA_002551355.1). Lineage (GTDB taxonomy): Bacteria > Actinomycetota > Actinomycetes > Streptomycetales > Streptomycetaceae > Streptomyces. Next base: position 71,431 of record NTHE01000011.1, on the reverse strand, counting down.
AGATGGTGCAGGACGGGCAGGAAGCCGGAGGTGCAGCGGCCCGCGTGGCGGCGCAGGTAGTCGACGGCGAAGTAGTGGTACTCGCGCTCGGGCAGCCGCCAGCAGCGCAGCGCGATCGCCGTGCAGTCCCGCTCGTGCGGCCGCCCGGTGCCCGCCGATACGGTCCGCGACAGGGCCCGGCGCTCGGGGGTGGGGATCCCGAGGAAGGGCGCGACGTGCTTCATGTACACGGCGGCCGCCTCCGCCCGTACGGGGTCGGCGGCCGGGGCGTAGACGGCGACGAGCCGCTCCAGGACGGTGTCGGCGAGGGTGCTGTCCGGCGGGACGGGGGCGTCGGCGGCGGGGTTCACGCGACGCACATTACGGCGATCACACAGCCTTTTCGGTTACTCTCCCCGAATGTTCGACCCCGCCCCCACCGCCCGGCCCGCCTCGGGTCCGGCCCTGCGCCTGACCCGGGCACTGTTGTCGCCGTGGTCCCGGCTCTCGCTGCTCGTGGTCGTCCTGCTGGCAGCCGCGTCGACGATGCTGCTGTTCGAACCACAGCGGCTGCTGGAGTCGGGCTGGCCGGCCCAGCTGACCGGGGGCACGGCCGCGATGCTCTTCGGTCTTGCGTACGGGGCGCTGACGGTGGCGTTCGTGCCGCGCCCGCTGCTCAACATCGCCGCGGGCGCGTTGTTCGGCGCGCAGGCCGGTCTGGCGGCGGCGCTGGCGGGCACGGTGCTGGGTGCGGGCGTGTCGTTCATGCTGGGCCGGGTGCTGGGGCAGGACGCGTTGCGGACCCTGCTGCGCGGAAAGCTGCTCACCGCCGCGGACGGGGTGCTCAGTCGGCACGGCTTCCGGTCGGTCCTGGCGCTGCGCCTCTTCCCCGGGGTCCCGTTCGCCGCCGCCAACTACTGCGCGGCGACCTCCCGGATGGGCGCTCCGCCGTTTCTCCTGGCCACCGGGCTCGGGTCGATCCCGAACACGGCGGCGTACGTGATAGCCGGCAGCGAGGCCGCGTCGCCGACCTCGCCCGTGTTCCTGGCCGCCATGGGCTTCATCGTGCTGTCCGCACTCGGCGGGGCGCTGGTGGCCTGGCGCAAGCGCCACCGGCTGGGCCGGGACACGCCGAAGGACTGAGCGTACGGCGGCACGTGGATGACCGGTGCAGTCGGCCTGACGTTCACTTCCAGGCGATACGCTGCCCGCGACCTCGATGTCCTTGACCGCACTCCGCACTTTGCACGCAGCCGACGGGCCCAGTCGTCCGTGGCCGATGCACGATCACCTCCGGGATGGCCTAAGCCCCATGAGCTGGTTCGAATCATTCGTCCTGGGACTTGTTCAGGGACTGACCGAGTTCCTGCCGATCTCCTCCAGCGCCCATCTGCGGCTGACGGCCGCGTTCGCCGGCTGGCACGACCCGGGGGCGGCGTTCACGGCGATCACCCAGATCGGCACGGAGGCGGCGGTGCTCATCTACTTCCGTCAGGACATCGCACGGATCGTGTCGGCCTGGTTCCGCTCGCTGACGGACCGTTCGATGCGCAGTGACCACGACGCCCAGATGGGCTGGCTGGTCATCGTCGGCTCGATCCCCATCGGTGTGCTGGGCCTCACGCTCAAGGACCAGATCGAGGGCCCGTTCCGCGATCTGCGGCTGATCGCGACGACGCTGATCGTCATGGGCATCGTGCTGGGCATCGCCGACCGGCTGGCCGCGCGCGACGAGTCGGGCGGCAGGCACCGGGTGGTGAAGGAGCGCAAGACGCTCAAGGACCTGGGGGTCAGGGACGGCCTGATCTACGGGTTCTGCCAGGCGATGGCGCTGATCCCCGGGGTCTCCCGTTCGGGCGCGACGATCAGCGGTGGTCTGCTGATGGGCTACACCCGCGAGTCGGCCGCCCGCTACTCGTTCCTCCTGGCGATCCCCGCGGTGCTCGCCTCGGGCGCGTACGAGCTCAAGGACGTGGGCGAGGGGCATGTCTCCTGGGGTCCGACGATCTTCGCGACCGTGGTGGCCTTCTTCGTCGGATACGCCGTCATCGCGTGGTTCATGAAGTTCATCACCACCAAGAGCTTCATGCCCTTCGTCGTCTACCGCATCCTGCTCGGCATCGTGATCTTCGCGCTCGTCTGGTCCGGCGCGCTGAGCCCGCACGCGGGTGAGTCGGCGGGCTGACCCGACGGGTGTGCGCCCCGCCCGGGAGCAGCCGGGCGGGGCGATCCGGCAGCGCAGCAGCCAGCAGCGCGGATAGATGTTCCCACCGTACGGCGGGGGTCTGACAGCGCGGTCGCGTCGACGGACCGGAGGGCTCAGGGGGCGTGGAGCCCCGTCGCCGCCAGGACCGCGTCCACCGTCTCCTCCACCGTCAGCTCCGCGCTGTCGATCCAGATCTTCTCGTCGGCCAGTTCGTCGCGCATCGCCGTCTCCAGGAACGACCAGTTCGTGGTGAGGGTCTTGTCCCGGGCGAGGTTGCGCTCCAGGGCCTTCGCCGCGCCCGGGGCCAGGATCACGGGGTGCAGCGGTCCTCCGGTGAACGCGGCGCGGTAGAAGTCGAGGTGGGCGCGGCGTACGACGACGTCGTCGATGACCGGGAGGAAGCCCGCGGCGAGGAAACTGTCCGCCAGCAGGCAGGCGTTGCGGGCCCGGAGGAAGATCTGCCGGTCCGCCTCCTCGTCCCGTTCGGGCGAGGGCCACCGGCCGCCGGAGACGATGAGTTCCTGGAGGGCGTCCACCTCGATGTGGGCGGCGGCGGTGAACCGGGCGGCGAGTGCGGCGGCCACCGTGCTCTTGCCGCTGCCCGGGATGCCGATCAGGAGGACCGCGCCCGCCGCCGGCGATCCGGTGTCCACCGGTACGTGCGCCCACGCCATTTCGTACTCCCTCGGTCGGTCAGTACACGTCCCGTACGTATCTGCGGTCCGAGGCTAGCTGTTTGACCTGGGCGGCCGCGGCGTCGGGTTCGAGGCCGCCGTGGGCGACGGCGATGTCGCGCAGGGCCCGGTCGACGTCCTTGGCCATGCGGGAGGCGTCGCCGCAGACATAGAGGTGGGCGCCGTCGCGGAGCCAGGACCAGAGCTGGGCTCCGTGCTCGCGCATCCGGTCCTGGACGTAGACCTTGGCGCGCTGGTCGCGGGAGAAGGCGGTGTCCAGCCGGGTGAGAGTGCCCGAGCGGCTCAGCGCGTCGAGTTCGTCACGGTAGTAGAAGTCCGTGGCGCGGTGCTGCTCGCCGAAGAACAGCCAGTTGGCGCCGGAGTGGCCGAGCGCCCGTCGCTCCTCCAGGAAGCCCAGGAACGGGGCGACTCCGGTACCGGGCCCGACCATGATCATCGGGGCGGCCGGATCGGCGGGCGGGCGGAAGCGGTCGTTTCGCTGGACGAACACCGGGACGGGGCTGTCCGGTTCGGCGTCGGCGAGGAACGTGGAGGCGATGCCCTTGCGTATCCGCCCGCGGTGGCCCTCGTAGCGGATCACGGAGACGGTCAGCCGCATCCGGTGGGGGTCCGCGAGCGGGCTGGAGGCGATGGAGTACAGCCGGGGGCGGAGCGGCCCCAGCACGTCGGCCCATTCGGCGGCCGTGGCCCGTACCGGGTGTTCGGCGAGCACGTCGACGGCCTGCCGCCCCCACGTCCACCGGTCCCGCTCGCCCTTGTTGTCGGGGCGCAGCAGCTTCTTCAGGGACCGGTCCCCCGTGTGGTCGGCGACCAGGCGCAGCAGGTCCGGGGTGATGCGGGTGATGTCGAGGCGGCGGTGGAGCGCCTCGTCGAGGGGGACCGTTCCGTGGCCGGGTACGTCGATCGTCCCGGCGGGGTCCAGTCCGGTGACGGCCAGCCATTCGGCGACCAGTTCCGGGCAGTTGAGCGGCTGCACACCGAGAGCGTCCCCGGTCCGGTACGTCAGGGGGGTGTCGGCGTGCCGCGTGTCGAGCGTGAAGGCGCGGACCTCCTTCGTCGCGCCGGGCAGGCTCAGGAGGCGGTTCCCGGTGAGGAGGGCGGTGACGGGGGCGGCCCGGGAGGGGGTGGCAGGCGGCTTCTCGCCCGGTGTCGTCGCCGCTGCCGACCCCGCTGTCGCCGGTGCTGTCGGCGCGGCCTCCGTCCCCGTGGTTCCTTCCGGTGTCGTCGCCTCCAGTGCCGCCCGCACCTCCTTGAGCCACTGGCCGAAGGGCTGTTCGTACTCCGGTTCGCAGTCGGTGCGCGGGACCAGCCGCTCCGCGCCGAGTGCGCCGAAGCGTTCGTCCAGGCGGCGGCCGTGGCCGCAGAAGTCGTCGTACGTCGAGTCCCCGAGTGCGAGGACGGCGTAGCGGACGCCCTCCAGGCGCGGGGTCCCGGGGGCGTTCAGCGACTCCCAGAAGCCGGTGCCGTTGTCGGGGGCGTCGCCGTCGCCGAACGTGCTGGTGACGACGAGGAGGTCGGCCGGGCGGGGCAGGGCGTCGGGGGTCCCCTCGTCCATGCCCAGGAGCGTGGTGCGGTGCCCCTCGGCGGCCAGGGTGCGCGCGGCAGAGGCGGCGACCTCCTCGGCGTTGCCGGTCTGCGAGGCCCAGAGCACGACGACCGGGCGGCCCCGGTCCTCGTCCGGGACGGGGCCCGGGGACCCGGTGGGCGCGGTGGGGGCGGGTCCGGGGCCGGCGAGCCGTGAGTGGGCGCCTGCCAGCACCCCGTTGACCCACAGGGCATGGTCCGGGTCGAAGGGCGCGTGCGCGGGGAGCACGGGGGTGCCCGTGGGATGCTCTCCCAGGCCCGCCAGGAACCCCGCGAGGTAGCGGCGTTCCGGGGCGGTGAGTTCGGGCGGGGCGGTAGCGGTGTCCGGGAGGCCGAGGACGGCCGTGAGCGCGGGCTGTTCGTCCGGCGAGCCGAGCGACGGTGCGGCCCCGACCCCGGCCGGGGCCGCGACCTTGGCCAGCCGGACCGCGCACACCTTGAGCTCCGGCTGGAACGAGATCGGGTCGACCGCGTCGTTGGTCACGGCGTTCACGCCGAGGTACTCGCCGAACAGGTCGTTCCAGTGGAACGGGGCGAAGCACTCCCCTGCCCGGACCCGGTCGGTGATCCGGGCCGGGAGCACCGCGCGGCCGCGCCGCGAGGCGACCTCGACGCCGTCGCCCTCGGCCAGGCCCAGGGCGGCCGCGTCGTCGGGGTGGATCTCCACGAAGGGTGCGGGGTCCAGCCGGTTGAGTTTGGGGATCTTCGCGGTCTTGGTGAGGGTGTGCCACTGGTGCTGGAGCCGGCCGGTGTTGAGGAGGTGCGGGAAGTCCCCGTCGGGTATCTCGGCCGCCGGCAGGTGCGGGCGGGCGTGGAAGGCGGCCCGGCCGCCGGGCAGCGGGAAGGCGAGCCTCGGCACGCTTCCGTCGGGACGTACGGTCAGCTCCTGGCTGACGCCGTCGTTGAGGTAGCGCACGGGGTTGCGGGCGGGGCCTTCGACATCGGCGCTCGGCCACTGCACGGGCGTCTCGCGCAGCCGCTCGTACGTGACCCCGCGCAGGTCGTAGCCGGTGCGCGGGTTCCCTGCCCGGGTGATCTCGGCGAAGATCTCCTCGGCGCTCGTGTAGCCGAAGGCGTCCTCGTACCCCATGGCGCAGGCGACCGCCGCGATGATCCGCCAGTCCGGCCATGCCTCCCCGGGCGGGTCGGTGGCGCGGCGGGAGAGAGTGAGGGTGCGCTCTGAGTTGATCATCACGCCCTCGGACTCGGCCCAGAGGGCGGCGGGCAGGACGATATCGGCGTACGCGTTGGTCTCGGTGTCGGCGAACACGTCCTGGGCGACGACGAATTCGGCGGCCTCCAGCCCCTCGATGACGGTCCGGCGGTTGGCGACCGAGGCGACCGGGTTGGTGCAGATTATCCAGCAGGCCTTGATCTCCCCCTCGGCCATGCGCCGGAACATGTCGACGGTGCCGCTGCCCGAGCCGTCCGCGCGCAGGGCGCCGGGCTCGATGCCCCACAGCTCCTCGGTGAAGGCACGGTCCTCGTCGACCAGGACCGATCGCTGGCCGGGCAGCCCGGGGCCCATGTAGCCCATCTCGCGGCCGCCCATGGCGTTGGGCTGGCCGGTGAGCGAGAACGGGCCGCTGCCGGGGCGGCAGATCGCGCCGGTCGCCAGGTGCAGGTTGATCAGCGCGTTGGTGTTCCAGGTGCCGTGGGTGGACTGGTTGAGTCCCATCGTCCAGCAGCTCATCCACTCGCCCGCCTCGCCGATCCAGCGGGCCGCCTGCCGGATGTCGTCCTCCGGGATACCGGTGATCTCCGCGACCGCGGCGGGCGGGTAGTCGCGGAGGAAGGCGGGCATCCCCGCCCAGCCCTCGGTGTGCTCGGCGATGAAGGCGGGGTCGGTGTGCCCGTTCTCGACGAGGAGGTGCAGCAAGCCGTTGAGAAGGGCCAGGTCGGTACCGGGCCGGATCCGCAGATGGAGATCGGCCTTGGCGGTGGTGGCGTTGCGCCGGGGGTCGACGACGATCAGCTTCGCGCCCGCCTTGACGCGCTCCATCATCCGCAGGAAGAGGATGGGGTGGCAGTCGGCCATGTTGGCGCCGGTGACGAGGAAGACGTCGGCGTGGGCGAAGTCCTCGTAGGAGCCGGGCGGCCCGTCCGCGCCGAGGGACAGCTTGTAGCCGCTGCCCGCGCTCGCCATGCAGAGCCGGGAGTTGGACTCGATGGTGTTGGTCCGCATGAAGCCCTTCGCCAGCTTGTTGGCGAGGTACTGCGCCTCCAGCGTCATCTGGCCGGAGACGTAGAGGGCCACCGCGTCCGGGCCGTGGGTGTCCAGCACGGACCGCAGCCGGCGCGCCGTCTGTGCGATGGCGGCGTCCCGGCCGAGCGGGGCGGGCTGCTCGCTGCGGTCGGCGCGGGCCAGGGCGGTGGTCAGCCGTCCGGGGGCGGCGAGCAGGTCCGCGCCGGTCGCGCCCTTGGTGCAGAGCCGTCCGGCGTTCGACGGGTGCTCCTTGTCCCCCGAGGCCTTGACGACGGTGCGGCGGCCGTCGGGGCCGGCGTTGATGTCGAGGACGATCCCGCAGCCGACACCGCAGTACGAGCAGACCGTGCGCACCCGGTCGGTGGCGGGAGCGTCCGGCGGCGGGGTCGGCACGGTCATGTGCGGGGCCCTTCGGGGGCGGGCGTTCCCGGAGGGACGCGCGGGCGGGCGGCGGTCACCCCGAAATCTAGGAAGCGCCCGTTACCCGGGGATGACACCGGGCGAACAACGCCGGTTACGTCGCCTGCACACCGGCCGGGAACCGCCGGTGAGGCTCCCCGGCGGCGGGCCCCGGACGTCGGCCGGTGACCACCGGGAACGTCCCGGGCAGCACATCGGCCGCTGATCGCGCGGGAACTTCCCGGCCGGGGCGGCCGACTACTGGAGAGACGCCGGGTGCGGATGGTCCTCCCGGTGACGCGAGCGGCGGCCGGTGAGACGGGACGGCCGCCCGGGTGACGGCCGCAGCACACCCACGGGGCCCCGGGCCCGGGAGGAGACCGCGAGGCATGCACTGGTACGAGGACGAGGCGCTCTGGTCCGATTTCGCCCCGACGATGTTCCCGCCGGCACGGGCCGAGTCCGCCGCCGCCCTGGTCGCGTCCTCACCGCTGCTGGACTTCCCGCCGGGCGCGAGAGTTCTGGACCTGTGCTGCGGGCCGGGCCTCTTCGTGGTACCGCTGGCGGGCCGCGGGTACGAGGTGACGGGCGTCGACCTCTCCCCCTCGATGCTGGAGAGCGCGCGTGCCGTCTGCGACGCGGCGGGCGCGAAGGTCCGCCTGGAGCGCGCCGACATGCTCACGTACCGGGACCCGGGCGCCTTCGACGTGGTCCTGAACGTCTTCACGTCGTTCGGCTACTTCGAGGAGGCCGAGGACAACCTCCAGGTGCTGCGCAACGCGTACGAGAGCCTCGCGCCGGGCGGGCAGCTCCTGGTGGACGTGATGGGCAAGGAGGTGCTGGCGGGCTGGATCGGGCGGCCCAAGGCGGTCGACCTGCCGGACGGCGCCTACGTCGTCCAGCGCGACACCGTCCTCGACAGCTGGCGGCGGCTGCGCACGGACTGGACACTGGTCCGCGGCGAGACGGCGCGCACCGCCTCCATCACCTCCTGGCTCTACTCCGCGGCCGAGCTGCACGCCCTCTTCGAGAGCGCGGGCTTCAGCGAGGTGGAGTGTTTCGGCGGGTTCGACGCGTCCGGCTACGACCAGCGCTCGGACCGGCTCATCGTGCGCGGGCGGCGCGCGTGAGGGCGGGGGCGGACGCCCGTCCGCGCACCGCCGCCACGCCCGTCGCCACCGTGCACGAACACATCACCGACGCCGTGAAGACCCCGGACCTGATCCGGCTGACCGGCGACGTCGTCCTCGCCCGCTTCGAGACGATGAAGGTGTACGCGGCGCTCGGCGCGGTCCGCTCGCTGCTGCGCCGGGGCCGGGTGGTCCCCGGGCAGACCCTGGTCGACAGCTCCAGCGGGATCTACGCGCTGGCCCTCGCCATGGCCTGCCACCGCTACGGGCTGCGCTGCCACATCGTCGCCTCCACCACCGTGGACGCCACCATGCGGGCGCAGCTGGAGATCCTCGGCGCGACGGTCGACGCGATGCCGCCCTCGCAGAGCCTGCGCCTGGACCAGGAGTTGCGGGTGCGCCACGTGCGCCGGCTGCTGGCCGAGCGGCCCGACTTCCACTGGATGCGGCAGTACCACGACGGGGTCCACCACGAGGGCTACCGGGAGTTCGCCGAGCTGCTCACCGGGGCGCTCCCCGAGGGCCCGCTGACCGTGGTCGGCGCGGTCGGCACGGGGGCGTCGACCGGTGGACTGGCACGTGCGCTGCGGGAGTCGGGGCGCTCGGTACGGCTGGTGGGCATCCAGCCGTTCGGCAGTGTGACCTTCGGGAGCGAGCGGTTCGAGGACCCGGAGGCGATCATCGCGGGCATCGGCAGCTCGATCCCGTTCGGGAACGTCCGCCACGAGCTGTACGACACCGTTCACTGGCTGGACTTCCGCCATGCGATGGCCGGGGCGGTCGGACTGCTGCGGGAGCACGCGGTGTTCGCGGGCCTGTCCACCGGGGCGGCCCATCTGACGGCGTCCTGGGAGGCGGCCCGTGACCCCGGGCGGCTGCACCTGGTGCTGGGCGCCGACACCGGACACCGGTACGCGGAGCGGGTGTTCGCCCGGCATGCCGAGGCCCTGGACCCGGCCGGGCTGCGGCCCCGGACCATCACGACGCCGGACGATCTGCGGCCGCCGTGGTCGGTGATGGAGTGGGCCGGGCGCGCCGCTCCACGGGCCGCCAGGACCACCGAGGGCGACCGGGCTGTGGGGGCCGCCGGAACCGTCGAGGGCGATGCCCCCTCCCCCGTACCGACCGTGGAGCTGCTGCCATGACGATCGTCGCACTGGAGTCCCTGTCCTTCGGCCTGGGGCGGATGGCGGAGGCCGCCGCGCAGGCGGGGCACCGGCTGTGCCTGCTGACCGGTGACCGTTCGGTCTACCGGCACGAGCTGGCGGTCCTGCCGCCGGACGCGCTGGACGTCGTGGACGTCGACACCTGGGACCAGGAGGCCGTCCGCCGGGCGCTGGACGCCGTGCCGGACCTGGCCGGGCTGATCAACACGACGGACACCTGGAGCCTGCCGGCCGCCGAACTGGCCCGCGAACGCGGCCTCCCGGGGCCGGACCCGGAGGCCGTGACGCTGCTGCGGGACAAGCGCCGGGTCCGGGAGACGCTCCACGCGCGCGGGCTGAGCCGGAGTACGTCCGTAGCCGTCCCGCCGGGTCCCGAAGGCGCCGGGGAGGTGCTGCGGGCAGTGGGGCTGCCCGCGGTCCTGAAGGACTCGGCGGGCACCTCCTCGCGGTACGTGTGGATCGTGCACGACGAGGAGGCCCTGCACCGGGCGCTGGCGGAGGCGGGCGAACAGCGACTGATGGGCACGCTGTTCGCCGAGGCCTTCCTCGCCGGCCCGCTGTACAGCGCGGAGACCCTCAGCTGGGACGGGACCACCCGGCTGCTCGGGGTGCTGAGCCGCCAGACGTCCCGGTCCGCGGTGGTACGGGAGGAGGCGGCGGCGTTCCCGGTGGCGCTGCCGGAGGCCGAGCGGGCCGGGGTCGAGGCGTGGGTGGGCCGGGTCCTGGCGGCGGCCGGGCACGAACGGGGCTTCGCCCACGTGGAGTTCATCCTGACGGCCGAGGGGCCCGAGCTGGTGGAGATCAATCGCAGGATCGGCGGCGCGCTGGTCGGTGAGGTGCTGTGCCGCACGCTGCGGACGAATGTCTACACGGCGATGACGGACGAGGCACTGGGCCGCCGCCCGGCGCTGCTGGACGCCCCGCTCGACGGCGAAGGGCCCGCGTACGGCTTCGTGTTGGTGTACGCGGAACGGCCCGGGACACTGAAGGGCTGGCTCGGGCTGGATGAACTCGCCGCGTTTCCCGGGGCGGTGGAGTGGTTCCCGGTGCGCGAGCCCGGCGAGAGCGTGGTCCACGTCGGCGATCAGCGTGGCTGCACGGGCATGGTGCTGGCCGAGGGGCGCACGGCGGAGCTGGCCCAGCACCGGGCGTGGAGCGCGGCCGTCCGGGTCCGCCCGGTCGTCGCGGCCGGCACGGCGTGAGCCCGGGGAGATGAGCCCCCGGCGGCCGGGCGAGGCACCGGAGGCGGACCGTGGGCGCGCGGTCCGGCCGCCGTTCACCGGCCCCCAGCGGTTCCTGCTGGCGGGCTCGTTCCTGATCACGCTGGGAAGCTTCGCCGTGCTGCCCTACATGTCGGTGCTGCTGCATCAACGGCTCGGCCTCGGGCTCGGCACGGTCGGCTTCGTGCTGGCCGTGGCCTCGCTGATCCAGTTCGCCGGGGGCGTGGTCGCGGGGCCGGTGACCGCGCGGATCGGGTTGCGGCGCGCGATGCTGCTGGCGCTGGCGCTGCGCACGGCGGGGTTCGCCGCGTTCGTCCCCGGGCTGACCAGTCCGGTCCTGGCGGTCGGGGCGCTGCTGCTGGTGTCGGCGGGGGCGGCGCTGTATCTCCCGGCGAACAAGGCGTACCTGGTGGACGGCGTGTCCGAGGCCGCCCGTCCCCGGCTGCTGTCGGCGAGCGGTTCGGCGTTCAACGCGGGGATGGCGCTGGGCCCTCCGGCCGCCGCTCCCCTCGTCATGGGCTCGCCCGGGGTGCTGTTCTCCAGCGTCACCGTGCTGTTCGCGCTCGTCGGCGCCGGGCACGCGCTGCTGCCGCCGGGTGCGGCGGACCGGGGCGAGGAGACGCGGGCCGCTGCCCCGGTCCGGGATTCCGGTGCACCGCGCCCGGGGCCCTCGCCGTTCGCGGTCACCGTGCTCAGCGTGTACGCGTTCATGTTCTTCCAGCACTATCTGGCGCTGTACGCGGTTCCCCGCACGTCGGCGGCCTTCTACGGGGCCGTCCTGACGGGGTACGCGGCCCTCCTCGTCGTCGCCCAGCCGTTGCTGGCGGAGCGGGTCGCCGCACTGAGCTACCCGGCCGCGCTGCGGTGGGGCTTCGGCGCGATGGCGGCGGGCATGGCGGCGATCGGCGCCGGGGGGTACGCGGGGATCGCGGTGGGCGGGGCCTTGCTGTGTCTCGGGGAGACCGTCCTCTTCCTCAAGAACGACCTGGAGGCGCTGGCCCGTTCGTCGGCCGCCCCGGCGAGCGTGTTCGGACGGCAACGGCTGGCGGCGGGCATCGGCGCGTTCGCCAGCGGTGTGGTGGGCGGGCAGTTGTACGGGGCGGCGGAGTCGGCGGGCTCGCCACGGGCGTTCTGGGCGGCGGTCTGCCTCCAGTGCCTGCTGCTGCCGGTGTTCCTGCTCCGCGGCCGTACCGCCCGGGACCCCGAGGGATCCCGGGCGGACGCCGCCTAGGCGGCGTCGGGTGCGGGTTCGGCCGGTTCCGCGCGCCACTGCCCGGCGAGTTCGCGGCGGGCGCGCGCCACGCGGGAGCGGACGGTGCCGATCGGGCACCCGGCGGCGGCCGCGGCCTCCTCGTAGGACGCGCCCAGCAGTTGGGTGAGCACGAAGGCCTGGCGGCGGGCCGGGTCCAGCCGGCGCAGGGCGTCCAGCACCGCGGCGGACTCCTCGAATCCGGGCAGGTGACGGGGCTGGGCGCGTTCCGCGGCGGTCTGCCAGTCCGCGGTGTCGGCGGTCCGGGGGCGGACTGCGGCGGCCCGGTGCCGGTCGATGACGACGCGCCGCGCGATCGACATCAGCCAGGTCCGGGCGCAGGAACGCCCCGCGAACCGGGCCAGTCCGCTCATCGCCCGCAGATAGGTCTCCTGGGCCAGGTCGTCGGCCCCCGGGGCGTCGGAGCTGAGGTAGGCGACGAAGCGGCGGACGTCCTCGTACGTGGCCCGCACGAAGCGGTCGGCGGCCTCCCGGTCACCGCCGCCCGCGGCCAGCGCCCAGTCGGTGATCTGCCCGTCGTTCTGCCGGGCGGCCGGGACCCGTGGGCGGGGCGGACGGGTGGCGGACACCCGGATGACCGGCGGCCGGGGGGCGGGGGCCCGGACGGACGACGCGGCAGTCGGTGGCGCGGCGACGGCGCGGTGTGCGGGAGTTGATGGTGCGGGGGCCGGTCGCGCCGCAACCGGCAGCACAGCCGCCAGTGGTCCGGCGGCCTGTCGCGGGGTCGCCTGTTGCGGGGGCGCCGGTAGTGCGGGAGCAGGAAGTGTCACAGCAGTCCTTCGCGTCCTTGCGGAGCCGGGGCAGCGGTCGCCCGGCTCCGGTCACCGGTCCCGGGCGCCGCCGAGGGCGGGCGGCCCGGAGAACCGGCATGCCTGTCACGGGTGTGCGCGGGGCGCACACCCGTACCGCCACCGGCGCACAGAGGCCGGAGGACGGATGGAGGTCAGAGGAAGCGGAGGGAGAACGGCGGCCCGCGCCGGGAGATGGCGTGCCGGGCCAGCAGGTCCTGCGGGCGGCGCCCGGGCCGACGGCGGGTGCGTCGCCGGGCGGACGGTACAGGGGCGGCCGGCGTCGCGGTCCACAGGCGCCAGGCCGTCCGCAGCGGGGCGCGGACGAACAGCACCAGGGAGCGGCCCAGCCGGGCGAGGGCGACCTCGCCGCGCCACAGCCACCAGCCGCAGATCAGTCCGGCCAGCGCGTGGGCGGCGGCCATGCCGAGGGTGAACACCGTGCCGTCGAAAGCGGCCAGAAGCCCCATCAGGTCCGACGAGCCGCCGAGCGGGACCTCGTGCGCGGAGTGGTCCATCGCACCCGACGACACCTGGTGCCCGCCGCCCGAGTCGTGCGCGCCGAAGCCGGACGGCAGCCATGACCCGGCGCCGGCGAAGAAGGCATGGAGCCCCAACTGGCCGAGGACATGGGCGGCGACGGTCACCGGAGCGCTCCGCTCCCGTGCGGCGAGCCACCACCCCGCCCCGCACACCGGCACCAGCACGGCGGCCTGGACGAGCAGGGGCAGGGGCACGCCGGACATCAGCGCGTGGCCGAGTCCGGACACGGCGACGCAAACCACCGCGAACAGTGCGGTGCGCCCGAGTCGGAGTGCGGTTCCGGCTCCCATGGCAGCCATCGTGCCAGGCTCACCCACCCCGGAGAGAAGAGCACCAGATGCCGAAACAACGGGAGTTCGCCTCGTTTGCCCCACCGGCACCACGGTGTGATTCACATCACAGAGACATGTCGGGAACTTTCCCCTCCCCTCGTCCGACTGCTCCAACAAAGCGTCTGCGTACGCCTCGTGGCCCGGGGCCGCCGCAACCGCCCCGCCAGCGATTCCCCCGCTCCCCCGCCCCGAAGAGGCCGCATGACGAATCCGCCCCCCGCCCCCGAACCGGCAGCGGCCGCCGAGACGCCCGGAAGCGCCGCACCGGCCACCGAAGCCGGATCCGAAGGCGGGTCCGAAGCCGCGGTCACGACCACGGCCAGGGCCGACGGCGGCGCCGCGCCCGACAGCGGTCCGGTCCCCGGCCCCAGACGGCCGGGAGAGCCGAGACGTCCGACGCTCCGCTCCGACCTGCGGGCCTCGTGGCCCGACGGCCTGGTGGCGCTCCTCATCACCGCGGCGATCTTCGTCCTGCTCTACATACGCATCCGCAACAAGACCTCCTCCACGGTCACCGTGATGCCGTTCATGGCGGACGCGGGCGGCTTCTGGATGTACTTCCTCAGCCAGGCGTTCGGCTGGTCCGCCCTGCTCTGGGCCTGGGGAACCGTCATCCTCGGGCTGATGCTGTCCGGACCGCGGCCTGGCCGCCTGCCCCTGTCGGGCCCCCGGCTGGAACGCCTGCACCGCACCACGAGCCTCAACACCATCGCCCTGATCGCGGCCCACGCCCTGCTCTTCGCGGCCGAGTTGGTCCGGCACGACACGGCGGCCTGGAACTCCGCGGTCGCCACCGCCTTCGTGGAGGCCTTCGTCCCCGGCGGCTACGACTCCGGGACCGGGCAGATCGCCATGCCCATCGGCCAGGCGGCCCTGTACCTCGCGATCCCGCTGGGCCTGCTCTTCTACGTACGCCACCGCATCGGCCCCAAGACCTGGCGGATCCTGCACCGCTGCGTGATCGTCGTCTACGTCCTGAGCGTCTGGCACACCCTGCTGTACGGGACCAACGTCTGGTACGACGGCTGGTTCCGCACCAGTGTCTGGCTGCTCCAGCTCCCGATCGCCGCGCTGCTGCTCCTGCGTCTGATGCGGCCCGCCCGCCGCTCCGAGAAGCTGCCCGGCAGGCCCGGGGCGACCGCCGGGGCCCGCACGGGGTGGACGCTGCGGCTGGGCGGCCGGCTCGCGGCGGCGGCGATCGTGGCGGCCCTGGTCGCCGTCGTGGCCAGCGGCAGCGACGGCGGCCGCAGCGAACCCCCGGAGGACACCTCCTCCACCCACAACCACGACTGACACGGCCGAGGGGCCGTCCTCCAGCGCCGGTGAGAGCCGTCCACCACCGGGTGAGAGCCGTCGGCCCGGCGACGTACGCTCGGAGGCATGACCACCAACGATCTTCCCGTGATCGCCGCCGTCGACGGCTCCACGCACGGTCGGCAGGCGCTCGACTGGGCCACCCGCGAAGCCGTGCGGCGCGGACTGCCGCTGCTGATCGTCCACGTCCGCCCGCTCACCCGGCAGGTCGACGAGGAGACCGGGCGGCGCGAGGCGGAGACGCTCCTGGCCGAGTCCGTACGCCGGAGCGCGCTCATCGCTCCGGAGCTGCGGCCCTCGACGCTGGCCCCGCTGGACTTCCCGTCGGCGGCCCTCGTCTCGCTGGGCCGGGACGCGTCGATGATCGTGGTCGGATCGCGCGGACTCGGCGGTTTCCGCTCGCTGATGATCGGTTCCAACAGCCTCGCCACCGCGTCGATGGCGAGCTGTCCCGTCGTCGTCGTGCAGGACGACCGCCCGGAGGGGGACGACCGGGGCGCGGACGCGGCGGCCTTCACCGACATCGTGGCGGGGGTGGCCGCCGACGAGAGCAGCGAGGCGGTCCTGGAGTTCGCCTTCGCCACCGCGGCCTCCCGGCCGGGCGCCCGGCTGCGGATCGTCCACGGCTGGACGATGTTCTCCTCGATGCTCGCGGGCGGCCCGGTCCTGGACCGGCAGGAGGCGGCGGGCTCGGCCGCCCGGACCCTGGCCGAGCTGACCTCGGGCTGGCACGAGAAGTACCCGCAGGTGGAGATCGTCCGGGAGCCGGTCAACGGTTCCGCCTCGCGCACCCTGGTGACCGCGTCGGCGACGGCGGCCCTGACGGTGATCGGTCGCCGCAAGGGCGGCGAGTCGCTCGGGCTCGGGCTGTCCCCGGTGGCGCAGACGGCGGTCACGCACGCGCTGGGGCCGGTCGCCGTCGTGCCCTGCTGAGGCCGCCGCCCGCGCGCCCTGACGCGTCGCCCCACGCGTCATGTCGACGCAGGCCTCTTGGCCTGGCGGGCGGCTTGACCGAGACTTGACCGATGACACAGCGTGTGGCGCTCGCGACCGTGCTGGACCGGCTTGCCATCGATGCGGTGATCACCGGGTACGCGGTGGCCGTCGACGACGGGACCTGGTCGGACTACGGCGCCCTGTTCACCCCGGACGGCCGCGCGGACTACCGGGGCGCGGGCGGTGTGGAGGGCCCGGCCGCCGAGATCGCCCGGTGGCTGGAGGAGACGATGCGCCTCTTCCCCGTACGTCAGCACCTGATCGTCAACCGCCGGATCGACCTGGAGGACCTGGGCGGCTATACGGGCGACCGGGCCGAGGTGCGGGCCGACTACCTCAACCCGATGTGCCTGGCCCGGAAGGCGGCGAGCGGCTCGGACGCTCCGGGGCAGGCGGACTCCGGGCAGCTGGGCGGTGCCACACCCGACTTCGTGACCGGCGGCCGCTACACCTTCGAGCTGCACCGTGCCGAGGCGGGCTGGCTGATCCGTACGGTCACCGTCCAGGAGAAGTGGCGCCGGGCGCCGGACGCGTAGGCCCCGGACTCGCAGGCCCCGTAGGCCCAGGACGCGCACGTCCCGTAGGCCCAGGACGCGCACGTCCCCGACGCCGGGCGCCGAGGCCCTGTCGTCGCACCGCCGTCGCCGCCCGCGGGGCGCCGGGGCCTTCCGCCGTGCCCCGCTCGGCCCGCGCCCTGTGTCCGGCGGGGATCACCTCCCCCACACTGGGTACCCAGGGGCTGACGCGCTGACGGCGACCGCCCGCCCGCGCACGACCGAGGAGGGCACGGCATGCGAATCCCGGGCGGGCGTCTCCCGGCCGGCCGGAACCCGGCCGACGACTCCGGAGGCAGCGCGTCCGGGGACAGCGTCGTCGGCGTCGCCTCCTCCGGCGAGGGGCCGGCGTCAGGCGGCCGGGGCTCCGTCGGCGCTGGGCCGCTCTCGTCCCCCTGGGCCCGGGGCGCGGCGGCGCTGCTCGCCGGGGCGCTGCCCGCGCTCGCCTTCCCCGCGCCCGGACTCTGGTGGTTCGCCTATGTGGCGCTGGTCCCCTGGCTGCTGCTGATCCGCGCCGCCCCCTCGCCCCGCCGGGCGGCGCTCGACGGCTGGATCGGCGGGATCGGGTTCGTCATCGCCGTGCATCACTGGCTGATGCCGAGCCTCCATGTCTTCATCGTGCTGCTGGCCGCCCTGCTCGGGCTGCTCTGGGCCCCCTGGGGGCTGCTGGTGTCCCGGCTGCTCGGCGGGGCGCCTTCCGCGCCGCGTGCCGTGGCCGCCGTGGTCGTCGTGCCCTCCGGGTGGCTGATGATCGAGCTGGTCCGGTCCTGGGAGGGGCTCGGTGGGCCCTGGGGGCTCCTCGGCGCGAGTCAGTGGGAGGTCGCCCCGGCCCTGCGGGTCGCCTCGGTGGGCGGGGTGTGGCTGGTGAGCCTTCTGGTGCTCGCGGCGAACACCGGCACGGCCCTCCTGTGCGCCGACCGTCGGGCCCGGACGACCGCCGGGGTCCTGCTGGTGGTGTGCGCCCTGTCCGTCACCGCGATGTGGGCCTGGGCGCCCCGGCCCGGGAGCACGGGCACGGTCAGGATCGCCGTCGTGCAGCCGGGCGTCGTGGAGGGGCCGGGGAGTGTCGCGCGCCGCCTGGACCGGGGCGAGGAGCTGACCCGTTCGCTGGAGGGCCGGGGCGTGGACCTGGTGGTGTGGGGCGAGAGCAGCATCGGGGCGGGTGCGTGGCAGCGGCCGGAGACCGCGCGGCGGCTGGCGGACCTGTCCCGCCGGGTCGGCGCGGACCTGCTGGTCAATGTGGATGCCCGGCAGACGGACGGCTCGGGGCGGTCGGGGATCTTCAAGTCGGCGGTGCTCGTCGGTCCGGGCGGGCCGACCGGGGACCGCTACGACAAGATGCGGCTGGTGCCGTTCGGCGAGTACGTCCCGGCCCGCTCCCTGCTGGGGTGGGCGACCTCGGTGGGCAAGGCGGCGGGCGAGGACCGGCTGCGCGGCGACCGCCAGGTGGTGATGACCCTGCCGGACGGGGCGCGGGGACTGCGGATCGGCCCGCTGGTCTGCTTCGAGACGGCGTTCCCCGACATGAGCCGCAGGCTGGTGCGGGACGGCGCGCAGGTGCTCGTCGCCCAGTCCGCCACCTCGACGTTCCAGGACAGTTGGGCCCCGGCCCAGCACGCGTCGCTGGGGGCGCTGCGGGCCGCCGAGAACGGCCGTCCCGTGGTCCACTCCACGCTCACCGGGATCAGCGCGGCGTACGGGCCCCGGGGCGAGCGGGTGGGCCGCCCGCTGGGTACGGACGCGAGCGCGGCGGAGGTGTTCGACCTGCCGCTGGCGCGCGGGGAGACGCTCTACGGCCGGTTCGGGGACTGGCCGGTGTACGGGGCGTTCGCGGCGCTGGCCGCGCTGTGCGCCGTCGAGGGGCTGCGGGCCTTCAGGAGGCCTGCTCCAGGGCCTCCCTGACCACCCGCTCGCACAGTTCATGGGTCGCCAGGGCGTCCCGGGCACTGAGCGTCTCGCCCCGCCGCACGGCGTCGAGGAAGGCGTGCACGCAGGCCTCGATGCCGCGCTGCCGGGCCACGGGGACCCAGTCCCCGCGCCGCCGCACACTGGGCTGGCCCTTGTGGTCGATGACGTCCGCGAGGTTGAGGACCTGCCGTTTGGTGTCCTGGCCGGAGACTTCGAGGATCTCCTCGGTCGACCCGTTCAGCCGGTTCATCATGCCGATCGCGGTGAATCCGTCGCCGGACAGCTGGAGCACCACGTGGTGCAGGAGGCCGTCCACGAGCCGGGCCCGCACGGTGGTGTGGTCGACGGTGCCCGGGGCCAGGAAGCGCAGCGTGTCGACGACGTGGATGAAGTCGTCGAGGATCATCGTCCGGGGGTCCTCGGGCAGTCCGACCCGGTTCTTCTGCATGAGGATCAGCTCCCGCGGGTGCTCCGCGCACTGCGAGTAGCCCGGGGCGAAGCGGCGGTTGAAGCCGACGGCGAGGCTGACGCCGCGTTCTTCGGCGAGGTTCACCAGCCGCTCGGACTCGGCGTAATCGTAGGCGATCGGCTTGTCGACATAGGTGGCGACGCCGGCGTCGAGGAGGCGTTCCACGATCTGCGGGTGCACGGCGGTCGGGGCGTGCACGAACGCCGCGTCCAGCCCTTGGGCGAGGAGGGAGTCGAGGGTCGTGTGACGGCCGCCGGCCGGAATGCGGTGGGCGTCGCCGACGGCGTGGAGCGTGGCGGGGGTGCGGGTCTGCAGGTGCGGTTCGACCCCCGGTACGGCGGTGAGCACCGGCAGATACGCCTTCTGCGCGATATCGCCGAGCCCGATGCAACCGATCTTCACGAGGTCTCCCTGTCGCCGTGCCGCGCCGCCGTGCGCGGCTGTTCGCGCCCCGGCAGCATACGTCGCCGCCACCGGCGGCCCACGCTCCGGTTCCGCTCACAAAACCCCTGGCCAGGGACATGATCATGGGTGAGGATGGCCGCCATGACTTCTTCCGGGAACCTGGTGCGCTCCGAGCCCGCCTTCGACGCCGCCGAACGCCCCATGCTGGAGGGCTGGCTCGACTTCCACCGCGAGACGCTCGCCATGAAGTGCGCCGGGCTCACGGACGCGCAGCTGCGCGAGGCGTCCGTCCCGCCCTCCGCGCTGACGCTGCTCGGCCTCGTACAGCACTTGGCCGAAGTGGAGCGCTTCTGGTTCCGCGAGATCCTGGCGGGTGCGGAGCTGCCGGACCTCTACTCCACCGAGGAGGACCCGGACGGGGACTTCACGGTGACGGAGTCCACCACCTGGTCCGGGACGGAGCCCGTCTGGCGGGCTGAGATAGCGGCGGCCCGCAGATGCGCCGCCGCGTTCGGCCTGGACGACTTCTCCAAGGGCGTCGGCTCCTCGGGCAAGCCGTTCAGCCTCCGCTGGATCTACATGCACATGATCGAGGAGTACGCCCAGCACAACGGCCACGCCGACCTGGTGCGCGAGCGCGTCGACGGCGCCACCGGCAAGTGACCGCACCGGCGGCCGGCCGAAAGCCGTGCCGAAGGACCTGCGCCTGACTCGGCGCCTGGTTCGGGGCGCGCCGCTGACCGGGTCACTCGTGCGGGCCATTCCCTGCCCACCGGGCCCCCTGAGGCCCGGCCGCACCGCAGAGTTGTCCGGGTGCAGAGAACCAGAATCACCGCGCAACTCCTGGTCGGGTTAGCGGTCACGACCGTCTCCGGCTGCGTCTCGGTGGAGCCCGGGGCCGTTCCCTCCCCGCGACCGGGGGCCACCGGGCCGGTCCAGGACGTGGCCCCGCAGATCGTGCAGCCGCCCGCTCGTGAGGCGCTGGAGGTCGTGCCGGATCCGAGTCCGCCGACCGCCCGGCCGTCCTCCCCCGAGCCCCCGGCGGAGGCCCGGCGCACCGGACCGGCGGGGGCCGCCCGTCCACAGGAGCGCAAGGACCCGCCGGCGCCGCAGAAGCCTCGCCGGGTCCCGGGGGTCCCGTCCGTCAACGTGCCCGCCGTGCCGCGCGTCCCCGGCGGCGGGGCGGACGTCTGCGCGCTCGGCCGGGGGTACGGCGGCTGGCCGGCGGGCAGCCGGGCGGCCCGCATCTGCTCGGAGACGTACGGCCGCTGACCCGGAAGCCCGCCGGATCCGTACGAGCGTCACTGCTCCCGCATGCGGAGCTCCAGGCGGTCGATGGCGGCGCGGACCCCGCCGCCGTACCCGTCGTCCGCGAGCGACTCGGCCGCTGCGCGGGCCCGCTGGAGGTGGATGCGGGCCGAGTCGGGGCGCTGGAGCTTGAGGTAGTCCGCCGCGAGGTTGAGGTGCAGCGAGGGGTAGAACGCCCGGACGGCCGGGGTGTCCCGGTGTTCCGCCGCCTGCCCGCCGCCCGGCTGCCCGACCGCCCCCGGCCCCTCCGCGGCGCCCTGCCCCTCGGCGGTTCTCAGCCCCTCGGCGGCCGTCAGAGCCCGCAGGTCCCAGGCCAGCTCGTCGCCGGGGTCGTCCTGGGTGTCGGCCATGTAGTGCGCCAGGGTGCAGCGGTGCAGGGCGTCGCCGTCCGCTCCGAGCTCCGACCAGAGCGCGCCGAAGCGGTTGCGGGCCTCCTCGCGGTCACCTCCGTGGAGCAGCATGATCGCCTGGCCGATCCTGGTCATGACGGCGTCGTCGGACGCCTCCTGCTGCTCCGCCACTGCGGTCTCCTCGTCGCCCGTCCAGCCGGTTGCCCGTCCGTCCGACGCTAACGCCGGGCTTCCGGATAACCGGTCAGACACGGGCTCGGAGGGTGTCCCGCCGAGAAGCCCGTCAGCCGAGGTCGGGGATCCGCCAGTCGATCGGCTGGTGCCCCTGGGCGGCCACGGCCTCGTTGATCTGCGTGAAGGGGCGGGAGCCGAAGAACTTCTTGGCGGACAGCGGCGAGGGGTGCGCGCCCTTCACCACCACATGGCGCTCCTCGTCGATCAGGGGCAGCTTCTTCTGCGCGTAGTTGCCCCAGAGCACGAAGACCGCCGGGTCGGCCCGGTCGGCGACGGCGCGGATCACGGCGTCGGTGATCTTCTCCCAGCCCTTGTTCTTGTGGGAGTTGGCCTCGCCGCCGCGGACGGTGAGCACGGCGTTGAGCAGGAGGACGCCCTGCTCGGCCCAGGGCATCAGATAGCCGTTGTCCGGAACGGGCAGGCCCAGCTCCTCCTGCATCTCCTTGTAGATGTTGCGCAGGGACGGCGGCGTCCTGACGCCCGGGCGCACGGAGAAGCAGAGCCCGTGTCCCTGGCCCTCCCCGTGATACGGGTCCTGGCCGAGGACGAGGACCTTCACCTGGTCGTACGGCGTGGCGTCCAGGGCGGCGAAGACCTGCTCGCGCGGCGGATACACCGGGCCCTTGGCCCGCTCCTCCTCGACGAAGTCCGCCAGCTCCTTGACGTACGGCTTCTGCAGTTCTTCGCCGAGGACGCCGCGCCAGGACTCGGGCAGCAGGTCGATATCGGTCACGTCCACAACCTCCGGTGAGCAACAGGTTCTTGATCCCGAAACCTACCGGTCACCACTGACAACGGGCCTCCGAGGAGGCCCGTCGCCGCTGTCCCAGCCGCTGCCTACCAACTGGCCTTGCGGTACAGCTCCCACATCTGCATGACGGTCTGCGGGTCGAGCGCGCGCTCGCCGCCGCCGATGTCCTCGCCCGCGGCGACGTACAGCTTTCCCTGCCACAGGGGCAGCAGGCGGACGTCGTCGACGAGGATCTCCTGGGCCCGCTCGAACTGCTTGCTGACCGCGCCCCGGTCGCTCTCCTGCCGCGAGGCGGGGATGAGCTGCTGGGTGATCTCCTTGTTGATGTACGGGGTGCCGGTGACGGACTCCTGGCCCACGAAGGGAGCGACGAAGTTGTCGGGGTCCGGGAAGTCCGGGAACCAGCCGCGGCCGAAGACCGGGTACTCACCCTTGTTGAAGCCCTCCTGGAAGGTCTTCCAGGGCTCGCCCTTCAGGGTGACCTTGAAGAGACCGGAGGCCTCCAGCTGCCGCTTGAGTTCCTCGAACTCGGGCTCCGTGGAGGAGCCGTAGCGGTCGGTGGTGTACCAGAAGTTCATCTTCACGGGCTCGGTGATGCCGGCCCCGGCCAGGATGTTCTTCGCCTTGTTCACATCCGGGTCGCCGAACGTGTCGAAGAAGCTCGTGGTGTGTCCGGCGATACCCTTGGGGATCATGGAGTAGAGGGGCTCGGCGGTGCCCCGGTAGACCTTCTCGACCAGCGCGTCGCGGTCCACGACATGCGCGATGGCCTTGCGGACGGCGGGGTTCGCGGCGGCCGGGTCCTTCGGGTTGAAGACCAGGAAGCGGATGTCCGCGCCGGTGCTCTCGACGATCTGGAGGCCGGCGTTGTCGTCCTTGTTGTCCTCCAGGCTGACGACCTCCTCGGCGGTCAGACCCCGGTAGGTGGCGTCGATCTCGTCGGCCTTGAGCGCGCTCACCATGTCGGCGGACTTCTCGAAGTAGCGGATGGTGACCGCGTCGTTCTTCCGGTTGGCGAAGCCCTTGTAGTCCGGGTTCTTCTTCAGCTCGGCGGTGGCCCGGTCCTCGTAGGACTCCAGGGTGTACGGGCCGGAGCCGGTGACCTGGCCGTCGTCGCGGATCCTGTCCTTGCGGTAGTCGCCGGGGGCGACGATCGACATGGCGGGCGTGGCCAGGATGAACGGGAACGTGGCGTCGGACTTGTTCAGGTGGAAGACGACCGTGTCGTCGCCCTTGGTCTCGATCCGGTCCAGGGAGCCGAGCAATCCGGCCGGGCCGCCCTTGAAGTGAATGTCCACGATGCGGTCGATGGAGTACTTCACGGCCTCGGCGTCGAGCTTCTCGCCGTTGGAGAACTTGAGGTTCCTCTTGAGCGTGCACCGGTACGCCATGCTCGTGGCATCGGTGAACTTGCAGGATTCGGCCGCGTCCGGTTCCGGGCTCGTACTACCGGTAGGGAAGCTCACCAGAGTCTGGTAAACGTTCCGCATCAGTTCCCAGGAACCGTCCCAGGCCGCCGCCGGATCGAGTGTGGACGGGGAGCTGGTGGTCCCGACGGTTATCTTCTGGTCCGTTTCCGATCCGCTGTCGGAAAGGAGACCGCAGCCGGCCAGCAGAGAAAGGGAAGCTAGGGCTGCAGCAGCCTGCAGACTGGCCCGGTAGAACACGTGCACGCTCCTCGATCAGCCATGGGTCGGCAGACCATACCGCAGCGCCCCACCGGATCAATCCGCTGGCCCGGCGGGGCACTTGGCTCAATCAGGGCCAAAAGGGTCCAGGCCGCTCTCAGCCCACGCCCGCGTTCAGGAAAATCCCTCCGTCGACCACGAGGGTCTGGCCGGTGATCCAGTCGGACTGCGCGGAGGTCAGGAAGGCCGCCGCACCCCCGATGTCCTCGGGCACACCGAGCCGGCCCAGCGGGTAGGCGGCGGCCGCCTCCGCTTCGCGGCCCTCGTAGAGCGCCTCGGCGAACTTCGTCTTGACCACGGCCGGGGCGATCGCGTTGACCCGGACGACCGGGGCGAACTCGTGCGCCAGCTGGGCGGTCAGGTTGATCATGGCCGCCTTTGACATCCCGTACGCGCCGATGAACGGCGAGGGGGCGACGCCCGCGACGGAGGCGATGTTGACGATCGCCCCGCCGTTCTCCCGCTGCCACGCCTTCCAGGTCTGCTGGGCGAAGCCCAGTGCCGAGATCACGTTGGTCTCGTAGACCTTGCGGGCCACGTTGAGGTCGAGTTCGGCCATGGGGCCGAAGACCGGATTCGTCCCGGCGTTGTTGACCAGGTAGTCGACCCGGCCGAACGCCTCCATGGTGCGCTCGACCGCCACGGCCTGGTGGGCCTCGTCGTGCGCCTTGCCCGCGATGCCGATCACCCGGTCGGACCCGAGCTTCTCGACGGCCTCCTTCAGGGCGTCCTCGCCCCGCCCGGTGATGGCCACCCGGTCGCCGCGGGCGACGAGCGCCTCGGCGATCCCGTAGCCGATGCCCCGGCTGGCGCCCGTGATGAGGGCGACCTTTCCACTGTCCTGCACCGTCATGATGTCCGCTGCCCTTCGGATCGGTTCCGGATCAGTTGAGGGGTCCGCCGGCCACGTACATGACCTGGCCGGAGACGAAGCCCGCGTCGTCGCCCGCGAAGAAGGCGATCGCGTTCGCGACGTCCTCGGGGCGGCCGACGCGCTGGACCGGGATCTGGGTGGCGGCCGCCGCCTGGAACTCCTCGAAGCCCATGCCGACGCGGGCGGCGGTCTGGGCGGTCATCTCGGTGACGATGAAGCCGGGCGCGACCGCGTTGGCGGTGACGCCGAACTTGCCGAGCTCCTTGGCGAGCGTCTTGGTGAGGCCCTGGAGCCCCGCCTTGACCGCGGAGTAGTTGGCCTGACCCCGGTTGCCGAGGGCCGAGGAGGAGGAGAGCGAGACGATCCGGCCGAACTTGGCCTCGACCATGTGGGCCTGAACGGCCTTCGCCATCAGGAACGCGCCCTTGAGGTGCACGTTCATCACGAGGTCCCAGTCGGACTCGCTCATCTTGAACAGCAGGTTGTCGCGGAGCACGCCTGCGTTGTTCACGAGGATCGTGGGCGCGCCCAGCTCGGTGGCGACCCGTGCGACGGCGGCTTCCACCTGGCCGGCGTCCGACACGTCGCAGCCGACGGCGAGCGCGGTGCCCCCGGCGGCGGTGATCTTCTCGACCGTGTCCTTGCAGGCCGCCTCGTCGAGATCGAGTACGGCGACGGCGCGGCCCTCGGCCGCGAGGCGTACGGCGGTGGCGGCGCCGATGCCCCGTGCCGCTCCCGTCACGATGGCGACACGCTGCTCGGTGGTGGACATGCTTGGTTCTCCTCGCCCTTGGATAGCGGCCCAGCGGACGTCGGGGCATTTCCCTGACAGAAAGGCTCCCGATCGCTGAGCAACCGCTTAGTACCTTCAGCAGTCGAGACGCTAGAAGCCCTGGCACCCGGTGTCAACGGCGCACGCCCCGGCGGGCCGCACGTCACACCGGGCGGGAGCGCCCGCCGTTGTGCCGAAAGGTCCCGCCGGGGCGCGGATCAGCGCACGAGGAGGTCGAGCAGCCGTTCCACCTCGCCGGCCGGGTCGGTGGTCAGCCCGCTGTGCACCGCGCCGGGCTGGACGACCGTGGAGCGCGGGGCGATCAGCCAGCGGAACCGCCGTCCGGCGTCGTCGCCCGCCGCCTGGCCGGCCCCTTCACCACCGCCGCAGACCCCCTCGACGGCGCGCAGGGCGGCTCGCACCCCGACGACGTCGGCATGCGGGTCCAGCGCCTTCAGCTTCGCCTCGTCGAGGTGCGTCCGGGCGGCGACGAACGAGTGGGCCCGGCAGTAGACGAGCACCCCGGCGTTGAAGCACTCCCCCCGCTCGACCCGGGGCACGACGCGCAGGAGCGCGTACTCGAAGACATCGCGCCGCGTCATCGGCCGGCCTCCTCGCCGGTAGGGGCGGCTGCCGCGGCGCGGTCGTCGCCGTCGGTCTGCTTCCGCCGGGGCGGCAGGCGGTCGGTGAGCCAGCCCGGGGCCTGCGAGGGCCGGCTCGCGGTCGGCGCGTCCAGGGTGATCCGCTCGTGGATGGAGGCGGCCCGCGCGAGCAGCGGTGCGACGTAGGCCCGGCGCACCTCGTCGGCGGAGGCGAAGCCGGGCTCGTCGGCCAGCCATACGTCCGGCACGTCGGCGGCGACCTCGGTGAGCAACTCCTCGGTGACCAGCGGGGCGAGCTCGGCCGCCGCGGCGGCGATGTCCGGCCCGAAGGGGGCCAGGACATGGTCCGAGGCGTTGTACGGCTTGGCGGCGGAGGCCTGGGCGCCCGGCCAGTTGTGGTGCCAGATCATGGTCGCGCCGTGGTCGATGAGCCAGAGGTCTCCGTGCCAGACGAGCAGGTTGGGGTTGCGCCAGGAGCGGTCCACGTTGTTGATGAGCGCGTCGAACCAGACGATCCGCCCGGCCTCGGCCGCCCCGACCCCGTAGGCGAGCGGGTCGAACCCGAACGAGCCCGGGAGGTAGTCCATCCCGAGGTTCAGCCCGCCGCTCGCGCGGAGCAGCTCCTGCACCTCCTCGTCGGGCTCGGCGAGTCCGATGACGGGGTCGAGCTCGATGGTCACCAGCTCGGGCACCCGCAGCCCCAGCCGACGGCCGAGTTCGCCGCAGATGATCTCGGCGACGAGCGTCTTGCGGCCCTGCCCGGCCCCGGTGAACTTCATGACGTACGTGCCGAGATCGTCGGCCTCGACGATGCCGGGGAGCGAGCCGCCCTCACGCAGGGGCGTGACGTAGCGGGTCGCGGTGACCTCTGTCAGCATTTTCTTCGGCCACCCATCTCTCCGACCTCGCGATCCACGGCCGACAGCTCAGCGGGACGACTGCGACGGTCGTCCGTTCGACATGAAGTGAGCATAGTAACCGGGGGTGATCACCGGCGAGGCGCTTCCGCCGGGCCGATGTGCCTTCGGGCCCGCCGCACCTAGGTGCGGCGGGCCCGAAGGAGCGACTAGAGGTAGGGCAGTGGCTCTGGCAGCAGCCACGTGGTGGAGGCTGCGCCGCACAGGAGGCATACGGCGTTCGCGGTCCGGCGCGGCGCTCCGAGCTTCGCCGTGGCGTCGGCTGCTTCAGCTGTGATGAGCAGCCCGCTGAGGAGCACGAGGACACTTGAGGACCAGGTGATCTCCGGGCGTCCGATGCCGAGCCAGCCGACTGCGGTCCCGAGCAGGCAGAGCCCGGTGTACAGCACGGGAGGGTCGGGACGGGTGCGGACCTTGCCGACCCGGCGGTGGGTGAGGACCATCGCGAACTGCCCGAGCAGTGCCGTGAGGGCGATCAGCATGGGGTGGCTCCCAGAACGTGCGGGCGCCAAGAGGTTTTCACTTAAGTGCTCCCCATCATCACGGTCAGGCACGAGGCGCACCTGACCGTGCGGTTCCTTGATCGAGGAGGAACTTAACATGTTCGCACTTATATGACCTATATAACCTCAGATGATGATCTGAGGCATAGGTGATCGAAGTTCCAACTGTCCGTATTGAAAATCCAGTTGGGCTCGCCGATCAGGCCCTGCCGACGTGGGACGGCCTCACCGCCTCCACGCTGGAGGCGAGGGCGAGGTCTCCGAGCGCACTCCCGTTACCCGGACAGGGGCCGTCGTACGCCGTCCGTGGACTCCCGCACCTCCAACCGGTGCGGTGCGGTGCGGACTTCGTACGGCAGGGGCCCCTCCGCGCCGATCCGGGCCCCGGCGGGGCTGAGCGCGCGCCGGGACACGTGGCGCGAGGAGCCGGGGGCCCGCGGACCAGCCCCCGGTCTCACCCGGCCTCGTTCCCGGCGTCTTTGACGCCCGTCGTCACTCCGCCTCCCCGCACTTCTCCACCTGCCGGGTCAGCGGGGTCGTGGCCGGTACGTCGTCCGGCCGAAGGACGGCCTTGCCGCTCCGGTGCCGGTACGGGGCGACGCCGATGTTCATCGTGCGGGCGCCTCCCGTGCCCCGCGGCCCCACAGGACCAGCGCGCAGACAGCGGCGATCGAGGCGAGGTGTGCACCGGCCCACACGAGCAGGAACACCCAGGGGGAATCGCCGCCCCGGGCGGCGTCGAGCCCCCTGCCGACCGAGACCGTCAGTTGGCGTGGGCGCTCCGGGTCACCGACTGTCCCGAGAGCCGGGCGTCTCGAAAGGTCAGGACAGGGCCGCGTCCACCGCCGCCAGGGCGTGCAGCCGGGCGGTGGGGAAGACCGGCACCGGGCTGTCCTCGGGGCCGATGAGCAGTTCGATCTCCGTGCAGCCGAGGATCACCCCCTCGACTCCGTCCGCCACCAGGCCCCGGATGATCTCCCGGTACGCCTCACGGGACTCGGCGCGCACCTCGCCCAGGCACAGCTCGCCGTAGATGACCTCGTGCACCAGGGCCCGGCCCGCCGCGTCCGGGACGCGTACGTCCAGCCCCCGGTCCCGCAGCCGGCCCCGGTAGAAGTCCTGCTCCATGGTGAAGGCGGTGCCCAGCAGCCCCACCTTCCGAACCCCCGCCGCACGGACCGCGTCCGCCGTGGCGTCGGCCAGGTGCAGCAACGGGACGGAGAGGGCCGCCGCCACCGCGTCGGCGACCTTGTGCATGGTGTTGGTGCAGATCAGCACCATGTCGGCCCCGGCGCTCTGCACCGCGCGGGCGGCGTCGGCCAGGACCTCTCCGGCCTCCTCCCAGCGGCCTTCCGTCTGGAGCCGCTCGATCTCGGCGAAGTCGACCGAGTAGAGCACGCACCGCGCCGAGTGCAGCCCGCCCAGCCGGTCCCGGGTGTACTCGTTGATCAGCCGGTAGTACTCCGCCGTCGACTCCCAGCTCATGCCGCCGATGAGCCCGATCGTCCTCACTGCCGCCGTCCCTTCCTCGGTCAATCGTGCGTTTTCCCTTGACGGAACATACCGGGGCCGCCAAGGGTGTCACTCACCCCCTTGACAACGTTGTCCATCGCGGACGCACCGTACGGCGGCCCTGCTGAGCCACCCACGGCCGCCGCGAGAATCCCCCAGAGGAGAAACACCGTGGGCCCGACCTCCCTTCCCCTCGGCCGCCGCCGACTGCTCCAGATCCTCGGCGCGTCCGGAGCCGTGGCCGCGCTGCCGCTGAGCGCGGGCTCGCCGTCGGCGGCCGCGTGCCCGCTCGCCGGGGCGGGCGGGAGCGGCATCGAGGACGACGTCGCCGCCACGTACTACCGGGTCCTGTTGCGGCACACCCGCTGGTCCGAGACCCAGTGGGACGAGGCCCGGGGCATCTACACCGACAAGTTCTTCGGTTTCGCGGTGGTGCTCGGCCACGCCGTGCTGCTGACACGTGGCAGCTACGACGCCGAACTCGCGGGGGTGGACCGGGACACGCTCAAGCGGCGGACCCTGGCGACGCTGCGGCACTTCGCCGCCTCCAACCGGCTGACCGGCGGCACGCAGTGGGGCCGCACCCTCTTCTTCGACACCACGTTCCAGTCGTACTTCGTGCTGGCCGCCCGGCTGCTCTGGGACGAGCTGGACGCGCGGACCCGCTCCCTGGTGGACACCATCGTCCGGGAGCAGGCGGCGTACACCCACGCCCTGGGCACCGGCGACGACCCGGCCTCCGGGTCCTGGACGCCGAACGGTCTGACGGGCGGACACGTCGGCGACACCAAGCTGGAGGAGATGGGCATCTACGCCCAGGCGCTGGCCCCCGCACTGGCCTGGGCCCCGGACGACCGCCGACGCTCCGAGTGGGCGGCCGGCTACGGCGCCTGGTCCCGCAACGAGGCCGGGCTGCCGGAGGCCGACCTCGCCAACCCGGCCCGCGTGGACGGCGTGCCGGTGGCCCGTAACACCGCCCGGAACGTCTACGACACGTTCATCGTCGAGAACCACGGCTCCTTCGGCCCGCACTACCAGGCGGAGCTGTGGCGGACCTCGGGGCGCAACGCGGCGCACTTCCTGGCCGCCGGGGAGCCGCTGCCGGAGGTACTGACCCGGCAGCCGAACGCCGGGCCGCTGTGGCGGACCCTGCTCGGCGTGATGTCCGACGCCGGAGAGCCCCTGATGCCGATGGTCAACGACCGCGAGCACCTCTACGGCCGGGACGTGATCCCGCTGGCGTTCCTGTCCCGGGTGATGGGGGACCGGGCGGCGGCCCGCGCCGAACAGGACCTGGCGGCGCGGCTGGAGGCCTACCAGGCGTACCCGCCGGAGCACCGGCTGGCGAAGTTCTCCGGTGAGCCGAAGTACGAGCCGGAGGCCCGCGCCGAGCTGGCCATCAGTTACCTGCTGCACGTGTGGCCCGGGGCGGGTCGGTCTGTCGTGCCGCTGTCGCAGCGGGAGCTGTTCGCGTACGCCTCCGGGGTGACGGACTTCGGGGAGGGGCCCGGCCTGGTCTCGCACCAGTCCCCCGCCGCCTGGGCGGGCGCGGTGTCCAAGCCGAAGTTCGTGAAGTTCGCGTGGCAGCCGGGCCACGACGACTGGCTGTTCCGGATCAGCGGCGGTACGCCGATGTTCCTGCCCTCGACGGCCGTGGAGGTCACCGGCCGCTCCGTGCGCACGCACACCCGGCTGCGCGACGGGTTCGACGGAAGCGCGACGCTGCTGCGGCTGAAGGACGGCTTCGCGGGCTTCACCACGCTGCCCACCGGCGCGGTGGTCCACGCCGCCGACGGCCCGGACACCGTGGGCGGCCGGCTGGAGGTGCACAACCTCACCATGCCGGGGGTGGCGGGCCTGGACGGCAAGCGGACGTACCGGTTCGCCGAGGGGTCGGCCACGGTCGCGTCCCGGGACTCGTCCGGTGGCTCGACGGGCCGCGTCGACGAGCTGTCGTTCAACCGTACGACGGTCCGTCACCTGCGGGTCCAGGGTGTGACGCCCGATCCGGCGTACGGCTACTCGCTGTTCGCCGTGGAGGCCCGGGACGGGGCCGACGGGGCCGACCTCGCGCGCGGCGGCCGGGCCACGGCGTCCTCGTACGCGCCGGGCAGGGGAC
Organism: Streptomyces sp. man185; assembly: GCA_002551355.1. Classification (GTDB taxonomy): domain Bacteria; phylum Actinomycetota; class Actinomycetes; order Streptomycetales; family Streptomycetaceae; genus Streptomyces. The sequence continues at coordinate 40,637 of NTHE01000011.1, read as the reverse complement.
CGGAGCTGGCCGTGGACGGCGACGGCACGACCCGCTGGGCGGTGTCCACCGCCGACCGGCCGCGCCCCGACAGCTGGCTGGCGGTGGACCTCGCCGAGCCCCGTGCCCTGGACCGGGTCACCCTGCGCTGGGAGAGCGCGGCGGGCCGCGGCTACCTGGTGCAGGGGTCGGACGACGGAGAGCGGTGGACGGACCTGGCGAGCGGCCCGGTTCCGGCGCTGCGCAGCACGGGCGGCTGGCTGGACGTGGACGGCCGCGCGGGCCTGGTGGTACGCGGCGGGCGCGGTCCGCTGGCGGTGTACGGCGACACGATCGTCCTGGCGGAGGGCGGTGCGGGTCCGCTGCTCGTGGAGGGCCACAGCGGGGTGTCCGCCGCCGGCCTGCGCGGTCTCGCCGACCGCCCGGCGCCCACGGCCGGGAACGAGAGGGTGCGGGCGGCGGTGACGGACGGGCACCTGAGCCTGTTCAACCTGTCGGACACGGCGGTGCGCACCCCGGTCTCCCTGGTGCAGGAGGGCCGCCGCCGGGAGGTCTACGAGGGCGAGCAGCTGGTGACCCGGGACGGGCTGCGGTACGAGGCGCGGCTGGAGGCGGCGTCGGCGCTGCTGCTGCCTCCCCGGTTCACGCTGGTCCCGCTGTCGGGGCGGTCGCTGCCGAACGGGCTGCGGGTCGAGGTGGTGGACGCCGCCACGGTGCGGCTGGCCGGGCCGGTCTGCCGGGTGCGGGTCGAGGCGCAGGGCCGCAGCGCGGTGGCGGTGGTGCGGCCGGGCCGGGGGACGGAGGTCACGGTGCGCGGGGCCCAGCCGTATCCGACGACGGATTACGCCCTGGGCCGGGCCGTCTTCCCGAACGCGCCGCTGCCGACGGGGATGTCGGAGCCGTCGGCGGCGGTCGACGGTGACCCGGACACGGTGTGGCGGCCGGGGCGTGACGGCCGCATGGTCGTGGACCTCGGGGCGCGGCGCGCGGTGGGCCGGGTGGAGGCCGAGTGGTCGGCCGGACGGGTCCCGGGCCTGTCCGTGGAGTTCAGCGACGACGGGATCCGCTATCGCCGGGAGGGCATGCTGTCCGGTCACGCCCGGGTCCGCGGCCTGCGTGCCTCGGGCTCCCCGCGCTATGTGGCGCTGCGGGTGTCAGGCGCCCCGGAGGGACGCGGCGGTCTCGTGCGGCTGTCGGTCCGCTGACCGGACCGGTCTCACCGGCCGTTCGGTCCACCACAGGCCACCCGGGCCGTCCGGGCCTTCGGGCTCACGGTCACCCTCAGCACATCCCCGCGCCGGGCATACCCCGTCCCGGTGACGGGTAGTTGCCTGTTCTCCGCCGGTGCGGCAAAGGGGTAAGTGGTCCGTTCCTCGCCGGTGTTCGCACGGCGGGCAGCCGGCCGAACCGAGGCGGCGGTGGCCGGGGCCGCGGGTGCGACGGCCGGCCCCGCCCTCCCCTGGAGCGTCCATGCTGCGGATCCACTTCACACCCGAGGACCTGACCCGGGTCAGGGTGGCCCCGGGGCCGGACTTCCTGTGGGAGATCACCAACAGCGTGCAGACCCTGCAACGGACGGACGGGGAGCGGGTGTTCGGCGCCTGGCGGCGCTGGGTTCGGCCCCGGCTGCCGGAGAGCCGCCGGCTGCTCTCCCCGCTCCTGCCGCCCCGCGGTTACTCCCCCGACTTCCTCACCCCCACCTCCGGCGAGCGCACCTCGCTCGGCGCCGCCGTCGACACGCTGCTCGGAACGCCTCGGCCGAGGCTGCGCGCGGAGCTGACCCGGCTGGCCGCATCGAGGCGGCTGCCCGGCTGGGCCGCCACCCTGGCCGACGGCGACCCGGACGCGCTCGCCCGGCTGGGCAGGGCACTCCACGCGTACCAGGCGGAGGCGCTCGTACCGCACTGGCGGCACGTCCGCGCCGCCCTGGAGGCCGACCGGGCGCTGCGCACACGGCACCTGATGGACGGCGGCACCGAGGCGCTGCTCGCCGGTCTCGGACCCGACGTCCGCTGGCGGCCGCCCGTACTGGAGGTCACCTACCCGGTCGACCAGGAGCTGCGGCTGCGCGGGCGGGGCCTGGTGCTCCAGCCGTCGTTCTTCTGCTGGCCCGCCCCGACCACCCTGGCGGACAGTGACCTGCCGCCCGTCCTGGTGCATCCCATCCGCCACTCCGCCGGCTGGGCGGGCGCCGCGGAGTCCGCGGAACAGGCGTCGGGCCATAGCCCCCTCGGGCGGCTTCTCGGGCAGACCCGCGCCGACCTGCTGCGGGCCACCCGCACCGGCTGCTCGACGGTGGAGGCGGCCCGGATGCTGCAGGTGACCCACCCCGCGGTCAGCCAGCACATGAACGTCCTGCGCGCGGCGGGCCTGACCACCACCGTCCGCACGGCCGGTCGCGCCTTTCACGTCGCGACCGCCGAGGGGCGTGCGCTGCTGGCCGCGGAGGACCGGCGGGCGGGGCCCGGGCCGGGCGGCGAACCCCGCCCGTAAGCCTGGACTTACACCGCTTGTGCCCGCCGCCACCGGGCCACCACGCTGTCCCCTGTCACCGCACCCGGCCGGACGGCCCCCCACACCGTCCGCACGCCGGATTTCCCGTACGGCCCCGCCCCCCCACAGGAGCCCTCATGCGCGCGAGACTCGTCCCCGGCACCATCGCCGTACTCACCCTCGGAGCACTGCTCCTCCCCGCCACCGCCCACGCATCGCCCGCCCCCGCCGTCCCGGTCGTGGACGTCCGGACCCACGACTCGACGGCCGGTACGCCCCTCGTCTCCGGGTACGACGAACCGGGGGCCAGGCTGCGCGTCGCCTCCGGGCGCACGAGCGCCGCCCGCTGGCTGGAGATCGACTACCAGGTCCAGGAGACCGGCTACTGGTGCGGACCCGCGGCTACCCGCATCGCGCTCTCCGCCCGCATCGCCGCTCCGAGCCAGGGCGAGCTGGCGGCGCAGCTCGGCACGACCGAGGCGGGCACCGATCACATCGGCCAGGTCACCGGCGTACTCAACGCCCGCCTCGGCGGGGGCTGGTACGAGACCAAGGAGATGCCGAACGACCCGCCCACGCAGGCCCAGCGGGATCTGCTGTGGCACGACGTCGTGTTCGACATCGACCGCAACTATCCCTTGGTCGCCAACATCGTGGCCCCGCCGGGCAACCAGCCGCCCGGCTACCCGCCGGACCAGACGATCTATCACTACTTCACTGTCTTCGGCTACGACGCGGTCGACCGCACCGTCCTGATCGCGGACCCCGCGTCCTTCGGCGGCAACCAGATCTACTGGATCTCCTTCGACCAGCTCGCCACCCTGATCCCGCCGAAGGGCTACAGCGCCTGAGCCCGGTCCCGCCCGAACCGCTCCGACGGCGCGGGGCAGTCACGGCCGCCTCGCACCCCCACCCGCAATCCCCGACCAGGAGGTCATGTTGAGCATCCAACGACCCACCCGCAGAGGCGTCATGAAAGCCGCTGCCGGACTGACCGCGGCGACGGCACTCGGCGCGGGAGGCGTCCTGGCGTCGGCGTCCGCCGCCCATGCGGTGGGCGACGGCTTCGGTCTGCGCGTCGTGGACCGCGACGAGCGTGATCCCCGTATGCGGTACTACCGCTTCGCGACCGATGCGATCAGTTGGGACCCCGCCGTCAACGTCCTGCTGCCGGACGGCTACCACTCCGGCGGGCGCAGGTATCCGGTGCTGTACCTGTTCCACGGAGGCGGCACCGGGCAGGACTTCATCACCTTCGACCGGATGGGCATCCGCGACTGGACCGCCGGGAAGCCGCTCATCGTGGTGATGCCCGACGGCGGCGCCGCTGGCTGGTACTCCAACCCGGTCGCCTCCAACGTCGGCCCCCGCGACTGGGAGACCTTCCACATCGCCCAACTGCTCCCGTGGGTGGACGCCAACTTCCGTACGTACGCCGAGTACGACGGCAGGGCGGTCTCCGGCTTCTCGATGGGCGGGTTCGGTGCGCTGAAGTACGCGGCCAAGTACTACGGGCACTTCGCCTCGGTCAGCTCCCACTCCGGCCCGGCCAGCCTGCGCCGCGACGCCGGCCTCGTCACCCACTGGGCCAACCTCTCCTCCGCAGCGGTGGAGTTGGGCGGCGGCACGGTCTACGGCGCGCCGCTGTGGGACGAGGCCCGGGTGAGCGCCGACAATCCGGTGCAGCGCGTCGGGAGCTACCGGAACAAGCGGGTGTTCCTCGTCGCCGGCACCAGCCCCGATCCGGTCAACTGGTTCGACACGGTCAACGAGACCCAGGTTCTCGCCGGGCAGCGCGAGTTCCGGGGCAGCCTCGGTGCGGCGGGGATTCCGCACGAGTGGCACGAGGCGCCCGGCGGCCACTTCGTCCGCCCCGACCTGTTCCGGCGGGATCTGGACGGGATCGTCGCCCGCCTCCGTAAGGCCTGACGGGCCGGGCCACCGGCGTAGGGCGCAGTCGTCGGCGTGAACATCGCGGTCCCGGGGCACGTACCTCTGACCGACGTGCCCGAGACGGGGACACCGACGAAGGGAATGCCGCGATGAGTGCAACGCAGGAGCGCCGGAGCCTCCTCGGACGCCGCACGGTCGTCGCCGCGGTGGGAGCGGCCGGAGCGGCTGCTGCCCTCACCGCGTGCGGCGGATCGGACGATTCGGGAGGCTCCGACACGGTCGAGCAGCCCGGGAGCGGCGGCGAGGGCAAGGGCGGTCAGGGCGGTGCGGTGCTCGCCGCGACCGCGGACATCCCCGAGGGCGGTGGAGTGGTCTTCGCGAAACAGAAGGTCGTGGTGACCCAGCCGCAGCCGGGCGAGTTCAAGGCGTTCTCGTCCCTGTGCACCCATCAGGGGTGCGCGGTCAAGGACGTCTCGGGCGGCACGATCACCTGCCCCTGCCACAATTCCACCTTCGACGCCGCCACGGGCAGCCCGTCCGGCGGCCCCGCCACCCAGCCGCTGCCCGCCCGCGAGATCACCGTCGAGGGCGACTCGATCAGGCTGGCGTAGCCGCCCCCTGCCTGCGGGGCCGCTTCCAGGCGCCGAGGACCGCGTCCGTGGTGGTGACGGTGGCGACCAGGGCGAGCGTGTTACGGACCATGGCGGGGGTGTACTCGGCGGGCACCCCCGCGATGGCGTCGGCCGGGACGACGGCCGTGTAGCCGAGGTTGACCGCGTCGAAGACGGCGTTCGGGATGGCGATGTTGGCCGAGACGCCGGTGACGAGGAGCGTGCGGCAGCCGAGGTTGCGCAGCAGTGGATCGACGTCGGTGCCGGCCAGGGGCGACAGTCCGTGCAGCCGGCGGACGACGAGGTCCTCGTCGGCCACCTCGACGGGGGGCGCGACCCGGACGGCGGTACTGCCGGTGTGCTGCTGGACCGGCAGCCGGGCGGCGGCGCGGAAGAGCCGGGCGTTCCTGTTGCCGCCCCGCCCGTCGGGCCGGCTCTCGGCGACCGCGTGCATCACCTGGACGCCGTTCTCGTGGGCGGCGGCGACGAGCCGGGCGATGTTGTTCAGCACACCCGACGAGCGGGCGACGGCGGCGAGTTCGGGCAGGGCGCTGTCCGACCCCACGACGCCCTGCTGGCACTCGACGGTCAGCAGGACGGTGGTGGCGGGGTGGAGCAGCGCGGTGAGCCGCTCGTGTGATTCCCTCGACGGCACGGGGACTCCTGTCCTGGGGACGGGTTTCGCGGACGGACCGGGCGCGCGAGAGTAGCGGCCATTGCGTCACGAGGGAAGAGCGTCCATGATTTCTGACACCTAGTCAGATCTCGGCGGAGAGGGCGACCATGACCGACACCCAGCGACGAGGTCGCCGGATCATGATGACGCCCGAGGAGCGGGACGCCTATCTCGCCGAACAGCGCACCTGCCGGGTGGCGACGCTCGGCCCGGACGGCGCTCCGCACATCGGTGCGCTGTGGTTCGTCTGGGACGGTGGCTCTCTCTGGCTGTACTCCATCACGCGCAGCCTGCGCTGGTCCCAGCTGCGCAACGACGCCAGGATCGCGGCGGTCGTGGACGACGGCGAAGGATACGAGGAGCTGCGGGGCGTGGAGCTCACCGGCCGGGCGGAGTTCGTCGGCGAGGCGCCCCGCACGGGCGATCTGTGCCCCGAACTCGCCGAGCCGGAGCGCCTGTTCCCTGCTAAGTACTTCGGCATGACGCAGATGCCGCACGACGGACGGCACGCCTGGCTGCGGCTCACCCCGGAGAAGATCACCTCCTGGGACTTCCGCAAGCTCGCCGATCTCGCGTGAACCTCCGGGGCGGCCGTGTCACCCGAACCTCCGAGGCGGGGCTCAGGCGGGACCGGCGGCTCACCCGCCGCCGGCCGTCACGTCCGCAGCCGCCGCGCGCAGCGCCGCCACGGCGGCACGGACCGACGGGCGGCGGTCCGCGTCCGTGCGCCAGACCGCGTGGACGTGCCGCCGCATGGTCTGCCGCACCGGCACCAGGCGCACCCCCTCGGGGACCGGGCCGCGCCCCAGCCTGGGGGCCACACAGACACCGAACCCGGCCGCGATCAGGGCGAGTTGCGTATGGTGCTCGCCCGCCAGGTGGGCGATGCGCGGCTCGATGCCCCGTGAGCGCAGGGTGAACATCAGCCAGTCGTAACAGAATTCACCCTCGGGCCAGGACACCCAGGGGTCATCCGCGAAGTCCTCCAGCTCCACCTCGTCACGGTCCGCGAGCGGGTGGTCGGCCGGCATCGCGATGTCCGGTGCGTCGTCGAGGAGTTCGGCCTTGGTCAGTCCACCGGGCACGGGCAGCCGCTTGTTGCTCCAGTCGAGCACGACGGCCAGGTCGACGTCGCCGCGGAACACCGCGCGCAGCCCCTGCTCGGGCTCCAGCTCCCGGGTGCGGACGGTGAGATCGGGGTGGTCCGCGCGCAGGGTGGTGAGCGTCGCGGGGAACAGCCCCCGGGCCGCGGTCGGGAAGGCGCAGATCCGCACCTCACCGACGACCTCGCCCCGCTGGGCCTCGATGTCGGACTGGGCGAGCTCCACCTGCGACAGGATGCGCGCGGCGTGGTCGGCGAGGAGCCGGCCGGCATCGGTGAGACGGACACCCCGGCCGTTCTTGGCGAGCAGCCGCTGCCCCACCTCGCGCTCCAGCTTGGCCATCTGCTGCGAGACTGCCGACGTCGTGACGTGCAGCCCGTCGGCCGCTCCGCTCACCGAGCCGTGCCGGGCGAGGGCGTCCAGCGTGCGGAGCCGCTCCAAGTTCAACATGTAAGCAATGCTACGCGATCCACCGCAGAAACATTCGCTTGTTCTACGACGTGCTCCTCGTCAGAGTGGAACTCATGAGCGCTCCCTGCGAGCCGAGGGCCACGGCCCCGGCATCAGCCCCGCCCCCTGCCCCGCCCGCACCGTCGACGTCGGCACCGGCCGCCCGGCGGCCTGCTCTCGACTGGCGGATCCGGTTCGCGGGGCTCTCGCTCATCTGGGGGTTCAGCTTTCTGCTGATCAAGGTCGGGACCGAGGGCTACGCCCCGTTCCAGGTCACCTTCGGCCGGCTGCTGGCAGGAGCGGCGGTGCTGGTCGCCGCGATGGTGATGCGCCGGGAGCGACTGCCGCGTTCGGCCCGGACCTGGGGGCACCTCACGGTCGCGGCGTTTCTCCTCAACGCGCTGCCGTTCTCGCTCTTCTCGTACGCGGAGCTGACGATCCCCTCGACGCTGGCCGGGATCTGCAACGCGACCTCTCCACTGTGGGGCATGGCGCTCTCGGTGGTCGCCCTGTCGGAGGACCGCCCGACCCGCCGCCGCGTGGCCGGTCTGGGCGTCGGTTTCCTGGGCGTTCTCACGGTACTGGGCGCCTGGCAGGGCTTCTCCGGCCTGGACCTGCCGGGTACGGGCATGGCGCTGCTCGCCTCGTTCTGCTACCCGGTCGGCTGGATCTACGTCCGCCGCACCCTGGCCGGGACCGGATCGTCGACGCTGGCGCTGACGGGCAGCCAGCTACTCCTCGGTACTTTGCAACTGGCGGTGGTGACACCCCTGTTCACCTCGGTGCCCACCTCCTTCCCGCTGCTGCCGACGCTGTCCGTCCTCGCTCTGGGCGCGCTGGGCACGGGCCTCGCGGTGCTGCTCCAGTACGGCCTGGTCCAGGAGGTCGGGCCGACGACGGCCCAGATGGTCACGTACTTCATTCCGGTGATCGCGACGGCGGCGGGCGTCGCGCTGCTCGGCGAACAGCTGAGCTGGAACACCCCGGCCGGGGCGGTGGTCGTCCTCATCGGGGCGGCGCTCACCCAGAGCCGCCCCCGCCGGGCCGCCGCCCCGGATCCCGGGGCTCTCGCGGCCGCCCCGCCGGAGGCCTGCGAACACCCGGACGCCGCCCGTCTCAGCCGTAGCTGACGGGCCGCGCCGGCCCCGCGGCGGCGGCCACCGCGTCCGCCAGGGGCCCGATGTCCGTCGCGGTCAACGGGGAGACGGTGAGTCGCACCGCCTGGGGCGTGTCCAGCCGGAAGCGGGCGCCGGGAGCCGCCGCCCAGCCCGCGTGGAGCAGCCGGGCGACGGCTCCGGTCTCGTCGCTCACGGGCACCCACACATTCATCCCGCTGCGCCCCCGGGCCGCCACGCCACGTTCCGCGAGGGCATGAACGAGCGCGTCCCGCCGGTCGGCGTAGGAGCGGGCCACGGCACCGGTGTCGACGGCGTCGGTGGTCCACAGATGGAGCACGGCGCGCTGGAGCAGCCGGCTCACCCAGCCGGGCCCGAGCCGCTGCCGCCCCGCCACCCGGTCGACCGTGACGGCGTCCCCGGTGAGCGTGGCGACCCGCAGATCCGGTCCGTACGCCTTGGCCGCCGAGCGGATGAACGCCCAGTGGGCCGTCACCCCGGCCAGCGCGTGCAGCGGCAGGTCGACGATGGCGTGCCCGTGGTCGTCCTCGATCAGCAGCACGTCGGGGTGGCGGGCGAGGACCGCGCGCAGCTCCCGGGCGCGCGGGGCGTCCAGCGACGCACCGGTCGGGTTCTGCGCCCGGTCGGTGACGACGAGAGCCCGCGCCCCGGCCCGCAGCGCCCGCTCCACATCCGCGACCAGCGGACCGGAGTCGTCCACGCCGACCGGCACGGCGCGCAGCCCGAGCGCCGGCACGAGGTCGAGCACACTGCCCCAGCCGGGGTCCTCCACCGCCACCGCGTCGCCCGGCCTGAGGTGCGCCGCGAGGACCCGCTCGATCGCGTCCAGGGCACCGGAGGTCACGGCGAGCGGCCCGGCGGGGACCCCGTCGGCGTCCATCGCGGCGCGGGCGTACGTGGCGAATTCGGCGACCACCGGGGACTGCCCGTACAGACCGTGGCACTCCGCGTCGGCGGCGGCCGCCGCGGCGAGAGCCGGTCCGAGGCCGGGCAACAGCTCCGGATCGGGATTGCCCTCACCGAGGTCCCGGACGCCCGGAGGCGCCTCGATCCGCAGGGATCCGCGCGAGGTACTGGGCGGAGCGGGCCGCACCCGGCTCCCCCGGCGCCCCGCCGTCTCGATCACCCCGCGCTCGCGCAGCGTCCGGTAGGCGGCCGCCACGGTGTTGGGGTTGACCTCCAGGTGCGCGGCCAACTCCCGCATGGGGGGCAGCACATGACCCGGCGCGAGGTCTCCGGAGCCGACCCCGCGCTCCACACTGGCGGCAATCTCCGATGCACGCCGCCCACTGATCCGATACTCTCCTAGCACAAACAATAGTATGCACTAGTGCAATGGAGATGGCAATGCAGCACACCACAACGTCCGAAGCCGCCGACGCCGACAGCCCGGGCTCCGGCGTCGCCGCCCCCTACCTGCCCACCGACCGCACGGTGCCCACCCGGTCCAAGGACCGCGCCTCCTACGACCGGGAGCTGGTCCACTCGATCCTCGACGGGGCCTACCTCTGCCACCTCGGCTTCGTACGCGACGGCGCGCCGGTGGTGCTGCCGACCCTCTTCGGCCGGATGGGCGAGCGGCTGTACGTCCACGGTTCGACGGGCTCGCGACCGCTGCGGTCGGCGAAGAGCGCGGATCCGGGGCTGCCGGTCTGTCTGACGGTCACCCATGTCGACGCCCTCGTGCTGGCCCGGTCCGCCTTCCACCACTCGATCAACTACCGCTCGGTGGTGGTGCACGGCACGGCCGTGACGGTGACCGACCCCGAGGAGCGACGGCTCGCCCTGGACGCGATCGTGGACCAGGTGGTGCCCGGCCGCTCCCAGGACTCCCGCCCGGCCGATGCCAAGGAGCTCGCCGCGACGGCGGTGATCCGGCTGGACCTGAACGAGGTCTCCGCGAAGGTCCGCACCGGCGGGCCCAACGACGAGCCCGAGGACGGCTCCCTCCCCCACTGGACCGGCATCGTGCCGCTCACCCGGGGCTACGCTCCGCCGGTTCCCGCGGACGACCTGGACCCGGCCATCGGCGTACCGGACTATCTGTCAGCACTCTGACAGCGACGGAGGCAGGCCGCCGCATGGCCGGCGCCCCCATGACCGAACGCGCCCCACGGCCGGGCGGCGGCCCCACAGCCGTGGCCGCCGCACAGCCGTGGCCGCCGCGCGGAGACCGGCAGGCCCGGAGACCGGCAGGCCCCGGGACCGGGACCGGCCCGGCCCGGGGACCGCGCCGAGACCGCACAACCGGAGCCGCCGCGGCCCCCGCCCGCCTCATCCGGCAGGTCCCGTCACACCGCCACGGTCTCCTTCCGGCGGGCGACCGCCGCGCCGCGCGCCTCCGCGAGGGCCAGTCCGGCCACGGCGGTCAGCAGGAGCAGCGTGCCGAGGACCGTGGCCGCCGTCAGCCGCTCCCCCAGGACGGTCACCGCGATGACGGCCGCGCTCACCGGCTCCAGGAGCATGATCACGGAGACGGTGGCCGCACGGACGGCGGCCGCTCCGGCGAAGTACAGCGCGTAGGCGAGCGCCGTGGGGACCGCCGCCACGTAGACCATCAGCCACACCACCTGCCCGGTCTCCGCGGTGTGCGGCACCAGCCCCTCGGCCATGGCCATGGGCAGCAGGCCCACCGCTCCGATACCGAACGCCCAGGCGCTGGTGGTCAGCGCGTCACCGCCGCCTCCGTCGCGCCCGAGCCACCGGGTGAGCAGGGTGATCGCCGCGTACCCGGAGGCGGACACCAGCGCGAGCAGCACCCCGGCCGGTACGACGTCGCCGCCCTCGCCGCCCAGGACCAGCACGGCGAGCCCGGTCAGCGCCCCGGTCACGGCGGCCAGGCCGCCGCTGCCGAGGCGTTCGCCCAGCAGCAGGCGTGCCCCGACGGCGATCAGGACGGGCCCGGCTCCGAGCGTGACGACGGTGCCGACGGCGAGGCCGGTCACCTCGACCGCCGCGAAGTACGCGCTCTGGAACACGGTGAGCCCGATGCCGGTGCCGAGGATGCGGAGCAGCCGGCGCCGCCGAGGCTCGGGTTCCCGGGGCGCGCGGCGGGGGCGCAGCGCGAGCGCCCCGGCGAGCAGGACGAGACCGCCCACACAGCGCCAGAACGACAGAGCGAGGGGGCCGAGATCGCTGATGCGGAAAATCAGGGACGCGGCCGCACCGGCGGTGCCCCAGGCGACTCCGGCGACGACGAGATACAACAGGCTCCGCCCGACGGGCAGCGCGGATGCGACAGGGATGGACATGTGACTTCTCCAGAAGAAGAACAGGGCGGTGGGTCGCTCGGCTCCGCACGCGGGCAGCGACGAACCGCTCGGGGACTGCCCGAGCCCGGTCTTCGTCAGGAACGGCCGCGCGCGCTAGGCGACAGGCGGCGGCAGCACAGTCAGATGCATGGCCAGCACCCTAGTGCGGGGCCCGATCGTCGGACAACTCCCCCTCGACCGGCCCGGCCACCGCCCCGGTGCCGGCCCCGGCGGCGACCGGACCCGAAGGCGGCTTCGGCGCGGCGGACTGGGCGATGAACGCACCCGTCAGCACGACGAATCCGCCGATGAGCTGCGGCGCGGAGAGATGCTCGCCGAGGAGCACCCAGGCCAGTCCGGTCGCGATGACCGCTTCGAGGCAGGCGACGACCCCGGCCACCTGGGGCGAGAGCATCCGGACCGAGACGACCCCGGTGACGTACGCGAGCACGGTGGCGAGCAGCACGATCCAGCCGAGCAGCAGCCAGGCGGGGACCTCGTTGCCGTTCATGCCCGGGCTGCCACCGAGCAGCGCCCAGTCCATGCCCCAGGGGCGGGCGACGAGGGTGAGGACGGCCGCACCGACGATCAGTCCGTACGCGATGACGCCGACGGGGTGCGGGGGCTCGGCGTGCTTGCCCTCGCCGTCCCTGCCGTCCTGCCCGCCGTGGTCGGAGAGGACGAAGTACCCCACCTGGCAACAGGCTGCGCCGAGGGCGAGCAGCAGTCCGAGGAGATCGAAGCTGAGTCCGGCCCAGACCTCGACGACGCACGCGAGTCCGCCGACCGCCAGCACCACACCGACGGCGGCTGCCCGGGTGACGGGCCTGCGCTGCACGAAGCGGACCCAGCCGAGGACCAGCGCGGGCGCCAGGTATTCGACCAGAAGCGCCACGCCGACCGGGATACGGGAGATCGACGCGAAGTAGAAGGCCTGGACCCCGGCCACCGCGAAGAGGCCGAACCCGGCGAGCAGGGCGGGGCGTTCCGTGACGAGATTCCGGTGGCGCCAGGCGACCGGCAGCATGATGACGGCGGCGCCCGTGACGCGCAGCCAGACCACGTGCAGCGGGTCGAGCCCTGCCTCGATCAGCGGCTTGGCCGCCACTCCCGAACCGCCGAACGCAAAGGCCGAGAGCAGGGCGAGACCCAGCCCGGCGCTTCTGCCCTGAAACCCCGAAGACGCGTGCATCGGCACATCATGGCAGCAGTCGACAGCAGCGTCATCCCCGTGACACCTGTCGAGACGGACCCCCGCCGCGCCGCGCCTCCTCGGCCGCGAGCACGGTCACGGCCGCGACTCCTCGGCCGTGAGCGCGGCCGCCCGGTCCGCCAGCCATCGCGCGTCGACACCCCCGCGGGCGAGCACCTCCACCGCACGCGAATCGGCGTCGGCGGCCAGCGCGGCGAGCAGATCGAGACCGGCGGCCCGCACCTCACCGCGCGACGCCGCTCGGCACAGCGCGTCCTCCAGCGCGGCGAGGGCCGAGGGCGACCAGCCGTCGGCGGCCGGGTCCCGCACCACCGGAACGGCCCCGGAGTCCTCGACGGAGCCCTGCCAGCGGAGCCCGTAGCCGATGCTGCGCTGGACGAGATAGCCGAGCACCCTGGCCAGCCGGGGGCCACCGTCGAAGGCCTCGCGAACCGCGGGGTCCGTCTCGATCAGCGAGTGCAGGAGGTGGGCGGTGTCGATCTGGCGGTCCCCGTCGCGCAGCGCACGCCTGCGCGCGCCCGTCAGCACCGATGCCAGTTCGTCGGTGAAGCGGGCATCGAGTTCGGGGAGGTTCGGTGCGGGCTGTTCAGGTATCCGCGGCGTCCGGTTTTGCACACCTCTACCCCATCAGTCCCGGGGCCGAAAGGCATCGCCGGAGCGACCCATCGGGCATCCCACCGAAGTTGGGGACAGCGGAGCGGTCCGTCATCCTTGCGGATGAGATCGTACCGGGGGCACAACCATGAGGGGCCCGGGGCGCGCGCCGCCTTGCATCGCACGCCCCCGCGGCAACCGCGGCCCCCCGCGTGCACGTCCCTCACGCCACAACGGCCACGGCGGGGACGGAAGGGGGGAACGGGTGTTCTGGATGGTCGCCCTGCTCGCCCAGGACGGGCTGCAGTACGTCTACCGCGTGTACGCACCCGACGACGCCCTGCCCGCCGATCTCTTCTGGACGGCCTTCCACTGCCATGACGACGGCCCCCACCCCCGCGCGTCGGACAGCTTCGACGCCGCGGTGATCTGGCGGAACCGGCAGCCCCAACAGATCTGACAGTTCATCAGTATTGAATGTTGGCACGGCCCCCGCTACGTTCCGCGACACCGATACCGGACGAACCAGGGGTGGTCGCATGGCTGAAGTCAGCGCCGAGGCACGCATCGAGACACCCGCCGCGAAGGTCTGGGACCGCCTGACGGACTTCTCGTCGTACGGGGAGTGGAACGCCACCCACACCAGCTTCCCCGGGGGCGGTCCGGCCGAGCTGAAGCTCGGGGCCGCCTACGAGGAGAACATGAAGCTCATGGGCTTCCCGGCCGAGGTGACCTGGACGGTCGACGGCCTGGAGGAGGGCCGCCTCCTGGCGACCCGGGGCAAGGGCCCGATGGGGGTCAACCTGGCCATGCGGTACTCCCTGACCCCGGAGGGCGACGCCACGACGATGCGCATCGAGGGTGAGTTCACCGGCGCGGCGGTCTCACTGATGGGCGGCAAGCTCAAGGACTCCGCGACGGCGGCACTTGAGGAGTCGCTGCGGAAGCTGGGCGGGCTCGTGACCCCGTGACGTCGCCCGCGCAGTACGCGAGAGGCCCCGCGGAATCCATCCCGCGAGGCCTCTCGCACAGGGCTTCCACCCGCTCACGGCCGACCTGCACGCCCCGCCCGCCTCCCGGATGGCTCAGTGCTCGTCGGCGAGGATCAGGTAGAGCTTCTTGCGTGCGTCGTTGATGACCGTGAGCGCCTTCTGCCGCTGATCGGCCGAGCCGGTCTTCCAGACCTGCCCGAACGCCTCCATCAGACCGAATCCGGCCTGTCGGATCTCGTTGACGCCCTCCCAGTCCACACCGCGCCCGGCCTCCTCCCACGGAGCCTCGGGGCCGGTCTCGGCCTCGCTCCGCCCGGATTCGGTGAGCGTGAACAGCTTCTTGCCGCCCTCGCTGGCGCTGATGATCAGCCCCTCGTCCTCCAGCAGCTGGAGCGTCGGGTAGACAGAGCCCGGACTGGGCCGCCAGGCACCGCCGCTGCGCTCGCCGATCTCCTGAATCATCTCGTAACCGTGCATAGGGCGGTCCTTCAGCAGGGCCAGGATCGACGCCCGCACGTCACCGCGCCGCGCCCGCCCCCGGCCGCCACCCCGACCGCGTCCGCCCCCGAAGGGACCACCACCGAACGGCGGCCCGAACGGCCCGAAAGCGGCCCGCCGGCCGTCACCCTCGCCCCGACCGTGATGACCGGGCCCGTAGTGCCCCGGCCTGTGTTCGTGTCCGTGTGAACGCATCTCTACGCTCCTTCCATCATTGACCTGTCGCGATGCGTCAACGATATATCGGGAACTATCGGATGACAAGGAGCCGACAGAAGGCCCGGACCGGTGGATCACCGGTGGCGAAGACCTGCTCTCAGGACGGGTCCGCGTAGCGGGCGGCGATCGTGGCGGCGCGGTCGCGCAGAGCGCGGCGCAAGGACTGCGGAGCCAGGGCCTCCGCGTCCGTGCCGAGCTGCCACAGCGCCCATTCGGCGTGCCGCGCATCCTGGAAGGTGACCTCCAGCCGCGACCAGCCGTCCGCGTCGGGGCCCTCCGCGCGGACGGCCGTCACGGTGCCCAACAGCTCCTCCCGCCGCATCGGGCTCACCCGTACCAGCGCGGTGATGTGGTCGTCGGAGAGAAACCGGGCCGTACGTTCCCGCCAGATCCGGTCCAGGTCGACCCGGTCCGGCCGCTGCGCCGCTTCGGGAAGTTCCTCGGCGGCCAGCACGCGTGACAGCCGGTAGGTGCGGTCCGCGCCGGATCTCGTGGCCAGCAGATAGCCCCGGTCCCGTACGGTGACCAGACCGATCGGGTCCACCGTGCGCCACTGCGGCGCCTGGCCCGTGGCCGCGTAGTGGATCCGCAGCTTGTGCCCGGCGAGCACGGCGCGGCGGACCGCGATCATGGTGGTGCCGGGCACCTCGTCGGCGACCGGGCGGCGAGAGAGCAGGTCGGTCTCCGGGTCGACGAGAAACCGCCTGGCCGCGTCGCCCGCGGCGGCCTGATGGCTCTCGGGCAGCGCGTCGACCACCTTGCGCATGGCCGAGGCGAGCGCGGACCCGAGGCCGAACACCTGGTCCCCGCGCCCAGATCCGGCGGCCAGCAGGGCGAGGGCCTCGTCGTGGTTCAGCCCGGTGAGCTCGGTCCGGAAGCCGGGCAGCAGCGCGAACCCGCCGTGCCGGCCGCGTTCGGCGTAGACGGGGACGCCGGCCGTGGACAGCGCCTCGATGTCGCGCAGCACGGTCCGGGTGGACACCTCCAGCTCGCGGGCCAGCGTGTCGGCGGTCAGCCGGCCGCGCTGACGCAACAGCAGTACCAGCGAGACCAGTCGGTCGGCGCGCATGCGGCAACCGTAGCGAAATACATGACCAAGGGTGTCGTGTTTCGTTGGGAGGCTCCCCCGTACGACGTCGAAGCCGGCGGCCGCCGGGCCGAAGGACGTACGTCATCCCCGTGAATCGAACCGAGTGGAGCTGAAGTGGCAGTGGAACGAACGGCCGTCAACCCGGTGACCTGGTCGCTGGATGTGGGGTTCAACCAGGGTGAAGTCGTCTCCGGGCAGTCCCGGACCCTGTACATCTCTGGGCAGACCGCGACGAGCGACGACGGAAAGCCCCAGCACGAAGGTGACATGGCTGCGCAGTTGGCGCTGAGCATCGACAACCTGGAGGCCGTCCTGAGCGAGGCCGGCATGTCGCTCGCCGACCTCGTCCGCCTCAACGTCTGCACGACCGACGTCGATCTGCTCCTCCAGCACTACGGCGGGCTGGCGGGACGGCTGGGCGCGGCCGGGGTGGCGCCGGCCAGCACCCTGCTCGGGGTGACGCGCCTGGCGGTCCCCGGGCTGCTGGTCGAGTTGGAGGGCACCGCCGTCGCGTGACGCGGCTCCCCAGTCCGTACGGCTCAAGCGGCCGAGCCGTACGGACGGCCGGGACCTCCGTTGCCACCGGGCCGCACCTCTCCCCATTGCCTTTCGCACCCGCCCGCCGGGCGCTGGCGTTCCGGGAGACGCGTGAGCCGTTCGGAGTGGAGAGAGACATGGTCGGTCGTCCGAGCGCGCGCTGACGCCGTAGGCCGGATCGGCCCGTCATCGCGTGCTGCCCTCGAGGTCGCGGCACAGCGAGCCCTATCCCCGCCCGACGCCCGGGTGCGCTTCCGTGCGCCGGGGCGGCGATTCTCGTTCGGCGATCCCAGAGGTTTCTGTGCCGTCCTCTTCCCCTTCTTCCTCGCCGCCTCCCCCTCCCTCCGGTGGGCCATCCCGTGCGCCGGGTTCCGGTGGGGCCGTTCCGTCGCGCCTGTGGTGGAACGCCGACTTCCGCAGGCTCTGGGCCGGGCAGACGGCCTCCCAGCTCGGCGAACACACGACGCTCGTCGTCCTGCCGCTGCTCGCCGTCCTGACGCTCGACGCGGGCGCTGGCCAGTTGGGCGCCCTCCGCGCGGTGGGGCAGGCGCCGATCCTGCTGCTCTCGCTCCTCGCGGGCGCGTGGGTGGACCGGTGGCGGGCCCGCACGGTCATGGTGCTCACCGACGCCGCCCGCGCCGTCGCCCTGGGCGCGGCAGCCGTGGCCGGACTCCTCGGACTCCTCGGCCTGCCCGCGCTGTTCGTGGTCGCCTTCACCATCGGAGCCCTGTCCGTCCTCTTCGACGTGGCGTATCAGGCCTCCCTTGTCCGGATGGTGCGGCGCGACCAGCTCGTCCAGGGCAACAGCGCGCTGGAAGGCAGCCGGTCCGCGGCGCAGATCGGCGGCCCCGCGCTCGGCGGTGCGCTGGTGTCGCTGCTGTCGGCGCCCTTCGCCACCGCCTCCGGCGCGCTGTTCTTCGCGGTGTCGTTCATGTCCCTGCGGCGGATCCGCCGTTCCGAGGCCGCATCCGAGCGCGTGCCACCGGCCGGGGAGCCCTCGGAACGATCCGCCGGGGTCCGGCACCGGATCCACGAGGGCCTTCGCTTCGTGGCCGGAAACCCCTGGCTGCGGGCCGTGTGCCTCGCCTCGGCCGCCTTCCAGTTCTCCTTCGCGGCCACGATGACCGTCTACCTGCTCTTCCTCCCGCGCGAACTGCATCTGACCGGCGCCGCCGTCGGCCTCGCCCTCGCGGCGACCGGGCCGGGCGCGCTCCTGGGCTCGGTCCTGGCCGCACGGCTGCCCGGCCGGTTCGGCCACGGCGTGGTGCTCGTGTCCGCGGCGGCTCTCGGCAACGGGGCTCTGCTGTGCGTACCGGCCCTGCACGGCTCCTCCGTGACGACGGTCCTCGCGCTCGCTTCCGCCAACTTGGTGTTCGGGGCCTTCAGCCAGCTGGTGAACGTCACGATCATGTCGGTCCGGCAGGCGGTCACACCGGACGGGATGCAGGGCCGTGCGGCCGCGACGATCACCTTCGTCGGCATGGGCTTCACACCGCTCGGCTCGCTGCTCGGCGGTTTCCTCGCACAGGAATGGGGTCTGCGCGCCGGCCTCCTGGCGGCGGCCGCGGGCATGATGCTGTCCCCGGTTGCCATGGCCGCCTCCCCGCTCGTACGCCTGGGCCGGAAGCTCACGCCATGAGGTGCGCCACAAGGGCGCGCGCGAACGGGGCGGCCTCCGTCGCCCCCCGTACGGACACATGCCCGTCCTCGCCCGCCGATCCGAGGACGCGGTTCCGGGGCGGTGGGGCACAAGCCCTGTCGGGCGACTTGAGGTCACCTTCCCTGGCCCTGCGTGGGCCTGAAACAGCCTGCGTGGGCCTGAAACAGATGGTGAGGTTTCCCCTCCACACCGGAAGCGTGGCCATGCATCAGGACAGGCAGGGCAGGACAGCCGACTCATCGCCTTCACCATCGACCTGACGTTCGAGGAAGCGCGGCGACGGGCCGAGGTCGTCGACGCGCTGCGGCCCGACCGGGATCCGGTGGCCGCCCTCCGCAGCGAGAACGAGGCCTACGCCCTGCTCTTCTCGGGCCTGGACGCGGATCACCAGCGCACCTAGGACCGGCGGGTGGCCGCCGGTGTCCTGCCGGACGAGAATCCGGGCCGTGCGGCTGCCCGTCGATCCGCAAGGGGACCACGCCCGCCGTGCCAGGGTGGCCTGTCCCGCCTGCGACGACGCCCGCCACTGCGCGACCTGCGCGGACCGGCGCACCTGCGGCGAGCACTGGCGCTGTCTGCTCTCGGACAAAGGTCCTGTCCTGCACCTCCAGCGCCCCGGCTGCACGCACACCTGGTCGCTCGACACCCGGCCCGGCCGAACGCCGGCCGAGCTCAGGCCGGGGCGTACCGCTGCAGGGTGATCCCACTGCGGAACGCCCTCGACTCCAGGAGCCGCAGCCGGGGAACCTCGTAGCCGTCGGGGAACAGACCCTTCCCGCGGCCCTGGACAGTGGGGTAGACGAAGAGGCGGTACTCGTCGACCAGCCCGGCCGCGATCAGTGTGTGGGCCAGGGTGATGCTGCCGGTGAGGACGATGTCCTTGCCGCCCTCCTCGGCCTTGAGCCGGCGCACCTCCTCGACGGGATCGCCCTTCAGCACCGTCGAGTTCTGCCACCCGGGGTCGGTGAGGGTGCCGGAGACGACGTACTTGGCCACCCGGTCGAGGTAGGCGGTGATACCCGTGGGGTCATCGGTCTGCAGCGGCCAGTAGCCGCGGAAGTCCTCGAACGTCCGCCGCCCGAGGAGCAGCGCGTCGGCGCGGTCGTCCTGCCGGTGGCTCTCTTCCAGGACGTCGCTCATGTCCTCGCCCGCCTGGCCCTGGGGATCGAACCAGTCCGTGATCATTTCGACCGCGCCGTCGACGGTGATGTTCTGGGTGATCGCAAGGGTGCGCATGCCACTCTCTCCCGTACTGAGGTGGGTACGCCCTCCGATGCCGGGAGCGTACGTTCTCCTCCTGGTGACTCCCCCGGGCCCGGGGAGTCATCGGTGACCGAGGGATCCCCTGCGGACGCGCGGCCCGGGCAGTGGTGGGCGGGCAGCGGCCCCCGGGCGGACGCGACGCGGCCGACGGGCAGGGGCCAGACACCCGGAATTGGCCTTGGTCCGTCTCCGCGCGGGCGATCTACGGTCGCCTCATGAGGATTCGCATCGTCGACGCGTTCACCGACCGCCCCTTCTCCGGAAACCCCGCCGGCGTGCTTCTGCTGGAGGGCGGCGCGTTCCCGGCCGCCGAACGCCTCTCGGAGATCGCCGCCGAGGTCAACCTCTCCGAGACGGCCTTCGCCCACCCGCTGCCGCCGGGCGGCACGGCCGACTGGGCGCTGCGCTGGTTCACCCCGGCCACCGAGGTGGACATGTGCGGGCACGCGACGCTCGCCACCGCCCACGTCCTGCACACCACGGGTCTGGCCACCGGCCCGGTGCGCTTCGCCGCGCGCTGCGGGATCCTGACCGCGACCGCCCAGCCGGACGGCTCCCTCACCCTCGACTTCCCGACCTCCCCGCTGACCGAGGAGCCGGTGCCGTACGGCCTCGCCGACGCCCTCGGGGCGGACCCCGTCTCGGTGCACGACACCGGCGAGCACATCGGCGACCTGCTCGTCGAGCTCCGCGACGAGGCGACCGTGCGGACGCTCGCCCCGGACTTCGCGGCCCTGGTGGCCCACTCCAGGCGCGGCGTCATCGCCACCGCCGCGGCCGAGGACCCCGCCCGGGGCTACGACTACGTCTCGCGCGGCTTCTTCCCGGGCGTCGGCATCGACGAGGACCCCGTCACCGGCAGCGCCCACACCGCTCTGGCCCCCTTCTGGTCGGCCCGCCTCGGCCGCGACGACCTCACCGGACTGCAGGCGTCCGCCCGCTCGGGGCTGGTGGGCACCGCACTGCGCGGCGAGCGCACCCTGCTGACCGGCACTGCGGTCACGGTGATCGACGGCGAACTGCTCACCGCCCTCTGACGACGGGGCCCGCCGGGAGTCCACCGACCACACGGCACCGCGCTCAGGGCGTCGGCAGCCAGTCGACCCGGCCCGCGAGCAGGGCGTAACCGACGAACGCCCCGATGTCCAGGAGCGCGTGCGCGACCACCAGCGGGCCCACCCGGCCCCAGCGCCGGTAGAGCAGCACGAAGACGACGCCCATCACCACGTTGCCGATGAAGCCGCCGATCCCCTGGTACAGGTGGTACGACCCGCGCAGCACGGAGCTGGCCACCAGGGCGGCCATCGGCGTCCAGCCCAACTGCCCGAGCCTGCGCAGCAGATACCCGACGACGATGACCTCCTCCACCACGGAGTTCTGGATCGCCGAGAGGATCAGTACGGGGAATTTCCACCAGACCTCGGGCAGGGATTCGGGAACGACCGTCAGGTTGAATCCGGTGGCGCGGGCCACGAGGTAGAAGGCGAGGCCCGCGCTGCCGATGCCGGCCGCGACCAGGGTTCCGCGGCCGAGGTCGAACCAGGGCCTGGCCCGGTCGAAGCCGATGGCCCGCAGGCCCGCACCCTCCCGGATCAGCAGATGCGCGACCAGCGCGACCGGCACCAGAGCCGTTGCGATCCCGAACATTTGCCATGCCAGATCAAGCCATGGACGGCCCGGAGCGTACGAGCCGTTGAGCGTCGCCGCCTGGTCCTTCAATCCTCCCGGTTTCGTCAGTGATCCGACAAAACTGATGAGGGCCGACAGTGCGCTCGCGCCCAGGGAGAGCGCCAGGACCAGCACGACCTCGGACCGCAAGATCCTTCGTGACACGGCCTCTTGGGGAAAAGAATCAGCCACGCGCCCGGCCTCCACCTGTACACCTGCCTTTTGTTCTGCAATCGCGTCTCATCCCACCAACCGTCCCGCTAGGGTCTCGAATACAGGTACGAAGATCATGCGTGACAGGCCGGGGGACGACCACCATCGCTGATGGTCGGGGCCCCCTTTTCCTTGTTTCATCCTCAAGGAGGGGCACCACCGACATGGGACGTCATAGCTTGCCCGACGGCCACGCGGCGGAGGGACGCCGGGACCGCCCGAGTACCCGGCGCCGACGCCGTACGGTCGTCATCGCCACCCTGCTCGTCCTCGCCGTGGCGACGGGAACGGCGGTAGCGGCCAAGGGCGGCCTGTTGTCGTTCTCCGAGTCCTGCGAGGACTCCGCCGTGCACCTGTCCGTGGTCGCGTCCCCGGACATCGCCCCCGCCGTGCGCTCCATAGCCGAGCAGGCCCGCGCGGACGAGGTGATGGCCGACGGGCGCTGCCTCGCGGTGGAGGTGCTGGCCCGGGATGCGCACAAGGTCGCCGAAGCCCTCGCGGCAGGCAACGCGGAACCCGACTTCCAGGTCTGGCTGCCCGACTCCGACCTGTGGCTGGAGCGGGCCAAGGGGCTGGGCGAGGGCGTTCCCGTCTCCCCGTCCGATTCGGTGGCCTCCTCTCCGGTGGCGCTGGCCATGGTGCCGTCCGCCTCACGGTCGCTGGGCTGGCCCGGGAAGACGTACACCTGGGCCGAGCTGGTCGCCGGGACCCTCGGTTCGGACCGGGTGCGCCTCGGCGCCGCGGACCCGGCGCGCAGCGCCACCGGGCTGCTGGCGCTCGCCGGCATCGGCGCCTCGTCCGCGCGGCAGGGCGGGGACAGCGACACCCGGGTCGCCCAGACCGCGAAGGTGCTCGCCGAGCGGATGTCGGACGGCGACGCCCAGGTGCTGGAGACCCTCGCACGGAGCACGTCCGGGGCCGAGGAGGGCAATCCGAAGCGCAATCAGGCGGTCCTGATCTCCGAGCAGGCGGCTTTCGCGCACAACGCGGAGGCGACCGGCGCCGGCAAGCTGGACCTCTTCTACCCGCAGGACGGCACTGTGCTGCTGGACTACCCGTACACGCTGGTGAACGAGGTGCGGCTGAGCACCGCGGAGTCCCGCGCGGCCCTGCGCTTCATGAACCTTCTGGGCGACGCGAAGGCTCGGGCCACCTTCGCCCGGCACGGGTTCCGGGCCGGCGACGGGACCGCGGAGGACTCCCTCGTCGCGGCGGCCGGCGGCCGAAAGCCCCAGCCGTACGCCGAACCGGTCGCCGAGGCTCCCTCGACCGAGGAACTCCAGGAGACGCTCGGGATGTGGACGATCACCGTGCAGAGCGCCCGGCTGACCACGGTGGTCGACGCCTCCGGCTCCATGGCGACCCTCGTGCCGGGCCGGAACCAGTCCCGGATGGACGTCACCAAGGAGTCGCTGATCCAGGCGCTGGGCCAGTTCACCCCGAACGACGAGATCGGGCTGTGGGAGTTCGCCACCACGCTGGACGGCGAGAAGGACTACCGGCGGCTCATGGAGACGAAACGGCTCGGCGACCCGGCCGAGGGCGGAGGCACCCACCGGGAGAAGCTCACGGCCGCGTTCGCGGGGTTGCGGCCGGTGCCCGGCGGTGCGACGGGGCTGTACGACACGACGCTGGCCTCGTACAAGGAGGCCCGGTCGACGTATGTGAAGGGCAAGTTCAACGCCCTGGTGATCCTCACCGACGGCTCCAACCAGGACACGAAAGGCATCTCGCGCAGCGGGCTCGTCGCGGAGCTGAAGGAACTCGTCGACCCGGAGCGCCCCGTCCCGGTCATCGCGATCGCGGTGGGCCCGGACGCGGACCGCGACGAGGTCGCCGAGATCGCCCGGGTCACCGGCGGCGACGGCTACGAGGTGAGCGACCCGGCGGAGATCCAGGCGGTGATCCTCCAGGCCATCATGGCGGCGGGCCAGAACGGCCGCGCCGCACAGGAGTGACGGTTCCCGGAAATCCCCCGGGCCGCGCGCCGCACAGCAGTGACGGGGCCACGAGCCGGCCCCGTCACTCCCCCGCGAGCGGCGGCCCTCAGGGCGCCGGGAAGCCCACCGGCCAGGTGTGCACCGGCTCCCCGGCATGCATCAGCTCCGCGTAGCGCCGCGTCATGGCCGCGAGTGCCGCCTCCCGCCCGAGCCCGGCCTCCAGGGCCCGGTCGTACGTGGCGACCTGCCAGGAGGCCCCGTTGACGCGCCGCTTGCAGCGCTCCTCGATCACGCCGAGATAGTGGTCCCGGTCCGCGGGCTCGATGTGCCAGGCGTCCAGGCCCGCGGCGGCCAGCGGCAGCAGCTCCTCCTGCACCAGCTGTACCGCGGGGATCCTGGCCAGCCCGCCGGAGCGGCCCGAGCGCGGCCAGAGCAACTCGGCCTCGATGCCGTGCCGGCAGGCCTCGTTGAAATTCTCCTCGGCGGCCTCGAACGGCAGCCGGCTCCACACCGGCCGGGACTCCTCGGCGAGCGCCCGCACGAGCCCGTAGTAGAAGGCGGCGTTGGCGATCACGTCGGTGACCGTCGGCCCGGCGGGCAGAACGCGGTTCTCCACCCGCAGATGGGGAACGCCGTCGGCGATCCCGTACACCGGGCGGTTCCAGCGGTAGACGGTGCCGTTGTGCAGCACCAGCTCGCCCAGCTCGGGCACCCCGCCCTCGTCCAGCACCTCCAGCGGGTCCTCGTCGTCGCAGATCGGCAGCAGCGGCGGGAAGTAGCGCAGGTTCTCCTCGAACAGCTCGTGGGCGGAGCCGATCCAGCGCTCCCCGAACCAGGTCCTGGGGCGCACGCCCTGGTTCGCCAGCTCCGGCGGCCGTACATCGGTGGCCTGCTGGAACAGCGGCGGCCGGGACTCGCGCCACAGCTCCTTGCCGAACAGGAAGGGCGCGTTGGCGCCCAGCGCGATCTGGACGCCGGTGATCGCCTGGGCGGCGTTCCAGACATCGGCGAACCTGGCAGGCGTCACCTGGAGATGCAGTTGCACCGAGGTACAGGCCGATTCCGGGGCGATCGAGGGCGAGGAGCAGACCAATCGCTCGACGCCTTCGATATCCAGGGCGAATTCCTCCCCCCGGGCGGCCGCCATCTGATCATTGAGCAAGGTGTAGCGGTCCACGTCCGAGAGATTCGCGGAGACCACGTCGTGCTCCCCCAGAGTGGGCAGGATTCCGATCATCACGATCCCCGCGTCCACCTCCCCCGCCTTGCGGTGCGCATAGGCGAGGCCGGTCCGCAACTCCTCCGAGAGCTGGTCGAATACGCGGCCGCCGAGTCGGTGCGGAACGATATTCACCTCGAGATTGAACATCCCCAGTTCGGTCTGGAAATCCCGGCTCGCGATGCGCTGGAGCACTTGCTGATTCATCATCCGGGGCATCCCGTCGGAACCCGCGAGATTCAGCTCTATCTCCAGCCCCATCAGGTTCCGCGGACGGTCGAACCTCCGCTCCGCCAGGAGTCTGCCCAGCCCCTCCAGGCACCGGTTGAGCTTCGTGCGGTACGCCTGTCGATCGGACAGGTCAAAGGCTCCCGCCACGACCTTCTCCCCCATCGAGGGGTCCCTCCTCCAGTGGGTGGCCCGCGGCCCAGGCCGCTCGCATCACGATCGATAATGCCCAGCGAGAGTGATCCGTAACGCCCCCACGGGCCTCCGATACCCGATAGTCTGGTTGAAGGAGACCGGAGGCACATTCCCCCGGCATGCGGCACCGGGCATTTTCAGCCGGTGCATGCGTGGTGGAAACGCCGACGAGTTTCGGCCGTCCGTGCCACCGGAAGGGTGCCAGGTCGGCACCGACCGCGGCGGATCAAATCATCAGGAATACCGCGTTTCGAAGGCCGGATGCGGCCTTGTGCGACATATCCGCGACTGCTAGCGGAAACACTGTGTGAACACGCGTCATATAAACTCCGCTCAACGAGGCAGAGAGTTGATACGACTCGCCCGTCACCGGCCTCCTCTGGCCCGCACGCCGACAGCGCCGTCTGCACCCGCCCAAGCTCCACCGTGTCTCCGAAGTGAGAGGCGACCCACTATGCCGCTGCATGTCCCTCCGGCTCCCGCGCCCGCCCTGCGCAGCGTTCTCGCGGCCCTCGGTTCTCCCACCGCCGTCCGCGAAGCCCGAACTTCCGCTCTCCGGTCCGTCCAGGGACCGCTGAGCCCCGAACTGCCGCTCCCCGTGCATGTGCTGGACCGGATCGCTCCCACCGGGGAGGCGCCCCTCACCCGCCTCGCGGCCTGGCGTTTCCTGATCCGGAGCGAGGGCCGCGCGGTCGCCGCCGCGGACACCGTGCTCACCCCCGACGGCTGGACGTTCTCCCACTTCTTCGAGGGGCCCTACCTCGCCTCGACCGAGCTGGCCGTCCGGCAGGCGGAGGCGTCGGCCACCGGCTGGCAGGCGCGGCTGCTGTCCATCCCGGAGCTCTACATGCTCACCCTCTGGCTGCACGGCGACACCGAGGCCGATCCCGCCGACGGGGTGCTCGCGCCGACGGACGTCCTGGTGCCCCTGGCGCCGGCCCCGCCGGGCATCGCCGCCCATCGCCCGCACCGCGTCGCCGATCTGCTGCCCGTCATCTCGCTGCGCGTGGCGCCCGGGCCGCTCCTCAGCTCGGCCTGACCGACACCGTCCCGGCACACCGCCCCCGCGGCGGCCCCGATCCGCCCGGCACGCCGGGCGCGGCAGGGTTCACTGCGGGGGCGCTGCGCTGCCCACTCGGACTAGCCCCATCCGGCCACCCCGAACCACCCAAAGGGACAGTGCAGTTGCGCTGAACCGTCCGCGCGGGTGATGCGTCATGGGAGGAGTACGGGTGCTGCAGCGAAATCCCTGCGGATTCTTCCCCGTAGGGCAACACTGGGACCGGACCGACTGATACGGGGGCGGCCATGAACACCTCATCCAGCCGCAGGACACTCGACTCGACGCAGCGAAAGAACCCATCCATGTGCCAGCACCAGCCAACCTGCCCCACCGCCGATTCACCCGACCGGGAGGCCGCCCGCCTGAGCGCCCACCACCCCGAACAGGGCTGGAGCCTGCTGTGCAACGGCGTCCTGCTCTTCGAGGACACCGGCGAACTGCTGCCCGACGGGCAGATCATCGCCCCGCACCGGCCGCTGGCAGCCGGCCGCGTGGTGAAGGCCGCCTGAGAGCGGTCGTACGAGAAGGGGCCGGCCCGGAGAGATCTCCGCACCGGCCCCGACGCATGTCCGGCGTACGCCGCTCACGGCGCACGACCTACGACAGGCGGCCTCAGTCGTCGTACGCGTCCAGCGGCGGGCAGGAGCAGACGAGGTTCCGGTCGCCGAAGGCCCCGTCGATCCGGCGCACCGGCGGCCAGTACTTGTCCGCGGCGGACACCCCGGCCGGGAAGACGGCCTCCTCGCGGCTGTAGCCGTGGTCCCACTCGCCGCCGAGCGCGGCCGCGGTGTGCGGGGCGTTGGCCAACGGGTTGTCGTCCGCGCTCCACTCCCCCGACGCGACCTTCTCGATCTCGGCACGGATCGCGATCATGGTGTCGCAGAACCGGTCGAGCTCCGCGAGGTCCTCGCTCTCCGTCGGCTCGATCATCAGCGTGCCGGCCACCGGGAACGACATGGTCGGCGAGTGGAAGCCGTAGTCGATCAGGCGCTTGGCCACGTCGTCGATGGAGACGCCGGTCGCCTTCGAGATCGGGCGCAGGTCCACGATGCACTCGTGCGCGACCAGTCCGGCCGGGCCGTTGTACAGGATGGGGAAGTGCGGCTCCAGGCGCTTGGCAATGTAGTTCGCGGCCAGCACGGCGACCTGCGTGGCCCGCTTGAGGCCCTCGCCGCCCATCAGACGGACGTACGCCCACGAGATCGGCAGAATGCCCGCCGAGCCCCACGGGGCGGCCGAGATCGGGCCCACACCGGTCTCCGGGCCCGCTGCCGGCTGGAGCGGGTGGTTGGGGAGGTACGGGGCGAGGTGCGCGCGGACGCCGACCGGGCCGACGCCGGGGCCGCCGCCGCCGTGCGGGATGCAGAAGGTCTTGTGCAGGTTCAGGTGCGAGACGTCGCCGCCGAACTTGCCGGGCTTGGCGAGCCCGACCAGCGCGTTGAGGTTGGCGCCGTCGACGTAGACCTGGCCGCCGGCGTCGTGGACCTCGCCGCAGATGTCGGCGACGTGCTCCTCGAACACCCCGTGCGTGGACGGGTAGGTGATCATGAGCACGGCCAGCTCGTCGCGGTGCTGCTCGATCTTGGCGCGCAGGTCCGCGATGTCGACCTCGCCGTCGTCGGCGGTCTTCACCACGACGACCTTCATGCCCGCCATGACGGCGCTGGCGGCGTTGGTGCCGTGCGCGGAGGACGGGATGAGACAGACGGTGCGCTGGTCGTCGCCGTTGGCCCGGTGGTACGCACGGACGGCCAGCAGACCCGCGAACTCGCCCTGGGAGCCGGCGTTGGGCTGGATGGACACCGCGTCGTAGCCGGTCACCTCGGCGAGGCGCTCCTCCAGCTCACGGATGAGGGTGAGGAAGCCCTGCGCCTGCTCGGCCGGGGCGAAGGGGTGCAGCGCGCCGAACTCGGGCCAGGTGATCGATTCCATCTCGGCGGTCGCGTTCAGCTTCATGGTGCAGGAGCCGAGCGGGATCATGCCGCGGTCCAGCGCGTAGTCGCGGTCGGCGAGCTTGCGCAGGTAGCGCAGCATCGCGGTCTCGGAGCGGTGCTGCTGGAAGACCGGGTGGGTCAGGATGTCGTCGGAGCGCAGCAGCCCCTCGGGCAGTGCGTCGGCGACCGTGGCGTCCAGCGCCTCGATGTCGCCCTCGGCGCCGAAGGCCGCCCAGACGGCGGAGATCTGCGCGCGGGTGGTGGTCTCGTCGCAGGCGACGGAGACGTGGTCCGCGTCGACGAGACGGAGGTTGACCCCGCGCTCGCGGGCGTCGGCGACGATGTCCGCTGCCTTGCCGGGGGCGCGCACGGTCAGGGTGTCGAAGAACGCGCCGTGCACGACGTCGGCGCCGGCGCTCCGCAGGCCGTCGGCCAGGATCGCGGCGAAGCGGTGGGTGCGCCGGGCGATCGTCCGCAGCCCCTCGGGGCCGTGGTAGACCGCGTACATCCCGGCCATCACGGCGAGGAGCACCTGCGCGGTGCAGATGTTGCTGGTGGCCTTCTCGCGGCGGATGTGCTGCTCGCGGGTCTGGAGGGCCAGGCGGTAGGCCTTGTTGCCGTCGGCGTCGACGGAGACGCCGACGAGACGGCCGGGCAGGGAACGGGCGAACTTCTCGCGGACCGCCATGAACCCGGCGTGCGGGCCGCCGAAGCCCATCGGGACGCCGAAGCGCTGGGTGGTGCCGACCGCGATGTCGGCGCCGAGCGCGCCGGGCGAGGTGAGCAGCGTGAGGGCCAGCAGGTCGGCGGCGACGGTGACGATCGCGCCGAGCCCGTGGGCCTGCTCGATGACGGGCTCGATGGCGCGTACGGCACCGGAGGCGCCCGGGTACTGGAGCAGGACGCCGAAGACGCCGCGCTCGGCGATCTCGGCGGGGATGCCGTCGCTCAGGTCGGCGACGACGACCTCGACGCCGGTCGGCTCGGCGCGGGTCTCGATGACCGCGACGGTCTGGGGCAGGGTGTCGGCGTCGACCAGGAAGACGCCCTTCTTGACCTTGCCGACGCGCCGGGCGAGGGCCATCGCCTCGGCGGCCGCGGTGCCCTCGTCGAGCAGGGAGGCGCCGGAGGTGGGCAGCCCGGTCAGCTCGGCGACCATCGTCTGGAAGTTCAGGAGGGCTTCGAGCCGGCCCTGGGAGATCTCCGGCTGGTACGGCGTGTAGGCCGTGTACCACGCGGGGTTCTCCATGACGTTGCGCAGGATGACGGGCGGCGTGAAGGTGCCGTAGTAGCCGAGGCCGATCATCGGGGCCAGCACCTGGTTGCGGTCGGCCAGCGACCGCAGCTCTGCCAGGACCTCCGCCTCGGTGCGTGCCGAGGGAAGATTCAGGGCCTCCGCGCTCTTGATCACGTCGGGCACCGCGGCGGCGGTGAGCTCGTCGAGGGAGCCGTAGCCGACCTGGGCGAGCATCTTCGCCTGGGCCCCGGCGTCGGGCCCTATGTGGCGCTGCTCGAACGGAATGCCCTGCTCCAGCTGGGAGAGCGGAGTGCGACGGGGGGTCATGGTGGAGGCCTCCTGGTCTGTCACGACCTGCGAGGGGCACCACGGCGCGGGTGCCCGAACGGCCTCCCCCTCTGTCATCTCAACCTGAGAGCTTCACCGGCCCGCCCGGAGGCGTGCCGACTTTCACCGTCGGTGAGGGTCGAGCCCGTTCGAGCCTGCGCCCGCGCGGAACTGCCCTGCTTTCCAGAGTGACCTCAACCGTGCGGTACGGGGGCCTGAGAGATTCCGGGGAGGAGTTGCTCCTTCGGCGCCTCCGGATTCTGCACCGGAGGACTCTCCCGCACGGGGTCAGCAGCCACTGCCAGCCTACCAGCGGCCACCGCGCCGGAGATCT
Source organism: Streptomyces sp. man185 (assembly GCA_002551355.1). Taxonomy (GTDB): domain Bacteria; phylum Actinomycetota; class Actinomycetes; order Streptomycetales; family Streptomycetaceae; genus Streptomyces. The sequence continues at coordinate 10,621 of NTHE01000011.1, read as the reverse complement.
CGAGTGGCCGACACCACGGATCTGCACTTCTGTGGTGCTGGTGGGGCTACAGGAACCACCCTGAGCAGCCGCGACCAGTGGGAGGCACCGTGCAGACCGATATCGATCCGCGCCGCCTGATCGGCCGCAAGGCATTCGATCGCAAGGGCGCCAAGATCGGAACGGTGGATGAGGTCTATCTCGACGACGCGACGGGTGTGCCCGAGTGGGCAGCCGTGCGCACCGGCCTGTTCAGCAGGGACGCCTTCGTCCCGCTGGAGCCCAGCGAATTCGTCGAGGACGCGCTGCGCGTCCCCTTCGACCGCGCGTTGATCAAGGGCGCGCCGGACTTCGGCGTCGGCAGACACCTCTCGCCCGAGCAGGAACTCCAGCTCTACCGCCACTACGGGCTGGACTCCCCGCCTCCGGAGGATTCGACATCCTCCGACCGGGACTTCGGCAGGCTGGCGGGCCAGGAGGAGTAGTCGGCCGCCTCGCGGACGAGCGGCAGCGGATCGGCGGGCCACAGCAGCGGATCGTCGATCCGGAACGTGAGGACCCGGCCGGGCTCGCTCCACGGGTCCTCGAACCGGACGGTGACCCGGCCGATGCCACTCCCCTGCACCCAGCCGTGCCCGTGCTCCTCGTGGTGCACATCGTGCCCGGCGGGCCAGCGCCGCGCGGCGAGCAGTTCGGCGCTGTCCGCCTCGGGCTCCGGGGCGGCCTCCTCCTCGCCGCCCCCCATGACCGGTGCCCGGTGCTCCTGTGCCCGCTGCGCGAGCTCCCGGGCGTCGGCGGCCTGGGCGAACAGATCCTCCTGGGTGTAGTCGGCAAGACCCGTGACGCCGACCCCCAGGAGCCGTACGCCGCCCGTGGTGTCGACGGACTCCAGCAGCCGCCCTGCCGCCTCACGGACCACGGTGGGGTCGTCCGTGGGGCCTCTGAGGGTCTCGGAGCGGGTCAGGGTGGAGAAGTCGTAGCGGCGTACCTTCAGCACCACCGTGCGGCCCGACCGGTCGGCGCCGCGCAGCCGTTCCACGCACCGGACGGCCAGCCGCTCCACCTCGGCGCGCACCCGCACCCGGTCGTGCAGGTCCACGTCGAAGGTGTCCTCCACCGATACGGACTTGGCGTCCCGCTCGGCGACCACCGGCCGGTCGTCCAGGCCCAGCGCCATCCGGTAGAGCCCGTGGCCGTGGGCCTTGCCGACCAGCCGCACAAGCTCCGCCTCGCCCGCCTCGGCCAGGTCGTGGACGGTGCTCATCCCCGCACGTCTGAGGTGGTCGCCGGTGGCCGGGCCGACCCCCGGCAGGATGCGGACGGACATGGGGGCGAGCAGCTCGCGCTCGGTGCCCGGTTCGATGACCAGCAGGCCGTCGGGCTTCGCCTCCTCGGAGGCGATCTTGGCGAGCATCTTGGAACCGGCCAGTCCGACGGATCCACTGAGGCCGGTCACCGCACGGATGGCCGTCCGCAGCCCCTCGCCCGTCGCGCGGGCCGACGCCGAGTCGTCCGCCACTCCGCCCGCCTCCAGGTCCACGAAGGCCTCGTCCAGGCTGAGCGGCTCCACCAGGGGCGACAGCCGCCCCAGAAGGTCCATCACCTGGTCGCTCACCGCCCGGTAGAGAGAGAAGCGGGGCACCAGATAGGCCGCGTTCGGCGCCAGCCGCCGGGCCTGGGCGGTGGGCATCGCCGAGTGCACGCCGAGGCGCCGGGCCTCGTACGAGGCGGTGGCGACCACTCCACGCGGGCCGAGGCCGCCCACCACGACCGCCTTGCCGCGCAGGCTCGGCTTGGACGCCTGCTCCGCCGACGCGTAGAAGGCGTCCATGTCCAGGTGGAGGATGGTGGGCGCGGGTCTCACACCGTCGATGCTGCCCTATGGCACTGACAACGGGACGGTCCGGCGCCCCGTGGGGTGCCGGACCGTCCCGTGTCCGTCGTACTGACGCGCCGCGCCGCTCGTCCGGGGCGCTCAGCCGGCGCGGTTACGGCGCCGCGCCAGCTCGTCGGCGGGATTGTGGCCGACGAGCGTCTCGCCGGTGTCGACCCGCTCGCCGTGCAGCTGCGAGAGCGCCGCGTCCACGTCCCGCCAGACGACGCCGACGGCGATCCCGAAGACGCCCTGCCCGCCCTGGAGCAGACTGACGACCTCGTCGGGCGAAGAGCACTCGTAGACCGTGGCCCCGTCGCTCATCAGCGTCATGCGCTCAAGATCCTGGAATCCACGGGCCCGCAGATGCTGGACCGTGGTGCGGATGTTCTGCAGCGCCACCCCGGTGTCCAGGAACCGCTTGACGATCTTGAGGAGGACCACGTCCCGGAAACTGTAGAGACGCTGGGTCCCCGACCCGTAGGCCGGGCGCACACTGGGCTCGACCAGTCCCGTACGCGCCCAGTAGTCCAGTTGGCGGTAGGTGATCCCCGCCGCCGCGCACGCCGTCGGTCCGCGATAGCCGATGTCGCCGGCATCGCTCGCCGCTGCCACGCCGCCCGCTGCCACCGCTGCCGGCTGAACCGGCTGCCTGATGGCGTGGTCGGCTCCACTGCCGTGCTGCGGATACGGCCCACCCGCCGCCGTACCGTCGCCGCTGCTTCTCACGCCGACCTCCGTCCTTGACCTGCCCACTCGAAGGTAGGCAGTCACTCGGGGTGCGTCAACGATCGCCACACTCGGCACGCCGAGTGATAATCACCCTGAGGGTGGTTTCCCGTGTCTCGTTTCCGGGAAAGGCTTGCCGGATGCGCTGACGGCACCCCTGCGGGACGGTCACTGGCTGTTCGTACCGAAGTCCTCCGGAGAGATCTGGTCAAGGAATTCGCGGAACTTCTCCACCTCGTCCTCCTGCTCGTCGGGGATGGCGATGCCCGCATCGTCCAGCACGCCGTCACTGCCGTAGATCGGCGTGCCGGTCCGCAGGGCGAGCGCTATGGCGTCGGAGGGACGGGCGCTCACCTCGACTCCGCTGGCGAAGACGAGCTCCGCGTAGAAGACCCCTTCGCGGAGGTCCGTGATGCGGACCTCGGTGAGCTCCTGGCCCACGGCCTCGAGCACATCCTTGAAAAGGTCATGGGTCAGCGGCCTGGCGGGAGCCATGCCCTGCTGGGCGAAGGCAATCGCGGTCGCCTCCCCCGGACCGATCCAAATGGGGAGGTACCGGTCGCCTCCCACTTCACGCAGGAGAACGATCGGTTGGTTGGAGGGCATTTCCACCCGGACACCGACAACGTCGAGCTCGTTCACACAGCAACCCTAGGACGTGCTCGCCATGTTTGGGTAGTCGGGCTCCGCCGAGGTCAGTGCAGACGGCTGCGCAGAGCGCTCTGCACGAGGGCCGCGTGCAGCCGTACGGACAGCTCGGCGAGCTCGTTCGCGGTGGCCTCGGCATGGGCTCTGGTCTGCGGATTACGGTGCCGGCGCAGGGGTGCGACCAGCTGCTCCACCAGGCCCGCCTCCCGGTCGGCGGAGGCCCGCATGGCCCGAAGGTGACGTGGTTCCAGACCGAAACGGCCCAGATTCGCCACCAGCTTGGCGACGGTCACCATTTCGGCGTCGTAGCCGCCCTCGGGGGCCGGGACGATGAGCCCGTAGGACTCCCACTCGGCCAGTCGCTCCTCGTCGACCTCGGCGGCCGCGAGCAGCTCGGCCCGGCCGATCCGGGCGGCGGTCGCCGCGCCGGGGCCGCCCTCCCACACCCCGTCGGCGAGGTCCCGCTGCGCACCGGGTGAGGGCAGGACGGGCTGCTCCCCCCGGGCGAGTGCGTCCAGGTGCTCCCGGATGACCTTCAGCGGCAGGTAGTGGTCCCGCTGCATACGGAGCACCTGCGCCAGGCGCTCCACATCACGCGGGGCGAACTTCCGGTATCCGGAAGGAGTGCGCTGCGGCTCGATGAGCCCCTCGGCCTCCAGGAACCGGATCTTGGAGATGGTGACTTCGGGAAACTCCTCGCGCAGCTGGATGAGCACCGTTCCGATGCTCATCGGGCGCGCTTCCGCGGTGGCGGTGCCGTGTCCGGCACCGCCTGTCGGTGTTCGCAGCATGGGCCTTCCTGGGGGTCCCCCCGGACGAGGTCCGGGGCTGGTCACACGCCCCGCGGGCTCGCGTAGAAGACCAGGCGGTACTTTCCGATCTGGACTTCGTCGCCGTTGGACAGCGGGACCGAATCGATGCGCTCACGGTTGACGTAGGTGCCGTTGAGGCTGCCGACATCACCCACGGTGAAGCTACCGTCCGGGCTCCTGCGGAACTCCACATGACGCCGCGACACGGTCACGTCATCGAGAAAGATGTCGCTCTGCGGGTGACGGCCGGCCGTGGTGAGGTCGCTGTCGAGCAGGAAGCGGCTACCGGAATTCGGACCGCGCCGCACGACCAGCAACGCCGAGCCCCCGGGCAGGGCATCGACCGCGGCCTGGGCCTCGGGGGAGAGCGAGGGCAGAACGGTCTGACCCGTCGCCTCCGCCTCGTACGCCTCAAGACCGGAGATGGAGATCGTCGACGTCGTCTCCGAGGGACGCTCGGGAACGCCGCCCCGCAGCGGCGCACCGCAGTTGGAGCAGAACTTGCTGGCCTCCGCGTTGCGGTGACCGCACCTCGTACAGACCGGCATCGACGAGCCCTCCGGAGTGAACCCTCCACCCGTACTCGAGGCTGATGGTGCGCCGAAACCTATGCGCCCGGCACCGGCAGGGTCAACAGACGACACGCCGTCACCCCCCGGGGCGCCGGACACCTCGTCGCGGAAGAGCGGACGCTCCGCCTCCTGCTCCTCGCCCTGACCGTGGCGCGGCGCGCGGTGGCGGGCAGCATTGTTGCTGTCCTCGCGTGCACTCTTCCCGAACAACTTCGCAAACAACTTCACGGGCGATTCCCCTTGACCGACATAGACCCGCCCGTGGGGCAGGACGAACCCTGAATGAACACACCTGCCGACCCGGACATCTTCACAACGTCCGTATCCACCCGACAGTTTCCACCACGCACCACCAATCCTGTGCGCCGACCCCCCGCAACCGTCCGACCCGGTCCACCGGCCCACTCGCTCGCCCGGCTCACGGGGACGACGACCGAGCGTAGTCAGGCCGCTGCGCCGGTCGCAAGGCGTCCACGACGATGTCGTCGGACCGCTCCACGAGCACCGTGGCCTGCTCCTTCTCCAGCGTCTGGACCACACCGCCGGGGATATTGAGGGCGGGCTCCAGATCCTGCGGCTTGCCGATCACCGTGAACTCGTACGGTGCCTCGATCTTCTTCCCGTCGACCTGGACGTCCCCCGCGTCCCCGGAGAAGTAGGTGTTGGCCACCACCCGCACCCCGTTGACCTGGATCGCCTCGGCCCCCGCCGCCCTCAGTTCCTGAATGGCGTCGAGCAGCATGTCGGGCGCCACGGCACCCGAGGGGTCGGTGATCGTCAGCGTGATGCCGGGGCCCTGCGCCGCCACGGTGCCCGCGAGGATGCCGAGCTGGCGTTCCTTCTCCAGCGTCTGCTTCCGGGCCTCCTCGGCCTGGTCGGAGCTGTTCTCCAGTTCGGTGCGCTGATCGTCCAGGCGCTGCTTCTCGTCCTCCAGGCGCTGGGTCCGGTCGTCGACCTCGTCGAGGATGCGGACCAGGTCCTCCTGCCGGGCGCCGCGCAGCGCACTGTCGTCGCTGGTGGACCGCACCTGGATGGCGAGCCCCAGACCGAGCCCGAACAGCAGCACGGCGACGATCAGTTGGGCGCGGCTCAGCCGCGGCGGCCACAGGCCCGCCCGCAGCCTCTGCCGGCCGGACACCTCTTCGGCGGGCGGCGGGGCGGGAGCGTCGGGGATGGCGGACGCACCGCCCTCGGGCTGTTCGCTGCGGGGGTTCTCATCGTTGTTCATCGGCCTCAAGCCCGGAAGACGTGCCGGCGGATCGCGGCGGCGTTGGAGAAGATCCGGATGCCGAGCACGACCACCACACCCGTGGAGAGCTGAGCGCCGACACCCAGTTTGTCGCCGAGGAAGACGATCAGCGCGGCCACCACGACGTTGGAGAGGAAGGAGACCACGAAGACCTTGTCGACGAAGATGCCGTCGAGCATGGCCCGCAGACCGCCGAACACGGCGTCGAGCGCGGCGACCACCGCGATCGGCAGGTAGGGCTCGACCACCGCCGGTACCTCGGGCCGGACCAACAGTCCGACCACGACTCCCACGACGAGGCCCAGTACGGCGATCACGATGTGCCCTTCTCTGTCTCTGCCGCACCACTGCCGGCGGCCTTCGGCTCTGCTGTACGGACGATCAGGCTCGGCGCTGCCGGAAGCTGCACCTTCGCCTGCTCGGAGATGCTGGTGCGAATGTCGAAGCTGTCCTTGAGCGCCTGCAGGTACAGGCCGTCGGCGCTGTCCTGGAACGCGGTCGCGAGCTTCTTGCCGTCCCCCACCGCAAGCACCGTGTACGGCGGCACCAGCGGTCTGTTGTCGACCAGTATGGCGTCGCCGGCGGCCCGGATGGCCGACAGCGCCGTCAACCTTTGCCCATTGATGGCGATGGCCTCGGCGCCGGACTCCCACAGGCCGTTGACGACCCGCTGCATGTCCCGGTCGCGCACCCGTCCGGTGTCGGCGAAGCCGGATGACTCGCGCGGTCCGTCCCCGCCCTGAGCGGTGTCCTTCGCGTCGTCGACGATCAGTTTCACGCCGGGGCCCTCGACCGGAGTCGCGCCGGCCAGCAGGGCCACCAGCTGCCCCTGGTCGCCTCCGTGCTGCTCAAGGGCCTTGCGTTGACGTTCGGTCACATCGAGGCGGAGCTTGTCGACATCGGACTCCAGCGTGTCCGCGGCCTCCGTCTCGGCGTCGATGCGGTCGATGAGCTCTTCGCGCTCCTTGGCGACGACCGGCGCCGAGATCCGCGCCTCGGCGGCACCGAGGGTGACCACGAGGGCGGCCACCACCAGCCCGGCGGCCAGGCCGAGCTTCGACTTGAGCGAACGGGGCAGCCCCGCGCTTCCGTCGGCCTTGCGCCGCGCCGAGGCCTCCGCGTACCCGTCGTCGAGGCTGTGGTCCATCACATTGTTCAGCAGCGACATGGAGGCGTCGGGACGTGCGGGCGGCGGGGCGGTGCTCCGATCGGGGGACTGCTGCGACATGCCGCACATCGTCGCACGTCATCACGGCTGCCGCCGAATGGCCCCACCGGTGCGCCGCGACCCCCTGGCCGGGACGTCGCGGCGCACCGTCATCGCGTCAGTCTCCCGCGCTGTCCACCACCGCGGCCCACTCGTCGAGCAGCGCCTGGGCCGAAGCGTCGTCCGGGCCTTCCGCCCACAGATGGGTGACGGCTTCCGCCCGGTCGGGCAAGACCATGATCCACCGCCCGTCCGCCTCGACCACGCGTACCCCGTCCGTGGTGTCGACGCTGCGGTCGCCGGCCGCTTCGACGACCCGGCGCATGACGAGCCCCTTGACGGCCCACGGCGTCGCCAGGTCGCGGCGCAGGACGTGCGCCCGGGGAATGCGGGCGTCGATCTGGCTCAGGGTGAGCTGGGTGCGCGCGACGAGCCCGATGAGCCGGACGAAGGCGGCGGTTCCGTCGAAGACGCTGCTGAACTCGGGAACGATGAACCCTCCGCGCCCGTCTCCTCCGAAGATGGTGTCCTCTTCACGGCCCACCCGGGTCAGGTCGTCGGGCGAGGTGGTCGTCCACTCCACCTGGGTGCCGTGGTAAGCCGCCACCTGCTCGGCGACGCGCGTCGTCGTCACGGGCAGGGCGACCCGACCGCTGCGCCGCTCGGCGGCGACCAGATCGAGGAGGACCAGCAGGGCGCGGTCGTCCTCGATGATCCGGCCCAGTTCGTCGACTAGGGAGAGCCGCTCCCCCACCGGGTCGAACCGCACCCCGAAGGCCGCCCGCGCGGAGGACACGATCTCCCCGAGCCGCACCAGACCGGCCCGCCGGGTGTCGGCGGACTCGGTGGGCCGTGACTCGTCGAGCCCGGGGTTGATGGTCAGCGCGTCCACGCCGAGCCGCCCGAGCAGGCTGGGCAGAACGAGCCCGGCGCTGCCGTTGGAGGCGTCGACGACGACCTTGAGCCCGGAGTCGGCGATGCCGTCGACGTCGACGTTCCGCAGAAGGGACCCGGTGTACGAGTCGAACACGCTGGACGGGAAGTGCAGGTCCCCGATCTCGCCGGGGAAGGCCCTGCGGTACTCCTGGCGTGCGTAGACCCGGTCGAGCTTGCGCTGCTGCGCCTGCGAGAGGTCGGCGCCCCGTTCGTCGATGAACATGATGTCCACCGAGTCGGGCACGCCGGGCGACGTACGGATCATGATGCCGCCGGCGCTGCCCCGGGCGGTCTGCTGGCGTGCCACGGGCAGCGGTACGTTCTCCAGGTCGCGTACGTCGATGGCGCTGGCCTGGAGGGCCGAGATGACCGCCCGCTTGAGTGCGCGGGCACCTCGGGAGTGGTCACGTGCCGTGGTGACCGTCGAGCCCTTCTTGAGGGTCGTGGCGTACGCGCCCGCCAGCCGTACGGCCAGTTCGGGGGTGATCTCGACGTTCAGGATTCCGGAGACCCCGCGCGCTCCGAAGAGATGCGCCTGCCCTCGGGATTCCCAGATCACCGAGGTGTTGACGAACGCGCCCGCCTCGATGGTCTTGAACGGATACACCCGTACGTTGCCCTGGATGATCGACTCCTCGCCGACCAGGCATTCGTCACCGATGACAGCACCGTCCTCGATCCGGGCCGCACGCATGATGTCGGTGTTCTTGCCGACCACGCAGCCCCGGAGGTTGCTGTGCTGCCCGATGTAGACGTTGTCGTGCACCACGGCCTTGTGGAGGAAGGCCCCCGTCTTGACGACGACGTTCGACCCCACCACCGTGTGCTCGCGGATCTCGACGTCGGCCTCCACCTTGGCGTAGTCGCCGATGTACAGCGGCCCGCGCAGCACGGCGTCGGGGTGGACCTCCGCTCCTTCGGCCACCCACACGCCGGGCGAGATCTCGAAGCCGTCGAGCTCCACGTCGACCTTGCGCTCCAGGACGTCCGCCTGGGCCTTCACATAGCTCTCGTGGGTCCCCACGTCCTCCCAGTAGCCCTCGGCGATATAGCCGTAGATGGGCTTGCCCTCCTTCATCAGCTGAGGGAAGACGTCACCGGACCAGTCGACCGAGGTGTCGGCCTGGACGTAGTCGAAGACCTCGGGCTCCATCACGTAGATGCCCGTGTTCACGGTGTCCGAGAAGACCTGCCCCCAGGTCGGCTTCTCCAGGAACCGTTCGACCTGACCGTCCTCGTCCACGATGGTGATGCCGAATTCCAGCGGATTGGGAACCCGGGTGAGGCAGACCGTGACGAGGCCGCCCTTTTCCTTGTGGAAGGCGATGAGGTCGGTGAGGTCGAAGTCGGTGAGCGCGTCACCGGAAATGACGAGGAACGTGTCGTCCTTCAACGCCTCCTCGGCGTTCTTTACGCTGCCCGCAGTGCCGAGTGGCTTCTCCTCGTTGGCATAGGTGAGCTCCATACCGAGCTCTTCACCGTCCCCGAAATAGTTCTTGACGAGGGAGGCGAGGAACTGGACGGTCACTACTGTTTCACTGAGCCCATGCCGCTTGAGCAGCCGCAGGACGTGCTCCATGATCGGCCTGTTGGCCACGGGCAGGAGCGGCTTGGGCATGCTCGAGGTCATGGGGCGAAGACGTGTGCCTTCGCCGCCAGCCATCACGACGGCCTTCATGTCGGAAACGTCCTCCTACAAGAGACGACGGTTGGCCGACTTCGCCCGTAGGGGCGTCATGCGCACCATCTGTCGCGGGCCGGCGACATTGCACGGCACCGCATCAACGAGCTCAATCGGCTACTGCGTCCGCCTTCACGAGCCGGCGGACCTGAACCACATACAAGATTCCTGCCCACCAGTAGAGCGTTATACCCCATCCCGCGAACGCCCATCCGAAAACAGCGGCCAGTGTGGCCAGCCAACCACTCCCGTCGCTGAGCAGCAACAAGGGGAACGCGTACATCAGGTTGAAGGTTGCAGCTTTCCCGAGGAAGTTGACCTGCGGGGGCGGATAGCCGTGGCGGCGCAGGATGGCCACCATCACGAGAAGCATCAGTTCCCGGGCGAGAAGTGCCGCGGTGACCCAGAGGGGCAGAATCTCACGCCAGGTGAGGCCGACCAGGGTGGAAAGGATGTAGAGACGGTCCGCAGCCGGGTCCAGGAGCCGGCCGAGGCTGCTGATCTGGTTCCACTTGCGGGCGAGCTTCCCGTCGAGGTAGTCGCTGATGCCGCTGAGCATCAGGACGAGCAGCGCCCAGTTGTCGCTGTTGGGCCCTCCGAACACGGGGCGGAGAATCAGCCACAGGAAGAGCGGTACCCCGACAAGGCGAGCCATGCTGAGGATGTTGGGGATGGTGAGGACTCGGTCCGTCTGGACCCGAGTCTCCTGGACCTCCACCCGGGTGCCTCCTGTGAAGAACGTGCCAATGATGCACCCTGACCCTACCTCCAGCCTCCACCGACGGGTGCACGGGGGTGGAGGGTGAACAACGCACAAAAAGCCCGGAACGCAGGAAAGCCCCGCACCAAAATGGTGCGGGGCTTTCCCGGAAAAATTGTTCGGCGGCGTCCTACTCTCCCACAGGGTCCCCCCTGCAGTACCATCGGCGCTGAAA
>NTHE01000109.1 GCA_002551355.1 Streptomyces sp. man185 | reverse complement strand
TCCAGGCGCTGGCGGTCCGGTTGGCGCAGATCGGGCTGAACACCGGGGGCCGGAAGCCCGGGGGAGTGGACTGGAAGGACGTCGGCGTCGCCGCCGCCTTCGGCGCGCTCACCGCCGGCTTCATGGAGATCTTCGACAAGTTCCTGAAGCCCATCAAGAACATCTTCAAGGATCTCCTCGGGGACGTCTTCGGCAAGTTCAAGATCGACCCGAACAGCCTCCTGTTCAAGGGGCTGGTGAACGGCCCTCCCACGGTCGTCACCGTCTTCGTCGTCGGGGGCGCCGCCGAGAGCACCGCCGAAGTCATCATCAACGGTGCCTTCTACGACAAGTGGGAATTCAAGTGGGAGACGTTCGTCGGCTCCGGCACCAGCACCGTGTTCGACATGGGCGCGGGGCTGGCCATCGGAGCGGGCGCCTTCTCGATCTACAACAACTACTTCAACAACGACCGGTTCACCGACATCAACGACATGCCGGGGCCGAACAGCATCCTGGGCGGCGGAGACGGGGGCCTGTCGGGGACGGAGAAGCCCGGCGGCCCGGCGAGCGGCACGGACGTCAAGAGCCCTCCGGTGGTGAAGGCCAACCCGTTCACCCCCGGCCCCGCGACCCCCTACCCCAACACGGTCTCGGCCGACCTGCCGAACGGTCCTGGCAGCGGGATCGGCACCCTGCCGCCGACCACGTACACGCCGCCGCCGCCGGCCGTGTCGCCGCCGGCCGGCGTGAACACCCTGCCGAAGGCGGGATCCGACGCGCTGACCCGGCCCACCGACTTCTCCCCGCGCAACACCAGCGGCCCGAACGGCCTCACCGGCCCGAACAGCCTCCTCAACCCCGGCAACGTCGTCGGACCCAACAGCGTGGTCGGTACGAACGGCGTCATCGGGGCCGGCGGCGTCACCGGTACGAACGGCATCACCGGTACGAGCGGGTCGCCCCTGCCCCAACTGCCGCCGCCCACGTCGTCGCTGCCCTCGTCCTCGTCCACGCCGTCCACGCTGCCGTCCTCGTCCCTGTCCGACAGCACGCCGCTGACGCCCCCGCCGACGTCGGGGCGCACCTCCGGGACCGGGACGAACACCGACCTCACTTCGTACGACCTGAATCCGGAGACCACACCGGACCTCACGCCCGAGCTCACCCCCGACCTCCTGCCGGGTACGTCTCCGGACACGTCGGGGTCGACGAACGACCTCCCCAGCAACCTGGGCGGGCCCAAGGGTTCGTCCTCCGCACCGGACCCGAGCACCATCGGCGGCTCGAACGGCACGGACGGTTCCAACCTTCCCGACGACGTCTCGGCCGACACGGACGCGGACGGTGTACAGGACCAGCGTCAGGACGACGGCACCGGTCAGGAGGCCCCCGGCCGCGGCACGGGCGGCCGGAGCACGGGCGGCCAGCCGGGGCTCGACGACGCCGCGCACCAGCGGACGGACGGCACGCCGGACCAGTCCGATACGGACGCCGACGCCGTGGCTCCGCCCACCCCCATCGCCACCTCGGCGGGATCGAACACCCCCGCGCCCGCAGCCGGGAACCAGGGCACACAGCAGGGGAACTCCGGTACGGGGAACTCCTCGCAGCAGCCCTCCCAGAACGGCCCGGCCGAGCCCGGCGACGCCGACGAGCTGCCGAGCGGGCGGGAGACCGGTCAGGCGGACGCAGAGGGCCGGCAGGAAGCGGCCGACGGCACGGAGAGCTCGGTTCCTCCGCAGCCCCGGGGCACCGGCTCCGACGACAGCGCCCGCGCTCCCGGCGGCGGACGGAGCACCACCGGGCCCGAGGACGCCCCGGCCGCGCCGGAGGCCGTACGCACCTCCTCGGACCTCTCCGCCGGCGAGGTCACCAACGAGTCCACCGGGGACCTGGGCGCCGAGACCGGGGCAGGCCTTTCCGCCGGTCCCACGCCCGAGCCCGCCGTGCCGGTGGCCGATCCCGTGCGGCCCGAGCAGTGGCGTTCGGGGCGGACCGACGCCCCCGCCACCGCCGTACGGATCGACCCGCCGTCCGATGTCGGCCGCACCTCGGCGGACACGACGCCGCTCGACGGCCCGGAGCCCCCTGTACGGGCCTGGGTCCAGCGGATCCAGGCCGACGACGGCCGCTGGCTGAGCAACGTCTCGCTCCACCTGCCGGTCCGGACGGGGGAGGGGTTCCCCCCGGCCGAACTGGATGCCCTCCAGGAGCGGATGCGTACGCTCCTGGACACCCACCTGAACCACGGTCTCCAGCTCCCCGGCTCGGGCGACCAGCTCCACATCGACGTCACGCTCATGGCCGCGCCCGACCACGCCGAGGCCGTCGAACTGAGCCGGACCGCGCTGCCGGAGGGCTCCGACCACCTCAACTGGCGTCTGCACAGCACCGATCCGGCCACCTCCCCGGAGGAGGCGGCGGAGCGGCGGACCCGCGACGACGCGGCGGTGCTCCAGCAACTGCTGGGCTACGCAGGCATACCGGACCGGGGCCCGGCGGCCGAGGCACTCCTGCGCCGATTGGTGCGGCAGAGCGACACGGGCACCGGCACCGGTACGCCCGGCCCGGCCGTTCCGCAGCACTTCCTCCAGGCGGTCCAGTCCGTCGTCACCGGCGCCGCCGTGGCCGACCACCCGCTCACCGCGCGGGGCACCCGGCCCCCGAGCGGCATCGACGACCCGGCGCAGGCCCTGCGAACACCGACTCCCGGCAGCGTGGAGCCCGAGGCCCCGGTCCGGGCGGCCGTCCCCTTCCGCACCACGTCCTCCGCGCCGACGGAGACCGGAACGGCGACCCGGACCCCGGCGCCGGCGTCCGCCACGGACTCCGACGCGGACGTTCGGTCGGCTGTCGGGCAGGAGGCCACCGCGCAGGACGTCGAGGAGACCCCGCCCGCCGCCGTTCCCCTCGCCACCGAGGGCCGGGGCGACGGCCGGGGGACCACCCCGGGAGCGGACAAGGGCAAGGGCCGGAGCGCGGAGCAGGAGACCGCGTCCGCCGGCGAGCCGGTCCTGCTGGACTTCCCCGGCAGCGCGGCAGTCGACGATGCCGTGGACGCGGCCCGCCGCGAGCACGAGGACGCCGTCGCCGCCTTCGGCCGGGCGGCCCGCACCGTCTCGACGCTCGACGCGCGGGTGACCAGCGGCCGGGGCGGCACCGACGACACCGCCAGGCTGTACGACGCCTGGCAGGACCTGAGCACGGCGCAGCGGCGGCTCGACACCGCCCTGGACCGGCTGCGCGACCTCGGCGCGGACGCCGCCCACGACGCCGCCGTCGCGTCGATCGTGCCGCGCGTGTCCCGGACGGCCGCCGAGCGGCGGTTCACGGCCGCCCTGGTCACCGCCGACGACCTGCCGACCGACCCGCCGCGCCCGGCGCCCGACGACCTCGTCACTCCGGAGGAGCTGGCCGCCGCCGGGGTCACTCCGGACCAGGGCCCCGCGCTGGAGGCCTCCCTCAACGGCTCCGTGCGCTTCGAGGACAGCGGGATCACCGACCCGGTCCAGCGGGTGCGCCTGCTGATGAACCGGCCGGGCCCCTGGTCCGAGGCGCTCGACGGTATCGCGGCGCGCGCCTCCCGCCGCACCTGGAGCGCCGCCCACGAGAACTTCGCGCTCGACGTGCTCCGGGGCGCCGGAGTGCCGGCCGGCACCGATCCGGCCGAGGCGTGGCGGCGGGCGACATCTCTGGTGCTGCCGCTGGAGCTGCACCCCGTGCTCGCCGACTCCCGCCACGCGCGCGGCGACTACCTCGACGCCGTACGGAAGGTGGCCCAGCACCTCGCCGTGCACGGTGCGGACGCGGTCTCGGGTACGGAACTGGCCGCCCGGGTACGGCGTGAACTCGGCCTGCCTCCACGGCTGCCGGGCGGTGCCCCCGCGTCGGACCAGTCGTACGCCGCCGCCGAACTGGAGCGGCTGGCCCTGCTGGAGGAGCCCGGCGCCACGCCGGACATCGACGGCCTGACCCGGCGCGTGCTGCACCTCCCCACGGACTCCGAGGTTTCGGCGGGGCAGCGGGCCCAGCTCCTCGGCACGGTGGAGAACGCGATGGCCGCCGGATGGTCGTCGAGCGTCGACGCGCTCGGCGCCTACCACCTGGCGACCGGCGGGGCGCTGGACCACGGGGGCCACATCATGGCGGCGAACGGCGCCTACCAGGGGCTGAACCTCACCGGGCGACCCGTCGGTCCGGTGGACACCACCCAGGTGTGGCAGCGCCGGAACGGCCAGTTCCAGGGGCCGCTCGATCCCCTGTGGGACGCCGGTACCGGCGCGTACGTCGTGGTGGCCGATGGTGGACACGATCACGTCATGCTGCCGTGGGGGCAGGGACAGATCCAGGTGCCCTGGCGGGAGTTCGTGGAGCTGGTGGCCCACGACCCCGGAATCGTCGGACTCCCGGCGGACACGCCCGTCGTCCTCGTGCTCGCCCACGGCGGCGACCAGGGCCTCGCCCTGCCCCGCACCCTCGCGTTCCGGACCGGCCGCGACGGCGTCTGGGCGCACAGCGGTCAGGTCGGTCTGGTCACCGACCCCGCCACCGGCGTCGAGCGGATCGTCGTGGAGAACCGGCGGTCCGAAGGCCTGCCCCTGGGCGGATGGTTCGGCAGCGACGCCGACGACCTGGGCCCCGGCGGAGTCGCCGAGGAAGGCTTCGTGACCGCGCTGAACGGCACGATCCTCCCCGACCCCGCCCTGAAGACGCGGACCATCGGCGACGACGGCCGGTCCATCGGCCGCGTCACCATGTCCGACCCCGACCTGGTCACGAACGAGCCGATGCTCGAATCCATGGCGGAGATAACCGAGTTCGTCCAGTTCGACCCGGTGTCGGAGGGTGCGATCGGCGAACCGGCCGCGCTGCTGGAGAACGGGCGGCCGGTCTACCACTTCGCGCAGCACGGCCAGCCGCTGCGCGGGGTGATGGAGATGGCCGACGGCAGCCCGCCCGTCCAGGTCGGCGGGGAGGAGACCGGCCGGTTCATCCGCCGTCGGCCCAGCATGCGCAAGCTCGGCCCGAACGCCGTCATCGACCTCGGCTCGTGCTGGGCCGACGCCACGGCGGAGGACCTGCCCTATCTGTCGGACGCGGGGGAGCCCCCGTACGTCTTCGACGTCCTCGGCACCACCTCCTACGCGCAGGGCGTGGCCAACGGCAGCGGTGCCGGGGTCATGGCGGTGGACCGCGTCCATGTGCTGATGCGCGGGGCGACCCCGAAGGCGGGTGCGCTGGCGAGCCCCTCGGGCGAGCAGGGCGTGCGCAGCCTGCTGCTCCCCGAACCGGGCCCGGCCCAACTCGCCGCCCTGGCGCGTACGGCGCACCTGCACACCGGGGACGGGCCGGTCCCCGCCGACGTCCTCGACACCACGCTGCGCCTCGTGAAGGCCCTGAGGCGGTCGTTCGGCGCCGACGTGGCATCGGACGGCCGGTTCGAGGCGCTGCTGAGAGGTATCGGCGCCCTGGAGAACATGCGCCGGGCCGATCCCCACCTGCGCGTCCTGGGACCGTTCACCCTCCACCACCTGCACCTGGTCACGCACGCCCGCCACCAGCGCACCAGCAACGACCCGCCGTCCCGGGACGACGTCCGGCGAGTCCTGCTCGACGCCGCCGGGAAGAGGGACGAGGCCGCCGCCGGGCGGCTGACGCTGCACCAGTACACGCCCATGCCGTCGCTGGACTGGGCGCTCAAGCGCCTGGCCGGGCGGGATCTGGCCGCGCTCACCGCCGACGTGCTGCGGCTGCCGGACGCGGGCGCGGTCTCCCGTGCGGACGTGAGCCGGCTGGTGTGGGGCGCGGTCAAGGGCGCCGAGGCCCTGCGGTCGGTGACCGACCCCGTCGCCCTGGCGAAGAAGGCGCTGCACCTGCCCGGCTCCGCCGCCCCGACGCCGGACGAGGCGGGCGACCGGCTGCTGTGGCTGATGGCCGGCGCGGCGGTCAGCGGGTTCGACCCCGCCGACCCGACGGAACTCGCCGCGTGGGACCTCGTACGGCACGGCGCTCTCGACGACAGCACTCGGCTGATGGCCGACGGCGTGCCGACCGGCCGCAACTGGACCCGCGGGACCGTCACCGGGGACATCGCGACCGAGGGGTACCTCGTCTCGCCCGACGGCGGCCTGGACGGCGCAACCCCGCACCCGGCGCCGTGGCCCGACGCCCCCAGGGGATCGGCCGCCAAGGCGTACGTGCTCACCGCGGACAGCACGAACGGCCATGTCGCCCTGCCCTGGACCGACGGCTCCAGCCGCTGGGTCCCGGGCAGCGAGATCGCCGTCCTGCTCCGCCACGACCGGGTGCACCAGCAGATCGCCCTGCGCGCCCCGCTCCTGGTGATCGGTACCCACACCAACCCCGGCGGCCTCGCGCAGCACCTCGCCGGGCGGGCGGGGACGGCCCGCACGACCCTGCTGTCCGAGCTGCCCAGCGCCCCCGTCCCGCATCCGGTGAACGGCCGGAACGCGATCGTCCTCACCGAGGGGACGGCCGCACGGACCGACCACTGGCAGACCCGGCGGCCCGCCGCCCTGCCCGGTGTCTCCGCCCAGCAGGGCCCCCTCCACACGTTCACCGGACGAGCCCCCGGGACCGAGTCGTCCACGGCCGTGGCGAACACCTCCACCGCCGTCGCGCCCGCCCCGCTCTCGCAGTACATCCGCGACCACGGCCGGCGCCACGACGGGCACGTCGGCCTCGTCCTCCACGAGCCGACCCCCGAAACCGTCCTGGACGGCCTGCACCGGAGCATCGTCGAGGCCCTCGGCGCCGACCCGGAGACCACCGACGGACAGCGGCTGCTGACCCGGCTCAAGGACGTGCTGAGCGCCGAGGAGATCGAGCTGAACCGGCCGTACCTGCGCAGCCGCCAGGGACACCGGATCACGCTCCGGCACGGCGGCCGCGACCGGACGGTGGACATACGCCTCTCCTACGCCGACCCCGTACGGTCCACGAAGTACGGCGGCGACACCGGCCAGCGCCCGCCGACCCTCCCGGACATGGGCGTCGAGGCCAGGGCCGGCGGCGGGCAGACCACCTCGCACGTCGAGGGCTCGGGCAACATCCGCACCGGCTCGGTGCCGTGGAGCGGGATCTTCCCGGACGACCGCGCCGGGGCGCTGCGCTGGTGGGACAGCACCGTCAACGTGTCCGCGACGCACAACCAGCTCACCCAGTCCGTCACCGTCGGCGAGACCTTCCTGGTCACGAGCAAGCAGCAGGCCGAGGAGCCCGCGCACCCGATGGACGTGGACGGGCGGTGGCAGATCCAGGTCGACACGCCTCGCGAGGGTGAGACCGACAACTGGCAGGCCGAGCAGTCGCACGGCGCCCTCACGATCTGGTTCCACGAGCACCTCGCCTTCGACGGCGACGACACCACCGCGCTTCCGGAGCCCGGCGATGTGGACGACCTGCCGCTGTGGGGCGGCGACAGCGTCGCCGAACCGCGCCGCCTGCTGACCGAACTGCTCCAGGACGACACGTTCGCGGCGCTGCGGGACCTCGACGAGGACTCGGAACGGGCGCTGGAGAACTTCCTCTCGCAGCGCATGCTGCAAGGCACCCCGCACCTCCAGCGCGACGGCGGGGTGTTCTCGCCGACCCTCCTGGACGGCGAGGGCAACGCGGTCGGCGTCCTGGAACTGACCGCGGTGATCGAACCGGGACCGCCGATGCGCAAGAGCGCCGACGGCAGGTCCACGCTGGAGACCTGGTTCTCGCACGCGTCCAGCGTGGACAAGTCCGCGAAGCTGACCAGCGGTATGGGCGTCGAGGCGGCCGGCGGGCCGGCGTTCACCACCGACCACACCCCCGGCCATCCCGCCGCCGCCTCGTCCTTCGGCGGCAACCTCATGGGCAAGGCCGCCGTCAACTGGCAGCTGACCGACCAGCTCAGCAACGTCAGCAGCGCCACGCTCATGCACGGGCTCCGCACCAAGAGCAGCCACCTGCTGACCAGCGGCCGGGTCGCCTACACCGCGACGCTGCACCGCGCCGGCGGCGGCCGGGTCAGCTCCACCTTCGGCCCGTGGACGGACGGCCTGCGGCTGCGGATCGCCCAGCGCGCCACGATGGCGGGCCACCGCCCGACCCCGGCGGAACTGCGCGAACTCCCCGAGCACCTGGAGAACCTGGAGAGCATCGGGTACACCGAGACACCGCTGAAGGTGGACGGGGCGGACCCGCTGTTCACCGCCGCGGAGGCATGGCTGCGCAGGGAGGGGTTCCTGCCGCCCGCCCGGCCCCGGAACAGGTCGGCGGTGTTCCGGCTGGACGAGCCGCTCGTGGTGGCCCAGTTGGAGAACCTGCGGCGGCTGCGGCAGATGCGCTCGACCTACGGCCTCGCCTCATCGGCGCCGGACGCCGTGGACGGCGGGGAGTCGGTCTGGTTCGAGCGGCCGAACGCGGTCTCGGGCACCCGTCGTGTGCAACTGGTCTTCTCCGCCGCCCGGGACACCACCCGGCCCGCCGTCCACACCCGCCGCCTGCCCGACGTCCTGCACGTCGGCTCCAGCTCGTACGAGTCCGGAGGCGGCCGCCAGCGGGGCACCGCGCTGAGCGGCGCCCTCGGCGGCGGAGGCGGCCTCAACGCCCCCATCGACCAGGGCTCCTGGGGACTGAACACCGCCCCGGACTACCTCGGCACCCGGCAGCTCACCGACGCCTCCTCCACCGCCGGCCAGGTCGGCTACGACCAGTTCACGATGACCACCCGCAACGGCAGCGAACTCTTCGAGGTGCCCGCCCGGCTCGGCCTCGACCTGTACGAGGGCACCGGCGAGGACCCGCTCGTCCGGTTCGCCGAGACCGACGCCGACGGGAACCCGGCGCGGCCCGAGGCGGAGCCGGAGGCGGAGGACGACCTGGAGATGCAGCTCGGGGCCACCGCCACGCCTACTGTGCCGGGGAGCGTCCGGCTGCTGGTGCCGCACTACCGCACCCGCGTCCCCGCCCCGGCGCCGCTGCCCGCCCCGGCCCCCGCACCCTCTCCGGGACATGTGATCCGGCAGCCCGTCACCGACGGCGGCCCGAGGGACGACCAGCGGCGCCTCGCCCTGGTCGACGACCGCGGCCGTCCGCTGCCCGGCCTGACCAGGCTCCCCGAAGGCGCCATCGTCGACACCTTCCGGGGCACCACCGCGTTGATGACGGCCCTGCGGAGAATCGTCGCGGGCACCTACCCGGGCAGTCCGGGCCGGGGCCGGGTAGGGCGGGCCGTGCAGCGCGCCTCCGCGACGCTGTCCGGGCTGGCCACGGAGACCGCACGGCGGGGCTCCGCGATGAAGGAAGCGCTCCCGGCGGGCCTGTCCGGTGCCGTCAACCGGGCGGGCTCGGCCGTCAACTGGGCCGCCGCACCGGTGGTCTGGGCGGCCAAGACGTCCACGGACGGTGCGGCGGCGACCTACAAGTGGACCTCCGTCGCCGTGGCGGGCGCCTCCCTGAACGACCGCGGCACCCTGGCGGCCGAGGCCCGGCAGGACGCGATCAGGCCCGGCCAGCTCATCTCCAGGGCCCCGCAGATCCTGGGCGGCGCCTATGTGGTGGAAGGGCTGACGCTGCCCGGCATGGCGGCCGACCAGGTCATGATGCTGGAGGTCACCGGCTACCTCTCCAACCCCCGCAACCTGGGCTCCGAATCGCTCTACTCGGAGCAGGACGTCCTGAGCGGCGACACCTCCGGCCGGCAGCGCGGCGTCGGCGTCAACCACCAGGGCAACCTCCAGGTCACGGCGTTGCAGGCGGCTCCGACCCCGCCCGAGCTGCTGGTCCACCAGGCCAACCCGGGCGGCCGCTACTCCCAGTCCCGCCGCACCGACGACACGGCCACCGTGGGCTCCGGCACGAAGATCACCCACGCCACGGAGCACAGCGGCGACACCCTCTGGATCGGCAACGACCTGACGCTGCTGCTGACCGTCCGCTGGGGCGTGCGCAACGTCGCGGGGAACACCGTCGGCCTCGGCCCCTACACCCCGGTCACGGTCGCCATCGACCTGCCGCGCGCTGTCACGTACCTCGCCCCCGCCCAGGCCGTGGCCCAACTGGCGGCCTGGTTCCAGGGCATGCCCGGCATCCCCGCCCTGACCCTGAACCCGCTCGACGTCCCGCTGCCCGACCGGTACGCCCGGACCCGGCAGCTGGGCAAGGCGACCGTCCTGACGGTCACCCAGCTCGACGACACGGCCAACCGCCGGGAGCGCCGCGACCGGATGCGCCAGGAGCTGACGACCCTGGTGGAGAGCGAGGCGCCCGGCGCCCTCCGGCCGGGCCACGCCTCCTACCTGCCGGGGGTTGCCACCGAGATCGCCCGGGTCACCGAACCCGCCGCGCTGCGCGCCCTGCCCGGACGGGGCCCCGACGGGATGGTGCGCTTCCACTTCCTCCACGTCGCCTACGGCGGGGCACGCCTGGTCGAGGTTGCCCTGACCGCCGAACCGATGCTTCAGACGCCCGCCCTGCGCGGCCTGCGCGGGCGCAGGGCGGGCGCGGGCACCGGACTGGAACACGTCGACACCCACACCCCGCAGTCCAGGGTGACCACCTCCGGGACCACCACCACCCGTCAGGGCACGGTCAACCCGGTCTCCCGCTACCCGCGCCCCGGCGCGACCGGCTGGACGGACCGCGCCGGCCCGTCCCTGGCGGTGGCCGAGACCCGGGCCCGTACGGCCCGTTCCGAAGTGGCCACCGAGGACCGCTTCTGGACCCGGTCGGGCAGCGTCGCCGACTTCGCCGTCGACTACCGCTACACCGCCACCGTCCGCTCCCAGGCCGTGTGGCAGTGGCCCGCCAACCTTCCCGGCGCCCTCTTCCAGTCCGGCCTGCTCAACCTCTCCGGCCTGGACGGGGACGTGGCGCAGCGGGTCCGCAGCTGGGCCGGGCGCCTGCTGCGCGGCCGCCCGGTCAGCCGCGTCTCCGTACCGGCCGCGACGGCCCTGCGGTTCGTCGCCTCCGAGGCCGACCGGCCCCGGCAGCACGAGGGGCCCCGCCGGCCCGCGCTGCTCGATGGTGATCCGCTGCTGTTCACGGCGGCCGGCGCCGCGGCGCAGGGCACCACGCCCTTCCCGCAGGGCGTCCGGCTGGAGACCACCGGCCCGACACCGGTGTACGACTACAACGCCGCCCCGCAGCTGATGCAGGCGCTGTACGACGTCGATCCGCGCATGGCCGCCTCGTGGGGCCTGCCCGCCAACGCCTCGGCGGAGGCTGTGGCCGCCCGCCTCGCCGAGCTGGTCCAGGCAGGCGAGATCAGCCTCGACCCCTCCCGCTCGGCGTCGGGCCTGACCGACAGGATGCCCGGCAGCTGGCCGGTCGAGAGCCCCGGCACCGCGCCGTCCCTGCGTATATCCCTGCACAACCCGCGGCCGGTCACCGAGGCCGGCGACGTCGCCGTCGACCGGGTCCGGCGGCAGAACCGCACCGCGGCCGTGGCCTCGTCCGCCGCCGGCTCCTTCGTCCTCAACCAGCAGGGCTCCTACAGCCTGGCCAACGGCAGCCGCCAGGTCCTCGGGGTGACCTTCCCGCTGGCGGCGCAGCAGCCCCACGCGCTCTCCTCGGGCGGCAACGCCTCCGCCTTCTCCTTCAGCAGGCTGCGGACCGGCGCGACCAGCGATCCGGACGACCGGCGCATCCCCCGCACCTACGAGACCCTGGTCGACACCGTCATCGAGGTCGACGGCCCCGACGGCGTCCGGTACGTCACCGGAAGCTCCACCACCCGCCTGTGGGAACGCGATGTCCTCGGCTTCGGCGTCACCCCGGCGCGACCGGGCCCCCGGATCTACGACCTGCCCGCGATCCTGGCCGACCAGGACGCGGACGACCTGCGCGACTGGGCCCAGCACCCGGTCACCGACCTGCCGGACGTGCTGGCGGACGCCATCGACGAGCAGGACGCGTCGGCCGAGCTGTGGCTCGCGCTCGGCCCCGACCCGGACGGCACCCGGCTGGCCCGTGCCCTGTTCGTCGGCTCTCTCACGGCCGCCCGGGCCGGGAAGCCGGTCGAACTGGTCATCCGCACCGGCCAGGGGCTCCGGATCTGGCCCTTCGCCGCCGACGGCTCGCTCACCGACACCACGGCCGCCACCGACGAGGCCTGGCAGAACGTGGCGGACACCATCGGCGTCCACCTCGGCGCCGTACGGGCCGAGGCGGCGGCCCGGTACCGCGAGGGGCGGCTCACCCGGCGGCAGCCCGGCGCGATCGCCGCGCTGGACACCGCCGACCGGGCCGTGGACACAGCCGCCACCGCACACCGGGACGCCGACCGCGCGCACACGGCCGCCCGCCGCGACGCCGCGACGGTACGGACCGAACTCACCACGCTGCGGGGCCGGATCGCCGAGGCCCGGGATGAGATCACCCGGCTCGACATCGAGGCCCGGGAGGCACGGGCCCGCTACGACGGCACCGCCGACGAGGAGCGCGGGCTCCACGGCCGGTGGCAGCTGGCCCGGGCCGAGGTGGCCCGGCTCGAAGAGCTCGTCGCCGCCGCCCCGGACGCCGACCCGGCGTCCCCGGACGGACAGGACGCCCTGGACGCGGCGATCGAACAGGCCGACGCGCTCCGGGACCGGGGCCGCGCACTGCACCAGCGGCGCGAGGAGGACCTGGACACGGCGGAGACCGCCCGCGAGGAGGCGGACGGGCTGCGGACCCGCCTGGAGCGGGCCGTCGCCCGGGAGACCACCCTCGCCGCGAACCTCCGCCGCGCCGAGACGGCGGTCGCCGACGCCGCCCGCGTCCTGCGGCAGGCGGAGGCCGGGCTGCGCCGGGCGACCGGGGTACGCGACACGATCCAGGACCAGGTCGACGGCATCGAGGCCGAACTGGTCGACGTACGCGATGAGCTGAGCGAGCAGGCGCGCCGCCACACCCAGGCCTGGGAGGACCTGCCCGCCCTCACCGACGCGCTGGCGGCCGACCGCCGCGCCGAGGGGCTCGGCGACGGGCCGTCCCTGCGCAGCACCGTCTCCTCCGCGCGCGCCCGTCCGACCCGCGCCGGGCGGCTGCGTGGACAGCCCCTGCCCGCCCCGCCGCCCGAGATCTGTCTCTTATACACATCT
>NTHE01000108.1 GCA_002551355.1 Streptomyces sp. man185 | reverse complement strand
AGATGTGTATAAGAGACAGGCCCCCGGCCCCCCGGCCCCCCGGCTGCTCTTCGGGGGCGGTGACCGTTTGGCGGCAGTCCTAGGGGCGTGGGCGGGTGATTAGGGGTGATGCCGGCGGCCCGCTTCCAGGAGGATCGCAGGCAGGGGTCGTCGTGTTTGGAAGGTAGGGCTGGTATGTCGCTCCAGGAGCCTGTCTCACCGGTCGGGGAGTCGCCCACGTCCACGGCGGACCGCATCGCCGATCTGGCCGCCCGGCACGAGGAGGCCGTCCTCCTCGCCGAGAAGAAAGCCGCGGACCGGCAGCACCCCAAGGGCAAGCTCACCGCCCGCGCGCGCATCGACCTGCTGCTTGACCCCGGCTCGTTCGTCGAACTCGACGAGTTCGTGCGTCACCGGACCGTCGAGGGAGACATTCCCCGCCCCTACGGCGACGGGGTGGTGACCGGCCACGGCACGGTCGACGGACGCCAGGTGTGCGTCTTCTCCCACGACTTCACCACCCTCGGCGGCAGCATGGGCGAGGCCTTCGGCAGCAAGGTCATGAAGATCTACGACTTCGCCCTGAGCGTCGGCTGCCCCATCATCGGCATCAACGATTCCGGCGGCGCCCGCATCCAGGAAGGTGTGAGGTCGATCGCCTACTACACCGAACTCGGCGTCCGCAACGTTCATTCCTCCGGTGTGATCCCGCAGATCTCGCTCATCATGGGCCCCTGCGCGGGCGGTTCGGTCTACTCGCCGGCCATGACCGATTTCACGGTCATGGTCAAGGACATCTCCTACATGTTCGTCACCGGCCCCGAGGTCGTCTCCGCCGTGACGGGCGAAAAGGTGACCGCCGAGCAGCTCGGCGGTCCCGCCGTCCACGCCGAGGTCTCCGGCAACGCGCACTACCTCGGCGACGACGAGCAGGACGCCATCTCCTGGGTGCAGACCCTCCTGGGCTACCTGCCGTCCAACAACCTGAGCACCCCCCCGGTCTACGACCACGACTGCGGTTCGGGCATCACCGGACAGGACCTGGCCCTCGACTCGGTCATCCCCGACAGCGAGCAGCAGGTGTACGACATGACCGACGTCATCGCCGCGGTCCTCGACGACGGCGACTGCCTCGAGATCCAGCCGGACTTCGCCCGCAACATCATCTGCGCGCTCGGCCGTATCGAGGGGCACTCGGTGGCCGTCGTCGCCAACCAGCCCAGCCACCTCGCCGGCGTGCTGGACATCGACGCCTCCGAGAAAGCCGCCCGCTTCATCCGCTTCTGCGACGCCTTCAGCATTCCCGTCCTCACCTTCATGGACGTCCCCGGCTACCTCCCCGGCGTCGAGCAGGAGCACCGGGGCATCATCCGCCGCGGCATCAAACTCTTCTACGCCTACGCCGAGTCCACCGTCCCCAAGGTCACCGTCATCACCCGCAAGGCCTACGGCGGCGGGTACGCGGTGATGGGCTCCCGGCAGATCGGCGCCGACCGGGTGATGGCCTGGCCCACCGCCGAGATCGCCGTGATGGGCGCCAGGAGCGCCGTGCCCATCCTGCACCGCCGCGAGCTGGCGGCCGCCCCGCCCGAGGAACGCGCGGCGCTCAGGAACAGCCTCATCGACGACTACCGGCGCAGGTTCGGCAACCCCTACGAGGCTGCCGCGCACGGCTACGTCGACATGGTCATCCCGCCCTCCCGCACCCGGACCGAGGTCGCCAGGGCGCTGGCGAGCCTGCGGAACAAACGGCAGGCGCGCCCGGAACGCAAACACGGAAACATTCCGCTGTGACACCGCCCGCCGTCCCGGCCACCCCCCACCCGTACAGCCGCCGCTAACCGTTCCCGTACAGCCGCCGCTAACCATTCCGGCACAGCCGCCGGTTCATCCCGCATATACCGCCGTGGTCCTCGGTGAACGGGAAGCCGTTCACCGGCCCATTCCGCAGCGGAAAACACCGTTGTCCTCCGCGGAATACCGCCCCGCGGCACTGTTCCGCGGTTTTCCGTGCGCCGTTCCCCACGCCGCGAGTCGCGCCTCGCCCCGAATTCCCCGCGTGCGGGCGTCCTCGCTGCCTCCGCTGCTGCTGGTGTCCGTGTCCTGTCCGCCACGGAACCGGCCGCGTGCACGTTGCTGCCGGGTGTCCCGCGCGGGACACCCGGCTCCTCACCCCGCTGCCGGACGTGCGTTCCCCGCCCGGCAGCCGAGGTGCGACCGCACGCCCGGGGGCCTCAGCCGGCGCACGCGGGGCGCCCGTTCGTCACCGGCCCGCCGGCAGGGTGGCGAGGTCGGTCAGCTCGCCCTCCTCGTACAGCGTGCGGCAGGCGCGGCGCTGCACTTTGCCGCTGGAGGTCTTCGGTATCGCGCCCCTGCGGACGAGGAGGACGGTGTCGGCCGTCAGGCGGTGGTGGTCGTGGACAGCGCGGACGACCCGTTCACGCAGGCTCTGCGTGCCATGGGCGCGCACGGTCCGGCCGTCGGCCTCGACGACGACCACCAGGTGTTCCTTCCCGTCTCGTTCGACGGCGAAAGCGACGGCGCAGTTGGGGTGCAGGCCGTCGGTGGATCTCTCCGCGGACAGTTCGACGTCCTGGGGGTAGTAGTTGCGGCCCTGGTGGATGATCAGGTCCTTGAAGCGGCCGGCGACATGCAGTTCACCGGCGTGCAGGAAGCCCAGGTCCCCGGTGCGCAGGTAGGCCCGCCCGTCCCCAGGGCCCCCGTCGGCGTCCCTCATCCGTGCGCCGAAGGTCTCCGCGCTCGCTTCCGGACGCCCCCAGTACTCCGCCGCCACGCACGGTCCGCTGACCCAGATCTCGCCGATGACGTCCGGCGGACAGCCGCGTGACGTGCCGGGATCCACGATCCGCACCTCGGTGCCCGCGACGGTGCGCCCGCTGCTGGTGACCGGGACCGCGCCGGGTGTCCGCGCGTCGACGATCTCCGCGCGGCCTTCCCCCAGGGCCTTCGGGGACAGCCACACGGCCGTCGGTTCGCGGTCCTGGCTGCTGCCGGTGACCTTCAGGGTGTTCTCGGCGAGCCCGTATCCCGGGCACATGGCTTCGGGCCGGAAGCCGTGCGGTGCGAACGCCTCGGTGAAGTCCCTGATCGCCTGCCAGCGCACGGGTTCGGCGCCGTTGGCCGCCACCCGCCACGAGGAGAGGTCACCGACCCCGCCGGTCTTCCCCTCCGCCGCCGCCCGCGCGCACATCTCGTACGCGAAGCTGGGCGCCGCGGAGTGGGTGGCCCCGAACCGGGCGATCGCCTCCAGCCAGCGGGCGGGCCGGCGGATGAAGGCGGCGGGCGCCATCAGGTACGAGGGGATACCGGCCCACAGCGGCATGATCACGCCGAACAGCATGCCCATGTCGTGGAAGAGAGGCAGCCAGCTGACCACGGTGCCATCGGGCGCGCACGGCCACAGGGCGTTTGTCTCGGCGACGTTGGCGAGGAAGTTGGCGTGGGTGACGACGACCCCCTTGGGGTCGCCGGTGGAGCCCGAGGTGTACTGGAGCAGGGCCACGTCGTCCGGGCCGGGGGCGGGGACCGGCCCGGCCGGCACCGCCACACCGCTCTGCGCCGCGGGGAGTTGGGCCGTGTCCAGGACCGTGAGGCCCAGCAGGTCCTCCAGGTCCCCGAACTGGTCCTCCAGCTCGCCTCTGAGCGCGGTCTCGGTGAGCACGGCCCTCGCTCCGGAGTCCCGCGCGATGCGGCGGATGCGCTCCACGTCCTTGAGATGGCGCGGCGTCTGTACGGGCGCCGCGGCCACCCCGGACCCCATGCACCCCAGGAGCGTGACAACGAACTCCAGCCCCGGCGGATACATGAGCACGGCGCTCTGCCCGCTCATGCCCCGGGCGGCGAACCACCGGGCCCGGACATCCACCGCGCCGGCGAGCTCGCCGTAGGTGAGGGACTCCCGGGGGTCCTCACCGTTGTGGAGGAAGACGTAGGCGGTGTCGTCGGGTTGCCGCTCGCCGCGCAGGCGCAGCAGCTCGGGCAGGGTCGGTGTCTCGTCGTCCGGGCGGACGCCGTCGGGAACAGTGGCCATGGGTCAGGTCTCCTTGTTGTCCTGGTGCCGGAAAGCCGCCGGACGTGCCAAAGCAGCTTGAGGCCGCCCTGCCGCCCGGGCGGGCCCGGACCGGAGAACGGAAGGCAGGATCACGGCCGCCCCCGCGGGGACCCACGAAGGCGCCCGGAGCCGGCCCGTACGACCCGCACCCGGACCGGCGGGAGAGGCAGGGGAAGAGCCCGCCGCCGGCGGCGTACCGGGCGCGGTACAGGGGGAAGGACGGCGCCCGCAGCCGTCCCGGTACGCCCCGGAACCGGCCTGTCCGGCGGCGGCCCGGTCCCCGCGGCACCCTCGCCGGGTTCCCCGCTCCCCGGGCGGGCCCGGGCAGCGGGGGCACGGCCCGGACGGGCCCTCGGCCACGCCGGGCCGTCCGCGACCGGGCCGGGCCCTGCGCACGCACCCGCACCCGGCCGTGTCAGCGGCGCCGGTTGCCGGGAAAAGCCCGTGACGGGCGATGGGGACCCCGGTGAAAAGACCGGCCGTACCTCATCTGGCGACGACAAAATCCCCCCTCACCGGCGATCGGGTATCGCTTCCGCCCAGAATTCTCGGCCGGCCGGCACGCTTCGGCATGAGCACGAATGATGAATGGACCGACGGCGTCGAGTTCCGTCAACCGGCCTCACACCAAACACAGGCCCGGGACACCGGAACGGCAGCGCCCCGCGGCAAAAGAATGCCAGAAGCATACGTCCGGCCACATCTCCGTCCCTTTCCCGATCACCCCTATATTGAAATAGCGCAGCCCCTACACGGAGCCGAAAAGACTGATGCGCCCGCACACCGGGGAACGCGACCGCCGCCTGCCCCCTGTGGCCGGGGGACACCGGGCCGGTCAACCGCCCGGAGAGCGCGAACGGAACCCGCCGCCGGGCAGGACTTCCGGCGGCACCCCCGGGGCGCAGGGCGGTTCCCCGACGTATCGGGCAGCCGGCCGTTCACCGTCCCGCCGGTATCCCTTCGGAGGAATCGAGGTGAACACCGGGCCGGACAAGCCGGAATGCCGGGTGCGGCCCGGAGGCTTGCACGGAATGGGGAAAGCGCCATTTCCCATTTCCTACCCGAAAGTAGCTTCGGGGGCGGTCCGGCCGGCGGACGGTCAGGAAGCCGCGGAACGGGCGGACACGGCACCGGCGGAACCGGACACTGGGGTGGCGGCGGTCAGGTTGTAGGGGAGGTAGGGGTTGTTCCCCGTTCGGGGCAGTCCCTAGGTTCTCAGCGTGAACCGAGCATAAGAAACGAGTCCGGACCGTTTCCGTCGGCGGGCCCGCCTGGAGGACGACAATGCGCATACTCTTCGTCGCGCATGCGGAGAAGACGCACTTTTTCAGCATGGTGCCGCTGGCCTGGGCGCTGCGCACAGCAGGCCACGAGGTCCGCACCGCCACCCAGCCGGACATGGCGCAGGCCGTCACCGAGGCGGGGCTCACGGCCGTCCCGCTGGGGTCCGACCACCGGTGGAAGCAGGCCATGGAGGCCAACCAGGACGAAGGCTGGCCGGCCCGGGTCGCCGAGGCCGTGACCCACTCCGCGGACCTGGGGCACGACGAACTCCTGCGGTTCTTCGACGAGACGACCTCCCGGTACTTCCGCACCATCAACAACGACGAGTTCCTCGACGCACTGGTCGAGTACTCCCGGTCGTGGCAGCCCGATCTGATCGTGTGGGAGCAGTTCTCCTGGGCCGGCGCCGTCGCCGCCCGGGTCACCGGCGCCGCACACGCCCGCATGCTGTGGGGAGCCGACGTCGTCACCCGCTCCCGCAACGACTTCCTGGACCGGCTCGCCGAGCGTCCCGAGGACCAGCGGGCCGATCCGCTGCGCCAGTGGCTCACCGAGTCCCTCGCCCGGCACGGCGCCACGTACGACGAGACCGTGGCCAACGGGCAGTGGACGATCGACCCCAACCCGCCCAGCCACCGGATCGACAACGGCCTGCCCGTCGTCAGCGTCCGGTATGTGCCCTACAACGGGCCGGCCGAGCTCGCCCCGTGGCTGGCTGCCGAGCCCGCCAGACCCCGCGTCGCCGTGACCGCCGGCATCTCGGTCCGCAGCTACTTCGGATTCGACATGTTCGGCATCGGCGCCCTGCAGGCGTTCGCCGGGCTGGACATCGACCTGATCGCCACACTGCGGCCCGGACCCGGGGAGTCGGTGGACCAGGCACCCGAGAACGCCACCGTCGTGGACTTCGTGCCCATGCACGCCCTGCTGCCCACCTGCTCGGCTGTCATCCACATCGGCGGCGCGGGCGTACAGTCCACCGCCGCCTACTACGGCGTCCCCCAGATGATCCTGCCGGGCCTCTGGGACACCCTGGTCCGCGGCGACCTCCTGGAACAGTCCGGCGCGGGCCTCTCGTTGCCCGTCGACCAGCTCACCCCCGAGCGGGTCCGCGACAGCCTCGTGCGGCTGCTGGAGGACCCGGCGTTCCGCGAGGGAGCCGCCGCACTGCGCAAGGACGTACTCGCCGCGCCCTCACCCAACGAGATCGTGCCCGTCCTGGAGGATCTCACCACCCGCCACCGGACCACCGGCTGAAAGGAAAAGGGGCACGGCCCCGCACGCCCCGCACCACCGGCACCTGCCATGACCACGTCCGCGACGGCCCGCCCCCGCCCGGTACACGGCCCCGGGCGCGGCGGGCGCCCCGCCGTGCCACAGCCACCCCACCAGCATCCAGGTCCCACGCCCTCACCCGTCCCCGGCCGGCCCGGCACAACACCCGGGCCGGGGACGGCGGCCCACCCCGGCCCGAGGGCGCACCGCCCGGCCGGCCCGGAAGGAAGAGACACGGTCATGACCACGCGCGTATGGGACTACCTCGCCGAGTACGAGGCGGAGCGTGAGGACATCCTCGACGCCGTCGACCAGGTGTTCCGCTCCGGACAGCTGATACTCGGACCCTCCGCCAGCGGCTTCGAGGACGAGTTCGCCGCCTACCTCAAAACAGCGCACTGTGTCGGCGTCGACAACGGCACCAACGCCCTCGTTCTCGCCCTGCGCGCCCTGGGCGTGGGACCGGGCGACGAAGTCATCACCGTTTCCAACACCGCCGCACCCACCGTCATCGCCATCGACCAGGCCGGAGCCACCCCCGTCCTCGTCGATGTACGCGAGAGCGACTACCTGATGGACACCGCCCAGGTCGAGGCCGCGATCACCCCGCGCACCCGCTGCCTGCTGCCCGTCCACCTCTACGGTCAGTGCGCCGACCTCCCCGCCCTGGAAGAACTCGCCGCCCGGCACGACCTGGTGATCCTCGAGGACTGCGCCCAGTCGCACGGCGCCCGGCAGAACGGCCGGCCGGCCGGCACCACCGGCAGCGCCGCGGCCTTCTCCTTCTACCCGACGAAAGTCCTCGGCGCCTACGGCGACGCAGGAGCGGTGGTCACCGACGACACCGGCACCGACGCCGCACTGCGCAGACTCCGCTACTACGGCATGGAGCAGCAACGCCACGTCATCCAGACCCCTGCCCACAACGCCCGCCTCGACGAGGTGCACGCCGAGATCCTGCGCCGCAAACTACGGCGGCTGGACACCTACATCGAAGCCCGCCGCCGGATCGCGGCCCGCTACGCCGAGGCACTGGCCGACACCGACCTGATCCTGCCCGCGGTCACACCCGGCAACGACCACGTCTACTACCTCTACGTGGCACGCCACCCCCGCCGCGACGCGATCATCGAGGCCCTCGAACCCCAGGGCATCCACCTCAGCGTCAGCTACCGCCGGCCGGTCCACACCATGGACGGATTCGCCCACCTGGAACAGCCCAGGGGCTCGCTGCCGGTCACCGAAGCGCTGGCGGACGAGATCTTCTCCCTGCCGATGTACCCCTCGCTCCGCGAGGAACAGCAGGACAAGGTGATCGCGGCCCTTCAGGAAGTGCTGCGCACCCTCTGATCCCCGGGGCACCGCCGGTACGAATCCCCGGGGCACCGCCGGTACGAACCCGACAGCGCTGCGCGCCCGCACCCCGGCCCGGGTACGGGCGCGCAGCGGACACGGGACCTCAGCGCGAGAGCCGCAGGGGAAGCTCCAGCAGCCCGTGCAGGTTGAAGTGCTTGTTCACCGGCAGGTCCTCGCGGAGCAGCTCGATCTTCGTATACCGCTCCAGCAGTTTCGAGAACACGGTGGCCGCCTCCAGCCGCCCCAGCACCGCGCCCAGGCAGAAATGCGGGCCTGCGCTGAACGCCAGCGTCTTCGGCTCGGTACGCCCCAGATCCAGCCGATCGGGGTCGCGATAGCGTTCCGGGTCCCGGCCCGCCGCATCCAGGAAACCGATCACATGGGAACCCGGCGCGATGACCTTGCCGCCGAACTCCATCTGGGCGGTCGCGATCCGGCTGGACAGCGTCACCGGCGGATCGAACCGCGACAGCTCATCCACCGCCGTCATCATCAGCCCCGGGTCCGCCCGAAGCGCCTCCAGCGCCTCGGGCTGCTGCAGCAGCGCCAGCATGCCGTTGCCGATCAGGTTGACCGTCGTCTCGTGACCCGCGTTGAAGATGAGCAGGATGTTGGCGACAACCTCCTCCTCGGTGAGCTGCTCGTTGCCCTCCGCCGTCATCAGCACCGACAGCAGGTCGTTGTCCGGGTCCGCGTCACGCCGGGAGGCCATCAGGCCCAGCAGGTACGCACGGAACTCCGGCTCCGCCTTGTTCATGGCGATACGCCGACGGGGCGTCACATCGGGATCCAGGATGTAACCCACCTTGTCGGTCCAGTCACGGCACCGCGCCCGGTCCTCGACCGGGATCCCCAGCAGCTCCCCGACCACCGTGACCGGCATCGGCAGCGCCAGGTCGCGGATCAGGTCGACCTCGCCCTCACCCATGCGGTCGAGCAGATCATCGACGATCTCCCCGATACGCGGCCGCAGACGGTCGATGTAGCGCGGCGTGAACACCCGCGCGATCAGCCTGCGCAGCCGGCGGTGCTCGGCCCCGTCCTGCAGCAGCAGCCACTTGCTGACGCTGCGCATGGCCGGACAGGTCGGCCCGCCCCGGCTCATCGCCCAGCCCGGATCCTTGGGGAACGCGCTGGAGGAGTGCGGCGAGCGCAGCAGCGCCTCCACATCGTCGTACCGGGTGAGCAGCCAGTAACCCGGTGCGACCTCGTGCACCGGATCCGCATCGCGCAGCCGCTTGTAGTAGGCGAACCTGTCGGCGACAAGGGCGGGATCGTTCGGGTCGTAGAGAACGCTCATGCCGTCCATCCCTCTACGTCGGTGGTTGCCGTGCCTGCGGGGCGGGAGATCCGCGCGCCCGCCTCCCCGGTCCAAAGACCCCGGCCGGCGCGGACACGGACACCGGCTCCACAGCGCTCACGCGGATCTCCCGCTCGCGCACAGCCGATGTCTGCCCCACAGGCTATGGGGGCCGCCGAGACACAGAGAACCCCTAAACTTCCCGGCCGGGCCCCGGCGCCCCATCCCGCGGGACGACCCGCCCGGACACCACCACAGCGCCGCGAAAGGGGAGTTGACGCCCCGTGTCCGCCCGGCCGCCGCGCGGGAACCGCCGGACGCTCACCGGGCACCCGGGGCGCACCCCGTAACGCTCGCCGCACCTGCCGCCCAGGAGCCGGACCCCACGGCAACCGACCGGCCGCCGCGGCACAGCAAGAGCGGCCCCGGCCCGCGACGACAACCCGCCGCCCTCCACCCACCACACCCCCGCCGAACTGCGCCGGTTAGGGGTTGAGGCTAGGGGGGCGCTCTCTCGTAGGGTGACGGCCGGTGCAGAAGGACTGCCCGACGCGGGGGGCGAGGGCATGTCGGAACTCGAGGCGGAGCGCAGGGCCCACTACCAGGCGACCGTGGTGCAGGGAGCCCTGCGCACCGCGGCCGCGGACGGCGACCCGTACGCCTCGATCCTGCTGGTACCGGACGATCCCTATCCGCTCTACGAGCAGGTCCGCGAGCGCGGCACGCTCCACCGCAGCGCGGTCGGTGTCTGGACGACCACCAGCCACCGCCTCGCCAACCAGATCCTGCGGGACCGGCGCTTCGGCGTGCGCACCCCCCAGGGCGAGAAACCCCCCGAGTTCATGCCGTTCGACAACTCGATGCTCGGACTGGACCCGCCCGACCACACACGGCTGCGCAAACTCGCCACCCCCTCGCTGAACCCGCGCCGGCTCGCCCACTGGCAGCCGCACGTCGAACGGTTCACCGACGAACTGATCGACGAAATGCTGGCGGGGCGCGGCCAGGTCAACTTCATGCGGGCCTTCGCCCAGCAGCTCCCGCTGCGGGTGATCGGCGACCTGGTCGGCATCCCGCCCCACCACCGGCAGCTGTTCTTCCGACTCAGCCGCCGCATGGCCTACCTGCTCGACGGCGTGGCCACCGTCCCGGCCGCACGGGGCGTGGTGGCGGCCATCGCGGAGATGACGGTGCTGTTCCGGGAGATCATCGCCGAACGGCGGGCCGACCCGCGCGAGGACCTGATCAGCGATCTGCTCCCGGCGGTCGAGGACGGCCGGATGACCATGGACGAGATGGTCCCGCTGTGCATGTTCCTGCCGCTGGCCGGAACCGAGACCACCGTCAACCTCATCGGCAACGGGCTCCTGGCCCTCCTCGAACACCCCGACCAGTGGGACATGCTGGTCGCCGACCCGTCACTGGCCCCCGCCGCCGTACGCGAGACCCTGCGCTACGACCCCTCCGTGCAGCAGTACCGCCGGATCGCGCACACCGACCTCCAGCTGGAAGGCGAAACGATCGCCGCGGGCGAGGAAGTCGCGATCTGCGCGGGCGGCGCCAACCGGGACCCGGAGGCCTATCCCGACCCCGGAAAGTTCGACATCACCCGGGACCCGGGACCGGAGAACCTGGCCTTCTCGGCGGGCATCCACTTCTGCCTCGGCGCCGCGCTGGCCCGCATGGAAGCGGAGACCGCGCTGGCCGCCCTCGCCACCCGGCTCCCCGGCATCCGCCGGGCCGGACCGGTGCGCAGACGCGGCTCCTTCATCGTCCGCGGAATGCTCCAGTTCCCCGTCGGCCTGCGCTGAGAACCGGCAGGTGACCGGGCCCAGGCCCGCCGGCGGCCCGGTCACCTGAGATAAGGGGCGGCGCCCTCACCCCATAGGGGTTGTCCGCCTTCACGAGGCGTCCATAGCGTGCGGACGCGGATGTGCGGATGTGCTGGGACACGGCACCCGCGGCACGGCGGCCCCGGGTGGACCGTGGCCGAGCGGGAAGCCTGGGAGGCACTGGCAGATGGCAGAGGACGAGACGCTCCGGGACTACCTCAAGCTGGTCACGATCGATCTGCGCAGGACGAAGCAGAAGCTCCGCGACCGGGAGGCCGCCGACCAGGAGCCGATCGCGATCATCGGCATGAGCTGCCGCTACCCGGGCGACGTCCACACGCCCGACGACCTGTGGCGGCTGGTGGCAGACGAAGGGGACGCCATCTCCCCCTTCCCCCAGGACCGCGGCTGGGACCTGGGCCGGCTCTTCGACGGCGACCCGGACGCCGAAGGACACAGCTCCGCACGCCAGGGCGGATTCGTCCACGACGCGACCGAGTTCGACGCCGGCTTCTTCGGCATCTCGCCGCGCGAGGCACTGGCGATGGACCCCCAGCAGCGGCTGCTGCTCCGGGCGGCCTGGGAAGCGTTCGAGGACGCCGGCATCGACCCCCAGTCGGTCCGCGGCACCCGCACAGGGGTCTTCGCCGGCGGCAACGACCAGGGCTACCTGCGGCTGTTGGCGAACGAACCGAGCTCCGTGGGCCACCAGCTGACCGGCGGCGCGACCGCCGTCATCTCCGGCCGGGTCGCCTACACACTCGGCCTGGAAGGGCCCGCGGTGACCCTGGACACGGCGTGCTCGTCGTCGCTGGTCGCCCTGCACCTGGCCTGCCGGTCCCTGCGCAGCGGCGAGAGCACCCTCGCGCTCGCCGGCGGCGTCACCGTCATGGCCACACCCGGCGTCTTCACCGAGTTCACCCGGCAGCGCGGACTGGCCGCCGACGGCCGCTGCAAATCCTTCTCGGCCGCCGCCGACGGCACCGGCTGGTCCGAGGGCGTCGGCGTCCTGCTCGTCGAACGGCTCTCCGACGCCGTGCGCAACGGCCACGAGGTCCTCGCGGTGGTGCGCGGCAGCGCGGTCAACCAGGACGGCGCCTCCAACGGCCTCACCGCCCCCAACGGCCCCTCCCAGCAACGCGTCATCCTCCAGGCGCTCGCCGACGCCCGCCTCTCCGCGTCCGACGTGGACGTGGTCGAGGCACACGGCACCGGCACGAGGCTGGGCGACCCCATCGAGGCACAGGCACTGCTCGCCGCCTACGGCCAGGACCGCCCGGAGGGACGCCCCCTGCTGCTCGGCTCCGTCAAGTCCAACATCGGGCACGCACAGGCCGCGGCGGGCGTCGCCGGCGTCATCAAGATGGTGCAGGCCCTGCGCCACGAGCAGCTGCCCCCGACCCTGCACGCGGACGAGCCTTCCACACAGGTGGACTGGTCCGCGGGCGCGGTGGAACTCCTGACCGAGAGCCGCCCCTGGTCCCGGGGACAGCGCCCGCGCCGGGCCGGCGTGTCGTCGTTCGGCGTGAGCGGCACCAACGGCCACATCATCATCGAGGAGGCACCCGGCACCGATACCGCCCAGACGGCTACCGGCACCGGCACCGGCACCGGCACCGGCACCGGGACCGTGGCCGGTGAGGAGACCGGACCGCTGGCGTGGCCGGTCTCCGGCCGCACCGCCGGTGCGCTGCGCCGCCAGGCCGGCCTGCTGCTGCCCGTGGCCGCCCAGGCACACCCGGCCGACGTGAGCCACTCCCTGGCGACGGGCCGTGCCGCACTCGAACACCGGGCGGTCGTCCTCGGCGACAGCCAGGAACAGCTCCTGGCCGGGCTGCGGGCACTCGCCGAAGGCCAGGACACACCCTCGGTGGTGTCCGACAAGGCCCACCCCGGCTCCCTCGCTCTGCTGTTCCCGGGTCAGGGGTCGCAGCGGCCGGGGATGGGCCGTGAGTTGTACGAGGCGTTCGGAGTCTTCGCGGATGCTTTCGACGCGGTGTGTGCGCGGGTGGATGTGGGCCGGCCGTTGCGTGAAGTGGTGTTCGGGGAGGATGCCGGTCTGCTGGAGCGGACGGTGTTCGCGCAGGCGGGGCT
>NTHE01000107.1 GCA_002551355.1 Streptomyces sp. man185 | reverse complement strand
AGGCGGCGGCGACGCCGACGTCCTTCCAGTCCACTCCCCCGGGCTTCCGGCCCCCGGTGTTCAGCCCGATCTGCGCCAACCGGACCGCCAGCGCCTGGATGGCCTCCTGGAACGCCTGGCCCAGGAGCGACCCGGCGCGCGACATCCGCAGCAGGCGGTCGATGATGATGAGGATCGCGAGCTTGCTCCGGGCGCGCGCGAGGAACATCTGCGAGACCGAGGCACCGCCGGTGAACGCGATCAGTGCCGCCAGGATCGCCAGTTCGGCGATCAGCATGATGATCTCGGCGATGATCTCCCACTTGGACGCCTGGATCTTCTGCGAGTAGTCCACCTGGCCGTTGGCCAGTTCGTCGAGCTGGAACAGCAGCTGCTGGACGGGGTCGGTGCCGCCCGGTTCGTCGGTGAGCATCCGCACACTCTCGATGTACGGACGCGCCACCTCGGGCGGCAACGCCGCCTCCACCATCTGGATCGTCTCGCGCGAGGCGGCGCGCAGATCCATCAGGCCCCTCTGGAGGGCCAGGTAGAGCTCACGACTTTCCCACGCCAGATTCTCCCTGGCCTGCANGGATCGTCTCGCGCGAGGCGGCGCGCAGATCCATCAGGCCCCTCTGGAGGGCCAGGTAGAGCTCACGACTTTCCCACGCCAGATTCTCCCTGGCCTGCAAGGGCATCTCACCCAGCAGGATCCAGAGCATCGTCCTGACGTCCGGCGGAAAGTCGATCTCCTCCACTCAGCGTCTCACCTGCCCACCGGCGCAGTGAAGTGCCTCGTCCGTCTTCCGACCGTGAGACCGGATCCGATCGACGGCGTAGGTGCGGGTGCTCTCGACGTACTCCAGATCGGTGAGTGCCGCCGGGACCAGCGTGTGCAGTGCCCCGTACAGCCCCTGGGTGACATCGGCGCACAGGACCTCTTGTCCGCCCGGCGCTTCGGACGCACCTGCCGGGCGAAGTCGTCCGCCCAGCCTGTCCACGCCCTTGGTCAGCGGAGCCCGCACCGTCCGCAGCTCCGCCTCGGCACTCCGGGCAGACGCGGCCACGCGCTCTTCGCCCGGCGCCACAAAGGCCGACAGGACGGGGAGTTCGACGGAGTCCGCGCCAACGGCGGGCGCGACAGGGATCGTCACCTCTGCCGTCACAAGGGCGGCGAGAACAGCCGTCGATCCCGTTCCGGCCAATGCACGCGGGCAGCAAGCTCGTCGCATGGTGCACACGCTAGGTACGTCAGATGACGCCGGGGCGACACGCACAGCACGGCGCCGCAACCACCGGTGCCTCGGTGGACATCCGCCGTTCCCTCGGGCTTCACCCAGCCCGAGCCGAGGCCCTCCCGTACCGCCCCGGGCGTCCGCGAGAGCCGGGTCCCTCTCTGTCAGCCTGAGGTGAGACATCCCGCTCTGTCGGGTTAGCCTGAGAGGGACACGACAAGAGAATCACCTCTTAGCGGACGTTAAGTCCGTTTCTGGTAGCGGCCTCGCCCGGGTTGCGTGAGGAAGCCTTGGCGGGTGAGTCGTCCGAGGCGGCTGCGGGTGATGTTGACGGATGCTTCGTCGGTGGGCATGTCGAGGAGTTCGTGCAGCTCGCGGGCTCGGAATACCTGGTCGGGGTGCTGGCTGAAGGCGTCGACGATGGCGTGGTAGGCGGTGCTCGACTCGGGCGGATCGGGTTCAGTGCAGGTTCGGTGATGATCTTGCAGGTGGTGGCGAGGTCCGCGAGGCGGGCTTCGGTCTCGGTGAGGGCGGCCCCGTCTGCGCCACCGCGGCGACCTCGGAGGCCCCACCCGCGCCTCCCTGACCCCGCCTGCGCCCCGCCGCTGCGCCCTGCTGGGCCATGGGCGGCGGGGCGGGTAGTTGGTGGTCAGCTGGCGCGTACGACGTTCAGCGTGCCGTGGCGGCCCGTCCCGGCCAGCACCTCGACCACCAGGTCGGTGGCGAGCGCGGTGTAGGTCTCGCCGCTCTCGGTGGGGTGCTCGCCCGTGGTGGGGGCGTCGGCCAGGAGCGCGCCGAGGCGGGCGGCCAGGGCCGTGTCGAGGGGCGCGGACAGGCGGGGCCGGCTCTCTGTGTCCGGGAGGAGTGCGGGGCGGCGTGGGCGGCGGCGGGGCCCGACGGTGCCGACAACCTTCGTGTTGAGGGTGTCCGCGTGCCGGATCTTGCGCCACACGGTCCGGCCGCCGAACGGGTACGGGCTGCTGCCCGGCTTGGCCACGATGCCCTCAACTCCCTGTGGCTGGAGGGTCTCGTACCACTGGAGGGCGGTGTCCCGGTCGGCGGTGGCCAGGACCGGCTGGAGCGGGGGGCCGACGTCGGCAAGGGCCTGAACAAGACGCGCGCGGCGCTCGGTGTACGGGCGGGCGGCCAGGGCGCGGGCCCGGTCCAGTGAGGATGCGGCGCAGGCCTGGACCGCCCCGAAATCGATCCGGCCGTAGTGCCAGATGACGGCTTCCCCGTCCAAGGTGGTCCCCGGCGGCAGCTGCTGTGGCTGGCCGACGCCCGGCTCGTCCCGCCGGGCACCGTGCTGGCGGCGCTGGACGACAGCTGGGTGGCTCGCTTCCACGAACTGTGCATGCCGGGACGGCAAGGTCCATCCAGTGGGAGGTGACGATCCGACCCGTACGGGAGTAGCAGAGCACCCCGTCCTCGGTGCGCCTAAGGATCATCCGATGGCCGTCGTTCTCCAGACTTCGATGTGTCTCATGACGCATCTGTGACGGTCGATGGGGGTGCAACGATCATGCGGTCGGCGAGTTGCCGCTGGTGGCTCAAGGGAAGGGGATGAAGCCCTCTGAGTGGTCGAGGCGGAAGGGGGAGCCTGGATTCTCGGCCACCCAGCCAAAAGCGCGGGCGGCGCGGATGCTCGCGGCGACTTCGGACGGCAGAACAGGGACGGCGGCTGTGCCGATCCAGTTGGCCGAGTGGGGCTTGTTGGTAGTGATCACCAGAGTGGTACCCGGCGTCTCGGCATGTTCGACGGCGAAGGTGAGGGGACGCCAGGCCATGCCTTGGCTATAGGTCGGCCTTCCGCGGAGTCTCCAGCGGTAGATGGTGCCGTCGACGACAATGCGCCGCGACCCCTTCTTAACCAGCGCCATGTCCACGTGCCTCCTAATCGGACAGTAGCGAAGAGCTGCTAGCCGTGTCGTCTGGATTTCGCTCCACCGGCCACGGCCAACC
The DNA here is from genome assembly GCA_002551355.1 of Streptomyces sp. man185. Classification (GTDB taxonomy): domain Bacteria; phylum Actinomycetota; class Actinomycetes; order Streptomycetales; family Streptomycetaceae; genus Streptomyces. The sequence continues at coordinate 10,759 of NTHE01000107.1, read as the reverse complement.
CACGAGACTCACCCGTATGAGACACATCTCAAGTGTCTGGAGAACCGTCGAGCTTGATCTCAAAGTGCCAGTCGGGGCCGGTCGGCACGGCGCGGGCCAGGGCGGGCCGGATCCGGGAAATTCACACCCCCGACCCTGACCCGCGCGGGCCCGTACCGCACCCCGGTAACGCAGGGGCACGGCCGGTGGCAGCACCCCGCCAGCCCTCGGGCGTGAGAGCGCGGGCGGTCGGTCCGGGGAGCGCCGGCGAACCGGCATGACCTGCGGGGTGGGGAACGCGACGTGGCTTTGTTCACGAGTCTCGGATCTGCCTCAAGTTCTGTGGTTCGGAGAGCGAGTGCCTCCTCCAGGAGCATGCTCCACCGGCCTGACCTGCGAGACGCCCGACCCGGCACCGTCCAGAGATCGGCATGACCCTTCACATCACAGAAGTTGAGCCAGAACCCGAGTCTCGACAGCGTTTGTTCAGCAGCTCGGGAGGCGCCCGGGTCAGACCGGGGCCGTCGTTTACGAGAACGGGAGGCGCCCCGAAGGTCGGGCTTAATTGTTCGAACAGGGTTGGCCGGTAGGGGCCTCCAGCCGTGCTCGGGCAGCAGCTCTCACCGCGGTCGTCTCCATCAGGTCATCGCGCAGTACGGCGATCCGTGCCAGGGTCTCCGGACTCGTGGGTGCCAAGGCGCTCCCCAGCAGCCGCGCCGTTTCTTCGCAGTCCCAGAGGGACTCGGCGTACACGTGCTCCAGGCCGTCCTGGTCGATGGCAGCGAGTGCCTCCAGGTACGCGGCCCGCTCGTACGAGTGCGGAGTGTGAAGCCAGAAGCGCCGTAGGTAGGGCACCGCCCCGGCGGCGTCAGGTCCGAACCGGGCCAGGCTCCGGGCCGTTCGGTCGGGACCGCACCAGGCCCGCGCCATCCATTGTTCGGCCAGTTCGGTCACCAGCCCCGGCAAAGCCTCGGGGCCGGGATGGTCGGCCAGGACGTCCGCACCCAGCAGGGCCAGCCACGGGCGGTCCTCCTGCGCCCAGCCGTGCGCTGCCGGTACGGCGAGGGGGCCCAGGGACTCAACGGCCCGCCTGAGTAGGGGCAAGGGTCGGCGGCCGTCCGACGTGCCCAACGAGGGAACCAGCGGGATCAGCCCCTCAGCAGGCTCTCGGCCATTCAGAGCACGCAGCGCGTCGACCTTCGTGGCGCCTTCCGTGCGAGTGTCGGCGAGCAGAGCGAGAAGTTCTGCCGTGCTGAGCCCGGCCAATGACGGCCGCGGAACGAACAGACGGCTCCGGACCTCGATACCGAATCGCGTCCACGGCTCGGAGAACCAAGGAAGCTCCGCTTCTGCGCCGATCCGGGCGCGTGCGACGTCACCGAGATCTTCCCACCACTCCGGCGGCCAGCCGGCTGACAGCGACTCCAGTACGCGGACCCAGTGCTCGCCTTTGCGGACATACGCCCGAAGCCCTTCCTTGGCGTCGTCCGATCCGGCCAGGCCCAGCAGCTCCAGTACCTCGCAGGCCCGCGAGCAAGCCTCCTCATCCCCTGCCAGCTGGTCAACGATCGGCATGGGGGACAGGTCCAGATCACGGACCAGCCGCGCCAGGTACAGAGACCGTTCGTCGGTCTGGTCCCACCGCCAGTCACGGCGGATCCCGTCATACACGAACACGGCAGATCCCTGCGGATCCTGAAGCGCTCGTACGGCACCCAGGCCACGCCCCCGTTGCAGCAGACCCTCGACCGAGTCGGGGAGGGCGTATGACATCTCGTACTCATCGCTCATCACCCGGCACCCTGCCCGACTCGGGCGCCGATCCGCCAGGCGATATCGGCCGGGCCCCACAGGACAGACCTCCTGGTCGAACACGACCGGCCCACGACGAAGATGAGGTGCTGTCAAAACTTGGGCTCTGGCTCAACTTCTGTGATTCGGAGAGCGAGTGCCTCCTCCAGGAGCAAGCTCCACCGGCCTGACCTGCGAGACGCGGGACACGGGACAGTCCGGAGATCGGCGTGACCTTTCACATCACAGAAGTTGAGCCAGAACCGAAACTCGTGAACAATCCGTCTTCGCATCGGCGGCTTCGTGCCTCCCGAACCAGTGACGAACTGCTGTACGTTCTCAGGTTCTGGCACACATTCCGTGATCTGGTTACTGAGTGTTCGGGTGCCCGCGAAGTTGAGCTCGAAGAGAGTGGGCTATTTGGTCTGCCTGGTCGGCCGATACTCGCTCCTGCTCTGGTCGCCGAAGTAGCTCGAAGATGCCCGGCCCACGATGCTCTGGTTGCAGATCTTCCATGCGCGGAACGATGTGGAAGTGAACGTGCGCGAAGCCTTGGGCTTCGGCAAACTGGACGACGTAGGTCTTGGCGCAGCCAGTCACGCTCCGGAGAGCCCGGGAGAGCTTGACCTGCCACACCCCTAGGGCAGATGCCTCAGCGTTGGTGAGATCATGAAGCGCGACGACGTGGCGCCGAGGCAGCAGCACCAGCCAGCCCGGCACTGCAGTGTTGAAGGCATGGGCCACCCGCCAGTGCTGGTCATAAACCACGCACTCGCGCGGTGAAAGGTCGTCGAACTCTGCTTCCTTGCTGCATGCGTAGCAGTCGGGAGTGGTCATGAACTGAGATCGTATAACTGTCGCACTGCGAAGGGCCTGTTGGCCTCAGTCACCAGTCACGCCAGGAGAACTCTTTTTCGAAGGAGTTGGAAGCCAGCACGGCCGAACATTTGGCGCTTCAGCATCTTGATCCGGTTGACGTGGCCCTTGACCACACCTGAGCTCCAGGGCAGGGTCAGACCGGCAGTGACTGCGTCGCGGTCGCGGTCGATGCCAGCGGCAAGGGTGTGCAAACTTGGCAGGTCGTCCTGGCGGACGGCGTCGAGCCATTCGGGGAGTCGTTCGCCCTGGCGCTCGGTGAGCATGGTCGCGAAGGAGCGGACGTGGCCAGTGAGGGCCTCAAGCTCGTGGCAGTTGGCCAGAACTGATTTGAGCCGGAGTTGTTCGATCTCCGTGAGAGATTCCGGGCGGCTGACAATCCATCTGGTCACCAGGCGGGGTGCCGGTGGCTGTGCGGTGACTGCTCGGGGTGAGGTGCGCTTCTTCCGATGTAGGCGCTGACGATGCCGTAGCTGCCCTTGTAGCCGAGCGGGACGATCTCCTCCCAGAGCTTCCAGGCATTGGTGGCGCCCTCGTTCCAGCGGTCGTCGAGGTAGGGCTTGTAGTCGTCCAGGGCGGAGGTCCGGTTGTACTGCCACTGCCCGTGGAAGAGGTCTTCGGGTCTGGCAGCGTCGGCGAAGCTCTTGACGGTGCGGTGGGTCATGTGGAGTTGGCGGCCGATGGAGCGGCGGCTGTGGCCAGCATCCAGCATCGCGTGGACAGTGGCATGCCTGGCCCGGATGCGGTTGGCGAATCGGCCGCTCTTCCAGGGCTACGTCAGGGTCTCTTCGGGCGGTGTGGGGTCGTCGTGCTCTTCGCCGTCACTGGGCGGTTCGGGGACCAGGACGCGTAGGCACTGGCGGTGGCGGGCGACGGCCCGCTCGGCGGCTTCGCCGAGGTTGTGCCACAGGTGCCACCGGTCGGCAACCTGAGTCGCCTGGGGCGCCCCGGCCCTGGCGCCTTCCGCGAGGAACGGAGCCCGATCCCGGCAGACCACCTCGATGCCGGGCCGTTTGGCCCGCCATATTGCCAGGCTGGATGCCTCCCGGTCAGGCAGCAGGTCCACCGGCCGTCGGGTCTCGACATCGACTAGAACCGTGCCGTAGACGCGGCCCTTGCGCGTGGCGTACTCATCGACGCCGACCACTCGCGGGGCAGGCGCCTCCGGCTCGGGCAACGCATCGAGCAGACGCAGGACTGTGCTGCGGCTAACGGGCACGCCGAAGACGCTTGCCATCCTGGTGCCGGCCCTGCCAGCGAGCGCGAGACCAACCGCGGCCAGCGTCGAGCGCAGCCGCTCAGTCCACCGGCTGTATCTCCGGGTCAGCCCCGGCATTTGCTCGACAAAGGTCCGCCCGTCCGCAGGAAGCATCCCGGCAGAAGAACCTGCGAACCCGCAGGCAGAGAACAACCCCTCGCCCTGCGCTGGGCACGTCGGCGGGAAACCTAAGGTACGAGCTGTGTATCCGGCTCGAACCGGTCCCGCAACCCGGGCACGCGGCTCGGGTCGCCGCGCTACAAGCCTCGATACGTACCGTTTCGTCGTTCACGTCCACCGACAGCACCGTTACGTCTGCGACCGACGGGAACAACAGCTCCTCCAGTCGGAGCACTGCTTCTTCCACGGCGTCGAACTGTCGGCCACGCAGCACCACCACTGATCATTTTCAGGCAACTTCCCGGAGGCCGCCGCGCGCGTCAGACATCACTTACCGTGCGCGCTTCACGGAAGTTGAGCCAGAACCCGTTCTCATGGACAAAGCCAGGACGGTGGACGTGGGAGGCTGCGCGCGTCCGGGGCGGGTGCCGGCGTGTGGCGCTGGGACGGAACGCCCGCTCCGGGACCCCAGCGGCCGTACAGGCTGCTGAGAGCCGATCTCCGCCTCGCGTGACCGGATGGGCCTGGGGCGGAGATCACTGCTCAGATCGGCGCTGAGACCGCTTGCGGGGCCTCTTGCGCCTTGGCGGCGGCTACGGCTGCGTCGCGGACGGCTTCCCATTCCTGGATGACGCGGTCGCGGTCGCGCTGGGCGGCAGCACAGCAGCGCCAGCAGAGCGGGGCTCCGGGGAAGGCGGCCCGGCCGCAGGGACCATCGTGGCCGGGCCAGGTGCCGTCGTCGGGCAGAATCGCGTCGAGCCGGGCGTAGCGTGCCTCGTCCTGGCAGGTGGCGCACTGGTCGCCGGTGCGGGTGCGGACGGTGCAGGGGTGCCCGTCGAGGCCGGGGCAGAGCGGCCAGCCGAGGTGTTCGGCGCGCTGGGTCTCGCCGACGACGGCGAGGGTCGGGCAGCGGCCGTCGTCGGCCTCGCAGACAGGGTGCCGGTCGATGCCGCGCCGCAACTGCTCCTGCTACTGCTCCAGGGCGGCCCACGCGGGCGGTGTGGGCGTCGGACCGTCTTCCCAGCGGCGCCCCTCCCCCGGTGCCGTGCGGTCGGGGCGGGGGCCTTGTGGGGTACCGCGGCGGTGCCGGCTGCGGAGCCGGGGACGGGCATCGCGGCGGCGGCCTGGAGGCTGCCGGAGATCACCGCGCCGACCGTGCGGCGCAGCGGGCGGGCGTTCACCTCCCACAGCAGCAGCAACGGCCATCCCGCCGCCGGGAGCCCGGTGGCCATGAGGTCCTGGTCCCGGAGCGTGGCTCCAACCCCGTTGCTAGAGTGAACCGTTGGTATCGATCAGGGGCGGGGGACCCATGACGTTCGACGACGAGTGGGCAGCACTCAAATCCGAGGCGCGAGGCAGGCAGTCGGTACAGATGAGCCTCAATACGGCTGGGGCCCAGCCCGGTGTTCCGGCGTCCGGTGCTGATCGCGACCTCGTGGTGCACCGGGACGAGCTGGGCGCGGTCGGTAACGAGGCCTTCCGGGTCCACGGCGAGCTGCGGAAGCGTGCTGACGTGGCGGGTGCCGGTGCCGACAAGGCCGGCGCGGGGACCACCGCTCGGGCTGCGGCGGAGTTGCAGGGCCGGAACTTCAGCGCGGGTGGCGAGTTGTACACCACGCTCGAAGTCTGGACTTCACAGGTGAAGACGGTCCTGCAGATGTTCGCGCACATCTCCAACCACCTGGACTACTCGAAGAAGTCGCACGCCAACGACGAGGCGGAGATCGCCGCCACTTTCAAGCGGCGAGACGGCTCCGCCGTGCCGGTGTCGGAACTGCAGAAGTACGCGAAGTGATCAGGGGGAGCGGGACAGCATGGGGGCGTTCTCATACACGGATCTGATCGAAGCCGACCTGGGCAAGCTGAGCTCGGCGGCCGACGACTGGTCCTCGACGGCAGCCGGTCTGAAAAGGCTGAGAACCGAGGTCTACAGCGGTCTCCTCCAGTTGTCCGACGGAGCCGACTGGGCTGGGCTGAATGCGACCGTGACCAAGGAGTTCGTCCGCACGTCGGTCAAGGAGGTCGCCGATCTCCAACAGGAGGCGCAGAGCATCGCGGCAGTCCTCCGGGACGGCCACGCCGAACTGAAGAACGTGCAGAAGCGTGCTCGCGAGCTTTCCGCGGAAGCACGCAAGGGCGATCCTGACCGGTCGGCGGGCCCTGATCCAGGGCTGCTGGTGTCGGACGGGCCCAACGGCACCGTGAAGGTCATGGAGGCCTTCTGCGGTGTGGAAGGCACGTCCCAGCGGACCAAGGACCTGATGCAGTGGTACGCCGACGCCCTCACGGGTCTGGTGGCGCACGCGGCGGAGATCGACGCCGCCGTGACCCGGGCCCTCAAGCGAAGCCACGGCGGTGACCCGCACAACGCGGGGCACGCGACGTACACCTCGCTCGACGAGGACCAACTCCCCCGCGCCACCAAGCTCGCCTCTCTCGGGGGCGATGCGAACACGGCGCAGCGGGCCGAGCTGCGGCGACTGTGGACATCGCTGAGCCCCGAGGCTCGTGCGGAGTTGTGGACCGGGCACAAGGGCGACCTCCTCGCGGCGGGACTGCTCGCTCCGACCATCAAGAAGGCCGCCCCCGACCGGGGCTCCGGCCCCCACGGTGTCGAAGATCCGGGAGCCGAGGAGCGAAGGACCCGGGAGAAGATGAACCTGATCGCCGAGGCCGCCGACTGGAAGGGCGACAACGACGCCGCGCGACACATGGCGCACTACCTCGGGAACAGCGGGACGGACATGGACCTGCCAGTCGACAAGATGATGTCGGACGTGCCCAGCTTCAACGCGCACATCGAGGACGGCATCAGGGAACATCAGGCGGCTTGGCGCGACGACGCTCTCGCGGAGTTCCGGCGCAATGGCGGACAACCCGTCTCGATGCCGGTGGAGACCAGAAACCGGGACTTCGCCTTCACACCGGATGTCGACAACAACTGGTTCTACGCAGTCGGGTCCACCCGGTCGAACGTGACCGGGGTGGTCACCGTCGTGCCGGACGAGAACGGACAGCCCAAGGTCGGTCTCGACTACCAGGCCAACGCCTGGGACCGCTACAACTGGGACGAGAGCAAAGGCGTGACCATCGATCTCCCGTGGGGCAGCGACATGAGCATTCCGGACGGTCAGATGGCCCGCCTCCACACCACGGGCATTGCCCAGGAATTCGACATGGCAGGCAGCAGCTCCGTCAAACACTACGATCTGGGCGGACCCGCCCCGAACCAGGGCTCTCTGCCGCAGCCGGACCAGCCCGGCCGCGAGGGCGACCGGACGGATCCGGGTCGTGAGCAGCAGGAAGCGCGATAGAGGATCATTGATGGACACCTCCCCCCAGACCGCTGCCGACACGCAGCCCGTGCGCCGCCGTCGTGTGCCGGTCGCAGTCGTCGTCGTTGTGGTGCTCCTCGCCTGCGTCGCCGCCACGATCGGTGTGATGTCCTGGGTCGCCGACGACGTGTCGTCGGACCTGACGGACCAGGAAATGACGTGTTGCTGGGAAGAAGGAGCCACGCCCGCCTGGATGAGCGACCAGCTCGGTATCCGCATTCCGGAGAGAGCCTCGGACCGACGGGCGGGCTACAAGACCGGGCAGCGTTACGACACCGGCCTGCTCTCCTTCGTCCTGCCGAGCGAGGAAGCGGAGCGGTATACCGGCCGGCTCATCCGGAGCGGCACCGAGATGATCGGGAACTCCCACCCCCAGGAGAAGGACTACCGGCCCGCGGCCGCCTTCGATCACCTCGGGCTGCCCGAACCGGAGACGTTCGTCCAGGGCCTGCGAAAGACCAGCCTGTGCCCGGACGACCTCGCGTCCCCGGAGGGCAAGTACCTCCAACGCTGCGTCGACCTCTTCGCCCACGAGTTCACCCCCGGTACCACGCGGATCTACGTCCGGTCGACCATCGAACCGTCCATCACGCCTCCACCCGCGAGCAAGGCTCCGTAGCCGGCTGCGAGGGCATCGCAGAAGGGGCGGCAAAACCTCTGCTTTGTACCGCCGTCACCACCAGGAGCACGGGCGCGGCCAGGGCGACGACGTGAGCGCGCTGCGGGCCGAGTTGGAGCGGGCCGGCTGGTGCCGTCCGTTGCCGGGCAGGCGGGCTCCGGGCGTCCGGTCGGGCGGGAGCCGGAGGCCGCCGCCGCGGCCGCAGCCTTCTCGTCCTGCGCTTCCCGGGCTGCCGTCTCCTTGCAGTCGGCAGCGATCCGCTCCGCCTCCAGGAGGTCATCGGCCGCGCGTCGCTTCGCACCCGCCGACTGCGATACCGGGTCGGACGTTGTCCGGGACTGCGGTCAGGCGGCCCAGCCGTCGAGGACACGTAGCTGTAGCCGTCGCAGTCCGAGCCGATCAGGTCCAGGACTTCGTCCCACACCGCGTCCAGCTCGTCCAGATCGTCGTCCATCCACGCGTCCACGGCCCGGTACCGGACGCCCGCACGTTGACACTCCGGCTCGACAGGGTCACGCCGGTCGACCCCGGCATGTCTGCCCGGGTTGATCTCCACTCGGCGGCTCGACGTGCTCGGCCTGTGGGAAGCTGCCGGGGTCCGGGGCGGGTGGCTGGCGTGTGGTGCCGGTGACGGAACGTCCGCCCCGGACGGCATCGCGAGCGGAGGGGCACGTCATGGGACGTATGAAGAGCACGGGGGCGTGGAGCGGGAAGGGTGTCCGGTACGCGATTGCCGTCCTGGCGACTGCATTAGCCCTGCCAGGATGCGCGCAGGCCGGTGGTGACGGCGGCGACGGGGATACGCCGGGCAAAGCGAGTCCAGCGCGTCGGCGAGCGCGGACCCGAAGCCGTCAAAGTCGTACGCGACGCCGGAGGACTGGACCGAGCCGGAGCGGTGGGCTGCGCTTCCGCGGGGGGAGCGCACCGCCGAGCACGGCAGCGAGGTCGGCTTCCCGCACACCACCGAGGGCGCGGTGGCGATGGCGGCGGCCGCGAACCGCACGACGCTGGAGGGAGAGACCACCACCGTAGATGAGCAACTGCGCATCTATCACGCCTATGTCGGTAGAGGAGAGAAGTCGGCGGTCGTGGCCGAGCGGGTCGAGAAGGCCGCGGTCGACAGCGACAAGGTGATCGCCCGCAGCATGGGAATCAAGGGAGGTGACCCGCTACCGCCGGGTGTATATGTCCGCTCCACCGTCGTGGGCTTCAAGGTCATCAAGAAGTCCTCGGACGAGGTCGGGGTGTGGCTGCTGTCGCGGGTGGTCCAGAAGAACGGTGAGATCGCGCAGGAAGACGGCTCATACTCCCGGACCTTGGTCGGGGTGGAGTGGCAGGGCGAGGACTGGAAGCTCTCGGTGGACGTGACACAACAGGCGCAAGAGGCCGTCCAAGGCCAGACGGAACCTCAGATGGTCGCGCGGGGTGACGCTGCGTTCAACGCGGTCGGTTGGACGGCCATCCGGCAGGCGTCGTGAGACACCAACCTGGCTAGAGGTCCATCTCCGCCGCAGCCCCTGGCTCTCCTGGACAGCCGGGGACTGCAATACGGACGCCTCGTAGCCGGGAACTCCAGTAGCGGGGGCGAGGCGCGCGTTAGGCGGTCGCTCAGGCGGCCCAGCCGATCGGAGCCTCACTACACGCAGTCGATACCAGCGAGGCGGTTCATCGTGATCTCCCCGCCCGCCAGGTCGTACCGGACGAGGTCCAGCGCCGCGGGTCGTATCGTCCCGTAGCGCTTCTCGCGGCGGGCGGAGACGACCGCGGCGATCAAGTGCTCGGGGACGACCGGTGCCTGGAACACGGCGACCGAGATGTGGGCGATGTCCCGCATGGTCGTGTAGTCGTTGCTGACGAGCGCCCGCGGGCCTTCGACCGCGCCGGCCGCGTGCAGTGTGGTCCGCAGCCGGGCCAGGCCGTCACTGCGAATCCCGCACACGAACAGCCCTCCTTTCGATCCGCCCAGGCCGGACAGCTCGATCTCGATCGGCGGACAGTCCTTCAGCTTGTCGTTTAACGACTGTGCTTGGTCATCAGTCCCATGCGTTGAAGAGCGTTCCACCCAACGTGGTGATGCCCTAGTAGCGAATCTGGCGCCACTCGCCCTTTGAAAGCCCCGAAGTGTCCACGTCGGAGAGAGGCGTGGCGAGCTGCTCGCTACTCAGAACCACGAAGCCTGCTTCGGCGAAGGTCGAGGCCCACGGCGGAGGGGAGAGAACTCTGCGTACCAGTTCCGGCGTTCTTGTGCGAAGGCAATCCAGGGGTGATGGGCGTGACACAGGATGACGCTCTCACCAGTGCGATCGACGACCGACGCGGTATGGAAGGTCAGGGGATACTCCTGGCCCTCGATCTCGCCCACTTGGCCTTCGGCGACTCGGGCAGCGGCATACAAAGCGGCCCGGAACGCCCGCAGGTCGGTCTCCGGAAGGGGGCCGTCCTGCGGTACGAAGAAGCCTGTCGCACCCCGCGGCAGCGTGAAGCCCGTGTTCCCCTCATTGACCATGTCGCTCATCTTGCCCGGTGCGAGACCCGCTTGGTCGTCGTAGGCGCTGTGGGCCGCGGGTTCATCCAGTGCGGCGGGGCTTGGTTCCTGTCTTGTGGTGCGCGGGGCGGCTGAATGCCTGGCCGGTAGAAAGAACTCGCCCCACGTCGTAGCGGGTTGCCGTCCCGTCCTTCTTTTCCCGTAAGAGCTGCCGGAGAAGGCCGTTGAGCTGGGCGAACACGCCCTCATCGGCCCATTGGGCGAAGTAGCCGTAGACGGTGTTCCAGTGCGGGAAG
>NTHE01000106.1 GCA_002551355.1 Streptomyces sp. man185 | reverse complement strand
CGACGGCACCTTCGACAGCGCCCTCGACGCCACCCTGGTCGCCACCCTCGACGGCACCTTCGACAGCGCCCTCGACGCCACCCTGGTCGCCACCGCCGACGTCAGCGCCGCCGATCGGGTTCTCATTGCCCTCGGTGGCACCGCTGTTGTCCCCGTCCAGCGGACCCGTCTGGACCTGGACGTCCGCGACGCCGGTGTCGACGCCGATCTCCAGCGCCTGCGCCGCACCGGCCGCAGTCAGCGAGGCACCCGCGGCGATAACCGCGCCGGCGGCTATCCGCGCGACGCGAACACGCGTCTTCTTCGTCATCTGTTGCTACCCCCAGTAGCCGATCTCGTCATTGGAGCAGCCATATGCGGGCCGTGGGCCCTGCGGGGAATCTCTCTCGGCAAGGCCACGTCGTGTCGTGGTCACCCCGCCCGCCCCCCGGTTCACACCCGTCCCAGACATACGCATGCTGCTCTAGCACCCTGGCCAGAGTTAAGGATTACGTCAAGGCCGTTCCGTGCACTAGACACCGATATGGGGGTTCTTGACGGCTATTCGGAAGCCCGACTGTGACGTATCGGGCACAGATCCTCCGCAACGCAGGCGGGCCCGGACAGTCGCCTGTCCGGGCCCAACCTCCGTACCGCTGAAACTACTTCTCCCGCTGCTTGCGCCAGCGGATGCCGGCCTCGACGAAGCCGTCGATCTCTCCGTTGAAGACCGCCTCGGGGTTGCCCATCTCGAACTCCGTACGCAGGTCCTTGACCATCTGGTACGGGTGCAGGACGTACGAACGCATCTGGTTGCCCCAGGAGTTGCCGCCGTCGCCCTTGAGCGCGTTCATCTTGGCCTGCTCCTCCTGGCGGCGGCGCTCGAGAAGCTTCGCCTGGAGGACGTTCATCGCGGACGCCTTGTTCTGGATCTGCGAGCGCTCGTTCTGGCAGGAGACGACGATGCCGGTGGGCAGGTGGGTCAAGCGGACCGCGGAGTCCGTGGTGTTGACGCCCTGTCCGCCGGGGCCCGAGGAGCGGTACACGTCCACGCGCAGCTCGGACTCGTCGATCTCGATGTGGTCGGTCTGCTCGACGACCGGGAGCACCTCGACGCCCGCGAACGACGTCTGGCGGCGGCCCTGGTTGTCGAACGGCGAGATGCGGACCAGGCGATGGGTGCCCTGCTCGACGGAGAGGGTGCCGTAGGCGTACGGGACCTGGACGGCGAAGGTGGTCGACTTGATGCCGGCCTCTTCGGCGTACGCGGTCTCGTAGATCTCGGTCTTGTAGTTGTGCTGCTCGGCCCAGCGCAGGTACATGCGCTGGAGCTTCTCCGCGAAGTCGGCGGCGTCGACGCCGCCCGCCTCGGCGCGGATGGTCACCAGGGCCTCGCGCGCGTCGTACTCGCCGGAGAGGAGCGTGCGGACCTCCATCTCGTCCAGCGCCTTCTTCACGGACTCCAGCTCGGCGTCGGCCTCCGCCCGGGCGTCGGCGTCGCCCTCGTCCTCGGCGAGCTCGAAGAGGACTTCGAGGTCGTCGATGCGGCCGCGCAGGGCCTCGGCCTTGCGGACCTCGGCCTGGAGGTGCGAAAGCTTGCTGGTGATCTTCTGGGCCGCATCCGGGTCGTCCCACAGGGACGGCGCCGCAGCCTGCTCCTCGAGCGCGGCGATGTCCGCCCTCAGCGCATCCAGGTCCAGGACGGCCTCGATCGACCCCATGGTCGAGGAGAGGGACTTCAGCTCTTCGGAAATATCGACGACTGCCACGGGTCCAGCGTAACGGCTGGGCGGATGAAGCTCGCCCTCCCCCGGGAACAGGCCCGTGAACGGGCCCGCCGGCCGGCCCGGGGAAGGTCTGCGCTCACGGGGTCGCCGGGGCCGAGTTCTCGCTGTCCTGGGGCGCCCCGCTCCCGTCGTCGTCGCCGGTGGCCAGCCAGCCCCCGACCGCGACGGCGCCGCAGAGCGCGAGGGCGGCGACCCCGAGGGTGATGCGGCGCTTGCGGACGGCCGCGGCCTTGTTGCGGGCGGAGCCGGGCCGGGGCCTGCCCGGGGCGCGGGGTGCGCGGGCCGTGCCGAGGGGGCCGCCCGCCAGCTCGTCCGGGGCCGGGACGCGCATGCTCGTGTGGGTGTCCCGGTTGGAGTCGGGGGCAGGGCCGGGCACCAGCGGGACCGCCCCGCGGCGGCGGGGCTCCTCGGTGGCCGGGGTGTACTGCTGCTCGTCGTAGGCGGGCTGCTGCTCGCTCTCCTCCGAGTCGGGCTCGTCCACCTCCAGCGGCGGTATCCCCGCCAGCAGGGGCAGCAGGTCGCGCAGCCGTACGGCCAGCTCCGAGGCGCGCAGCCGGGAGGCGGGGGCCTTGGCCAGGCACTGCACCAGGAGCTGCCAGAGCTCCTCGGGGATGCCGGGGAGCGGGACGACGGTCTCGGTGACGTGGCGGCGCAGGACCGCGCCGGGGTGGCCGCCGCCGAAGGGCGTGAACCCGGCGAGCAGCTCGTAGAGCACGGTCGCGAGCGCGTAGATGTCGACGGCGGCGCGCGGCGGGAGACCCTCGACGATCTCGGGGGCCAGATAGTCCGGCGTACCGATGATCTTCGTGGCCTTGGTGCGGCGCGGGGTGTCGATCAGCTTGGCGACGCCGAAGTCGGTGAGCAGGGCGGGGTGGGCGCCGCCGGGTCCGAGCGGGCCCTCCATGTCGAGCAGGATGTTCTCCGGCTTGACGTCCCGGTGGACGATCTGGGCCTTGTGCGCGGCGGCCAGCCCGTCGGCGACGTCCGCGATGATCGCGACGGCGGCCTCGGGGGCGAGGCGGCGCTCGCGGTCCAGGCGGGTGCGCAGGTCGGTGCCGCGTACGAGCGTCATGACCAGGGCCAGGTCGTTGCCGTCCACGACGAGGTCCCGGACGGCGACCACGTGCGGGTGGTCGAGTCCGAGCAGGGCGGTGCGCTCCTGTACGAAGCGGCCCACGAGCTCCTGGTCGGACGCGAGGTCCTCACGGAGCAGCTTGATGGCGACCGGGCCCTCGGGCCCCTCGCCGAGCCATACCGTGCCGGCGCTGCCGCGCCCCAGGATCTGGTGGGCCGTGTACCGGCTGCCGATATTCCGTGCCAAGACTGCTCCCTCAGCGGCTGGCGGTGGACCCCCGGTCGACAAAGTTACGCGGCGTTCGGGGTGTCACACGCCCAGGATGGCACCGACCTCGACTTCTCCGGGCGGAATGGGCCCGGAGAAGTCGACAAAGGGACAGTGTTGCGGGCCCTGGGGCTTGCCCGACCGCCAGGGCCCCGCCGACGGGTCAGGCTCCGCCCGAGCCACCGGCGCTGTCGCCGACCTTGGAGATCCACTCGGTGACCGTGCCGATCGCGTCGCCGATCGCTTCCCAGTAGCCCTTGCCCTGGGCGACCCAGTCCTGGAGCGGGGTCAGCTCCCAGATCAGCCAGCCGGCGACGACCAGGAGCACCAGGGTGAACAGGCAGCCCTTGAGGCAGCCGAGTCCGGGGATCCGCATCGGGTTGGCGCTGCGCTGCCTCGGCGGGCGCGGCTCGCGTGGCGGACGCGCGGCCGGCTGCTGGGGCTGCTGCGGCTGCGGGGGCGCGTACTGCTGCCGCTGGGGCTGCTGCGGCTGCTGGTAGCGCTGTGGCTGGTGCTGCCGTTGCTGCTGCTGGTGTTGCGGCGGGTACTGCTGGTGCTGCGGAGGCGGCTGGCGGCGCTGGGGCTGCTGTTGTTGCTGGTGCGGCGGCTGCTGGCGCTGGGGGCGGCGGCGCAGCGGGTCCTGGCTCGGGTCCAGGTACTGCACCTGGGTCTGCTCGTTGCGGTCGCGGGCCGCCTGGAGCTGCGACTGCCAGGGGTGCGGGCCGTCCGGCTGCGGCGGCCCGTCGGGGCGCTGCGGCACGGGCGGCATGACGGCGGTCGGGTCGGCGTGGCCGCCGCCGGGGCCGCCCTGGCCCCCGGGGCCTGACTGCGGGAGCACGCTGGTGGCGGCGCCGGGGTCGTAGGAGCCCGCGTTGCTCGGCAGCACCTGCGTGGGGTCGGCCGCGCCGGGGGTCTCCGGGACGGCGGTGGGCGCCGGGTCGGGGGCGAGCAGGGCGCCCACCCCTTCGGCGGCGGCGATCTGGGCCGAGTTCGCGTGAACGCCGATGCCCGAGGCGACCGTACGCAGACCGCGGGCCAGGTTCTCCGCGCTGGGCCGCCGGTCCGGGTCCTTGCTCAGGCAGCGCTCTATCACCGTCCACAGCGGCGCGGGGACGGTGGAGGGGCGGCGGGGCTCCTCGCTGAGGTGCCGGTGCAGGACTTCGAGGGCGGTGCCCCCGGCGAACGGCGGCCGGCCGGTGACCAGCTCGTACAGCAGGATGCCCGCGCCGTAGATGTCGACGGCGGAGGTCTGCGGGCGCCCCTCGGCGGACTCCGGCGCCACGTAGGCGGGCGTGCCGACGAACTCGTGGGTCCGGGTCAGGCCCGGGGAGTCGGCCAGGCGCGCGATGCCGAAGTCGGTGAGCATCGGGGTCATGCCGCCGTCGCGCTCGTCGAGCAGCACGTTGGCGGGCTTGAGGTCGCGGTGGACGACGCCGTCGGCGTGGCTGGCGGCGAGCGCGTCCGCGATCTGCGCCGTGAGCAGGGCGGCGGCGACCGGGGTGAGCGGGCCGTTCGCGCGGAGGTAGCGGTGCAGATCGGGGCCGTCGATCAGGTCCATCACCAGGGCGAGGAGATCGCCCTCGACGACGAGGTCGCGGGTGCGCACGATGTTCGGGTGCGTGAGCCGCAGCAGGACGGAGCGCTCCCGCAGGAACCGCATCACCACATCGGCGTCGTTGGCCAGCTCCTCCTTGAGGACCTTGATGGCCACGGTCTCGCCGGGCTGACCCGCGACGGCTGCCTCGGCGCCCGCGGTCTCCCGCTGGCGGGCTCGCCAGACGGTGCCCGTGGCGCCGCGCCCGAGCGGCTCCTCGAGCAGGTACTTGCTGCCTACCGGCCGCACGTCATGCGCTCCCTGCTGATCGTGGTGCTTACGGTCCCCCAAAGGGTGCCCGAATGTTGCGGCCCACTGTAATGCCGCCGAACGGGGCACCGGGGGCTCACGTTTCGAGGGAAGACGCCGAGACCGGGCGGAAGGTTGCCGCACGACCTCCCGGGTGTCGGCCGACCGTTCGATCGCATGTACGGGCTCCTGCCCGACTTCCGGCAGGTAACTCCCCCGGAAACCTCGCCGAGCGACGGGATCCGGACGCAAGCAGGCACTTTTGCGCCCACAGCCGACCATTCAAGATCATTTAAAGGTGACCGCCGGGCGTGTTGTCAGTGGCAGGTGCGAGGATGCCTCCAGCACGGATCTGCGGGGTCGGAGCCTCGCGGTTGCGTGACGACCTGTACGGACGACGTGTCCGTGCCGGGTGGGGGAATCACAGGGCGTTTCCCCTGCCGGGCACCCCCGCGCAGAAGGGACCGCTGACGGCGATGCAGATCCGGCTGACCGTCCTCGCGCCGCGCAGCGGCCAGACCCCGGCGCGCACCTGCGACGTGCTCGTCACCGCCCCCGCCGGGACGGCGCTGGCCGCAGTCGCCTCCCAGCTGGCCGCCGCCGTGTCGGGGCCCGAAAGCTCCCAGGGCGGCGGGGCGGTCGTGCTCTTCGCCGGACGGGAGCGGCTGGACGGGCACCGCATCGCGCTGGGCGAGCCGCCCCTGGTGGACGGCGCGGTCCTCTCGCTCCAGGTCCCCGGCGACGACGAGGCGGCGGACGACGCCGTCCCGGCGCAGCTCCACGTGGTGGCGGGGCCCGACGCGGGCGGGGTCCATCTGCTGCACGGCGGGCAGATCCGGATCGGCCGCTCCGCCGACGCGGACGTCCCGCTCGACGACCCGGACGTCTCCCGGCTGCACTGCGCGGTGACGGTCTCCGACGACGGCCGGGTCTCGGTCGCCGACCTCGGCTCGACGAACGGCACCTCGCTGGACGGCGTCGAGGTGCACGACCGGCCGGTCCGCCTCGCCCCCGGCGCGCTGCTGCGGCTCGGCGAATCCGCCCTCCGCCTCACGTCGGGCTCCCGCACGCCGACGCTGCCGACCGCCCCGGACGGCGAGGGACACCTGCGGGTGACCCGCGCCGAGACGGCGCCCGCCGCCCCGGGCCAGGGCACCGGTGCGCCCTTCGCCGCGCGCACCCCCGACCACGGCCAGGGCCACGCGTACGGCGCGCCGGCCTCCCCGTTCGCCGCCTCCCCCCTGGCCGCTTCTCCCGCCACCCCTTCCGGGGCGTACGGGTACGAGGGGCCGTCCTCCGACGAGCCCTCCTGGCCGCGGCACGCCGAGGCCGGGCCGGGCGCCCACGTGGGACACGGCGCCCACGCCCGCGGCGAGGAGTTCGCCGAGGCCCCGGCGCCCCGGCGCGGCATAGGAGCCTGGGCGCGGCGGCTCAAGGGCGGCGCGAAGGGCGAGCAGGCGACCGGCCCCCAGACCGGGGCCGGCGGGCGGGGCGACGCGTACGGAGCCGCCCGCACCCCGGACGCTCCGGACGCCCGCGCGGCGTACGGATCGTCGACGTACGGCTCCGAGGCGCACGGAACCGGCACGTACGGCTCCGGCGCTCACGGGACGGGCGCGCACGGCTCCCCGGCGGGCTCCTCCGGCGCCCCGGGCGGCTCCCCCGACGCGTCCGGCGGCCCGTCGGGGGCCGGACACCTCGCCTCCCCGGTCTCCCCCGGCTCCCCCTTCTCCGCGCTCCCCTCCGCCCCCGAGGGCACCTGGCCGGACCCGGCGGCCGTGCTGCTGACCGCGCTCGGGCCGGGGCCCCGGCTCTGGGAGCGCCACCCGGAGCACCCGGAGGCGCTGGTGGTGCGACTCGGCACGACCGACCGGGCCGAGGTGCCCGGCGTGCCGGTGACCGTGGGACTGCGGGAGGCCGGTTCGCTGGGGCTCGCCGGTCCGCGCGCCCGGCTGGCGGGGCTCGCCCGGGCGACGGTGGCACAGCTCGCCGCGCTGCACTCCCCGTTCGACCTGGAGATCGTCCTCGTCTCCACGGACCGCTCCCGCACGCTGGAGGAGCGGCGGCGCGAGTGGTCCTGGCTGGGCTGGCTGCCGCATCTGCGCCCGACGCACGGGCAGGACTGCCGGCTGCTCCTCGCGTACGAGCGCGAGCAGGCGGAGGCCCGTACGGCCGAGCTGGTGCGCCGCCTCGACGAAGGCCCTCTCGGTCCGGGCTGGCCGCATCTGGACCGGGCCGCGGTGGCCGAGGCCGCACGCGCCCACACGGGCCCGCACACGGTGGTCGTCCTGGACGGCGACCCCGGTACGGCGTTCCTGCGCGAGACCACGGCGCGGCTGGCCGGGGCGGGCGCGGCCGCCGGCATCCATCTGATCTGCCTGGCCGAGACCCCGGCCGCCTCCCCCACCTCACCGGTGGCCGCGACGTACGAGGCCGCCTGCCGGGGCTCCATCGCCTTCCGGGAGTGCGGGGCGGTCGCGATGCTGAGCGGCGACGTCGCCACGGCGTTGCGCCTGCTGCGCACGGCGGGCGGACAGGCCGCTGGGCACGGGACCGTGGCTGCGGTGGACGCGGTGTCGGCGGCCTGGGCCGAGCGGTTCGGGCGGGCCCTGGCCCCCCTGCGCGAGGAGGGTTCGGCCGCGCTGGCGGGCCGCCCGACGACCGCGGCGCTGCCGCCGTCCGCCCGGCTGCTGGACGAGCTGGGCCTGGCCCGCGCCACACCGGCCTCGCTGATGGCCCGCTGGGCGTCCACGGCGGAGGCCCAGCCGGGCGCCTCGTCGCCCCGGGCCGCCACCGGTCCCCAGCTCCGCTCCGAGCTGGACAGCGCCAACTCCGGGCGCACCCTCAGCGCCGGCCCGCGCGTCGGACCGCAGCGCACCGCGGCCTCCTCGCCCCACCACGACTCCGGCCGCACGCCGTACCCGGCCGCAGGCACCCCCGACCCGGACCGCACCCCGTATCCACCGCTGGACACCCGCGACTCCGAGCGCACTCCCTACCTCGGGTCCCAGCGTTCCGGCTCGGGGCAGCGGCCCGGCGCGGGCCCCGGCGAGCAGGGCGATGCGGCCGTCCCGGCGTGCGGCCCCGGTCTCCACACCGGCCGGCCGGTGCTCGTGCTCGGCGCGGGCCCCCGCGGCCCCCTCAGCATCGATCTCGCCGACGAGGGGCCGCACCTGCTGATCGAGGGGCCCCCGGGCAGCGGCCGCACCGAGCTGCTCCGGGCCGCCGCCGCCTCGCTCGCCTCCGCCGCCCGGCCCGACCGGCTCGGCATCCTCCTCGTGGACGGCACCGGCGGCGAACAGGGGGAGCGCGGCGAAGGCCTGCTCCCCTGTACGGAGCTGCCGCACGTCTTCACGCACCTCGTGGCGTCCGACCCGGTCCGGATGCGGGAGTTCGCGCAGGCCCTGGGCGGCGAGCTGAAGCGACGCGCCGAGCTGCTCGGCGATCTGGACTTCGCCGCCTGGCACGAGCGGCATACCCGGCAGGACGCCCAGCAGGAGACCGCCCCCCGCATCGTGGGCCAGCGGCCGCCGAGCGTCGCCGAACGCCGGGGCGATCTGGACTCCCCGGCCAGCGGCACCCTGCGGCTGCGCCCCGCCGCCGCCCGGCCCGCGGACCCCGGCCCCTCCCCGCTGCCCCGCCTCGTCGTCCTCGCCGACGACTTCGACGCGCTGGTCGCCCCCGCGCTCGGCTCCCCCGGCCGGCCCGCCGCCGGTTCGGTGGTGCGGGCGCTGGAGGCCGTGGCCCGGGACGGCGGGCGGCTCGGGGTGCACCTGGTCGCCACCTCCGCGCGCCCCGACCGCACCGAGGACACCGAGCTGGCCCGTGGCGCCCGGCTGCGGATCGTGCTGGACGCCCCGGTGCTGCCGCCGTCCCCGGACGAACCGGCCCCGGGCCGGGGCCGGTTGGGGCATCCGGACGGCCGGGTGACGCCGTTCCAGGGAGGCCGGGTCACCGGGCGCATCCCGCGTACGGCGACGCTGCGGCCGACCGTCGTCCCGCTGGAGTGGGAGCGGATGGGCGATCCGCCGACCCGGCGCCCGGTGCGGGAGCTGGGCAACGGGCCTACCGACCTGGCGCTGCTCGCCAGTGCGCTGGAGCGCGCGGCCCGCTCGGTGAACGCCGAACGGCTGCCCCCGCTCGTGCCGTTCACCGCCTGACCGCGGCCCGACCGCGGACTCCGGGAAAGCCGCTCCTACCCCTGCCCGGGCAGGCTTCCGACATGCCCTGACATGACGTCACGAGGCGATCACGATCAGCGCGTCGGAGCCTCCGGCGGTATTGCGGGGCCCGTGCACCGGGCGTAGGACTGTGCACGGACGACGGAGTCCGGGCATGCGGACGTGGCCGGGCGTGTAGGGAAGAAACGGGGCAGGAATGCGCACAACCCTCTCGATACGCAGGGCCGCACTCGTGTTCGCGGCGGTCGGCGCTCTGGCGCTGACCGGTTGCGGAGGCGACGGCGAGAAGAAGTCGGGCGAAGACTCCGACAAGGGCACGGACAGCGCCTCCACGGTGAACCTGCCGAAGCTGGACGGGGAGGAGGTCTCCGTCGCCGCGGTCTGGACCGGTCCCGAGCAGGAGAACTTCACCAAGGTGCTGGACGAGTTCGAGAAGCGTACGGGCGCGAGCGTGACGTTCGTCCCGGCGCAGGACCCGATCATCAACTTCCTGGGCACGAAGATCGCGGGCAAGCAGCCGCCGGACGTGGCGATGATCCCGCAGGTCGGCGCGATCCAGCAGGCGGCCGCGAAGAAGTGGGCCAAGCCGGTGGGCGCCGAGGCGCGGGCCCAGCTCGGCAAGAACTACGCGAAGGTCTGGCAGGACCTCGGCACGGTGGACGGCACCCAGTACGGCGTGTATTTCAAGGCCGCCAACAAGTCGCTGATCTGGTACAACGCCGCCGCGTTCGACAACGCGGGGGCGAGCGAGCCGAAGACCTGGAAGGACTTCCTGACGACCGCGGAGACCGTCTCCGCCTCCGGCGTCACGCCGGTCTCGGTGGGCGGCGCGGACGGCTGGACCCTGACCGACTGGTTCGAGAACGTCTATCTCTCGCAGGCGGGGCCGGAGAAGTACGACCAGCTGGCGAAGCACGAGATCCCGTGGACCGACCCGTCCGTCAAGGACGCGCTGACCACGCTCGCCGAGCTGTTCGGTAAGCCGGAGCTGATCGCCGGCGGTGCGGACGGGGCGCTCCAGACGGAGTTCCCGGCCTCGGTGACGCAGACCTTCACCGGGGGCGACCAGCCCAAGGGCGCGATGGTCTTCGAGGGCGACTTCGTCGCCATCAACATCGGGCAGACCGAGGCGGAGATCGGCACGGACGCGAAGGTCTTCCCGTTCCCGGCGGTCGGCGCGGACTCGCCGGTGGTGACCGGTGGCGACGCGGCGGTGGCGCTGAAGGACAGCAAGGGCGCGCAGGCGCTGCTGACGTGGCTGGCGTCGGCGGACGCGGCGAAGATCTGGGCCGAGGCGGGCGGGTTCATCTCCCCGAACAAGGGCCTGGATCTGAAGGCGTACCCGAACGAGGTGCAGCGCACGATGGCGCAGGCGCTGATCGACGCCGGTGACGACGTCCGGTTCGACATGTCCGACCAGGCCCCGCAGTCGTTCGGCGGGACGCCCGGTGCGGGCGAGTGGAAGATCCTCCAGGACTTCTTGAAGAACCCGAAGGACATCGCGGGGACCCAGAAGAAACTGGAGTCCGCGGCGGCCAAGGCGTACAAGAGCTGACGCCGTGACGACAGCGACCGCGGGGGGCGCCGGTGCGGCGCCCCCCGCCGACGACACGAGTCCGCGCCCGTCCCCCGACCCGAAGAAGCCCGGCCGGAGCGTGACCGGCACCCGCAAGGTCGTCGCGGCGGCGTTCCTGCTGCCCGCGCTGGTGCTGCTCGGCGCGCTGGTGGTCTATCCGATCGGGTTTTCGGTCTACCGGTCGTTCTTCGACCAGGCCGGTACGAGCTTCGCCGGGATCGACAACTACAAGGCGCTGTTCACCGACGACACGATCCTCACGGCGGTGAAGAACAACGCGATCTGGGTGGTCCTCGCCCCGACGGTCGCCACCGTGCTCGGGCTGATCTTCGCGGTGCTGACCGAGCGGATCCGCTGGGGCACCGCGTTCAAGCTGATCGTCTTCATGCCGATGGCGATCTCGATGCTGGCGGCGGGCATCATCTTCCGGCTGGTGTACGACCAGGCTCCCGAGCGGGGTGTCGCCAACGCGGTGGCGGTGGGGGTGCACGACACGTTCAACCAGTCCTCCGGTTTCCCGAAGGCCCGCCCCCTGCCCGTGCACCCGCTGGAGAAGGCGGCCGGCGGGACATTCGTCTCCAAGGAGCCGATCCGGGCGGGTCAGCCGCTGCGGGTGCCGCTGGTCGGTGTGGCCCCGGCGAAGATGCCGGGCGACGCGCGGCCGGCCCAGGGCGCCCCGGCGGCCTCCGGGGACAAGATCTCCGGCACGGCGTGGCTGGACTTCACCCGGGGCGGCGGCGGGAAGCCGAACGTCGTCGACCCGAAGGAGCTGGGGCTCAAGGGGCTCAAGGTCGAGGCGGTGAAGGATGGTGAGGTCATCGCCACCGCCACAGCCGGAGCAGACGGGGTGTTCACCCTGCCCGCCTCGGCGGACGGGTCCCAACTGCGCCTGCCCGCAGACAACTTCCGCGAACCGTACAACGGCGTCGACTGGCTCGGTCCGTCCCTCGTGACGCCCGGGATCATCGGCAGTTACGTGTGGATGTGGGCCGGGTTCGCGATGGTCCTGATCGCGGCCGGGCTGGCCGGCCTGCCGCGCGAGCTGCTGGAGGCGGCCCGGGTGGACGGGGCCAACGAGTGGCAGGTGTTCCGCCGGATCACGGTGCCGATGCTGGCGCCGGTGCTGGTGGTGGTCCTGGTGACGCTGATGATCAACGTACTGAAGGTCTTCGACCTGGTGTTCATCATCGCGCCGGGCTCCTCGCAGGACGACGCGAACGTGCTGGCGCTCCAGCTGTACCGGTCCTCGTTCGGCACGGACGCGGACCTCGGGATCGGCAGCGCCATCGCGGTGCTCCTGCTGCTGCTGGTGATCCCGGTGATGCTGGTCAACATCCGCCGGATCCGGAAGGAGGGACGGCGATGAGCAGTACCCCGGACGTGAACACCGCGCGCATCGGCCGCCAGAAGGCGGTCTCCCGGCAGCCGGGTGCTCCCGAAGCGCCCAAGCCGAAGCAGTCCCTCGCGGCCAGGATCGCCGCCCGGGCCGGCGGCGGGGTGATGCGGGTCTTCCTGATCCTGGTCGCCCTGTTCTGGCTGATGCCCACGATCGGCCTGCTGCTGTCCTCGCTGCGCGGTCCCCAGGACATCGCGGCGACCGGCTGGTGGAAGATCTTCACCGCCCCGTCCGAGCTGACCCTCGACAACTATCAGCGGCTGCTGGACAATTCGACGATCACGGGCTCGCTCGTCAGCACGATCATGATCACCGTGCCGTCCACCGTGCTGGTGGTGGTGATCGGTTCGCTGGCCGGATACGCCTTCGCCTGGATGGAGTTCCCCGGCCGGGACTGGTGGTTCCTGCTGGTCGTCGGGTTGTTGGTGGTCCCGGTGCAGGTCGCGCTGATCCCGGTGTCCGAGCTGTTCGGCACCATCGGGATCTTCGAGACGACACTCGGGGTGGTGCTGTTCCACACGGCGTTCGGCCTGCCGTTCGCGATCTTCCTGCTGCGGAACTTCTTCGCGGAGATCCCCCGCGAGCTGCTGGAGGCCGCCCGGCTCGACGGGGCGGGCGAGATCCGGCTCTTCACCCGGGTCGTGATGCCGCTGGGCGGTCCGGCGATCGCCTCGCTCGGGATCTTCCAGTTCCTGTGGGTGTGGAACGACATGCTGGTCGCCCTGATCTTCGCGGACTCCGAGTCGCCGCCGATCACCGTGGCGCTCCAGCAGCAGGTCCGCCAGTTCGGCAACAACATCGATGTGCTCGCGCCCGGCGCGTTCGTGTCGATGGTGATCCCGCTGGCGGTGTTCTTCGCCTTCCAGCGGCAGTTCGTCTCCGGCGTGATGGCGGGCGCGGTCAAGTAGCCCGCACCACAAGGCCGTACGCCCACGAAGGCGTACGGCCGCGAAGCGTACGGCTGTACGTCAACACGGAGCGGCCCGGTTCCCCGGAACCGGGCCGCTTCGGCGTCCTGGTCGCCCGATTGCCACGTCCGGCGTAACCCTGTCATTCCATCCGACGTTTGCGCTCTGCCTGGTTTCCGCGAACGATCGACCCATGGATGTGTAGTGCCCCGGTTTTCCGTCATCGTGCCCGCATGCCGGGTCCAGGCGTATCTGCACGCGTGTCTGGATTCCGTGCTGGCCCAGTCCTTCAAGGACTACGAGGTCATCGTGGTCGACGACTGCTCCCCCGACGCCTGCGGACCGATCGCCGACGAGTACGCCCGCCGGGACCCTCGCGTCACCGCGCTGCACCTGCCCCACAACATCGGCCTCGGTCCGGCCCGCAACGCCGGGATGGGCCGGGCGGCCGGTGACTACCTGATCTTCCTCGACGGCGACGACACCCTGCTGCCGGACGCGCTCCAGACCATCGCCGACCGGATCGACGCGACCGGCGACCCCGACGTCCTGATGTACGACTACGCCCGTACGTACTGGACGGGCCGCAGCGTCCGCAACGTCCTGGCCGCCCATCTCGACGAGGCCGGGCCGGCCCGCTTCCGGCTCACCGACCGACCCGAGCTGCTGCGACTCCTCATGGTCGTCTGGAACAAGGCGTACCGCCGCGCGTTCGTCGAGGCCGAGGGGTTCACCTTTCCGCCCGGCTACTACGAGGACACCCCCTGGACCTACCCGGTGCTGATGTCGGCCGATTCGATCGCGGTGCTCGACGCGGTCTGCGTCTCCTACCGGCAGCGGCGGCGCGGCAACATCCTCTCCACCACCAGCGAGAAGCACTTCGACGTCTTCGACCAGTACGACCGGGTCTTCGCGTTCATCGACTCCCGCCCCGAACTCGCCCTGTGGCGGCCGGTGATATTCCGCCGCATGCTGGACCATTTCTCGGCGCTGTACGCCTCCCGGGACCGGCTGCCGCTCCACAGCCGCGCCGCGTTCTTCCGCCGGGCGACCGCGTCCTGCCGCCGCTACCGCACCCCCGGCGCCCCGGCCCCCCGCCGCGCGCTCCTGCGGCACGGCCTGCTGCGGCTCGGCGCGCGGCGCACCTACCAGGCC
>NTHE01000105.1 GCA_002551355.1 Streptomyces sp. man185 | reverse complement strand
AGATGTGT
This sequence comes from Streptomyces sp. man185, assembly GCA_002551355.1. GTDB lineage: Bacteria > Actinomycetota > Actinomycetes > Streptomycetales > Streptomycetaceae > Streptomyces. Next base: position 14,942 of record NTHE01000105.1, on the reverse strand, counting down.
ATAAGAGACAGGCTCGCCCCCGTCGCCGCCCCGACCGCGCGCCCGCCCGGCGCCGCCGACGAGGGCAAGGTGCGGGCCGAACTGGGCGCGGTGGAGCGACCGTTGCTGATGGCCGTCGGCAGCCTCGGGCCGCAGCGCGGCTTCGACACCCTGCTGGACGCGGCCCGCGCCTGGCGTCGGCTGGACCCCGTGCCGCTGCTCGTCATCGCGGGGGCGGGGCGCGACCGGGACGCCCTGCAACGACGGATCAGGGACGAGGAGTTGCCCGTCGTCCTCATCGGAACCCGGGAGAGTCTGGGGGAGTTGGTCGCCGCCGCCGATCTCGTCCTGCTGCCGAGCCGGTGGGAGGGCCGCTCCCTGCCGGCGCAGGAGGCGCTGCGGGCCGGGGTGCCGCTCGTCGCCACCGCGGTCGGCGGTGTGCCCGAACTGGTCGGCGGGGCCGCCGAGCTGGTGCCGTACGGCGACGCCGAAGCCCTCGCCCGTACGGTGATGGGGCTGCTCGGGGACCCGGCTGCGCGGGCCCGGCTCGCCGAGGCCGGGCGGGTACAGGCGGCGGGGTGGCCGACCGAGGATGACACCATCGCCCATGTGCTCAGCGTCTACGACGAGTTGGCGCAGCCGCTGGCCGTGGGGCGCGGTCGCTGAGCGGACCGGGAGCCGGGGCGGGGGCGGCTCGCGGGCCCGCCGCTGAGTCCCGCCCGCCGGTCAGGGCGTGTGGCGGCGGGCCCGCAGCGCCAGGCTCAGTGCCAGCACCGTCTGCGGGTCGTCCAGGTCCGTGCCCAGCAGCTCGCCGATCCGGGCCAGCCGGTTGTAGAGCGTCTGGCGGTTGAGGTGCAGCTCGCGGGCGGTCTCCGCCTTGCGGCCCGCGTGCTCCAGATACGCCTGCAGAGTCGGCAGCAACGGCGGCCGCGAAGTGCGGTCGTGCTCGCGCAGCGGACCGATCGCCCGGTTCACGAACGCCGCGAGATCCGGATGGTCCCGCAGCCGCCACAGCAGCAGGTCGATGTCGAGGCGCCGGGCGTCGTACCAGGGCCGGTCGTCCAGGCCCTGGGCGGCCGTCGCCGTCTCCGAAGCGTGCCGCAGCCCCGCACCCGCCGCCGCCCAGCCGCCCGCGACGCCGACCACGACCACCGGCGGCTGCGATCCGGCCCGGTCGAGACCGGCCCGCTCCACCCCCGCCCGCAGCGCGGCCGCCACCCGGTCCGCGACCGCCGTGCGCTCACCCTCCGAACGCAGCCCCAGCAGCAGCGGAACCCGCCCCTCCACCGGCCGTACACCGAGCAGCACCGGCACCCCGACCGAGGCCAGCTCCTCCAGCACCGCACGGGCCAGCAAAGCCCAGTTGCCCGACGGGGACAGCTCGGGGGCCAGCCGCATGACGACCGGGAGCAGCGGTGTCCCGCCGGGCCGGAAACCGAGCACCCGGGCCTGGGCGGGGGCGTCCTCCGGGGCGATGCGGCCCTCCGCCAGGTCGGTCAGGAAGTCTCCCCGGCCCCGGGCGGCCAGCTCCTCCTCCTGCCGGGCCTGCATCAGCACCACCGCGAGGAGGCCCGCCGCACGCTCCGCCGCCATCCGGTGTACGGTCGCCAGCGGCCCGGACACCGCCAGCAGCACCAGCCTCGCCCGTACCGAACCGGTCTCGGGCCCGCCGCCGGGCACGTCCACGAGCAGCGCACCGGTCGGCGGACTCTCCCGGGCCGCCCGGTCGCCGCGCATGCCCTCCCAGACCTGGAGCGGGTCCGCGCCCACCGGGCCCGTGCCGGTGGACGCCGCGTACAGGAGCTGGCCGTCGGGCGTCTCCAGGAAGACCGGGTTGGCGGTGAAGTCGGCGAGGATCCCGAGGACCTGCGGCACCCCGCCCCCGTCGAGCAGCGCCCGGGTGGCGCGCCGGTGCACCTCCTCCGCCTGCTGGAGCAGGGCGTAGTGCCCGTTGACGATCTCGGTGTGCACCTCCTCGGTCACCGCGACGAACGGCACCTCGCGGTGCAGCTGGACCAGGGGGAGCCCGGCCGCGCGGGCGGCGTCCACGATGGAGGCGGGCAGCCGGCCGAAGCGCGGGCCGAGCTCCACCACCAGGGCCGCGATGCCCCGGTCGGCGAGGCGGCGGACGAAGGCGCGCTGTTCGGCGGGGCGGGCGCCGAGGCCCAGGCCCGTGGTCAGGAGCAGCTCGCCGCCCTTGAGAAGGGATGCGATGTTCGGGACCTCGCCCGCGTGCACCCAGCGCACCGTACGGTTCAGCCGGTCGGCGCCGGCCACCACCTCCGGGAGCCCGGCGCGCAGCCCCGGCAGTTCCAGCGCCCGCTGCACGGTGATTCCGCTGTGGCTCTCCACGTACCCGGCCCGCTTTCCCTTTGTTCCACGCCCGTGCCCCGGGCGGTCGTCCTGTTCAGGACGCTACCGCCCGGGGCACGGGGTGCGCATGGCAGGGGAGGTGCGAAGACGGTGCTCAGGCCGCTGTGGACGCCCCGGACGCGACCGGACCCCGCGCCCCTGTCCGAAGGGACGGGGATGCGGGGTCCGGGGCTCCGTGAGAGCTCAGCCCACGTACGCGCCGCTCGCCGTCAGCCGCAGGGCCGTGTCGATCAGCGGAACGTGGCTGAACGCCTGCGGGAAGTTCCCCACCTGGCGCTGGAGGTTGGAGTCCCACTCCTCCGCCAGCAGCCCCAGATCGTTGCGGAGCGACAGCAGCTTCTCGAACAGCTGCCGCGCCTCGTCGACCCGGCCGATCATCGCGAGGTCGTCCGCCATCCAGAACGAGCAGGCCAGGAACGCGCCCTCGTCGCCCGCCAGACCGTCGACGCCCGCGTCCTCCCCCTCCGTCGGATAGCGCAGGATGAAGCCGTCCTCCGTGGACAGTTCCCGCTGGATCGCCTCGATCGTGCCGATGACCCGCTTGTCGTCCGGCGGCAGGAAGCCCATCTGCGGGATGAGCAGCAGGGAGGCGTCCAGCTCCTTCGACCCGTAGGACTGGGTGAAGGTGTTGCGCTCCTTGTCGTAGCCGCGCTCGAGGACGTCCCGGTGGATGTCGTCGCGCAGCTGGTGCCACCGCTCCAGCGGGCCTTCCACGTCCCCCGACTCGACCAGCTTGATCGTCCGGTCGACCGCGACCCACGCCATCACCTTCGAGTGAACGAAGTGCCGGCGCGGCCCGCGCACCTCCCAGATGCCCTCGTCGGGCTCCTCCCAGTGCTTCTCCAGATACTCGATCAGCTTGAGCTGGAGGCCCATGGCGTAGTCGTTGCGGGTGAGACCCGTCATGTGCGCCAGGTGCAGCGCCTCGGTGACCTCGCCGTAGACGTCGAGCTGGAGCTGGTTGGCGGCGCCGTTGCCGACGCGGACCGGGCCGGAGTTCTCGTACCCGGGCAGCCAGTCCAGCTCCGCCTCGCCGAGCTCGCGCTCCCCGGCGATGCCGTACATGATCTGGAGGTTCTCCGGGTCGCCCGCCACCGCCCGCAGCAGCCACTCACGCCACGCTCGGGCCTCTTCCCGGTAGCCGGTGCGCAGCAGCGAGGAGAGGGTGATCGCGGCGTCCCGCAGCCAGGTGTAGCGGTAGTCCCAGTTCCGTACGCCCCCGATCTCCTCGGGCAGCGAGGTGGTCGGGGCCGCGACGATGCCGCCGGTCGGCGCGTACGTGAGGGCCTTGAGCGTGATCAGGGAGCGGACGACCGCCTCCCGGTAGGGCCCGTGATACGTACACTGGTCGACCCATTCGCGCCAGAAGTTCTCCGTCGCCTCCAGCGAGTTCTCCGGCTCCGGGAGGGCCGGCGGCTCGTGGTGGGAGGGCTGCCAGCTGATCGTGAACGCCACCCGGTCGCCGGGGGCCACCGTGAAGTCGGAGTACGTCGTCAGATTCTGGCCGTATGTCTCCGCCTCGGTGTCCAGCCAGACGGAGTCCGGCCCGGCGACCGCGACCGTGCGGTTGTCGACCTTGTGCACCCACGGCGTCACCCGGCCGTAGCTGAAACGCATCCGCAGTTCCGAGCGCATCGGCACCCGGCCGCTGACGCCCTCCACGATCCGGATGAGCTGCGGCGCGCCGTCACGCGGGGGCATGAAATCGGTCACCCGTACGGTGCCGCGCGGCGTGTCCCACTCCGATTCGAGGACGAGGGAGTCGCCGCGATAACGCCGCCGGTCGGCGAAGGCTGGTTCTGTTCCTTCCGCTCTCGCGGGGCCCAGGCGCCAGAAGCCGTGCTCCTCGGTGCCCAGCAGCCCCGCGAACACGGCGTGCGAGTCGAAGCGGGGCAGGCACAGCCAGTCGGCTGTGCCGTCCCGGCAGACCAGGGCAGCGGTCTGCATGTCTCCGATGAGTGCGTAATCCTCGATGCGCCCGGCCACGTGCGTCTCCAGTCGAACGGCCATGTCGCCCCGTCAAAGGGCGCTTACTGCGGGTCAAGGGGGTCGTAGGGTCTTTCACCCGGGAAGATCCGACGAGTTCCTGTACCGGTGGGCGGCCTGGGTGGTGCCGCCGCCCGGCCGTCTCGGCAGCGAGTGTTTGAGCAGGATACGACGCACCACGAAGATCCGCGCGACGGTGCCCGCAAGATCTCTGAGCTGATCGGGTGGGACGTGAAATGCCTGGGGTGATGGTGTGACGTCTCTGTGCAGGGTGTGGCCGGAAGCAGCCTCCCGCCGTCGCTGTTACCCTGGTAGCCCGTGGACCGGTGGTCGTCTCTGACAGCGGACGAGGCCCCCGAACCGCAGCGACGGCACCCCCGGAATTCCGGTTCGGCGGCCGGTACGCACCTCAGAATCGCGACCACGGGAGCCCCCTTTGGCTATGCAGCCCACATCCACGACGACCAAGCACATCTTCGTCACCGGGGGTGTCGCCTCCTCCCTCGGCAAGGGTCTGACTGCCTCCAGCCTGGGTGCCCTGCTCAAGGCGCGTGGCCTGCGGGTCACCATGCAGAAGCTCGACCCCTACCTCAACGTCGACCCGGGCACGATGAACCCCTTCCAGCACGGTGAGGTGTTCGTCACCAACGACGGCGCCGAGACCGACCTGGACATCGGCCACTACGAGCGCTTCCTCGACGTCGACCTCGACGGCTCCGCCAACGTGACGACCGGCCAGGTCTACTCCCAGGTCATCGCCAAGGAGCGGCGCGGCGAGTACCTGGGCGACACCGTCCAGGTCATCCCGCACATCACCAACGAGATCAAGCACCGCATCCGCCGCATGGCCACCGACGACGTGGACGTCGTCATCACCGAGGTCGGCGGCACCGTCGGCGACATCGAGTCGCTGCCGTTCCTGGAGACCGTCCGCCAGGTCCGCCACGAGGTCGGCCGGGACAACGTCTTCGTCGTGCACATCTCGCTGCTGCCCTACATCGGCCCCTCCGGCGAGCTGAAGACCAAGCCCACCCAGCACTCGGTGGCCGCCCTGCGCAACATCGGCATCCAGCCCGACGCCATCGTGCTGCGCGCCGACCGCGAGGTCCCCACCGCCATCAAGCGCAAGATCTCGCTGATGTGCGACGTCGACGAGGCCGCCGTGGTGGCCGCGATCGACGCCAAGTCGATCTACGACATCCCCAAGGTGCTGCACACCGAGGGCCTGGACGCCTACGTCGTGCGCAAGCTCGACCTGCCGTTCCGCGACGTCGACTGGACCACCTGGGACGACCTGCTGGACCGGGTCCACAACCCCGACCACGAGGTCACCGTCGCGCTGGTGGGCAAGTACATCGACCTGCCCGACGCCTATCTCTCGGTCACCGAGGCGATCCGCGCCGGCGGTTTCGCCAACAAGGCCCGGGTCAAGGTCAAGTGGGTCACCTCCGACGACTGCCGCACCGCCGCCGGAGCCGCCGAGCACCTCGGCGACGTGGACGCGATCTGCATCCCGGGCGGCTTCGGCGAGCGCGGTGTCGACGGCAAGGTCGGCGCCATCCGCTACGCCCGCGAGAACAAGGTCCCGCTGCTGGGCCTCTGCCTCGGCCTCCAGTGCATCGTGATCGAGGCGGCCCGCTCGCTCGCCGAGATCCCCGACGCCAACTCCACCGAGTTCGACGCCGCCACCTCCCACCCGGTCATCTCGACGATGGAGGAGCAGCTCGCCTTCGTCGAGGGCGCGGGCGACCTGGGCGGCACCATGCGGCTCGGTCTCTACCCGGCCAAGCTCGCCGAGGGCTCGCTGGTGCGCGAGGCCTACGCCGGTGAGCCGTACGTGGAGGAGCGCCACCGCCACCGCTACGAGGTCAACAACGGCTACCGGTCCGAGCTGGAGAAGAAGGCCGGACTGGTCTTCTCCGGCACCTCCCCGGACAACAAGCTCGTCGAGTACGTCGAGTACCCGCGCGAGGTCCACCCCTACCTGGTCGCCACCCAGGCGCACCCGGAGCTGCGCTCGCGCCCGACCCGCCCGCACCCGCTCTTCGCGGGTCTGGTGAAGGCCGCCGTCGCGCGCCAGATCGCCGCCGCGGAGGGCGCGGACGCGTAACACCGAGGCATTACGGTTGACCGGGGTACGGATCCTGTACGGATCGGTGCCCCGGTTTCCTTTTGGTTCGTGGGAGGACGTAGGCACATGGGTATCCAGGACACGCCCGAGGAGTGGCAGGTCACCGCGACGGTGACCCCCTTCACCGGCAACAAGACCAGCGTCCGCACCGACCAGGTGGTGATGCCCGACGGCTCCGTCCACGGCCGTGACTACCAGGTCCACCCGGGCTCCGTCGCGGTCCTCGCGATCGACGACGAGGACCGCGTCATCGTGCTGCGCCAGTACCGCCACCCGGTACGCCACCGGCTCTGGGAGATCCCGGCCGGACTGCTCGACATCCCCGGCGAGAACCCCCTGCACGCCGCGCAGCGCGAGCTGTACGAGGAGGCGCACGTCAAGGCCGAGGACTGGCGGGTGCTGACCGACGTCTACACCACGCCCGGCGGCTGCGACGAGGCCGTGCGGATCTTCCTCGCCCGCGACCTCTCCGAGGCGGAGGGCGAGCGGTACGCGGTCTCCGAGGAGGAGGCCGACATGGAGCACGCCCGGGTGCCGCTGGCCGAGCTGGTCCGCTCGGTCATCGCGGGGGACGTGCACAACAACTGTCTGGTCGTCGGGGCGCTCGCGCTCACCGCTGTCCGCGCGGGCGACGGCGTCGACTCGCTGCGCCCCGCCGAAGCGCCCTGGCCGGCCCGGCCCTTCGAGGCCTGACGGCCGGTCCGTTCCTCGCCCCGCCCCCGATCGGTCATAAGAGACGAAGAAGTGAAGAGAAGCTGATCCGATCGGGGGATGTTCCCCCGTCCTCCGCCTTGCTCCGCGGTGATCGTCCCCACAGCTGAACTACGCTCGAAACGCACCCGACCGGAGTTCCGGCGGGCACCGCGTGCAGCGAAGTGGAGCGTGGCTCGTGACCGATCAGGCGGTGGATACCAGCGGCCCGGCAAAGGCCACGGGGACCGAGGAGCCGTCCGGCGCCGCCCCGCCCCGATTCTTCGGCCGCGAAAGGGAGTTGAAGGACCTGCGGGCGGACATCGAGCGCGCGGGACTGGACACCCTGGCCGGCCGCAAGGCTCCTCGGGCCCGGGTCCTGCTCATCGCGGGCCGCCCCGGCTCCGGCCGCAGCGCGCTCGCCGAGGAGCTGGCCGGGGCGCTCACCGGAACCGACGCCGCCGGGGCCGCCGCGACCGCTACGGGCACCCTGCCGTGGGCCGTTGCCGGTACGGGCTCAGGCGACTACCCCGACGGGGTGCTCCGGGTCGGCCTCACCGACCCCGGCGGCGAGCGGGTCCCCACCGAACGCACCGCCGGCGAGATCCTCGGCCTCCTCGGGCTCGCGGTCCCGCCCGGCGCCGATCAGGACGAGCTGTCCGAGCTGGTCCGCGAGGCCCTCGCCGTACGCCGCCTCGTCCTGGTCCTCGACGACGCGGCCGACGCCGAACAGGTCGACCCGCTGCTCCCGGAGAACCCGGACTGCCTGGTCCTCGCCACCGCGACCGGGCCGCTGACCGGCATCCCCGACGTGCGGCCCTGCACCCTCGGCGGGCTGGAGGCGGGCGCGGCGGTACGGCAGCTCGCCCGCGTCATCGGGCAGGTCCGCGTCACCGTCGACCCCCGCACCGCGGAGAGGCTGGCCGAGGAGTGCGGGGGACAGCCCGCGGCCCTCGCCCTGATGGGCGGCCTGCTCGCCGCCCACCCCATGGCCTCGGTCGCCGACGTGGCGGGGCAACTGCACGGGCTGCCCGACTCCGGTGAGCAGCAGCCCGCCGGCGCCCGCCCGCTGGCCCGCGCGTTCCGGCTCGTCCACGACTCCCTGCCGCAGACCGCCGCCCGGATACTGCGCCTGCTGGCCCTCGCCCCCGCCGGACTCGCCGACTCCCACACGGCCTCCGCGCTGGCCGGCTGCTCGGTCTCCGCCGCCCGTTCCACCCTCGACGACTTCGTGAAGCTCGGGCTGCTGCGGACGGACGGCGCGGCCCACCCCCAGTACGCGGTGCCCGGCTGCCTCGCCCCGCTGCTGCGGGCCCTCCTGGAGGACCGGGACCGGCCGGCCGAGATCCAGCTCGCCCGCGCCCGGATGCTGGAGCGGACCGTCCGCCGGCTCCAGGCCTGCCGCGCGATCACCGAGCCGGAGGGCTCCACCGCCCGCGACAGGCTCGCCGGACTGCCACGCTCGCTGCGCTTCCCGAATGCCGAGGAGGCGGGCGCGTGGCTGCGGGTCCGCCGGCCCGCCCTGCTCGCCTCGGCCCGGCTCGCCGTGGCGGACGGCGAGCTGGACACCCTGGCGCGACGCCTGGTGGCCGCTCTGGTGCGGGCCCTGGCCGCCCACCAGGGGACGGAGAAGGCGGCCCCCGAGCTGTACGGGCTGCACGGTCTCGTCCTGGACGTGGCGCTGCGCCGCCAACTGCCCCGCGAACAGGCGGCCGCCCTGCTGAACCTCGCCGACCTGGACGCCCGCACCGGCCGCACCCGCGAGGCGCTGAACCGCTACCGGGCCGCGCTGGACGCCGGAAAGGCCGCGAAGGACCTCTACGCCACCGGCCGCGCGATGGAATCCGTCGGGGGCGCGTACGAGGAGCTGGGGGACTACCACCGGGCCGCCGACTGGTACGGCCGGGCGCTCTCCCAGCGGCTGACCCAGGGGGAGCGGGCGGACGAGGCCCGGCTGTACGGGCGGCTCGCGGCGGTCCACACGTACGCCGGACGCTACGGCGAGGCGCTGCGGAACTGGCGCGCCGCCGCCGCGGGCCACCGCAGGCTCGGGGACGTGCCGGCCCAGGCGCGGGCGCTCAGCGAGAGCGCCCGGGTCCAGGAGTACGCGGGCCGGCCGCACGACTCGCTGCAGACCTGCCGGGAGGCCGTCGACCTGGCCCGGCGCGCCGGTGACGTGCGGCTTCAGGCCGCGCTGCAGCTCCGGCTGGCGGACACGCTGGACCGGCTCGGGGATCCCGCGGCGGCCAGGCTGCACCGGGCCGCAGCCGACAGATTGCTGGGGGAGGAGGCCTCTGCCTACGAAATCCGTAGTGCTTCGACAGAAAGTTAATGCTTTGTAAGGCTAGACAGCGTGAAGTCCTTCATTAGACTGGCTCTGCCGCGTTCCTCCGTGGCGTCTCCATTTATGCTGTATATGTCCGGGTGTGCACCGTAGTGCCCGGACAAACCCTCCGAGCCAAGGACCGTGATCGACGTGAAGGTCGGCATCCCCCGCGAAGTCAAGAACAACGAGTTCCGGGTGGCGATCACCCCCGCCGGAGTGCATGAGCTCGTCCGCCACGGCCACCAGGTCGTCATCGAGCACGACGCCGGCGTCGGCTCGTCCATCCCGGACGAGGAGTACGTCGCCGCCGGCGCCCGGATCCTGGCCACCGCCGACGAGGTCTGGGCCGCCGCCGACCTGCTGCTCAAGGTCAAGGAGCCGGTCGCCGAGGAGTACCACCGCCTCCGCAAGGACCAGACGCTCTTCACCTACCTGCACCTCGCCGCCTCCCGCGAGTGCACCGACGCGCTGCTGGCCTCCGGCACCACTGCCATCGCCTACGAGACGGTCGAGACCGCGAACCGCGCGCTCCCGCTGCTCGCCCCGATGTCCGAGGTCGCCGGCCGTCTCGCCCCGCAGGTCGGCGCGTACCACCTGATGCGCTCCGTCGGTGGCCGCGGCGTGCTGCCCGGCGGTGTCCCCGGTACCCAGGCAGGCAAGGCCGTCGTCATCGGCGGCGGCGTCTCCGGCTGGAACGCCACCCAGATCGCCGTGGGCCTCGGCTTCCACGTCACGCTGCTCGACCGCGACATCAACAAGCTCCGCGAGGCCGACAGGATCTTCGGCACCAAGGTGCAGACCGTCGTCTCCAACGCCTTCGAGCTGGAGAAGGCCGTCGTCGAGGCGGACCTCGTCGTCGGTGCCGTGCTGATCCCCGGAGCCAAGGCCCCGAAGCTGGTCACCAACGAGCTCGTCGCCAAGATGAAGCCCGGAAGTGTACTTGTCGACATTGCAATCGATCAGGGTGGCTGCTTCGAGGACTCGCGTCCGACGACCCACGCCGAGCCGACCTTCCAGGTCCACAACTCGGTCTTCTACTGCGTCGCGAACATGCCCGGCGCGGTCCCGAACACCTCCACCTACGCGCTCACCAACGCGACGATGCCCTACATCGTGGAGCTCGCCAACCGCGGCTGGGCCGACGCCCTGCGCCGCGACGCCGCGCTCGCCAAGGGCCTCAACACCCATGAGGGCCAGGTGGTTTACCGCGAGGTGGCCGAGGCGCACGGTCTCCCGCACGTCGAGCTGAGCACGCTCCTCGGCTGACGGGTCAACCCCTTTCGTCAACATCGGGGCTCCGGCCGGACCTTGCCGAGCAAGGTCCGGCCGGACGTGTATCGGGCCCCATGAGGCCCTTGCGCAACTCGCGCCGAACGTAACCCTTTACCCGTTTCGTGCAGCGGTGAAATGTGCGGCTTGGTCGCTGTGCACCCTTGACAGCGAGGCGTTCGATTGCCGACACATCGGGCCGGGTCCGGCGGATTGTGTTGCTGCGGACCGGTGACACGCCATAGAGTCGCCAATCGTCGGCATGGTGCCACGCTGACCTATCGATAAGTTTCCTGGTCACATCCAAGGAGGTAAGACGACTTGTGAATGAGTCGACAATTACTCCTGGGGGTGGTCAACCAGGGATGCCTGCACGGGGTCTGAGCCCGATCGGGCTCGAAGCTGTCGGCTCCGTCGCGGTCCGCACCTTCGCCACCCAACAGCACATGACGACAGCCCCCCAGATGATGGACGGCCTACACGTGAACGCCACGGCCGGCAACGAGAGCAGCCGGGACACCGACCGCTTCGCCGACTTCGCCGAGGTGCCCGAGGGGCACTTCTACGACCCCGACGCCGAGTACGAGCCCGATCCGGAGTACGCGGCCACCCTCGCGCCCGACGCCGCGCGCCAGCGCCGCGAGCGCATCGGCCCGACCGGACGGCCCCTGCCGTACTTCCCGATCCCGGGCCCCCTGACCGACCACGGCCCCGCGAAGATCATCGCGATGTGCAACCAGAAGGGCGGCGTCGGCAAGACCACGTCGACCATCAACCTGGGCGCCGCGCTCGCGGAGTACGGACGCCGGGTCCTGCTCGTCGACTTCGACCCGCAGGGTGCGCTCTCCGTCGGCCTCGGGGTCAATCCGATGGAGCTGGACCTCACCGTCTACAACCTGCTCATGGAGCGGGGCATGGCGGCCGATGACGTCCTGCTCAAGACGGCGGTCCCGAACATGGACCTGCTGCCCAGCAACATCGACCTCTCCGCGGCCGAGGTGCAGCTCGTCAGCGAGGTGGCCCGCGAGTCCACGCTCCAGCGCGCCCTGAAGCCGCTGATGGCCGACTACGACTACATCGTGATCGACTGTCAGCCCTCCCTCGGCCTGCTCACCGTGAACGCCCTGACGGCCGCTCACAAGGTCATAGTGCCGCTGGAGTGCGAGTTCTTCGCGCTGCGCGGGGTGGCGCTGCTCACCGAGACCATCGAGAAGGTCCAGGAGCGGCTCAACCCGGAGCTGGAGCTCGACGGCATTCTCGCCACCATGTACGACTCCCGTACGGTGCACAGCCGCGAGGTCCTGGCGCGCGTCGTCGAGGCCTTCGACGAGCACGTTTACCACACGGTCATCGGGCGCACGGTCCGCTTCCCGGAGACCACGGTCGCCGGTGAGCCCATCACCACCTACGCCTCCAACTCGGTCGGCGCAGCCGCCTATCGCCAGCTCGCCAGGGAGGTGCTCGCCCGGTGTCACGCCGAGTGAGTCTGCCGGGGGCCGACGAACTGTTCCGTACCACCGGAGGCGGGATGGGCCTCCAGCCGTCCTCCCCCGCGGAGCGGCGGCGCAAGGCGAACGGTGAGCCGCGGGTGCCCGCGCCCGCCGGGGAGAGCGACCCCTCCGGCCCGGCCCCGTCCACCGAACGCGAGGAGCACACCGCGGCGGACACCGACGGCGGCGACGCGCGCGGCCGCGGCGGCGAGGGCGAACGTCCCGCGTCCGCCAAGGCCGCCCCCGGTGAGCGTCCCGCCGCCTCCGCCGCCCCGGCCGAGCAGTCCCCGGCGGTCCAGCAGCAGCGCAGGCGCGGCGGCGGACGCGGCGCGAACCGCCGCCCCAGCGGCCGGGAGCGCCACGACGAGAAGATCACGGTCTACGTCTCCGCCGAGGAGCTGATGGACCTCGAACACGCCCGGCTCGTCCTGCGCGGCGAACACGGCCTCGCCGTGGACCGCGGCCGCATCGTCCGTGAGGCGGTGGCGGTGGTCCTGGCCGACCTGGAGTCCCGGGGCGACGCGAGCATCCTCGTACGGCGGCTGCGCGGCCGCTGAGCGGCACGGCGCGGGTAGCCTGCCCCAGGGCCTGTCGTCACATTCCCGCCTGCCGGGCGGCGTCTCGCACGCACGCTCGCGGCGTTGCCGAAATGGCCGGGTAGCTCCGCTACGAGACCATCCCGGCGCCTTGCGATCGCACGCACCAGACGCCGCCCGTCCGCCCGTCGGGCGACGACGGGAATGTGACGACAGGCCCTGGTCCCGCCGACCGGCGGGACCCCGTCCGCGCCGCCGCCCCACCCCTGGACCCCTATGCCCACGCCCGACCGCCCGACCGCCCCGCGCCGCCGTGCCCTGGGGCGGGGTCCGGGCCCGGCGGCACCGCCCGCGGAGGCGGAGGAGGCGTTCCAGGAGCCCGTACGGGAGCCGGAGCCCGCCCCGGAGGCGGAAGCCGTCCCCGTACCGGCGGTCGAGCCGGAGGCCGTACGGGAGCCCGCGGCCGAGCCGGCGCCCGAAGCGGCCGAGCCGGCGCCCGTAGAAGGGCCCGAGGGCGACGACAAGCGGTTCACCGTCCGCCTGGTGAACTTCGAGGGCCCGTTCGATCTCCTCCTCCAGCTGATCTCCAAGCACAAGCTGGACGTGACCGAGGTGGCTCTCTCCAAGGTCACCGACGAGTTCATGGCGTACATCCGCGCCATGGGCCCCGACTGGGACCTCGACCAGACCACCGAGTTCCTCGTCGTCGCCGCCACCCTGCTCGACCTCAAGGCCGCCCGGCTGCTGCCCGCCGCCGAGGTGGAGGACGAGGCGGACCTCGCGCTCCTGGAGGCGCGGGACCTGCTCTTCGCGCGGCTGCTCCAGTACCGCGCGTACAAGCAGATCGCCGAGATCTTCCAGGGCCGCCTGGAGTCGGAGGCCCGCCGCCACCCCCGTACGGTCGGCCTGGAGGACCGCCACGCCGCGCTGCTGCCCGAGGTGGTCATCAGCATCGGGCCCGAGGGGTTCGCGAAGCTGGCCGTGAAGGCGATGCAGCCGAGGCCGAAGCCCCAGGTCTACGTGGACCACATCCACGCCCCCCTGGTCAGCGTCCGGGAGCAGGCGGGCCTGGTGGTGGAGCGCCTGCGCGCGGCCGGGGCGGCGGTGAGCTTCGCGACACTGGCCGAGGACGCGCCGGACACCCTCACCGTGGTCGCCCGGTTCCTGGCCCTGCTGGAGCTGTACCGAGAGAAGGCCGTCACCCTCGACCAGGAGGAGGCGCTGGGCGACCTGCTGGTGGCGTGGTGCGGCGGGGAGGACGCGGAGCCGGTGGTGACGGACGAGTTCGACCAGGAGCTGAACGGGACCCCCGAGCAGGAGGACGTACGGGAATGAGCGAGCAGCCGCATCGGGAGAACGACGGGAGCGAGGTCGCCTCGCTCGATCTGAAGCCTGCCCTGGAGGCGGTCCTCATGGTCGTCGACGAGCCCGCCACCGTCGACCACCTGGCCAAGGTGCTCCAGCGGCCCCGCAGGGCCGTGGCGGACGCGCTGCGGGAGCTGGCCGACGAGTACACCGTGCAGCGCCGGGGGTTCGACCTGCGGCTCGTCGCGGGAGGCTGGCGCTTCTACACCCGCCCCGAGTACGCGGCGGCCGTGGAGGGCTTCGTCCTGGACGGCCAGCACGCCCGGCTCACCCAGGCCGCGCTGGAGACCCTGGCGGTGGTCGCGTACCGGCAGCCGGTGAGCCGCTCAAGGGTCTCGGCGGTACGTGGAGTGAACTGCGACGGGGTCATGCGGACCCTCCTCCAGAGGGGCCTGGTGGCCGAGGCGGGCGCGGAACCCGAAACAGGTGCGATCCTGTACAGGACGACGAACTACTTTCTGGAGCGAATGGGCCTGCGCGGCCTGGACGAGCTCCCGGAGCTCGCGCCCTTCCTCCCGGAGGCGGACGCGATCGAGGCTGAGACGCTAGAGGGTGTGCCGTCGTTCGATCCGGACGCACCGGACACCCCGGATACTCACGCAGACGACAAGACGGAATTTTGATGCGAAGCAGTGGCAGGAACAGCGGAAGCGGCGGCAGCGGCAGCGGCCGGAGCGGCGGCCAGGGCGGTCGCCCCGGCGGTCAGGGCGGCGGACGCGGCCAGGGCGGCCGCAGCGGCGGCGGGTCCTTCCGCCAGGGCCAGGGCCAGGGCCAGGGTCTGTCTCTTATACACATCT
>NTHE01000104.1 GCA_002551355.1 Streptomyces sp. man185 | reverse complement strand
GAGCCCAGGTAGAGGGGTTCGGTGCGGTCCTGGCCGTAGGTGGCGAGCAGTGCCTGCGCCTCGATCGGGTCGCCCAGCCTCGTGCCGGTGCCGTGTGCTTCGACGGCGTCGACGTCGGTGGGTGCGAGGGCCGCGCTTGCCAGGGCCTGGCGGATGACGCGTTGTTGGGCGGGTCCGTTGGGGGCGGTGAGGCCGCTGGAGGCACCGTCGGAGTTGACCGCGCTGCCGCGGACGACCGCCAGCACCCGGTGCCCGTTGCGGCGCGCGTCGGAGAGCCGCTCCACCAGCAGCACACCGACGCCCTCGCNCGGAGTTGACCGCGCTGCCGCGGACGACCGCCAGCACCCGGTGCCCGTTGCGGCGCGCGTCGGAGAGCCGCTCCACCAGCAGCACACCGACGCCCTCGCCCCAGCCGGTGCCGTCGGCGGCGGCGGCGAAGGACTTGCAGCGGCCGTCGGCGGCGCTGCCCTCTTCCAGGCCGAATCCGGCGAACATCATCGGCCCGGACATGACGGTGACCCCGCCGGCCAGGGCGAGGTCGCACTCGCCGGCGCGGAGCGCCTGCGCGGCGAGGTGCAGTGCCACCAGGGACGAGGAGCAGGCGGTGTCCACGGTGACCGCGGGCCCCTGCAGTCCGAAGGTGTAGGCGATGCGGCCGGAGAGGACGCTGCCGGCGTTGGCGGTGCCCAGGTAGCCGTCGAGGGCTTCGGGGTCGACCACGGACGGGTAGTCGTGGTACATCACGCCGGCGAAGACGCCGGTGCGTCCGCCGCGCAGGGTGCGTGCGTCGATGCCTGCCCGCTCGAACGCTTCCCAGGACGCTTCGAGGAGCTGGCGCTGCTGCGGATCGGTGGCGGCGGCTTCCCTCGGGCTGATGCCGAACAGTCCGGCGTCGAAGTCGCCGATGTCGTGGACGAATCCGCCGCGTGGTGCGGCTGCCGTCCGTGCCGGGTCCCAGCCCCGGTCTGTGGGCAGCGGGCCGAGCGCGTCGGTGCCGGACTCGACCAGTGTCCACAGGTCTTCGGGGGAGCGGACGCCGCCGGGGTAGCGGCAGGCCATGCCGATCACCGCGATGGGTTCGCGTGGCTGGTCCTCCAGTTCGCGTACGCGGCGGTTGGCGTCGCGCAGTTGCGTCGTGGCTCGCTTCAGGTAGGCGAGGAGTTTTTCCTGCTGGTCCGGGTCCGTGTCGCTCATGGTCTGGTGTTCGTGTCCTCTCACGGCGTGTCGAACTCAGTGTCGAGGAGGTCGAAGACGTCCTCGATCGAGGCGGAGTCCAGGTTGTCCTGCGGCCTGTTCTGCTCGCCGTTGCATCGGTCGGCCAGGGCCCGCAGTCGGGCCGCCACCCGGGCCCGGCCCTCCTCGTCGTCGGCCACCCGGGCCAGGTCGGTTTCCAGGCGGGCGAGTTCGGCCAGCAGTCTGTCGGCCTCGCGTACCGGTTCGGGGTTCAGTTCCCTGCGGAGGTAGCGGGCGAGTTCGGTGCAGTTCGGGTGGTCGAACACCAGCGTGGCAGGCAGTCGCAGCCCGGTGCCGGCGGCGAGCCGGTTGCGTAGTTCGACGCCGGTCAGGGAGTCGAGGCCGAGTTCCAGGAAGCCCCGGTCGGCGTCGATTTCGCCGGCGGTGGCGAAGCCGAGGGTGGTGGCCACCTGGCCGCGGACCAGGTCGAGCAGGATGCGCCGCTGGTCGGCCTCGGTGGCTGCGGAGAGGGCGGCCCGTAGTGCCGCGGGGTCTGCCGAGCCGGTCTTTGTCTGCTGCTTCTGGCGGGGAACCAGTGTCCTGAACAGCGGGGGCACCAGGTCGCGGCCGCGCAGGGCCGCCGGCCGGAACGCCATCGGCACGACCAGCGGCCGGCCGGCGGCACAGGCTGCCGAGAAGGCGGCCATGCCGTCCTGGGTGGTGAGTGTGCTCATGCCTGAGCGGGTCACCCGGCGTACGTCGGCCTCGGTGAGTGTTCCGGTCAGTCCGGTGCGTTGGGCCCACGGCCCCCAGGCGAGCGATACCGCGGGCAGCCCCAGCCGGCGGCGGTGCGCGGCGAAGGCGTCCAGGAACACGTTGGCCGCCGCGTAGTTGGCCTGTCCCGCTCCGCCGAGTACTCCGGCCGCGGAGGAGAACAGGGCGAATGCCGTGAGGTTCGCGTCCCTTGTGAGCTCGTGGAGGTTGACCGCTCCTCGTACCTTGGGCCCGAGTACGCGTGCGAGGCTCTGGTCCGTCATGTGGGTGAGTACGCCGTCGTCCAGGACGGCGGCGGTGTGGACCACGGCGGTCAGCGGGTGCTGTGCGGGGATCCGGGCCAGGGTGTCGGCCAGTGCTTGGCGGTCGGCGACGTCGCAGGCGGCGACGGTTGCCCGGGCTCCGAGGTCCGCCAGTTCGGCGACCAGTTCGTCGGCGCCGGGAGCGGCCGGGCCGCTGCGGCTGATCAGCAGCAGGTGCCGGACCCCGTGGTGTCGCACCAGGTGCTGGGCGAGGGCGCTGCCGAGGGTGCCGGTGGCGCCGGTGACCAGTACGGTGCCGTCGGCTGTCTCCAGGCCGGTACGGGGTCCCGGTTCCGTCTCGTCGGTGGGTTCTTCGGGCAGGGGCATCCGGACCAGCCGGGGTGCGAGGAGCAGACCGCCGCGCAGGGCGGCCTCGGTCTCCTCCGCTTCCAGTGCGGCGACGACGGCCCGGTGCACCAGTGCGGGGTCCGGTTCGGTCGCCGGGTCGAGGTCGAGCAGCAGGAACCGGCCGGGGTGCTCGGCCTGTGCGGAGCGCATCAGGCCGCGTACGGGGGCGTTGACCAGGTCCGTCAGGTCGTCGTCGCCGGTGGCGACCGCGCCTCGGGTGACCAGGACCAGGGGTTGTCCGGTGTGCTGTTCGTCGGCGATCCGGTCGCGGATCAGGCCGAGGGCCCGGGTGACGGCCTCTTCCACGGCGTCGGCCGTGTCGGGTCCGGTGGCGGGGGCGGCGAAGGGTGCGAGAACGATGTCGGCCTCGTCGGGCTTGGTGTCCGCGAACGCCCCGTCCAGCCAGGTGTCGTCGCCGAGCTGCGCGAGGCGGCCGGAGACGGTGGCGGGGATCGGTATCTCGGTGTCCCAGTCGATGTGCAGGAGTGTGTCGGCCGGGCCGTGGCGGACAGCTGCCAGTTCGGCGCCCGCCGGCCGGGCCACCAGGGCTCCCACTCCGCCGACCGGGGTTCCGTCGTCGTCGAAGAGTTCGAGGTTGATGCCGTCTTCGGACTCGGTGAGCCGCACGCGGAGTATCGCGGTGGCGGTGGCGGGGAGTGTCACCTCCCGCCACATGAAGGGGAGGTCTGCGGTGCGGCCGGCGTCGGCGTCGTCGCGCAGGCGGCGCAGCAGGCCGATGCCGTGCAGGGCCGCGTCGAACAGCGCCGGGTGGAGGAGGAAGCCCTTGTCGGACGCCTCGTCGGACAGCCGTACCTCGGCGAAGAGTTCGTCGCCGCGGTGCCAGGCTCCGGTGAGCGACCGGAAGGCGGGGCCGTAGCTGTAGCCGGCGTCGGCGATGCTCTCGTAGAAGCCGGTGAGTTCGACCGGTTCGGCGCCCGGTGGTGGCCAGGTGGTGAGGGGGTGTGCGGTGGACGTGGGGGCGGCGGGGGCCAGGGTGCCGGTGGCGTGCCGGACCCAGGGTGTGTCCTGGAGGTCGGCGTCGCGTGCGTGGACGGACACCTCCCGGCGGCCCGTCTCGTCGGGGGCGCCGGCTGTGAGCTGCACTTGGACGGCGTGGTTCTCGCCCAGCACCAGGGGGGCGCCCAGGGCGAGTTCTTCCAGTACCGGGGTCTGTACCCGGGTGCCGGCGTGCAGGGCCATCTCGACGAAGGCGGTGCCCGGCAGCAGGACGGCGCCGAGAACGGCGTGGTCGGCGAGCCAGGGGTGGGTGCGGGTGGACAGTCGCCCGGTGAACACGGTGCTCGCGCCGTCGGCGAGCGTCAGTGTGGCGGTGAGCAGCGGGTGTCCGGTGCTGCTCAGGCCTGCTGCGCCGAGGTCGCCGATGCCCGGGGACGCTGTGTCGAGCCAGTACCGCTCTCGTTGGAAGGGGTACACCGGCAGGGGAACGGTCCGTACCGGGAGCCCGGTGAGGGGGGCGGTGAGATCGGCCGTGCCTCCGTGGGTGTGGAGTTCGGCGACGGAGAGGAGGAAGCGTTCGATGCCGCCGTGGTCGCGGCGGAGTGTGCCGAGCACGGTGACGTCGCCGGGGGTGAGGTCGGGGATGCCGTCGAGGATTTCGCCGAGCGCGGGTGCGAGGACCGGGTGCGGGCCGATCTCCACCAGGAACCGGGCGCCCTGTTCCACCAGTCCGCGTACGCCCCGGTCGAGGTCGACGGGGGTGGCGAGGTTCTGCTGCCAGTAGGCGGCGTCGAGGAGTTCGCCGTCGGTCCGCTGGCCGGTGACCGTGGAGTGGAAGGGGATGCTGCTCGTGCTGGGGCTGAGGCCGTTGAGGAGTTCTGCCAGTTCCTGTGCGGCCGGTTCTACTTGGGCGCAGTGGGAGGAGAAGTCGACCTGGATGCGTTTCGCGCGGACGCCGTCGCTCTTGCAGGCGGCGAGGAAGTCCTCCAGTGCCTCGCGTTCTCCGGCGATGATGCTCCACGCGGGGCTGTTGATTCCGGCCAGTGAGAGCCGTGTGCCCCACGGCTCCAGCAGTGTGCGGGTCCGTGCGGCCGGCAGGGCCACGGATGCCATGCCTCCGTGGCCGGACAGCGGGAGGAGGACCTTTCCGCGCAGGGCGACGACGCGGGCCGCTTCGGCGCGTGAGAGGGCGCCGCAGGCGTAGGCGGCGGCGATCTCGCCGTGCGAGTGGCCCAGGATCATGTCGGGTTCGACGCCGTGGGCCCGCCAGAGCGCGGCGAGTGCCGCGGTCACGCTGAACAGGGCGACCTGGGTGACGTCGACCCGGTCCAGCGGCGGGGCGCCCTCGGCGTCGCGCAGCACGTCGATCAGTGACCAGTCCAGGTGGTGGGCGAACTCCTCGGCGCACGCGTAGAGCTCGGCGGCGAAGATTTCGGAGGTGTCCATCAGTTCGGTGGCCATGCCCTGCCACTGGCCGCCCTGCCCGGGGAAGACGAAGGCGATCTTTCCGGGTCGTTCGACGCCCTGGACCAGGTGGGGTGCGGCGTCGCCGCGGGCGAGGGCAAGGAGTGCGGCCCGGCGGTCCGCGTCGTCGGCGGCGACCACGGCGGCGCGGTGTCCGAGCAGGGCGCGGGTGGCGGTCAGTGAGTGGGCGAGGTCGGCGGGGTGGGCGGCGGGTGCGGAGTCCAGGTGTTCGAGGAGTCGCCGGGCCTGGCCGCGCAGGGCTTCGGCGCTGCGGGCGGACAGCATCCAGGGGGCCACCACGCCGTCGAGTTCGGGGGTGCCGGCGGGGTCGGGGGCGTGCTGCGGGTCCTGGGTGGTTGGGTCGGGCTGCTGGACGTACTGTTCCAGCACGAGGTGGGCGTTGGTGCCGCTGCCGCCGAAGGAGGACACTCCGGCCCGCCGGGGGCGCCCGTCGGTGTCGGGCCAGGGGGTGGTCTGCGTCAGGAGCTTGACCGTGCCCGTCGACCAGTCGACGTGCGGGGTCGGTGCGTCGATGTGCAGGGTGGCGGGCAGGACTCCCTCGCGCAAGGCCATGACCGTCTTGATGACGCCACCGACGCCGGCCGCCGACTGGGTGTGCCCGATGTTGGACTTCACCGAGCCGAGCCACAGCGGCCGGTCCTCGGCGCGGTTCTGGCCGTACGTCGCCAGAATCGACTGGGCCTCGATGGGGTCGCCGAGGGCGGTGCCCGTGCCGTGCGCCTCGACGGTGTCGATGTCGGTGGCGTCCAGACGGGAGTTGGCCAGTGCCTGGCGGATGACCTTCTGCTGGGCGCGGCCGCTGGGGGCGGTCAGGCCGTTGGAGGCGCCGTCCTGGTTGACGGCGGTGCCGCGGATCACCGCGAGGACCGGGTGTCCCGCGCGCAGCGCGTCCGAGAGGCGCTCGACGAGGATCACGCCGACTCCCTCGCCCCAGCCGGTGCCGTCGGCGGCCGCGGCGAAGGGTTTGCACCGGCCGTCGGCGGCGAGGCCGCGCTGGCGGCTGAACTCGGTGAAGGAGGCGGGGGTGGCCAGGACGGCGGCGCCGCCGGCGACGGCCATGTCGCATTCGTTGTTCCGCAGGGCCTGGCAGGCGAGGTGGATGGCCACGGCGGAGGACGAGCAGGCGGTGTCGACGGTGGCGGCGGGTCCTTCGAGGCCGAAGGTGTAGGAGATGCGGCCGGAGGCGGCGGCGGTTCCGGTGCCGGCGAGGAAGAAGCCCTCGGTGTCGTTGCCAGGTTGCTGGGCTCCGACGCCGTAGCCGACGAAGGAGGTGCCGACGAAGACGCCCGTCTGGCTGCCCCGCAGGGACGACGGGGCGATCGTGGCCCGTTCCATGGCCTCCCAGGTGGCCTCCAGCAGCAGCCGGTGCTGCGGGTCGGTGGCCATCGCCTCGCGGGGGCTGATGCCGAAGAGGGAGGCGTCGAAGTGGGAGGCGTCCGTGAGGAAGCCGCCCTCGTTGACGTAGGAGGTGCCGGGGTGGTCGGCGTCGGGGTGGTAGAGGTTTTCCAGGTCCCAGCCGCGGTCCTGCGGGAAGGGCCCGATGGCGTCGGTGCCCTCCAGCACCAGCTGCCACAGGTCCTCGGGCGAGTTCACGCCGCCGGCGTAGCGGCAGCTCATGCCGATCACGGCAAGCGGCTCGTCGTCGGTGCCGATGCTGGTGCGGGCGGTGGTGCCCCCGGCCGGGTCCTGTTCGCCGAGGACCTCGGTGAGCAGGTGGTCGGCGAGGTCGGCGGGGGTGGGGTGGTCGAACACCAGGGTCGGCGGGAGTTTGCGGCCCGTGGCGGCCTGGAGGCGGTTGCGGACGTCGACGGCCATCAGTGAGTCGAAGCCCAGGTCCCGGAAGGCGCGGCCGGCCTCGATCGCGGCGGAGTCGGCGTAGCCGAGCGCGGCGGCGGCGTGTTCGGTCACCAGGGCGAGCAGGTGCTGGGTGCGCTGTGGTCCGGTCAACTCGACGAGCTGGTCGTACAGTTCGTCGGCGTCGCCGGGGCGGTCGGCGGGGGTGTCGGGGGTCGCGAGTGCGGCCCGGGCCTCGGGGATGTCCATGATCAGGGGGCGGGCGCGGGCGGCGGTGTAGCCGGGTGCGAAGCGTGCCCAGTCGATGTCGGCGACGGTCAGGCAGGTGTCGTCGGCGTCCAGTGCCTGGTCGAGCGCTTCGAGGGCGAGGCGCGGGTCCATCGGGTGCAGTCCGCGCCGGCCGAGTTCGGCGGTGGCCTGTTCGTCGTCGGCCATGCCGGCTCCGGCCCAGCCTCCCCAGGCGACGGCGGTGGCTGGCAGGCCCCGGGACCGGCGGTTGTGGGCGCGTGCGTCGAGTTCGGCGTTGCCCGCCGCGTAGGCGGCCTGGCCCGCGCCGCCCCAGACGCCGGCGCCGGAGGAGAAGAGCACGAACGTGGTGGCGTCGGCTGCCAGTTCGTCCAGGTGCCGGGCGCCTTGGGTCTTGGCGGCGGTCACCGCGGCGAGGTCGCTCTCCTCGCAGTCGGCGAGCGCGGTCGCCTGCGCCACACCGGCGGCGTGGATCACCGTGTCGGCGGGGTGCTCGGCGAGCAGCGCGGCGATCTGGTTCCGGTCGGTGACGTCGCATGCGGCGACGATCGTCTCGACGCCTCGTGCGGTGAGTTCGGCGGCCAGCTCCGGGGCGCCGGGGGTGTCCGGGCCGCGGCGGCCGGTGAGGACGAGTTTGTGTGCGCCCCGGTCGGCCATGTGGTGGGCGAGGTGGCGTCCGATGCCGCCGGTGCCGCCGGTGATCAGCACGGTGGAACCGGGCTGCCAGGAGCGGACCGGTGTGCTCTGCGGGGCGCGGACCATGCGGCGTACGAACACTCCGGCGGGGCGGAGCGCGAGCTGGTCCTCCGTAGCAAGGTCCGGGGAGTCCTCGGGCTGTGGTGCGAGGAGCCGCAGCAGTTTGTTCAGAACCCGGTCGTCCGGCTGCTCCGGCAGGTCGATGAGGCCGCCCCAGCAGTCGGGGCGTTCCAGACCGGCCACCAGGCCCAGCCCCCAGGTGGCGGCCTGGGCGATGTCCCGTACCGGGTCCGTGCGGCCGACGGAGACGGCGCCGCTGGTGACCAGGTGGACCGGGACCGGGGCCGGGTGGGCGGTGACGGTGCGCAGCAGGGTGAGGTTGCGTGCGGCTCCGACGCTGACGCCCGTGTGGAGGGGGTGCGGGCGGGAGTCGAGGGCCAGGAGCGAGATCACCCCGGACAGGGGCTCGTTGCCGGACGGTTCCTGGGGCGGTTCGGGGGTCACGTGGGCCGTGCCGCCGGCCCGGTCGACCAGTGCGGCGAGCCGGCCGGCCAGTTCCTGCTGTTCCTGGCCGGCGACGATCGCCCAGGTGCCGGTCAGTGCGGGCCGGCCGGGCCCGGTGAGGGGCGTGTGCTTCCACTCGACCCGGTAGCGCCAGCCGTCCACGGTGGACCGGTCGTGGGAGCGGCGCCGCCAGGCCGCGAGTGCGGGCAGTGCGGGGGCGAGGGCGTCGGTGCCCAGGGACGCGGCGACGCCTTCGGCGTCGCCGCCCTCCACCGCTGCCCAGAAGCGGTTCTCCTCGGGCGTGCCGTTTTGGGCGGGGCCGGCGGTGTCCTGGGGGGTGGGCTCCCACCAGTAGTGGTCGCGCTGGAAGGGGTAGGTGGGCAGGTCGACGGTGCTGCCGCGGGAGGCCCAGGTGGGGGCGACGCCGCGGGTGAACGCTTCGGCGAGCGAGACGGAGAACCGCTCCAGGCCGCCCTCCTCACGGCGCAGCGAGGCCAGGAGTACGGGGTCGGACGCTCCGGCGTCCTCCGCGGTCTCCTGTACGGCAGCGGCGAGTGCGGGGTGGGGGCTGGTTTCGATGAAGACGCCGAATCCGTCGGCGAGCAGTGCGCGTGTGGCCGGGGCGAACTGGACGGTCTGGCGCATGTTGCGGTACCAGTACTCCGCGTCCAGCTCGGTGGTGTCGAGCAGTCCGCCGGTGACCGTGGAGTAGAAGGGGATGCGGGAGGCTCGTGGCCGTACGGGTGCCAGCACTGCGAGTGTTTCCTCGCGCAGCGGCTCGACGACGGCCGAGTGCGCCGCGCCCTTGATCCGGAGCTTGCGGCAGCGTATGCCCTCGGTCTCCAGCTCGGCGAGGAATTCGTCCAGCGGTGCCTCGTCGCCCGCGACGGAGACGGAGGTCACCCCGTTGACGGCGGCGATGCTGAGTGCGTCGCCCCAGCGTTCCAGTCGGGCCAGCGCTTGCTGTGCGGGCAGTGAGACGGAGGCCACCGCTCCCTGGCCGACCACCCGGGACAGCAGGCGGCTGCGGTGGGTGACGACCCGTGCGGCGTCCTCCAGGGAGAGTGCGCCGGCGAGGTGGGCGGCGGCGATCTCTCCCTGCGAGTGGCCGACCACGGCCTCCGGCTCGACGCCGTGCTCGCGCCAGAGCGCGGCGAGCGCCACCATCGTCGCGAACAGCACGGGCTGGATGACCTCGGCCCGTTCCATGTTCCCGGCCCCGGGCAGGCCGCGCAGGGTGTCCTCGACCGACCAGTCGAGATGCTCCTGGAGTGCCTGGGCGCAGGTCCGCAGTGTGTTCCGGAAGGTCGCGGACTCCTGCAGCAGCCGGTCGGCCATGCCGGGCCACTGCGAGCCCTGGCCGGGAAGGACGAACGCCACCCGGCCGGTCCGGCCCGCTGTCCCCGTGACCAGTCCGGGCGTGGGGGTGCCCTCGGCGAACGCGGTCAGCTGGGCGTGGTGGTCGGGGCCCAGGAGGACGGCGCGGTGCTCGAAACGGGAGCGGGTGGTAGCCAGGGAGTGGGCCACGTCGTGGCCGGCGGGTGCGGGGTCGGCGTCGAGGCGGTCGGCGAGCTGCCGTGCCTGGGCGCGCAGGGCGGTGGGGGTGCGGGCGGAGAGCAGCCAGGGCAGTCCGGCCTCCGGGCCGGTGCCGGTGCCGGTGCCGGTGCCGGTGCCGGACGGTTGCGGGAGGGGGGCCGGCCGCGGCTCCGCCAGGGCCTGTTCGAGGATGGTGTGGGCGTTGGTCCCGCTCATGCCGAACGACGAGACGGCGGCCCGGCGTGGACGCCCCTCGTCCGTCCACTCCACCTGCCGGGTCAGCAGCCGGACCCCGCTGCCGTCCCAGTCCACGTGCTGGGTGGGCTCGGTGATGTGCAGGGAGCGCGGCAGTACGCCGTGGCGCAGGGCCATCACCATCTTGATGATCCCGGCGACGCCGGCTGCCGACTGGGTGTGCCCGATGTTGGACTTCAGCGATCCCAGCCACAGCGGCTGTTCCTCGTCGCGCCCGCGCCCGTACGTGTTGATCAGGGCCTGGGCCTCGATGGGGTCGCCGAGTTCCGTGCCGGTGCCGTGCGCCTCGACCGCGTCCACGTCGGTGGTGTCCAGGCCCGCGTCGGCGAGCGCCGCCCGGATGACCCGCTGTTGGGCGGGGCCGTGGGGGGCGGTGAGGCCGTTGGACGCGCCGTCCTGGTTGACCGCGCTGCCGCGCACGACGGCCAGGACCGGGTGCCCGTTGCGGCGGGCGTCGGAGAGCCGCTCCACCAGGAGCATTCCGACGCCCTCGCCCCAGCCGGTGCCTTCGGCGTCGGAGGAGAAGGGCCGGCAACGGCCGCCGGGCGCGAGCGCGCCGCCCTGTGCGGCGTCGGTGAACATGCCCGGTATCGACATGATGGTGGCACCGCCGGCCAGTGCCATCGCGCACTCGCCGCGTCGCAGTGCCCCGATGGCCAGGTGCAGCGCCACCAGCGACGACGAACACGCGGTGTCCACGGTCACCGCGGGTCCCTCGAGGCCGAAGGTGTAGGCCAGCCGGCCGGAGATGACGCTCGTCGCGGTGCCGGTGAGGACGTGGGGGCGGGAGCCCTCGGGCACGTCGAACCGGCCGAGGCCGTATCCGGAGGTGGCGGTGCCGACGTACACGCCGGTGGAGCTGGCGCGCAGCTGGGCCGGATCGACGCCGGCCCGCTCGAAGGCCTCCCAGGAGGTCTCCAGCAGCAGCCGCTGCTGCGGGTCCATCGCCAGTGCCTCGCGCGGCGAGATGCCGAAGAAGGCCGGGTCGAATCCGCCGGCGTCCTGGAGGAAGCCGCCTTCGAAGGTGCGCCGGTCCTGGGGCTCCTGGGTCTCGCTGTAGATGCCGGCGAGGTCCCAGGCCCGGTCGGTGGGGAAGTCGCCGACGGCGTCGGTGCCGTCGGCGACGAGTCGCCACAAGGCCTCGGGGGTGTCGGCGCCGCCGGGGAAGCGGCAGGCCATGGCGACGATCGCGATGGGGTCGCCGGCCCTCTCCGCACGGGTGGTGGCGGGCTCGGCGGGTGCGGGGGCTGCGAGGTCGCCGAGGATCTCGGTGACCAGGTGGGCGGCGAGGGCCTCGGGGGTGGGGTGGTCGAAGACGAGGGTCGCGGGGAGTCTGCGGCCGGCCGTCTGGCCGATGCGGTTGCGCAGCTCCACCGAGGTCAGGGAGTCGAAGCCGAGGTCCTTGAACGGCCGCGACGGGTCGACCGCGTCCGGGGACGCGAAGCCGAGCACCGAGGCGACCTGGCCGCGGACCAGTTCGAGCGCGGTGCGGGTCCGGTCCTCCGCGGGCAGCCGGCGCAGCCGGTCGGCGAGGCCGCCCGGGGCGACGGAACGGTCGGCGACCCGCCGTGCGGGCCGGACCAGGCCGTGCAGCAGTGGGGGCAGCGTCGCCGGGGAAGCGGCGAGCCGGGCGGTGTCCAGCACGGTGGGCAGCAGTGCCGGGTCGGGCAGTGCCAGGGCGGTCTCCAGCAGGCGAAGGCCGCGCTCGGGGCTCAGCGGCGGGAATCCGGAGCGGCCGATGCGGGCCGCCTCGGACTCGGTGAGCGTGTCGGCCATGCCGCCGGCGCCGGCCCAGGGGCCCCAGGCAAGGGACAGCGCGGGCAGTCCGCGGGCGTGCCGGTGCCGGGCGAGAGCGTCCAGGTAGGCGTTGGCCGCCGCGTAGTTGCCCTGCCCGGGGCTGCCGAAGGTCCCGGACATCGAGGAGTACATGACGAACGCGGCCAGGTCGGTGCCGGCCGTTGCCTCGTGCAGGGCGGCGGCGGCGGTCTTGGGTGCGAGGACGGCCTCGAGCCGGTCCTCGGTGAGCGACTCGACCAGGCCGTCGTCGAGGATGCCGGCCGCGTGCACCACGGCGGTGAGCGGATGCTGCTCCGGGACTTCGGCGAGCAGCGCTTTCAGTGCCTCGGGATCGGTGACGTCACAGGCTGCGACGGTGACCTCGGCGCCCAGGGCGGCCAGTTCGGCGCTCAGTTCGCCGGCGCCGTCGGCCTGGGCTCCCCGTCGTCCGGCCAGCAGCAGGTGGCGCACGCCGTGTTCGGTGACCAGGTGCCGGGCGGTGAGGGCGCCGAGTGCTCCCGTGCCGCCGGTCACCAGGACTGTGCCGTGCGCGTTCCACCCGCCCGGCACCGACAGCACGACCTTGCCCACGTGCCGGGCCTGGCTCATGAAGCGGAACGCCTCCGGTGCCCGCCGCACGTCGAAGACCCGAACCGGTGGCAGCTCCAGCGTTCCTGCCGCGAACAGCCCCAGGATGTCGGCCAGGATCTCCCCGATCCGCTCGGGCCCCGCCTCCTGCAGGTCGAACGCCCGGTAGCCACGTCCGGCGAACGCGTCCGCCTCCCGCACGTCCGCCTTGCCCATCTCCACGAACCGTCCCCCCGGCACCAGCAGGCGTGCCGAGGCATCGACGAACTCACCGGCCAGCGCGTTGAGGACCACGTCGACTCCGCGCCCGCCGGTCCGCTCCCTGAACGTCTCCTCGAACCCGGTGTCCCGCGACGAGGCGAGATGCTCCGCGTCCAGTGCGGTGGCTGTCCACTTCGCGGGCGACGCCGTCCCGTACGCCTCCGCGCCCAGGTGGCGTGCCAGCTGCACCGCCGCCATCCCGACGCCACCGGCCGCCGCGTGTACCAGCACCGACTCGCCGGCGTGCAGCCCCGCCAGGTCCACCAGTCCGTAGTACGCCGTCACGAACGCGATCGGCACCGCCGCCGCCTGCGCGAAGGTCCAGCCGTGCGGCATCCGGGCCACCAGCCGCTCATCGGTCACCGCCAGCGGGCCCATCGCGCCGTCGAAGAACCCCATCACCTGGTCCCCCACCGCGCAGCGGGACACCTCGGGGCCCACCTCCACGACCACGCCGGCGGCCTCGCCGCCCACCAGCACCTCGCCCGGGTACATCCCCAGTACGTTCAGCACGTCACGGAAGTTGACCCCCGCCGCGCGCACCGCCACCCGCACCTGACCCGGCCGGAGTTCTCCCGCCGCGTCCGGTGCCGCGAGCAGCGCCACGTTCTCCACGGCGCCGCGCTCGGGCACTCCCACCCGCCACGCGTCACCGGGGGGCGGCACGAGGCCGCGGTCCGCGGCCGTCAGCCGTGCCGCGAGCACGGTGTCCCCGCGTACGGCGGTCTGCGGGTCACCGGACATGACGGCGAGGGCGAGTGCCCGGGCGTCGTCCCCGGCTGCCGTGTCCAGATCGGCCAGGACGATCCGGCCGGGGTGTTCCGACTGCGCCGAGCGCACCAGACCCCATACGGCGGCTCCCGCCACATCGGGCAGGGTGTCGGCGGGGTCCGCCTGCACCGCGCCGCGGGTGGCGACGATCAGGGTGCTGTCGGCGTACCGGTCGTCGCCGAGCCAGGACCGCAGCTGCCCGAGCACCGCGGTGGTGCGCGCGAGCGCAGCCTGCGCGTCGGTGCAGGGGTGTGCGTCCGGGCAGGCGGACAGCACCAGATGGGTGGGGGTCCGGCCGCTGCCGGCGAGGGCGTCGAGGGTGCCCGCCCGGTCGGCAAGCCGTTCGCCGCCGCCGAACTGCGCGAGCTCGCCGGGTCCGGGGCCGGCCGCCGGGAGGGGCGTCCACTCCAGCCGGTAGAGGTCGTCGGGCTGTCGTGCCTCGTCGGTGAGGACCGGTGCGGGCCGGGTGACGACGCGCTCCACGGTGACGACCGGGCTGCCGGCGGGGTCGACTGCCCGCACCCGGAGGCCGTCGCCGCCGTCCGCGGGTGAGACCCGGGCCCGCAGGAGGGTCGCCCCGGATGCCCAGAGGGTCACCCCGGACCAGGAGAAGGGCAGGCCCGTCCTGGTGCCGTCCCCCTGTACGGCGGCCGACTGGAGCGCGGCGTCGAGCAGGGCCGGGTGCAGTCCGAAGCCGGTGGCGGCGCTCTGGGGCAGGGTGAGTTCGGCGAAGACGTCCGTGCCCCGCGTCCACGCGGCCGATACGCCGCGGAACAGGTCGCCGTACTCCAGTCCGGCGGTCGCGAGCCGCTCGTAGAGGGCGGCCGGGTCGGTGGGGGTGGTGTCCCGGGGTGGCCATACGCCGACGAGTTCGGGGTCCTCGGTGACGGTGTGGGGGCGGGGGGCGAGGACACCGGTGGCGTTGCGGGTCCAGGGGCGGTCCGGCCAGCCGTCGAACGTGCCCCCGTCCTCGCGCCGGGAGTGCACGGTGAGGGTCCGTCTGCCCTCGTCGTCGGCTGCGCCCACGGCCAGTTGCACCTGCACGGCACCGTTTTCGGGCACGATCAGCGGTGCTTCCAGGACCAGCTCGTCCAGCTGTTCGGTCTGTGCCTGTTCACCGGCTCGTATCGCGAGGTCCACGAACGCCGTGCCGGGCACCACGATGCGGCCGTGCACCCGGTGCTGTGCCAGCCACGGCTGGGTGGCCGGGGAGATCCGGGAGGTGAAGAGGTATCCGTCGTCCTGCGCGAGCGCGACACCCGCGCCCAGCAGCGGGTGATCGGTGACGCCGAGGCCGGCGGACGCGACATCGCCCGCCCAGGAGATGCCGGAGGGCCAGTAGTGGTCGGCGGCGAAGGCGTACAGGGGCAGGGCGACCCGCCGGCCGGCGCCGTGCGCGAACACGGCGGGCCGGTCGAGGTCGGTACCGCGTGCGTGGACGTGTGCGATGGCGCGCAGCAGTGTGGTGTGCTCGTCGTGGCCGGGGCGCAGGGCGGGGACGGCGGGCGTGTTCTCGGTGAGGTGCGGTACGAGGGCGGACAGGGCGCCGTCGGGGCCGAGTTCGAGGAACGTGCCGGCACCGGCGTCATGGGCCTGGTGGACCGCGTCGGCGAAGCGGACGGGTTCGCGGATCTGCCCCACCCAGTAGGCGGGGGTGGCCAGGTCACCGGGCGCGGTGGTGCGGACGGGGATCTGCGGGGGGTGGTACGTCAACGACTGGGCGACCGTGGTGAACTCGGCCAGCATCGGCTCCATCAGGTGGGAGTGGAAGGCGTGCGAGACCGCCAGGCGTTTCACCCGCACCCCGCTCGCCCGAAGCTGCTCCTCCAGTGCGCCGATGGCTTCCGCGTCACCGGACACCGTCACCGAGGCGGGCCCGTTGACCGCCGCGAGATCCACCCGGTCCGGCAGGACGAGTGCGTCCTCGGCCAGTTCCACGGCCAGCATCGCACCGCCGGCGGGCAGCGCGTCCATCAGCCTGCCGCGCGCCGAGACCAGGGCGCNCCGGCAGGACGAGTGCGTCCTCGGCCAGTTCCACGGCCAGCATCGCACCGCCGGCGGGCAGCGCGTCCATCAGCCTGCCGCGCGCCGAGACCAGGGCGCACGCGTCGTCCAACGACAGCACCCCCGCACAATGCGCGGCAGCCAGCTCACCGACCGAGTGACCCACCAGCACATCCGGGGCAACCCCCCACGACTCCACCAGC
>NTHE01000103.1 GCA_002551355.1 Streptomyces sp. man185 | reverse complement strand
CCCGGCGGCCACCCGGCGCGCGGCGGCGGCGACCGGGCGGCGGGCCAACAGGCCGTCCCGGTCGGCGACGTGGTCGCGGACCTTGGCCGAGGCGAGGACGAGCGAGACGGCGGCGGCGAGCCTGGCCCCTTCGCCCTGGGCGACCGGCGCGGTGCGCATGGCGCGCAGCGGGCAGGGTCCCGCGGTGCGCCGCCCCTCGGGCGTGCGGGCCGCCTGAGCCTCCGTCAGGACGGAGACGATCAGACCGTCATAGTTCGTGACGATTCGGGCGAACTGTCCGTGATCCGCCCTCAGAGCCAGGCAGAGACCGCAGAGATGGGCCATCCACTCGACCCTGAGACCTTCGGAGAGCCGATGGGTACAGGGCCTGACGATTCCGAACACAACGATCCCCCGGGAGCCGTTCAGCCGGTGCGCGACGCTCGCGCACCGAGGCGTCGTGCATCGTATCGAGCCATCCGTTCACCCGTCCGTCGGCAGGATCACCCGTACGGCTCGAAGCGTCATATTTTCTTTTCGCAACCCCCCTTATGCAGGACGAACCCTGACGAATCGCCACATCCTCTGCACCAGTAGCGTCACGAATCGCCTGCGAGCCGACTATCTACTTGGCGCGCTATCCGCATCATGGACGACCATAGGGATACGAAAGAGATGCGGAACACCACAGAACCGCGGTGAGAGGAGGCGTCCATGGGATCGGTGCGCAAGGCAAGTGCCTGGCTGGGCCTCGTGGAGGACAACGAGCGGTACTACGACGACGAGTACAACGAGGGTGCGGAGACCGGCACGGGCCACCAGGCGGCCTGGGTCACCGACCCGCGGGTGCAGGTGGCCGCGGAGGCTGCCGAGGAGCAGGACCGCCGGATCGCGACGGTGACCCCGGACAGCTTCCGCGACGCACGGGCCATCGGCGAGCTCTTCCGGGACGGCGTCCCGGTGATCGTCAACCTCACGGCCATGGACCCCGCCGACGCCAAGCGCGTGGTGGACTTCGCCGCCGGGCTGATCTTCGGCCTGCGCGGTTCGATCGACCGGGTGGCCACCCGGGTCTTCCTGCTGTCCCCCGCCGACACCCAGGTGGTGGCGGGCGAAGCCGCCGGCCGCAAGGCCGACGGCTTCTTCAACCAGAGCTGAGCAGGGCGCTCGCCGGAAGGATCCGGTCAACGCCGCCGGTCGGCGTGTGCGTCACGGCGCACCTCCGTCACCGGAAGGCGTCGAGACCGGTGAGCGCCTTGCCCAGGACCAACTGGTGCATCTCCACGGTTCCCTCGTAGGTGAGCACCGACTCCAGGTTCGTCGCGTGCCGCATCACCGGGTACTCCAGCGAGATGCCGTTGGCCCCGAGGATCGTGCGTGAGGTGCGGCAGATCTCGATCGCCTCCCGCACGTTGTTCAGCTTGCCGAAACTGACCTGCTCCGGCCGGAGCCTGCCCGCGTCCATCCGGCGGCCCAGGTGATGGGCGAGCAGGATGCCCTTGTGCAGTTCCAGGGCCATGTCCGCCAGCTTGGCCTGGGTGAGCTGGAAGCCGCCGATCGGCCGGCCGAACTGCTCCCGGCTCCTCGCGTAGTCGAGGGCCGACTCGAAGCTGGCCCGGGCCGCGCCCATGGACCCCCAGACGATGCCGTAGCGCGCGTGGCTCAGACAGCTGAGCGGGCCGCGCAGCCCCTTCGCGTCCGGCAGCACGGCGTCGGCGGGCAGCCGCACCTCGTCCATGACCAGCTCGCTGGTGACCGAGGCGCGCAGCGACCACTTGTGGTGGATCTCCGGGGCCGAGAAGCCGGGGGTGTCGGTCGGCACGACGAATCCCCGGATGCCCCGCCCGTCCTCGCCCTCGTCGGTCTGCGCCCAGACGACGGCGACCCCGGCGACCGAACCGTTGGTGATCCACATCTTGCGGCCGGTGAGGATCCAGTCCTCGCCGTCGCGCTTGGCGTACGTCCGCATCCCGGCCGGGTCGGAGCCGTGGTCGGGCTCGGTCAGGCCGAAGCAGCCGATGATCTCGCCGGCCGCCATGCCGGGCAGCCACCGCTGCTTCTGCTCCTCCGAGCCGAAGCGGTGGATCGCGTACATGGCGAGCGACCCCTGTACGGAGACGAGCGAGCGGATCCCGGAGTCGGCGGCCTCCAGCTCCAGGCAGGCGAGCCCGTACTGCACCGCGCTCGCCCCGGCGCAGCCGTAGCCGTCCAGCGACATCCCGAGCGCGCCCAGCGCGCCGAGCTCGCGGGCCAGCTCCCGGATGCCGGGCAGCTCGCCCTTCTCGTACCACTCGGCGATGTGCGGCAGGACGCGGTCGGTGGCCCAGGTGCGGACGGTGTCGCGGATCGCGAGGTCGTCCGCGCCGAGCAGGTCGTCGATGCCGAGGGGATCCGAGGCGTCGAACGGCGGGAGCTTCGACGGCTTCGCGGACTCGGTGCTGGACATGAGGGGTGCCTCCGGCGGCTCGCACGGTGCTCGGAGGGACCGGGAGACGCCCGCCCTCCGAAAACTAGCAGTGGTAGTCAGGGCGTCGTGCTGACGTTACGGCTCAGTGTGCCGCTCGTCCAGAGCCGGTCGCCTCGGCCGGCTCGCGCCGCGCGGGCACCATCGGGCGCGGGACCGGCCGGTCCCGTCCGGCCGGCCGGACGGGGTCGGCCGCCCGGTAGCCGGGGGCCGCGGCCTCCGACGCCCGGGGCTCGACGGCCTCGGGCTCGACGGCGTCCGGCCCGATCGCCTCGGGATCGGCGGCTTCGGCCTCGCCCCGTCGGCAGTGCTCCGTCGGCGGGCAGTCCATGACCCTCGGCAGCCGCAGGGCGGCCAGCGCCCCGAGCAGCAGCAGCCCCGCGCTGACGAAGAGCGTGATGTGGAGTCCGCCGATGAAGGCGTGCCGCGCCGTGGAGCGCAGCAGGTCGCCCATCGGGCCGCCGAGCTGCGCGGCGACCTGGTAGGCCTCGCCCAGGGAGTGGGAGGCCTCCGTCCCGGCGCGGGCGGGGACGCCCTTCTCCCGCAGGGAGGCGAGCCCGGGGGCGTAGGCGGCGTTCATGACGCTGCCGAGCAGGGCGATGCCGAGGCCCGCGCCCAGTTGGTAGGAGGTCTCGCCGATCGCCGCCGCGCCGCCCGCCCGCTCCGGCGGGGCGTCGCTGAGCATCGACTCGTACGCCCCGAAGAGCGTCGTCTGCAGTCCGAAGCCGAGCAGGACGAACGCGGCGGTCAGCAGGCCGGGCCGGTCGTGCTGGCCCATCGAGGTGAGCAGCAGCACCGAGGACGCGGTGAGGACGAAGCCCCAGCCGACCATGCGGCGGGGGCCGAAACGGCGCAGGGTGAACGAGCCGGTGGCGCCCGCGGCCATCGCCGCGAAGGTCAGCGGCAGCAGCCGCAGCCCGGTCTCCAGCGGGCTGAGCCCCAGCACCAGCTGGAGGTACTGGACGGCGATCAGCTGGAGGCCGACCAGCGCCAGCATGGCGAGCACGATGCAGCCGACGGCCGTGGAGAAGGCCGGGCGGGCGAACATCGAGACATCGATCAGCGGATGCCTGCGGCGCTTCTGACGGCGTACGAAGAGGATCAGGAGGGCAAGACCGAGGGCCAGCGGGCCCAGCGAGACCGGATCCAGGGGCCCCGCCCCGCTGCCCAGGCGTTTGACTCCGAGGACGACACCGAGCACACCGGCCGCGGCGGTCAGCGCGCCCAGCACGTCCCACGGGCCGTCTTCGCCGCCGCGCGACTCGGGCAGCAGCCAGCGGCCGAGCGGCAGGATCACGGCCATCAGCGGGATGTTGATCAGGAAGACCGAGCCCCACCAGAAGTGCTCGACCAGGAAGCCGCCGACGACCGGTCCGGTGGCGGCGCCGACCGCGGCGACCGCGGTCCACACGCCGATGGCGAGCGCCCGCTCCCGGCGGTCGGGGAAGACCTGGCGCAGGATCGACAACGTGGCGGGCATGATCATCGCGCCGCCGACGCCGAGGAGGGCGCGGGCCGCTATCAGGACGGCGGAGGTGTCGGCCGTCGCGGCGAGCAGGGAGGCGGCGCCGAACAGCGCGTAACCGAGGAGCAGCACGCGCCGTCTGCCGATCCGGTCACCCAGCGTGCCGAAGAGGATGAGCAGCGAGGCACAGACGAGGGGGTAGGCGTCGACGATCCACAGGAGGGCCGTGCCGCTCGGGCGCAGGTCCTCGGTGACGGACGGAACGGCGACATGGAGCACGGTCGCGTCGAGGGCGACGACCAGGAGGCTGAGGCAGAGGACCACGAGGACGACCCAGCGGTTGGCGTCGTCGGCGGCTTTGCGCAGCCGGACTCCGGCCGTGGTCGTCCCGGACATCTGCGTACCTCCCGATGAGTCCCTCGCGCTCGGCTGAGTCCCTCGCGCTCGGCGGACCGACGGTGACGTGGGGTGCGCGTCCCTCGGGCCCGGCATCGACGGGCGAGTGAGCCGTCAGCGTACGCGAGTTCCGCGAGGTCACACGTGGTCCACGTCATACCCCGGTCCGCCGCACAGTGTGGCGTACGCCATTTCGGCCCTGGTCGGGGGGCTCCCGCCGGAGGGCCCGGGGAGGCCCGGCGCGGCGGGGCTCCCGGCGGCCGGCACGGGGGCCGCGCGGCAGCGTGCGCCTCCCCCGAGTGGCGGGATCAATTGCCACGGATTCCGGTGCGCCGCCTTTTCCGAGAGATCAAACACGCTTACGAACGAAACCCGCGGGCAATTGGGGCCAAGATCACGGGGGATTCTTCTCCGCGCCCGGAAAAGACGCCGCTCCGAGACAAAGTCCACATCACATCGTCATCACAAAGCGGCTGGATTGGCCTGCTCGCACACTCACTCGCTGTAACGTCGATTGGGTGCGTACCGACATCTTTGCCCGGCTGGACCGGGAGCCGGAACCGCCGAAGATAGAGGCACCGCGGATGAGCCGTCACCGCATCGCCCTCTTCGGCGGGACGTTGGCGTTCTATCTCGCCATCGTCTGGGCGGTGCTGATCACGTCCTGGCTGGTGGCCCTGGACTGGAAGGTCATGCTGTTCCGGCCCTACCAGCAGTGGCCCGAGCTGCACGCCTTCCTGGACTACTACGTCGTGCTCGGCCAGCGCGGCCCGACGGCGGTGATGGTCGCCTGCTGGTTGGGCTGGCGCTCCTGGCGTCAGCACACGCTCCGGCCGCTGCTGGTCCTCGGCACGTCCCTGCTGCTGCTCAACGTGACGGTGGGCGCGGTCAAGCTGGGGCTCGGGCGGCTCGGCCCGCACTACGCGACGCAGATCGGCTCGGCCGAGATGTTCGCCGGCGGCGATATATTTCCCTCCGGGCACACCGCGAACGCCGTCGTGACCTGGGGAATCCTCGCCTATCTGGCCACCACGCCACGCGCCAGGCGCTATCTGTCGGCGGTCTCCGCGACGGTCTCGCTGGGAGTCGGCCTCACCACCGTGTACATCGGTACGCACTGGCTCAGCGATGTCCTGCTGGGCTGGGCGGCCGGGCTGCTCATCCTGCTGGCGCTGCCGTGGTTCGAGCCGCTGATCGCCCGGACCGAGGCCTGGATCTTCGCGATGCGCGAGCGGTGGC
This sequence comes from Streptomyces sp. man185, assembly GCA_002551355.1. GTDB lineage: Bacteria > Actinomycetota > Actinomycetes > Streptomycetales > Streptomycetaceae > Streptomyces. The sequence continues at coordinate 10,000 of NTHE01000103.1, read as the reverse complement.
GGGAGCGTCGCGGCGGCGCCCGTCCCTCGCCCGTGGCCGGTGCCGGGCCGCAGCCGGTGCTGCTGCCGCAGTCGATGGCCACCGACGGCCTCGCCGCGGAGGCCGTGACCGCCCCGGCCGAACCGGTGCTTCCCACCGGGCATCCGGCGGGGAGCACCAGGCCCCGGGCCCACGGCGGGCACCCCGCGCGTCCGGGCGGCATGCCGGTCGCCCCGGCGGGCGTCCGCCGTCCGCCGCCGCACACCGAACGGGGCCCGCGCGCCGCCGGCAGCCCGGCCCGCCCGATGACCGGCGGCTGACACACAGCCCCACCCGCATGCCGAAGGCCCCGACCGTGGTCGGGGCCTTCGGCATGCGGGGGCGAGCACCGCGCGGGGTCCGAGCGGCACGCGGGGCCGAGGAGGTCAGCCCACCCAGCAGCGCGTCACGGTGTCGTCCTCGACCTGGAAGTTGATCCGGCCGTGGCGGAACTCCATGGTCAGGAACGTGCCCGGGGGAACGGCCCGGACCGTGTCCCAGCCGCGGCTCCTGGCCTGCCGGTCCGCGGCGTCGGCGGCGAGGCCGACATACGACTCGGTGGCGTCGTCCGGCTGTGCTGGAGGGGTCGGTAGAGATGCCATGCCCTCACCGTAGGCGGCCCCGGACCGTGACGGAAGGCGGGGCCGCCGGGGCGTTCCGCTGCATCTCCACATGCCGTGCCGGTCACGCTTGTGTCACAGGATCCCCACACGCTTATACGTGGGCCCATTCACCCGAACGGACCGGAAGGAAGCGTCGGCGCACAATATCGGGACCCCCCGTTCACCGGCGCGAGCGGGCGTCGACAGCCTTCCGGAATCACTGGGATGACCTGCTTCTTTTCACATCGGCGGCGCGTGTCGCCCGAATGGCCGGGACACCGGAATTTTCCGCCCGCTTAAACCGGCCTTTCCTTTCCGCACGTTTCCCTCACCCCGCCCGCGGGGCGGGGTGGGACTGTCTGTCCCCCGGGCCGGAGTGTCATGGTCCGTCGAGCACACGCGTGAGCCGGTCTCTCGCTTCCCGTATGACCTCGGTCAGCTCGGGAGGCTCGACGACCTCGAAATCGATGCCCATCATCAGCACGTGGATCACCAGCACGGTGAGGTCCGGCGCGCCCGCGGTCAGTCGGCAGGTGTCCGCGTCCACGGCCTCCAGGACCCCGGCGGACGGCGACACCCGCCGGGCCGCCTCCGCCAGCGGGGCCTTCAACAGGATCACGGCCCGGGCCGCGTAGGCGGAGACCGCGACGCCCCGCGAGACGTACGCCGCCAGATCCTCCGAGGGCGGGGTGCGCGGGGTGAAGCGGGGGCCGTGGGGCGGGGTCGGGGTGATCCGGTCCACCCGGAAGGTGCGCCAGTCCGCCCGCTCCGGGTCCCAGGCCACCAGGTACCAGCGGCGCTCGGTGCAGACGAGGCGGTGCGGTTCGACCGTACGGCGTGAGAGCTCCCCGTCGTGGGTGCGGTAGGCGAACCGGAGCCGCTCGGCGTCCCGGCAGGCCCCGGCCAGCTCGGTGAGCAGGCCGGGATCGACCGCGGAGGCGTCCGGGCCGCGCAGCATCGGCACGGTGAACGCGCCCAGCGCGCTCACCCTGCGGCGCAGCCGGTTCGGCAGCACCTGTTCGAGCTTGGCCAGCGCGCGTACGGAGGTCTCGCCGATGCCCTCGATGCCGTGTCCGGCGGCCGTGCGCAGGCCGACGGCGACCGCGACGGCCTCCTCGTCGTCCAGCAGCAGCGGCGGCAGCTCGGCGCCCGCCCCGAGCTGGTAGCCGCCGCCGGTGCCCCGGCTGGCGTTCACCGGGTAGCCCAGGTCGCGCAGCTTGTCGACGTCCCGGCGCACGGTGCGCGGGGTGACCCCGAGCCGGTCGGCCAGATCGGCGCCGGACCAGTCGCGGTGGGCCTGGAGCAGTGAGAGCAGGCGCAGCAGTCGTGCCGAGGTCTCCAACATGCGGGCGAGTCTGCCAGGGGTTGCGGACAGGGCCCGTCCGCAACCCCGGCCGTTCAGCGGTCGGCGGCTCCTGGCTCCAGGCGCAGGCAGAGATCGTTGTCGGCGGTGTAGCAGGGGGTGGCGAGCACCCCGGGGGCCGCCGGGCGGCTCGGGTAGACGAAGGACTTGTGGCGGGACCAGACGTCGTCGAGGATCCGGGAGATCCTGACCCCGTCCGCACCCGCCGCCGGGACCAGCCACAGCTGCCAGAACTGCGCCTCGTCGACCGGCCCGGTGGCGGGCGGGGCGTAGGGCAGGGTGCAGGCGAAGGCGCCGACCGGCCCGTCGGCGGAGGTGAGCGGGAAGCTGTGCACCCGGGCCGGGTCCCCCGGCAGCCGGGCCTCCACGGCGGCCCCCTCCCCCGCGGCGACGCCGTACAGCACGCCCTCGACCGTCATGCAGTCCGGGCCCACGACGACGCCCCCCGCCTCGGCGTGCGGGGCGCGGACCCAGCAGCGCACAGCGAGCCGGCCGTCGGCGGTCGGGTAGGGCACCCGGGCACTGACGCTGGCGGTTCCGGTGTCCGGGCTGCGGTCGACGAGGGCGCGCAGGTCCCGTAGCCCCGGCTCGACGACCGCCTCGGCACGCTCGGATCCGGGCTCCTCGACAAAGGCGTCCCAGCGGCCCTCGGCCAGTTCGGTGGCGGCCGGGAGCACCGCCCGCAGCCGACCGGGCCCTGACCTGCTGAGCGGTATCCGCACCGTGCCGCCGGGCTTGCGGCCCGCCGCGCCCCGACGCCGCAGGAGCAGCACGGCATCGGGGGCGGGGACCGGGGCGGTCAGGTCGAAGGTGAGCGTTCCGGCGCGGTCGGCGGCGCAGTCGGCCCGTACGGCGGTGGCACTCATGAGGTCCTCCCCTTGCGGAGCATGTCGGCGGCCCTGTAGCGCAGGGAGTAGGCCCCGTCGAGGACGCTGCCCCGGGTGCGGTGCAGCGCGGTGCGCAGGGCGCTGTGCCCGTGCCCCTGGGCGCCGCGCGCGACGAGTTCGGCGAACAGGCTCTCGTGGCGCTCGGCGATCCGCGCCGGGTCGAAGCGGGCCGAGGCCTTCAGCGCGGCCCCGCCCATCCGGTGGCGGAGTTCGTCGTCCTCGATCAACTGGAGCAGCGCGGCGGCGGTCGCGTCCGCATCGCCGACCGGAACCAGGCGGCCGTCGACGCCGTCCTCGACGATCTCGGCCGGTCCGTGCGGGCAGTCGGTGGCGACGACCGGCAGCCCGCCGCGCATCGCTTCGACGATCGTCATGCCGAAGGACTCGCGGTCCGAAGTGACGGCGGCGATCGACCCCTTGGGCCATTCGGCCTCCATCGGGTTGGCCGAGCCCATCAGGAACACGTGGTTGTGCAGGCCGAGTTCGTCGATGAGGGTGCGCAGCGCGGCCTGTTCGTTGCCGGTGGCATCCCCGCCGCCGTAGATGCGCAGCCGCCAGTCGGGGCGGCTCGCGGACACCTGGGCGAAGGCCCGCACCAGGAGGTCGTAGCGCTTGACCCGGTGCAGCCGCCCCGCCGCGACGACCCACTTCAGGTCGCCGCCCGCGGGCGGACAGGCGGGCTCGGGGACGGCGTTGGGGATGGCCTCGATCCGCAGGCCCGGCAGCTTCAGCCGGCCGCGGTAGTCGTCCGCGTCGGCGCGGGTGACGGTGGTGAGCGCGTCGAGCAGCGTGTAGCGGTGGGCGATCTCGCGGCGCAGCCGGTAGCTGTGGCTGTCGAGCGTCAGATGCTCCTGCCCGACCCGCACCGGTCCGCGGCGGGTCTGCCGGCTGAGGTGCACGTTGAGACCGGGGCGGGTGCCGACGACGACGTCCGCCTCGATCCCGTGGAGATGGGCGGCGATCCGGGCGTCGGTGAGCCTGCTGTACTGCTTGTGCCTGCTGTCGCCGCGCGGGAACACGGCGGCGGGCCGGGCGTGTTCGGCGTCCTCGCCGTCGTAGGTCGCGCTCTTCTTCCGCAGGTCGACGAGGTGGCTCATCGTCACGCCCTCGGGGGCGCCGAGGACCGGGGCGTCACGGTGCCGGAAGACGGACACGATCTCGACGTCGTGCTGCTCGGCGAGCGTACGGGCGAGCGTGAACGTCGTCCGGATCGTTCCTCCGATTCCGTAGGCATTGTGCAGAAGAAAAGAAATATGCATGGTGTAGCTGTTTCCCCTGTCGACCTGGCTTTGTCAAGACTGTACTTCCCGGCAGATTTCCACCCGGAATGCGCCGGGAAATCCCGGAGCGTCCGCGACATCGCGCACGGAATACCCAGTTCCGCCACCACACCGCCGCTGACCTGCGGGTTCCGGAGGGTGTTCATCCGTTTGACCACGGGCCCGGAAGTGACCGGCCCGCGTCCGCGGGCCCGCCGGTGCGGTAAACCGGCGTCTACCCGCCACCCGTTCGCCAACGCTTTCCTTCGAGCTTGACGTAGGAAAATGCCGGGAGGTTGCTTGCGTCCCGGTAAAACTTCCGGGCGGGGCGCAGGCGGGCTTACGCCGACGGGGCGACGGCCGCACGCCGACCGCGAGGGAAGCCCTACGCCGACCGAGAGGCAGCCCTACACCGGCCGGGAGGCAGCCGTACGTCGACTGCTCGATGTACCGATGTGTCGACCTGTGCCGCACTTCCGTCCGCCCGGGTGCGTGACCCCGGCCACGGATCCCGCGTTGTCTCTTCATGAGCCGGGAACCACCCGGCCCACGCACCGAGTTCGAGGAGCCCCCGTGCCGCGCATGCTCGACGTCAGTCAGGACGTACGCGCCGAGATCGGCGACGACGAGGCCGACCGGCTGCTCGTCGGCGACAACGCCCCGGGCAGTTACGACTGCACCTCCTGCCGGACCCCCGGCGACTCCGACCAGGAGCGCACCAGCACGGTCCTGTTCATCGGCGACGAGACCGCCGTCCTCGCGTTCGCCCACGCGACGTGCATCCCCTCGCAGGTCGTCAAGGTCGCGGAGGACCAGCTCCAGGGCGCGGTGCGCAGCATCACCGGCAGCGAGCAGAAGAATACGGAGGGGCTCATGCCCGAACAGGCCGTCCTCGGCATCACCAGCGGACTCGTCCTCATCGAGGATGATCTGCGCCCGGCCCTGGTCGTCGAACCGACCGGTCCGGTCGCCCGGCCCGGCACCGACGGCAGCGGGGGCGACGAGTTCCTCCAGCTGCTGCTGGAGCAGGGCTTCCGCCCCGCCCCCGACATGCACCGGCTGCCGGAGGTCCTCGCGGGCTGGTCCGTGCTGCTGGCGGTGGGCCAGCTGCACGCCGTGCTGCAGCCGAGCGCCGGGGGCGGCAATCCGGTCGCCTGGTGGCAGGCCCACCAGCCGCTCCAGGTGACCGACGGCTGGCGGGCGGCGGTCAACAAGTCGCAGACGGTGCTCGTGTTCGCCGCCCCGGCCGGCACCATCGGCCAGCAGCCGCGCGAGGACCTGCTGCGGGACGCGCTGGAGAAGGCCGCGGTCAACGGACTCCTGGTCGCCGCCTCGATGCCGCTGGCCGGGACCTGAGCATGTCCGCCCAGCTCGGACACCCCCGCCGAACAGCGATTTCTCCGGCGGGGCCGCATCCGACGGGCGGTGAGGTCGTTGGCACCTACGTGCACTCATACGACTCCTCCCGCCAGCATCAGAGTCAGATCCCTGCCATGCGTCCTTCGCAGGATCCGTCGGGGGCCGTGTCCCCCACCCCGATCTACGACGCGCTGTACTCCGAGTACCGGCGCTCGTTCCGGGCGTTGCCGGGCGACCGGAGCGGCGAGGAGAATCTCGGATTCGCGGCCTTCGGCGCCGGTCTCTTCGCCTCCAGGACCCCGCTGAGCGGTCACCGCGCCCCCTCCGGGCCCAGCGGCCACCCCGGCCACAGCGGGAGCAGCGGGCAGAGCCAGCACACCGGCAGCCTCGGCTCCTGGCAGCGGGTCGGGCGGCATGCGGGGCGGCCCCGGCCCGCGGCACTCCCGCCGGGGTCACGGGACTCCTGAGCCCCGGACGACCCGGACGCCCGAGGCCCGCACGGAGCAGGGCCGCACGACGAAGCCCTGGACCGCTCTCGCGAGAGCGGTCCAGGGCTTCGTCGTGCGCCGGTGCTACTTGTTGCGGCCGCGCTTCTCGCGGACCCGGACGGAGATGTGGATCGGGGTGCCCTCGAACCCGAACTCCTCGCGCAGCCGGCGCTCGACGAAGCGGCGGTAGCCGTGCTCCAGGAAGCCGGAGGCGAAGAGCACGAAGCGCGGGGGCTTGGTGCCCGCCTGGGTGCCGAAGAGGATGCGCGGCTGCTTGCCGCCGCGGATCGGGTGCGGGTGGGAGGCGACGATCTCACCGAGGAAGGCGTTGAGCCGCCCGGTGGGAACACGGGTCTCCCAGCCCTCGATCGCGGTCTCGATCGCCGGGACCAGCTTCTCCATGTGCCGACCGGTGACGGCCGAGACGTTGACGCGCGGGGCCCAGGAGATCTGCGCGAGCTCCGTCTCGATCTCGCGCTCCAGGTAGTAGCGGCGCTCCTCGTCGAGGGTGTCCCACTTGTTGAAGGCGACGACGAGGGCGCGCCCGGCCTCCACGGCCATGGTGATGATGCGCTGGTCCTGGACGCTGATGGACTCGCTGGAGTCGATCAGGACGACGGCGACCTCGGCCTTCTCCACGGCGGCGGCCGTACGCAGCGAGGCGTAGTAGTCCGCGCCTTCCTGGAGGTGGACGCGGCGGCGGATACCGGCCGTGTCGATGAACTTCCAGGTGATACCGCCGAGGTTGATCAGCTCGTCGACCGGGTCGCGGGTGGTGCCCGCCAGCTCGTTGACGACGACCCGGTCCTCGCCCGCGACCTTGTTCAGCAGGGAGGACTTGCCGACGTTCGGGCGGCCGATCAGGGCGATGCGGCGGGGGCCGCCGAGCGCCGTGCCGAACTTCTGGGCCGGAGCGTCCGGCAGGGCCTCCAGGACGGCGTCCAGCATGTCGCCGGTGCCGCGGCCGTGCAGCGAGGAGACCGGGTAGGGCTCGCCGAGGCCCAGCGACCACAGGGCGGTGGCGTCCGCCTCGCCGCTCTGGCCGTCGACCTTGTTGGCGCAGAGGACGACGGGCTTGCCGGCCCGGCGCAGGAGCTTGACGACGGCCTCGTCGGTGTCGGTGGCGCCGACGGTCGAGTCGACGACGAAGACGACCGCGTCGGCCGTCTCGATGGCGTACTCGGCCTGGGCGGCGACGGAGGCGTCGAGGCCCAGCACGTCCTGCTCCCAGCCGCCGGTGTCGACGACCTTGAAGCGGCGGCCGGCCCATTCGGCCTCGTAGCTGACGCGGTCACGGGTGACGCCGGGCTTGTCCTGCACGACGGCCTCGCGGCGGCCGATGATCCGGTTCACCAGGGTCGACTTGCCGACATTGGGGCGGCCGACGACGGCGAGCACGGGAAGCGGGCCGTGACCGGCCTCGTCGAGGGCGCCCTCGACCTCCTCGGGGTCGAAGCCTTCCTGCGCGGCGAGCTCCATGAACTGCGCGTACTCGGCATCGCCAAGTTCTCCGTGCTCGTGGCCCGAGCCGTCGGAGTGAATCTGGTCGTTCATGAAGTCCGTTCCTCTTTGCATCATCATCGATGGGCCACGATCAGCGCGGCCCACTACTCAAGTACTCAAGTCTGGCCTATCGCCCGGTGAGGCGCTTGGCGCTCTCCAGGTGGGCGGCCAGCTTCGCCTGGATCCGCAGGGTCGCCTCGTCCAGCGCCTTGCGCGTACGCCGCCCGTCGCCCGCGCCGGCGTCGAACGCGTCGCCGAAGACGACGTCGACCCGGCTGCGCAGCGGGGGCAGCCCCCGTATCAACCGTCCGCGGCGCTCGGTGCTTCCCAGGACGGCCACGGGGACGATCGGCGCCCCGCCCCGTACCGCGAAATACGCCAGTCCGGCCCGCAGCGAGGCGAAGTCTCCTACACCGCGGGTGCCCTCCGGGAAGATCCCGAGGACGCCGCCGTCCTCCAGCACGCCGAGCGCGTGGCTGATGGCGGTGCGGTCGACGGTCGTACGGTCCACCTCGATCTGCCCGATTCCGTGCAGGAACGGGTCGAGGGGGCCGACGAACGCCTCCTTCTTGATCAGGAAGTGCACCGGCCGGGGCGCGGTGCCCATCAGCATCGGTCCGTCGATGTTGTGGGAGTGGTTCACCGCGAGTATGACGGGTCCGGCGGCGGGCACGCGCCAGGCGCCGAGCACCCGGGGCTTCCACAGCCCGTACATCAGGCCGATGCCGATGGACCGCCCGACGGCCGCTCCGCGCAGCGTGGGCGCGCCTGTGGCATCGCTCACGCGGCGACCCGCTTCCCCTCGACGAGGGTGACGACGCACTCGATGACCTGCTGGAGGCTCAGCTCGGTGGTGTCCACCTCGACGGCGTCGTCGGCCTTGGCGAGCGGGGAGGTCTTGCGGCCGGAGTCGGCGGCGTCCCGCTTGATGAGGGCCTCGCGGGTGGCGGTCAGGTCGGAGCCCTTGACCTCGCCGCTGCGACGGGCGGCGCGGGCCTCCGGGGAGGCGGTGAGGAAGATCTTGAGGTCCGCGTCGGGCAGCACGGTGGTGCCGATGTCCCGGCCCTCGACGACGATGCCGCCGGCGGCGGCCGCGGCGATGGAGCGCTGGAGCGCGGTGATGAGCGTGCGCACCTCGGGGACCGCGCTGACGGCGCTGACCTTGGAGGTGACTTCCTGGGTGCGGATCGGTCCGGAGGCGTCCTCGCCGTCGACGGTGATCGTCGGGGCGGCAGGGTCGGTGCCGGAGACGATCACGGGCTTGGCGGCGGCGGTGGCGACCTCCTCCGGGTTGCTCACGTCGATGCCGTTGTTCAGCATCCACCAGGTGATGGCCCGGTACTGCGCGCCCGTGTCCAGGTAACTCAGGCCGAGCTTGGCGGCGACGGCCTTGGAGGTGCTCGACTTGCCGGTGCCCGAGGGCCCGTCGATGGCGACGATCACGGAGGAGCGTGCGGTTTCCACGGTGGTGGACACCTTCCTGGTACACGGGGTGGGGACGGACGGGCCAGGGGACGGCCTCGTACCAGGTTACCGAGTGCCGGACGTGCCCTTGTACCCCGTACGGGGGAGGCGCCCGCCACCCCGGCCGGGGTGGCGGGCGCCTCCCCCGGCGGAGTCGGGCTCAGCCGCGGATCGACCAGCCCCGTTCCTGGAGGGCCGCGCCGAGGACCGGGGCGGCGCTGGGCTCGACCATGATCTGGACGAGGCCCGCCTGCTGGCCGGTGGCGTGCTCGATGCGGACGTCCTCGATGTTGACCCCGGCCCGGCCGGCGTCGGCGAAGATCGCGGCCAGCTCGCCCGGCTTGTCCCCGATGAGGACGGCCACGGTCTCGTAGGCGGTGGGGGCGGCGCCGTGCTTGCCGGGGACCCGCACGCGGCCCGCGTTGCCGCGGCGCAGGACGTCCTCGATGGCGTGGGTGCCCGCGCGCCGCTTCTCCTCGTCGGCGGAGTGCAGGCCGCGCAGGGCGGTCACCGTCTCCTCCAGGTCGGCGGCGACCCCGGCCAGCACGTCGGCGACCGGGCCGGGGTTGGCGGAGAGGATCTCCACCCACATCCGGGGGTCGGAGGCGGCGATGCGAGTGACGTCGCGGATGCCCTGGCCGCACAGCCGTACGGCGGTCTCGTCGGCCTCCTCCAGCCGGGCGGCGACCATCGAGGAGATCAGCTGCGGGGTGTGCGAGACGAGGGCGACGGCCCGGTCGTGGGCGTCGGCGTCCATGACGACCGGGACGGCCCGGCACAGGGCGACCAGCTCCAGCGCGAGGTTGAGCACCTCGGTGTCGGTGTCGCGGGTCGGGGTGAGGACCCAGGGACGGCCCTCGAAGAGGTCGGCGGTCGCGGCGAGCGGACCGGAGCGCTCCTTGCCCGCCATCGGATGCGTACCGATGTACGGGGTGAGGTCGATGCCGAGAGCCTCCAGCTCGCGGCGCGGTCCGCCCTTGACGCTGGCGACGTCCAGGTAGCCGCGGGCCACCCCGTCGCGCATGGCCCGGGCGAGCACGGCGGCGGTGTGCGCGGG
>NTHE01000102.1 GCA_002551355.1 Streptomyces sp. man185 | reverse complement strand
CCGACTCCAACTCGGCAGCCCAGCAATCGACTTCAGTCATCCCTTCCATACCAGGACAACGACAGACGGCAGCTCAGGAAACGAACCGCTGCTGGAGTATTAGACCGTGTCCTACGTGGTGAGGCGGAGCGGTGGTTGAGCCGGCGGTAGCCCGTGAGCCAGGACATGGTGCGCTCGATGACCCACCTTCGGCGGCCGAGTCGTTCGCTGGGCTCTATGCCCTTGCGTGCGATGCGGACGCCGATGTGCTTGCCGCGTAGCCATTTGCCCAGGTGAGGAACGTCGTACGCCTTGTCGGCGTGAAGACGCTGAGGCTTGAAGTACCGGCCGCGGTGTGGGTCGTGTCTCGTTTGGTGACCGGCGACCACGGGCTTCAGCGCCAGGCTGTCGTGGACGTTGGCCGCGGAGATACCGACGACCAGGGGCAGCCCGTTCGCGTCCGACAGGACGTGCATCTTGGAGCCCGGCTTGCCCCGGTCCACGGGGCTCGGGCCTGTGTGTTCGCCCCCTTTTTAGCGCGCACGTAGGCGGAGTCGAGGACTGCACGCGACAGGTCCCAGGCTGGCGTCGTAGAGCCGGTGCACGACCTCCTCATGCAGTCGGCCCCACACGCCGGCCCGCGATCAGATCACGAACCTGCGATGGGCGGTCGACTTCGATCCGAAGTATGGCGGCAACGCGCGCCAGACACAGCCACTCACCAGCACGTAGACGATGAGCGCGAACACCGTCTCATCAGGCGCATCCTGCGTGCCGCCACCCTGCGGCCGCACCTTCGACGGCGGGATCAACGGCTTCGCGATCTCCCCTAGTCCGTCCGGAAGAATCCAACTCCACGTACCCCGCCCCATGATGAGCCCAACGACCGCCTCACCACGTAGGGCACGGCCTTAGAAGCCATCTCTATTGGTAGGGGCGCCCGGGCTGGTCGGGGCCGAACGCTTTTTGATTCGGGTTTCAGGGCTTGACCGTGATGCGAGACTTCCGGCATGGACATGGGGCGTGAGTCGCGGTGGGAAAAGGACGCAATGACGGTGGAGATCGTCTTTGCCCTGGTGACTGCCGTCGCCCTTGCCGCGGCGGTCTTCGTCGTCCCTCTGGCCCTCACTTTCGTCCTCGACCTCTCTGGTTCGGCGTCCAGAGGTGTTCTGATGGGGGGAGCCCTGGTTGGAGCGGCGGTCGGAATGTGGCATCTGGCATCTGGTGCGGGTACTGCGCCGCTTCGACGCGGAGCGCCGTAAAGGCCACTGACCGCAAGAGTCAATCGGTGACCTGTCGACGTTGGAGTCGTTCAGCGCGCGACCTCAGGTTGCCCGTGCCAGGAGTTGCCGCCAACGTGGTTCGGCCCGTCCGGCGCGACGGCGCGTGGCAGCTCTACCGACCGCTGGAAGAAGGAACGGCCGATCGGTTGGCTTTTCGGCTGCCGCCGTTCGACCATCCTGTACGAACGAAAAGGCTCGCACCTCGTCGCTTCCTCGGCTTGGTCGCGGCCCTGACCTCCTACAAGAAGCTCGCTGAACTGGCCACGTGAGACACCCTCTTGGAAACAGGGCCGCCACCTGCCAACGGTTCTTCTCACCGGCGCCACGCATCGCCCGTAGCAGCAGCCGGCTCGAACGGGCGCAGCCGTGCCCACTCGGCTGCTGGGAGGTGCCTGAACCAGCCCGGCGGAGCGGGTCCGGTTGGAGGGGGAGGCTCGGCCTTCCGCAGGTAAGGGTGTCGTTCGATTTCGGGTTTGTTGCGGGCATCCGCGTACGTGCGGATCCTGTCCCCGGTCAGTTGATGCTGTTCGGTGACGGGCAGGTCAAGGCACCGTGCGGGAAAACTTGACCTCAAGCCGCCTTGAGGTAGCAGCCTGCGGGCGTGACTCCCACGGACTGGATCGACCGGACCGCCCGTACCCTGACCACCGAGGCCGATGCGCCGCTTGACGACCTGGAGCCGCTGCTCGGCCTGACCGAGGGGGCGTTGGTCGTGGGTGGCGGTGACGGCAGCCGTGCGGCCCACGAGGTGACCGTGCTGCAGGAGCGGATGGCTAGTTTCCTGGTGACCCGGGCGACCTTCCGCACTCTGGCCTCCGACGGTGACCGGGAACTGGGCGAGGCATTGGACACGTTCGTACGCGCCGGATCCGGCGATCTCCGCAGGATGCTCCGCGACAGCGAGCCGTTCTGGAACGTCGCATCGTTCCTCCGCCTGGTCCTGTGGCCCCGCGAGTTCAACCGCGCACACCCGGGCGACGAAGTGCGCTTTCTCGGCGCCAACATGGATGCGGGCGCCGTCGCCGCCTGGGGGGCGCTTCCACCGTCACCGGACGACCCGCACAACATGCAGGCCCTTGAGCGCGGCTTCGCCGAGTGCCTCGCCGCCTGGCACGCCGCCACCGGCCATCGCACCTTCTTCTGGTCCACGACCAGCCACGCCTCCAGCGGGCCCGGTCGCGCCGTGCACTTCCCGCCCTCGACGCCACGAGGCCAGCGCAACGCGGGCAGTCTGCTGCGTGACAGATTCGGAGCCGCCTACCGGCCGATCGGCTTCACTTTCGGTCACGGGCGGGTACGGGCGTATGGAAGCGGCGGCGTCCTGGACGTACCGCCGCCCGGGTGCGCCCTCGTCGAGCACACCCTGGACGCGGCAGGGCCCCCGGGGGCCGCCTACCTGCTGGATCTGCGCACCCCCGCCCCGCCCGCCCTCGCCGCTTGGCGCGATGCTCCTGCCCGGATCAGGATGGTCGGCCCCGGCTGCGACCCCGCACACGACGCCGACCACTGCATGACGGGCGGCTCGCTCAGTGAGTGGTTCGACGCCTTGGTGCACGTCCATGAGGTGACGCACACACAGCCCCCTTCCTGACCGGACCGAGGGCCGCTGCTCGCAACCTCAAGGGCATGAACGACAGCGCCACCACCCGCGACGCCGTCCTCGTGCGGCGCTGGACGCCCGCCGTGGCTTCGGCGTGCCGTGTCTGTCCGTGTGGCGGGACCCGTTGGCCGGGCGAGGCGGCGGCCACTGCCTCGCCCGCCACCGGCACGTTAAGCGCTACCCGGGGTACCGACCACAGCGCATCGAGGTGCGGCCACCAGCAACATGGTCGGCCGAACGAGTCCCGAAGGGCTCCCACCCCCTTTCGTGCGTCTGTCCGAAAGGAAGAACATGGACATGGCTCGCTGAGCAGCGACTCAGCGCTCACCGCGGCCGTCGAACCAGGAGAGCCCGTCGCGCCACCGCCTCGCACGCTCGCGGGCGGACTGCTCCCACCACGGGTCGCCTCGCTCTCCCAGCGCGACCTTGGCCCGTTGCACCCGCTCGCGCGCCCGGCGCAGCGCAGCATCGTCCGCGGCGCGTTGAGCCTCCCGTACCGCGCGGCGCGCTGCCATCAGGTGTGATCGCAGGGCAGTGGCCGCGTCCTGCGGGATGTCCGGGTCGGTCGCCCGCCAGCGCCGCCCTTTGATGATCACGTACCGTCCGTCTTCCGTCCGGTCCGGACCGCTGGTCTCCGATGGCATGTCTTCATGGTGCGCCAACCTCGTGCGTCCGCCCGCCGACGAAGGCCGTGCGGGGCGCGGCGTGCGGGGTTTGGGTGTTCGGTCACAACCACGGCTCGCCGGGCACGGAAAGGCGCGGGCGGCTGGGGTGGTGGAGTGCCGGGGTGGCGTGGGGCACAGGGGCCAGGGTGATCGTGTGCGTGGCGAGTGCTATCGGCCCCGGAATCGCTCCGGGCCGTGAGTGGCGGGGTGGCCGGGGCGCCGGACCGCCGCGCGCAGAGTTTTGAGTCTCTCAGGACCACGCTGTTGCCGATCGTGCTTTTGGCGTGGGGTCGCGCCCTTTGCGTCGGCAGGGACTGGAGCTTGGTAAGCATCCGGTGCCAGGTACCGTCCCGCTGCCACCGGCGAAACAGGTCGTAAACCCTGCCCCACGGCCCATACTCGACGGGTATGTCCCGCCACGGAATACCGGTCCGAACCCGGAACCGTATGCCGTCGATCAATTGTCGCCGAGCCCAGACAGGCGGCCGCCCACCCTCGCGCCCTTCGGCAACAACGGTTCCCATACCGCCGACTGCTCTTCCGTGAGATCTTCCCGCCCCATAAACCGAGATCATCCATCGCTCAAGATCGACTTTCGATACACGGCCCAGATCCTGAAGGCCGACGTCATGCCATGTCCCGAATTGGCCAACTGCATTCCCCCGGGTACGGCGCCGATTGCATGCCTACGAGGTGCACGGAGTCCCCCTGGAGGGGAATCGGTCGGGGTGGAAGCCGATCTGTCCGTCGCAGGTATCGTCTGGGATGCTGAAGGCCAGGCTCGACAGGGGGCAGACGGTGTATACGGAACCTATGGCGCGAGCCGTTGTGGAACCAGCAGTACTCAAGCTGATACGGCAATACCCCCGTGGCAGGTCCTTCTCCACGACGGTCACATACGGTGGGGACGACTTCAGCATGTGCGCCCACATACGGGCGCAGTGGGCGGAACCCGGGCAGGTGAAGATCGCGCTGGCCTGTTGGGTCGTCAACATGGACACCGCGCGCTACTTCGGTGACAACCCACCTGCCAGGGAGGAGATGTGCCTGCCACCGGAAGGCACAGCGCGGTGGGACGAGGATCTGACCAGCCGGGTGATCGGCCACCTCGCAGCTCGCATGAACGCTCTTGCTACCGCCCTGCCGACCACCGACGAACACCTCACCATCACCGTGCCTCTCGTCCTGACGTAGTCCGGACCTGGGCAAACAGGCACCCGAAAGGGCCTGGTGGCTTCGTTCACTTCCAGCGACAGCGTTTGTCGATCTGTTTGAGCAGCAGTGAGTGCCCAGCCCCGCCATGTCTGTTCACGAGAATTGACGGCACCTCTGTCCGCTGGCGGTCGGCAACGAGTCGCAGCGCTGTGTCAGCAAGTGGTGACAGCCAAGCTGACGACGTAGTGCTCCTCGACCATCCTGTTCGGGAAGACCTCAGTCAGGAGGTCGAGCTCCTTGGCAAAAAAGTGCTCGTTGCTTCCTTGCCGAGGACGAGGAAGCCGGAGTAGCTGGCGAGGTTGGCGAGATGCATGTCAAGTGGAACACTCCAGGTCCACGGCACGTGCCGATGGACGAAGCTGAGCTCGGACGGCAGTAGGCGGAACCGTGCCATGGGGTCGTGAGGGCTGTCGTCGGCACCGAAAAGTCGGCGCAAGCGCGCATCCTGGTGGGCAATCCAAGGAATGGCGCTGTCTGAGTCGTTCCACCAGAGGGCGAGTGCACCACCGGTGCGTAGGACTCGGAGAGCTCCCGGAACGGATGTGCGCTGATCGGTCCAGTGCCAAGCTTGGGCATACGTGAGGGCGTCAACGGAGGCGGAGGCCAGCGGCAGGTTGTTGCCGTCCCCGATCACAAGAGGGACATGGGGCAGGCTGAGACGGAACTGTATGGCCATCCCGGGGCCGGGCTCGACAGCGATGACGTTCGCACCGCGGGCCCGGAGAAGCATTGTCGCCAGTCCGGTGCCGGCCCCGACGTCGGCGACGCAAGCGCCCTCCAAGGGGAAGCCGCTGGTGCTTGGCGCCGGACTTCAACCCTTTCCTGCGACAGCAGGTCGTCGCCGGGGACGTCGGTGAATGCACCAGTGTGACGGACGGCTCGCCGCCCTGGGGGGGGCGGCGAACGTTGAGACAGAGTCGTCGGACGTCAGCTGGCGTTGGCTTGCTCTTCGGCTCGTGCTCGGGTGGTGGCGAGGCGGTAGACACCTCACGGTGCGAAGCGGTCAAGCCGCGGGTCGTAGGCGGCCGGTATAGCCTGCTGACTGTTCGATTGGCTGTCCGATTCAGGCAGGGGGTGGGGATGCGATGGACGTAGTGCAGCTCATGGAGTCGTTGGCCGAGCAGGGTGTGACAGTGTTGTTCAAGGTCGACGCTGAACGCATGAGCGATGGAACGAAGCCCTGGGCCTTCGTCGCGAGTGGAACTCCGTTCCGGGATGATCTTCTGGTTCGCACGGACGCTGTCTCCCCGGAGGCATGTCTGAACGTCTGCCTTCCGCAGCTGCGTGAGCTCGGTGTGGTGATCCCCGATTGACGGCGCGGCTCAGGGTGGGCAGCGACCCGTGATCGAGCTTCCCGAAGGGTCCTGGTGGGACTGGGACATCGTCGCGTGGGAGCCTGGGCGGTTGCGTCTGGGGGCCGGGCATGACATCTCGTATGCCCATAGCCTGGAGCTTGTGTTCAGCGACCCGGTCTTCGTCACGTGCCCGGCCTCCTTCCAGGACCCGGTGTTTCGTGTGCCGACGCCTGATGAGTTTCGGCTCGTTGCCGGGCAGGTCGGCGAGACGCCTCCCATGTTGATCGCCTTCGAGGCCGATGCGGGCGGGCCGAAACTCGCCTCCGGCCTGGTCGCGGCCGGGAAGCTCGACATCGTCCAGGGAACCGTCTTCCGATACTGGCGCGAGAATCTGTCAGTCGAGGAACGTCTGGCTCCCTGGGTGACACCTCCGGCTTGATCGGTCCCGTGTTCTATGCGGCCGCCGTACCAAGGCCTCGCCCGAAGGCGGGAAAACCGCGAGTTCCTCGAACAGCCTGCGGTTCGTGAGACAGTGGTAGAGCTGGCCGAGCAACCGGTTGAAGAGATTACGCTGAGCGGCGGCCTGCCAGTCGGAGTGTTCGTCGCGACGGCGCCGGTCGTGGGCTTTGGCTCCCATGGAGGCCGTCAGGGACGCGAAGGCCCAGAGATATCCCGCATGGTTGAGACGGTCGTTCTTCACCCAGCGACGGGTGATGGTCGACTACTTCCCCGAAGCCCGGGTGACGGGTGAGGCGCCGGCGTCGGCCTTCAGGCCACGGGCGTCGGCGAACCGGGTGTGATCGTCCCCGATCTCGGCCAGCACACGTGCACCGAGCTGGGTGCCGAGGCCGGGAAAGCTGAGGATGATGTCCGCGTCAGAATGCTGCGGGAAGACGGGCCTTGACCCAAGGCCGGGTAGTCAACGCTTTCGCAGGTCACGCAATTGGTGTTGGGGTCCGTGCTGTGGCGGCGTAGAGGCCGGGGCCGAGTTTGTGGATGAGGCCGGTCTCGGCCCATCTGGAGAGCTGTCTGTACATGGTCTCCATGGTGATGTCGCCGAAGTGGGAGGCGATGTCGCAGGGGCGCCAGAGGCGGGCGGGGTCCTCCTCGAGCAGGCCAAGGATCCGGTGACGGCGGCGGTCGGCGAGGGCGGTGTTCCGGTCGTCGCGGGAGACGGCGGGGAGTTGGGGGTGTGGTTCGCGAGGTTCGAGGACGTTGATGCCGAGACCGGTGATGGTGCGGCTGGTATCGGGCCCGCCGTCGTCATGGCGGGTGCTGACGCGCTGCCGTCGGGGCGGCAGGAGACGGGCCAGGATCCGCTGCCCGATCAGCCCGACGCGACCGACATCAGCGGGTTCGGTGATGACGGCGGCGGCCTGGACGACCTGGTCGCGGGCGGTTTGGAGGGCGATGGTGAAACAGCAGCGGTCCGGATCGGTGCCGGGCTTGGACTCGGCGGCCTTGACCATCATGGTGCGCGCGGCCCTGCGAAAGCTGGTGAACGCCACCTTCGCCGTCCGGGACGAGATGTGGTGGGGTACCGGCACCGCGTGCGTTTCCGACAGCCGAAAGTTCGGCGCCTAGTCCTCCAACCTGATGACCGAGTGGCACCAGCGCTACCGGGGTCCCGGCGTAATGATCTACTGGCACGTCGAGCGGAAAGGTGGGCCGATCTGCGCGCGGCGCTCACCGCTACCGCCACGGAGCAGCGGGCCCCGCGGGACCTTGCCCAGCGGGCGGACAGATCGAGGTCCGCCGTCAGGACAGGGCCGCCGGACTGGAGGGCCGGCCGGGCCAGGTACTCGGACAGTTCGGCGCGGTAGCGGTGCGCGGGACCCGTCCACTCCAGGAGGTCGTGGACCCGCGGGCGCGGCACGGAACGGGGAAGGACGGTGTCGGCGCCTACGGTTCCGTCCCAGGTGATGCCCAGGGACTTGTCGAGCGGCGCGCTGACCACCCTCAACCACCGGTCCTGATCGGCTCTGCGGCTGAGAGTGCGCCCTTGAATCCCAAGGTGGAGGGCCCGTGGGCACGCACGTGGAGGGTGCGCGCTGCAGCTGCGTGGGCCTTGAGCATCCGTGCGTGGTCGGCAGGGTCGGCAGGCGGTGTGAAGACTGGCGCCGAGGCAGGCTGGTCCGTCGGAGTCGCTGGAGGAGGAGCAGCGGTGGGTGTCACGTCAGGCTCCCGGCGGGTTCAGCGGGGTGGAAGCGGGCGAGAACGGCCTGGCGGTGAGGATGCTGGTGCCGATGACCGTTCAGCCAGCAGCTCACGGGGCCCCCGCTCGCTGGCTGAGGCGGCGGACCCGGCGGGTGAGTGGGCCGGGGCCCGCAGTTGCGCGCGGGATCCACGGCCGGGCCAGTCGAAGACCGCGCGGCAGGCCGGGGTGTCGATCAGGTCGCCGGGTGGCAGTTGATCGTCGGGGGTACCGGCCGGGTGGATGCTCAGCGGCGGGTACCAGCTCTCGCGTACCTCCCGGTCCCAGGTACGGACACACGCGGCGAACTTCCTGGCCAGTGCCGGCCCGGCGGGCCCGTAGGCGTGGATGAAGAACTCGGCGCGCCAGTCGGCGGTGTCGGGCCCGTCTGCGATCTTGACGTGGGTCAGATAGGCCAGGGAGCCGTCGGCGACGATCGCGGCCGCGTCCTGCTGGGTCACGAGCTCGGAGCCCAGGGGCACGCTCAGGCGGCAGAACCCGGCCAGGGTTGTCGCGGCGAACAGCTGCAGCGTCTCGAAGTTGAACTGCCCGGCGACGACCAGGCCCGTACTGAGCTCGTAGCGCTCACCGGAGAGGGCATCCTCCAAGCCGGTGGTGTCTCTTTCTGTCCCCAGCTCCCACCGGACGGTCACCTCCCCACCGGCGAACGTGGCGGTGAGGACGGTGCGGGCGGCGGCACCGCGGTCCCGGACGAACCCGCAGTACGTCCAGTGCTCCGCGTGCAGGACATCGCCCCGGCGGACCAGGGTGATCGAGCGGGTGTAGCCGCCGACGTCCAGCGGCACGACCAGCCGCCCGCCCTCGGCCAGCTGCTCCCGCCACGCGGGGGCGAGGTCGGTCGCGGTGTGGGTGATGATCACCGCGTCGAATCCGCCCGGAGGAACATGCCCGGGCGCGCCCAGGCTGCCGTCGCCGAGCACCGTGGTGACCCGCCCGCTCCCGGCCTCCGCGCAGAGCCTCTGTGCACGTCGGACGACGAAGGGGTCCAGGTCCACGGTCACCACGCGCCCGCGGTCTCCGACGATGTGAGCGAGGAGCTCGGCGTTGTATCCGCCGGACCCGACTTCCAGCACGTGCATACCCGGCTCCAGGCGCAGTTGCTCGGCCATGTCGGCCTGCAGCCATGGCGCCGAGACGGAGCTGACAACCGCCCCGCCCCCGTCCCGCACTGTTGCCACCGCGATCTCGTCGTCGTACGCCGACGCCAAGGGGGCCTCCGGCATGAAGCGGTGCCGGGGCACGGCATGCAGCGCGGCCTGGACCCGGGGGGAGGGGGCCCAGCCGCCTCGGATCACGTTCCCGGCCATCTGCTCGCGCAGGCGGACAGCCTCGGCCGGCTCTCCGTCCACCGGCTCGTACGGGTCCGCACACGGGTAGGAGCGGGCCTCGGGCGCACTGGGCACGACGCCGGGCCAGACCTCGTTCAGCGCCAGCGCGGACGGAGCGAAGAGCTTCCCCAGGCTGGCCAGCGTGTGCAGCGGGAACCACTCCCAGCGCACGAACTTGCCGGCCTCGCAGAGGGCGAGTTCACCGCCCCAGGCCGTGATGCGGACGACGGCCGCGACCCGGCGTACGTCCTCCCGGTCGTCGTGCAGGACCGTGACGACATGGGCGTCCGCCGCTTTCGCCACCAGCCCGGTCTCCTCGGCGAGCTCCCGTACGGCAGCGGCCGGAGCGGACTCGCCGGTCTCAACACCACCGGCCGGCAGCTCCCACATCCCCTGGGTGGAGCGGCCCAGAAGAACCCGCCCCTGGGCGTCGGTCACCACGGCCGAAACGCCGAAGACCGCCTGCGGGGTAGGTCGGCCCCGCTCCACCACCAAGGCCTCCCCGTCCGGAGCCCGCAGCACCAGCACGGCCAGGCCCTCGGCGTCGAACCGGGACACGTCCCTGAACCCCTCTGCCACCAGGTCGAGTTCATCCTCGTCGAGGGCGATGTTCCGGCGCTCGGCGGGTGTGGTCTTCGCGAGCGGGATGATGACGACGATCGCGCCCCCCGGACGCAACTGGGTGCCGAGCGAACGCAGAACGGCCGTCCTGCTGGGCAGGAACGCGATGCTCAACCGCAACGTGATCAGGTCGAACCCGGGCTCCTCGTCCCCGGAACCCGGGGGCAGCGGATCCCGTTCGATGTCCAGACACCACCACCGCACCGCGCTCACCCCGGCGAGGTCGGAGCGCGCCCGCATGAGGGCTTCCTCCGCGTAGTCGACGGCGTCGACCGTGTAGCCCATACCGGCCAGCGTGACCGCCAGCTCACCGGTCCCGCAGCCGACATCGAGGGCTCGCCCGCCGCCGTCAGGTACGGGCGAGTGCTCGGCCAACAGGGCGCGCTCGACCTCACCCACCTGCCGAAATCCTTTCCCTTCGGCGTAGTGGTCCTGCCATACCTGCTTCCTCGGTACCGCGATCATCGCTCTGCTCCTGCTCCTGCTCGTCTGGCGGGGTCATGCGTCGTTGGGGTGTGCCACGGAGGCGGGGCTGCCGCCGGGTCAGCGGGTCCAGGCTGTAGGCGTACGCGGGGGAGTGCGCGTCATCAGGCCCACCCCATATCGGAGTACGGCTGGCGCGCGAGGATCGCGTCGATCGCCTGCCGGGTGTACGGCACGGTGTTGTCCGGGAGGTCCTTGGGGCTGAACCACCGCCATTCCACGCATCGGTCGGGCTCCCGCACCTGCGGCACTCCGGACCAGGACCGGGCTCGGAAGAACAGCTGGATCCTCGGGCTCGCGGTGGGCGAGTCCTGGCTGTGGACCAGGTGGACGAGGTCGATCGCCTCGCGGTCGAGGAGCAGCCCCGCCTCTTCCTCCGTCTCCCGGATCAGGGAGCTGACCGCGTCCTCCCTCTCGCAGTGCCCCGCCAGGGTGTGCCAGAGCTGTCCGGCGTACGCGGAGTCCGGGTGCCGCAGCCCCAGAAGGACCCGGCCGTCGGCGTCCTGGAGGAAGAGGTGCACCCCCACGACGTGGAGTTCCGTTCCCGCGGGGGTTCCGCCGGCCGGGCGGCGGTGATGCTGCACCAGCCGGGGCGCGGCCGGGGGGTGCTGGGCGGCGTGCCGGCGGATGAGGTCGCCGAGGCCGGGGGACTGAGGCAGCCGGTCAAGCATGTCCGGAGTGCTCCAGTGCAGCAGAATCCCTTCGCGCAGCCCCGCGCTGTCCGGATGTCCCTGCCACAGGGCAGTGAAAATCTGGACGGGAACGGTCAGCCCGTCGACGCTGGTGATCTCCTGCACGGCGTACGGTTCCAGGCCGGAGAGCTGCACTCCGGGTACCTCTTCGGCGAGTTCGCGCAGCAAGGTCGCCTCCAGGGAGGCATCACCGGGAGCGCGCCCTCCGCCGAGGAGAGCGAACACTCCCGGCTCCCAGATCCCCTCCCGCTGGTCGCGCAGGTGCAGCAGATACTGGCCCGCTTTGTCGTAAATGATCACCGAGGCGTTGACCGGCTCCGGGCCTGCGCTCACGTCAGCGGAGAGGAGCTTGCTGCGTATCGTGAGGGAGGTGACCTGGTCGATCGGCCGCCAGTCCGTCCCGGAAACCTCCTCGGCCTGCACGGTCGTCTCGGCGGAGGGCGGGACGAGGTGGAAGACGAACCGGAAGTCGTAGTGCTCGTGCGCCGGTTCGCCCTTGGCAGGGTTGGCGTCGATGGGGTGGACGTCGATGTCGGCGGGCTCGTGGCAGAACGCCGCACTCTGGCAGAGCGCCTGCGGAGGAATGCCCGTCTCCTCATGGACCTCGCGCACCGCGGCGGCCATCAGCGTGGCGTCCTCCGGCTCGACATGGCCTCCGGGAAGGAGCCACTTCCCGCCGGAGGCGTTGTGGCGGACGTGCAGCACCCGTCCTTCGTGATCAATCACGGCGGCGCTGCACGTGATGTGCCTTGGAAGGGTCGCCCGGGCGGTGACCTCGCCGGGAGCATCGAGTGCCTCCAGCAGCGGCCCCAGGGCGGGACGCTCACCGGGGTGACGGTCGAGGTAGGCAGTGACGAGTTCACGGATGTGCGCTCGGGAGGGTGGCATGGGCGGTGCCTTTCAGGAGGTGGAGGGCGAGGATCCGGACGGGCCGGGGGTGGCGTGCGGGAGAACCTCCGGCCCGGCTTCGAGGGCCGGTGCGGGGGAGGAGCGCAGTTTGCGGGCGGGAGAGCGCCAGAGGATCACGAACGGTGCGGCAAGCAGGAGGGTGATCACCGACAGGGCGGGCCGTAGCCCGACGAGGGTGCCGAGTGCTCCGGCGAGGAGGGCGGCGAGCGGGCGTAGTCCGAAGGCGAGCCACGCACCGGTGGCCTGGGCGCGGCCTTGCAGATGGGCGGGGCAGAGCTCTTGGCGGACGCTGCGCTGGAGCCCGCCGTGAGCGACCGCGGCCCCGGTCTGGATCAGCAGACAGGCACCGATGACTACCTGTCCGGTGGTCCCGGGGCCGACGAGCACCAGGGGGAGTTGGGCCAGGGGGTTGAGGGCGAGTGCGCCCAGCATGACGGGCCCGGCTCCCCAGCGCCGCTCCAGTCCCCTCCAGAGCAGGGCGCCGAGGAACCCGCCGATGCCGCCGGCACCCATGACGATGCCGAGCGCGGTGGGGCTCCAGGACAGGTTGCGCAGCAGGTGGAGGGACCAGAGCGCGGAGCTGGCCGCCAGGGCGAAGGAGGTGGTGGCGTTGGACAGGACGATGGAGCGCACCACGGGGGTGTTCCGGGTGTAGTCGAGGCCTTCGCGGATCTCTGTCCACTGGCTGCTGCCCGCGGGCCGGGGCTGCGGCTTCGCTTCGCGGTGGCGGACGGTCAGCAGGCACAAGGCGCAGACCAGGTACGTGAACGCGTCCAGAGCGATCGCCCGTGCTGCGCCCAGCAGCCCGGCGAGGTTGTTCCCGGCGAGGTCCGCGAGCGAGTTCGTCGCGCCGAGCTTGGCGTGGCCCTCCTTGAGCTGTTCTCCGCGCAGCAGGGCGGGGAGGTAGCTGATCGAGGCGTTACTCCCGATCACCTGGAAGGTGGCGACGAGGAAGGCGACCGCGTACAGCTGGCCCAGGGTGACCTGCCCGGCGAACTGGACCAGAGGGATGCTGCTCAAGGTCAGTGCGCAACCGACGTCGCACGTGATGATGATCGGCCGCTTGCGGCAGCGATCGGCGAGGACGCCGGCGTGCAGGGACAGCAGCAGCGCCGGGAGCTTGCCCGCGACCGCGATCAGCGCCACGTTCATGGTCGAGGCGTGCAGGTCCACCACAGCGATCACCGAGATGCCGATCGTGGTGATGCCGTATCCCGCGACGGTCACAGCCTGGCCGCCCCAGTACCGGCGGAAGTCCCCATGCCGCCACAGGCTCGGCTCCGGGGCGGCCGTCATCGCGGGCCGTCCTTCAGCTCTGTGCGCCCCAAGGCGGGCGCTGGACCGACTGCTCATGAGGGGGCCGTCCCCTCTGCCGTCGCTGTCGCGCCGGTGACGTCGGTGCCCGGGCCCGGTTGGCCAGGAACTGAAGGTGAAGGGGCACGGAACTGGGCGGCCTGCAGCTCGTAGGCGTCGCGGAAGGCTCCGGTGCCGGTGGCCGGGTCCATGAGGTCGGCGAAGGTGCCGTGCTCAGCAACGCGGCCTTCGTCCAGGACGTAGATGTAGTCGGCATCGCGGACACTGTGCAGGCGGTGGGTGATAAGGACGGTGGTCTGTCCTTCACCGGACAGCCGGTGGATCTGGTCGAAGACGCGCTGCTCAGCGGCGGGATCAAGGGCGCTGGTCGGCTCGTCGACGATCAGGACCTGCCCCTTGCGGTGACGGGCCCGGCCCAGCCCCACCTTCTGCCACATCCCGCCGGAGATCTCGTGCCCGCCCTTGTACCCGCGCGCGAGGAGGGTGTCCAGGCCCCGGGGCAGGGAGGAGATGACCTCGTCGGCCCCGGCGTACGCGGCGGCCGGGGCGAGGGCCGCGTCGTCCATCGGCGCCGCGGGGCGCCCGACCCCGATGTTCACGCGGGCGGTGAACGGCCACCGGTAGAAGTCCTGGGCGACCATCGCCACCCGGTCGAAGACCTGGGCACGGTCAGCCTCGGCGGTGGATACCCCGCCCCAGAGAACGTGCCCGCTGTCGGGGGCCCGCAGCCCGCACAGCAGCTTCACCAGGGTTGACTTGCCGCTTCCGTTGCGGCCCACCAGGGCCACCGTCTTCCCGCGAGGGACGACGAGATCGACCTCGCACAGTGAGGGAGCGTCGGCGCCGGGGTAGGTGAAGGTGACCTTGTCGAAGCGGATCTCCTCGACCGTCTGGGGCAGATCCCGCCCGCCGGTGGGGATGGCGCGGCGGGCCGCTTCCTCGCACAGGGTTTCCAGGTCGGCGACGAAGAGGGCCTCGCCCTGGACATCGGTGACGCGCCCCACGAGATCGGTGATGCTCGCGGCCCCGGTGCGGATCGCGAACACCGCCGTACCGGCGACGGCGAGTGCCATCTGCCCCTGCCACAGCAGCAGGCCCAGCGCGGCATAGGTCACCAACGTCGCCAGCCCGGCCGCGGCATCGGCGCCCAGGGTGATACGCACCCCGATCTTCGCCAGCCGGGTCTGCTCCCGCTCGCTGGTGAGAGCCATGCCCCGGAAGTGCTTGAGCAGGAACGGCCCGACGTCGTGAACACGGACTTCCCCGGCCGCCTGCTGGTCGATCAGCAGACGGCTGATCAGCTGGGAGGCCCGTACGTGCTGAATGAACCGGTGAAAACTCGCATACCGGTGCCGGGCCATCGCCAGCGCGCTCCACGCCCGCGGTGCCGCCATCGCGATCAGCATCGGCAGCAGCGCCCAGTGCAGCACCGTCAAAACGCCGCCAGCGGCGACCAGCGAGATTGCGGCGGTGACCACCGCCGCGCAGTACACCAGCATCCGCCGCGCCGAATCGGCACCGTACTGCGCGGAGTCCATCAGCCGGTGAAAGTCATCGTCCTCCACCGCCTCCAGCTCCACCCGCGCCACCAGAGCCAAGTACCTCTCGGTCGCGACCCGCTGGGTCTTCGGCTCCAGGATCCCGGTGGCAGCGGCCGACACCGAGGACAGCACCGACCCGACGACCGCGAGCAGTCCCACCGCGATGATCGACGGCATCGCCGAGCGCAACCGCTCCTCCATCGCATCTTCGGAGAGCAGCTCGACCAGCAGAGAGTTCACCATGACCAGGGAGGCCGCCTGCGCGACACCGCGCCCGATCTCGCTGGCCGCCACTGTGTACAGCGCTCCACGGTCGGCCTGATGCGCGAGCCGGACCGCAACGGCGATCTGCTTCGGTAACGAGAGAGCCATGGCCTTCAGACTCAGCTTCAGCCACGCGTAATTGTGCTGGGTCCAGCCTGCGTCGTAAGCGAGTTCGCCGCCGAACAGCAACTTCTCCGAGGCCGACAGATGGGCCTCGTCCGGTGCTCCCGCGGCCTCCTCTGGCGAGCTGCTCATGCGCTCACCGCCCGGGAAGCGAGTCGCCAGGCCAAGTGAGTCGGCAGCGTTCGCCGATCCAATCGCAGAGCTGAGCGCTGATTGCCGTGCACAGCGTTCCGGGCCTGGTGTGTCTGCAGGAGGCGGGTGGTGCCGCGGCGCGGGCCGAAAGGCGTCAACGTCGCTCCCTTCCAAGGATGTTGGGGATGCCGGGTCCAACGAGAGCGAGCACAGATCGAGCACACGCCTTTCAGCCGAACGTCGAACCCTTGTTCTCCGGGGGTGGCGGGTGGTGCGCGATACACGGACCCGGCCGTCGGCCGGGAACAGCGGGAGCGATCTTGGCTGAAATGAGCACTTCTGCTGTTCGCGGTCAGACGGCCGGACACGGCAGTCGGGGTCAGGGATGCAGGCGAGGCCGGCGGCCCGCCGCATGCTCAGCTCGGCTGCAGGGCGGCTTATTGCTTCGGGACGGAGGAGGGCGGCGGCGGTCGCGTTGTCGCGGTACCCGAACTCGTTCGGCCCGGCGGCAGAAACCAGCGCGTCGGCAAGACGCTGCGGTCTCTCCCAGTGCGAGCTGGAGTAACTCCGCTCCCGCAGCGTCCTCGACACCACCGACCGCGCGGGCATCCGGCGTGGTCCGGGCGTAGGCGGCGTTGAGGAGCCCATCCGCGCGCCGCGAGGTGGCTGCCCAGTCATGGAGTGACCTGCGCGACCGTCCGACTGCGGACGAAGGTCACCAAGGGGGCCGGCTCCCGAGCCGCTGCCCTGGCGATGGTCCTCAAGCTCGTCGAGTCCGCCCAGGCCCGCTGGCGAGCCGTGAACGCACCCCACCTCGTCGCCCTCGTCCGCGCCGGAGCCCACTTCGAACGCGGCCAGCTTGTCGAACGCCCCGAGACCATTGCGGCGTGACGATGACTCCAGCGGAAGCACCCGGCCCCGAGGTCCAGATCGTGCAGGTGGATGCCGCTGGCACCGCTCTCCTGGCTGTCGTCGTGCGATGCCTGGCGACCACGCGGCTGGGCGCGCGCTTCCGCTGCACCAGTCCGGAAGGACAAGCCGTCGACCTGGTACTGGCGGAGATTCGCCGCTACCCCCAGGTGCCAGTCGACGAGGTGGACCCGCCTCACGGCGCCCGTCTCGTCCTCACCGGTGCTGGAGCGGACGATCTCCATTCCAAGCCCGGGGACGTCCTGCGGGGCACCAACCCGACCCCCTGATCAAGCATCAATCCACAGGTTTTGACAATGACTCGATCGGGGCTGATACACGCTCGTAGTCCCAGCCCAAGGCTGGTCCTGAGGTCACGTCATCCGTTCGAGACCGGGATCGCCGTGTGCTGACCTGCCACTTCGATGCGCCGGCCGTCGTCCCGCGGGTGCTTCGTCACGGTCGGCGCCGAACAGCCGGGCTGGCGACCGGAGGGCCGGGGGCGCCGGGTGTGCGGCTGGACGCGGTGGCGTGCCTGTCTCCCGCGTCGGCTGATGACGATGTGAGTCACTCCCGCTCTTTGCTCTCTTTGCGCAAACGCACGCGCTGATGGGCTTCGCCGAGAGGTTGGCTGGTGGTGAGGTTGGCGTTCTGGTGGCGTGGGGTGGTTGTCGTTGCTGGATAAGCAGTCGGGAACATCTGTATGTCACCAGAGTTTCGCTCTGGGTGACATTCTTCGGGTTGCCACTGCACACCAGCGCGCTCGGGTTCGTCGTTGTGATGAAAGCGCACTCCGGCGCACTCCCGGGCACTCCCAGCCGCTGCCCGGACCTTCCCAGGAGAGGGGCCAACGTCTGTGACGACCCGACTCGTAGGTGACCTGATGATCCTCGCCCTGGCGGCACGCGTCTTCGGCATGGACGCCATCGCCGTGCTCCGGCGCCTCGCAGCGGCGGGTGTGTGCGCCGGCGTCAGCGAGATGACCCGTCACGAGCGGGGAGACGGCCGGTGACCCGAAACCGAAGCTGGAAGACCCCCGCCGCGCCTGCCGTGACCGCAGCCGACAGCCCGGACCTCTCCTTCACCGCGTTCCACCAGATGAACCGGGCCAGCTACGTTCGCTACGCCGAGACCTATCTGCGCCACCGCCAGGACGCCGAGGAGGCCATCGACAGCACCTTCGAGCACCTTCTGCGCACCTGGGACGAGGTCCTCCTCACCGAGAACCCC
>NTHE01000101.1 GCA_002551355.1 Streptomyces sp. man185 | reverse complement strand
CGCGGCGATCCGGCGCGGCTCGGCGACCACGACCCGGCGCACGGGGCCCGCACCGGTCAGCCCGGCCAGCACCAGCGGGACGAGCGTCGTCTTGCCGGTGCCGGGCGGGGCGCACAGGACGGCGACGCCCCGGTCGTCGAGCGCCCGCTCCAGGGCGGGTACGGCGGTGCGGACGGGCAGGCGGTCCAGGGCTTCGGTGCGGATCACGCCCCCAGTGTCGTACGGGCGCTTCCGCTGCGAACGGTCAGTCCCGCTCGCACACGAAGATCGCCGTGCCCGGGATCAGGTTGCCGCGCAGCGGGGACCAGCCGCCCCACTCCTGGTTGTTCCAGGCGGGCCATTCCGGTTCGACCAGGTCCACCAGCCGGAAACCGCCCGCCACCACGTCCCGGACCCGGTCGCCGAGCGTGCGGTGGTGTTCCACATAGACGGCGTCGCCGCTCTCGTCCTGCTCGACGTAGGGGACGCGGTCGAAGTAGGAAGCGGCGACGGAGAGACCCTCGGGCCCGGGCTCGTCGGGGAACGCCCAGCGGATCGGGTGCGTCACGGAGAACACCCAGCGCCCACCGGGCCGCAGCACCCGGCGGACCTCGCGGAAGACCCGCACGGGGTCGGCGACGAAGGGCACCGCCCCGTACGCGGAACAGGCCAGGTCGAAGGCCCCGTCCCGGAACGGGAGCCGTCCCGCGTCCGCCTCGACCAGGGGGACGTCCCCGCCGATCCGCAGGGCGTGCTGGAGCTGCCGGTGGGAGAGGTCCAGCGCGACCGGGCGGGCGCCCTGACCGGCCAGCCAGCGCGAGCACTGGGCGGCCCCGGCCCCGATCTCCAGGACGTCGAGGCCCTTGAGGGCGGCGGCCGGCCCCAGCAGGGCGGCGTCCGCCTCGTCCAGCCCTTCCGGGCCCCAGACGAAGCGGTCGTCCCCGAGGAAGCCGCCGTGGTCGGTCTGGTACTCGTCGGCGTTGCGGTCCCACCAGCCGCGGCTGGCCCGGCTGCTCTCGGCCTCGTCCGCGGCACGGCGCGTGGCTTCCGGCTCAGGATGCTCCGCCGGTTCTGAGGAGTAGGTCCCGTGGATCTCTTGGCTCATCGTGCCCGTCGTTGTAGTTTGCCTTCACCCGCCGCGCGCGGTCCGTACCAAGGGCGTGCCCCGGGGGTACGGACGGGCGTTCGCGACACCGTGCCGTAGTGTTCTCGGGCCGATGTGGCCTCGGAGAACACGAGTTGTGCCGGGAATGGGGCGAAGCGCCCCGGGTGTGCGCCTTCGCGCATTGACCCTGTCCGGCTGCCCCCGTATGCTACAAGTTGCGCTGCGAGCCTGCGCGCCTCAGACCTAGCAGGCCGCGCTCGCGTCTGTTGCATGTCCCCTCGGTTGTCGAGGCGCCTCTCCGGAAACGGATTGCGCGCTCTCCAGGCTGTCCGGCTTCTGCAGAGGCGATACGGGCTTTCGGCGTAGCAGTACCTACGACTCTCTGTCCGTACCGGAGCCCTTTCCCACATGACGAGCAGCACCGAGACCACCGCCACCACTCCGCAGGTTGCGGTCAACGACATCGGCGACGCGGACGCGTTCCTCGCGGCGATCGACGAGACGATCAAGTACTTCAACGACGGCGACATCGTTGACGGTGTCATCGTCAAGGTTGACCGGGACGAAGTTCTCCTCGACATCGGTTACAAGACCGAAGGTGTCATCCCGAGCCGCGAGCTCTCGATCAAGCACGACGTCGACCCGAACGAGGTCGTCAAGGTCGGCGACGAGATCGAGGCCCTGGTTCTCCAGAAGGAGGACAAGGAAGGCCGCCTGATCCTCTCGAAGAAGCGCGCTCAGTACGAGCGTGCCTGGGGCACCATCGAGAAGATCAAGGAAGAGGACGGCATCGTCACCGGTACCGTCATCGAGGTCGTCAAGGGTGGTCTCATCCTCGACATCGGCCTCCGCGGCTTCCTCCCGGCGTCGCTCGTCGAGATGCGTCGTGTCCGCGACCTCCAGCCCTACGTGGGCAAGGAGCTCGAGGCGAAGATCATCGAGCTGGACAAGAACCGCAACAACGTGGTCCTGTCCCGCCGTGCCTGGCTCGAGCAGACCCAATCCGAGGTTCGCCAGACGTTCCTCACCACCCTGCAGAAGGGTCAGGTCCGCTCCGGCGTCGTCTCCTCGATCGTCAACTTCGGTGCCTTCGTGGACCTGGGTGGCGTCGACGGTCTCGTGCACGTCTCCGAGCTGTCCTGGAAGCACATCGACCACCCCTCCGAGGTTGTCGAGGTCGGCCAGGAAGTCACCGTCGAGGTCCTCGACGTCGACATGGACCGCGAGCGCGTCTCCCTGTCGCTCAAGGCGACGCAGGAAGACCCGTGGCAGCAGTTCGCCCGGACGCACCAGATCGGTCAGGTCGTCCCGGGTAAGGTCACCAAGCTCGTTCCGTTCGGTGCGTTCGTCCGCGTCGACGAGGGCATCGAGGGTCTGGTCCACATCTCCGAGCTGGCCGAGCGCCACGTGGAGATCCCGGAGCAGGTCGTCCAGGTCAACGACGAGATCTTCGTCAAGGTTATCGACATCGACCTCGAGCGTCGTCGCATCAGCCTCTCGCTGAAGCAGGCCAACGAGTCCTTCGGCGGCGACCCGGCCTCGGTCGAGTTCGACCCGACGCTGTACGGCATGGCCGCGTCGTACGACGACCAGGGCAACTACATCTACCCCGAGGGCTTCGACCCCGAGACCAACGACTGGCTCGAGGGCTTCGAGGCGCAGCGCGAGGTCTGGGAGACCCAGTACGCCGAGGCGCAGCAGCGCTTCGAGCAGCACCAGGCCCAGGTCATCAAGTCCCGCGAGGCCGACGAGGCTGCTGCGGCCGAGGGCGCTGCCGCCCCGGCCGGCGCTGCTCCGGCCGCCTCCGGCGGCAGCGGTGGTGGCGGCGGCGGCTCCTACTCCTCGGAGTCGGCGGACAACTCCGGCGCCCTGGCGTCGGACGAGGCCCTTGCCGCGCTGCGCGAGAAGCTCGCGGGCGGCCAGAGCTGACGCTCTGACCCCGGCGGCCCATCGGCTGCGGTAGCTGCACAGCGGTAAGTGAGGCCCGTTCCCTTCGGGGGACGGGCCTCACTCGCGTATCCGGGCGGCAGCGCCCACGGCTACGGCGTGACGGCGATGTTGGTCAGCCCCTTGCCGCCGGTGACGGTGTTGCTCGCGTAGACCGTGGTGCGGCAACTGGAGCTGTGATTGGTCACGTTGATGGCGAGCTGCTTGTCGCCGGTGGCCCCGGAGAGGTTCGAGGAGTTGTTCCGGAAGACGGTGCCGCACCCCCAGCCGCTCTGCTGGGTATGGGTCTCGTAGCCGTTGTTGCTGGTGCGCGAGCCCTTGTTGCCCTCGACCAGGACGTCGTTTCCCTTCACGTCGACCCAGGAGTCGTCGTAGTTGGCGCCGGTCAGGCCGTGGCCGTCGAAGGTGTTGCCGATGATCCGCGCGCCGGTCGTGCCTTCCTTGATGTCGATGGACTCGCCGCCGACGTCCGGCCCGATGGTGTTGTTCAGGATCTGCGCGTTGTCGCTCCGGTCGGACAGGTCGCCGGCCGAACCGACGTACACACCCTCGCCCATGCCGCGCCCGTTCTGCCCGGTGTCGTGGATGCGGGAGTTCTTCAGGACGCCGTCCTTGCTGGACTTACGGAAGTGGACGCCCTCCATGTCGAGGTCGTGCACGGTCACCGAGTCGATGACGACACCGTTCGCCGCGTCGGCCATGATGCCCTTCTGGCCGCCCTTGACCGTGACCCCCTGGACCGTCCAGTACGAGGTGCCGTTGAGGTGCAGCCCGTAGCCGCCGCCCGCGGTCAGGATCGCCCGGCCGGAGCCGGTGAGGGTGATCCGCGCCCCGGAGGCGCCGGGCCGGGTGGCCTTGAAGTTGCCTGTGTACGTGCCGTCGGCGAGCCGGATCGTGTCGCCGGGGGAGACGGTGGTGAGCGCCGCCTTGAGCTGGGCCGCGGTGCTCACTTCGATGACCGCGGCACTGGCGGGCCCGGCGCCGGCCAGGGCGAGGCCGCCGGCGGCCAGGGTGGCGGCGAGCAGGACGGTGAGGGGGGTGCGGGTTCGCATGGGGGTGCCTTCCCGTCGTGGAAATATTCCGGAGTTCTCGTACATGAACGTGATGCGTGTGTCTGAACGTGTTGCCCAGTGACGGTAGGGACGGCGGCGGAGTGCGTCAAGGTCTGGACCAGGATCGGCGGGCTGTGCCGGAAGCAGTGAAGCGTCCTCGCGGCACAGACAACTGACGCCCCGTGACCCGGCCTCACCGGGTAGAGATCGGGGCATGGGGAATGCGTGTGCCGCCGGTCGTGTTCTTGCCTAGGAACACGAGGAGGAGCGGTAACCGTGCCTGATCCGCAGAGTTTGTACGAATGGGAGCCGAAGGGCCTGGCCGTCGTCGACATGGCGTTGGCGCAGGAGTCGGCCGGCCTGGTCATGCTCTACCACTTCGACGGCTACATCGACGCGGGTGAGACCGGCGAGCAGATCGTCGACGGCCTGCTCGAAACCCTGCCGCACCAGGTCGTCGCGCGCTTCGACCACGACCGGCTCGTCGACTACCGCGCACGGCGCCCCCTGCTCACCTTCCGGCGCGACCGCTGGGCGTCCTTCGAGGCCCCCACCCTGGAAGTCCGGGTGGTCCAGGACGCCACCGGAGCGCCCTTCCTGCTTCTGTCGGGCCCGGAGCCCGACGTGGAGTGGGAGCGGTTCGCCGCCGCCGTCGAGCAGATCGTCGAGCGCCTCGGCGTGCGGCTCGCGGTGAACTTCCACGGCATCCCGATGGGCGTTCCGCACACCCGCCCCGTCGGCATCACCCCGCACGGCAACCGCACCGACCTGACGCCGGGCCACCGCAGCCCCTTCGACGAGGCCCAGGTGCCCGGTTCCGCCGAGGCCCTGGTCGAGTACCGGCTGATGGAGTCCGGCCACGACGTCCTCGGGGTCGCCACCCACGTCCCGCACTACGTGGCCCGGTCCGCCTACCCGGACGCGGCGCTCACCGCGCTGGAGGCGATCACCGCGGCGACCGGTCTGGTGCTGCCCGCCCTCGCGCACTCCCTGCGGACCGAGGCGCACCGCACTCAGACCGAGATCGACCGGCAGATCGGCCAGGGCGACGAGGAGCTCGTCTCCCTCGTCGAGGGTCTGGAGCATCAGTACGACGCCGTCGCCGGCTCCGAGACGCGCGGCAACCTCGTCGCCGAGCCGGTCGACCTGCCGTCTGCCGACGAGATCGGCCGCGAGTTCGAGCGCTTCCTCGCCGAGCGGGAGGGCGAGGGCTGAGCGCCCCCGCCCGGCCCGTAGGCTGCGGCCCATGCTGAAAGTGGGCCTGACCGGCGGCATCGGCGCCGGCAAGAGCGAAGTGTCGCGTTTGCTCGTCGAGTACGGCGCCGTCCTGATCGACTCCGACCGGATCTCCCGCGAGGTCGTCGAGCCCGGGACCCCCGGACTCGCGGCCGTCGTCGAGGAGTTCGGGCCGGGCGTCCTGACCGCCGACGGCACCCTCGACCGCCCGGCGCTCGGCGCGCTCGTCTTCGCCGACGCCGAGCGCAGGGCCGCCCTCAACGCGATCGTCCACCCCCTGATCGGCGCGCGCGCCGCCGAGCTGGAACGGGCTGCCCCCGAGGACGCCGTGGTCATCCACGACGTCCCCCTCCTCGCCGAGAACGGGCTCGCGCCCTTCTACGACCTGGTCGTGGTCGTCGACGCCTCCGCCGAGACCCAGCTCGACCGGCTCGTGAGGCTGCGCGGAATGACGGAGTCCGACGCCCGTGCCAGGATGGCCGCCCAGGCCACCCGCGAGCAGCGCCGGGCCGTCGCCGACCTGATCGTGGACAACGACGGGCCGCGCGAGGCGCTGGACGCACAGGTCCGGGAGGTCTGGGGGGAACTGGTGCGCAGGGCCGCCGCCACCGGCTGAGCGCGGCGTACCCGAAACGCCCCGGCCGGAACAGCCGACCCGGGGCGGACGTTGGACACGCGCGAGGAAGCGACGGTGGACCCGCGCGAGGAGAGGAAAGGACGCGACCGTGCCCGAGAGGAATCCGCAGACCGACGTCATCGACTTCCGTGCGGCCGAGCAGCTGCTCGACGCCCGGGACCCCCGGGGAGCCGTCAAGCTCCTCGACTCGGTGATCGCCGCCCACCCGGAGAACACCGCCGCCCGGCTCCTCCGGGCCCGGGCCTTCTTCGCCGCTGCCCAACTGCGCCCCGCCGAGCTGGAATTCGAGCTGGTGCTGGAGCGCGAGCCGGACAACGCGTTCGCCCACTTCGCCCTGGCCCGCACCTTCGAACGGTCCGGCAACCCGGAGCGGGCGACCCGGCACTTCCGCCTGGCGGCGGCACTGGACCCGAAGCCGGAGTACCTGCGGGCGGCGAAGTTCGACCAGCGGGACCGAGGGGACGGCATGCCCTAGGGCCGCCCGGAGGAGGGGCCGCGTCCTGCGCCCCCCGTCCGGCCGCCGTCCGCCCCGGGTTTCGGCCGTCGCGGACGGCCGTCGCCGTGGTCCGGCTCGTACGGCGGCACGTCACGGCCCGGCTGGTAGTGCGAGCCCTGACGTATGCGGTACGTGATCACGCCGAGGTCCACCGCCGCGAGCAGCAGCACCACCGCGCAGGCCGCCGCCCAGCCCGGCCGCCCGTTCAGCGCGAAGGCCACCAGGCCGAACAGGGCCCAGGCCATTCCCCACAGACTCAGCCAGAGACGCATCCGCAGGGGACTGCGCGCGGTCGCGGGTTCACTGCCCGTACGCATGGCGATCACCTCACTCACCAGCATGGACCCGCCCGGCGGCGGACGGAACAGGGGCGAGGCGGGGAACCGTGCCCGGCGGCGGCTCGTTCGTCCTCCATGGGCGAATCACTGGTACGCGAGGGGTACGCGGGGACCGGTCCCGGAGCCATCACGCCGGACGGGTGCGCGGTGGAGCTGTATCGCCGGCTGGCCGTCGGTGACGAGCCGGACGTGATCGCGGGCGTGGCCCCGGCCGGGGCGAGCCTTCTCGAACTGGGCTGCGGGGCGGGGAGGGTGACCCACCCGTTGGTGCGGCGCGGTTTCCGGGTGACGGCGGTGGACGAATCGCCGGAGATGCTGGAGCAGATCGTCGGGGCGCGCACGGTGCGCAGCCCCATCGAGTCGCTGGACCTGGGCGGCGAGCGGTTCGACGTGGTGCTGCTCGGCTCGTTCCTGGTCCACGCGGGTGAGCACCGGGTGCGGGACGGGATGCTGCGGGTCTGCCGATCCCATGTGCGGGACGACGGGATCGTCCTCGTCCAGCGCGAGGGCGCGGCGCACCGATCGGAGCTGCCGTGGGAGCGGACCGACCCGTCCGGCGGCCTGGTCCGGATCGTCTCCGCGGATCCGGTGGGCGACGGCGTGCGCTCGGTGCGCGCGGAGTATCACTTCGACGACGCCCGGTGGACGCAGACGTTCCTGTCACGGGAGCTGTCCGACGAGGACCTCGCCGGACATCTCGCGGCGGCCGGGCTCACGGTGGACCGCACCCTCACCGACGACGGCACCTGGCTGCTGGCCCGCCCGGCGCTCTGACCGGCCGCGGCGTCGCTCGCTCCGCGGTCGGGGTCCGCGTGTCAGTGCACGAAGCTGTAGCTGCGCCACGGCCCGCTGCCCGGCGCCGTCACATCGCTGAACCGGGTCGGCACGTACGTCGTCCCGCTGCCCGTGCAGTCCCGTGTGCGGTAGAGGATCACGTCGACCAGCGTCCCGTTCTCCACCTCGTGGGCCCCTGCCGGGGCGATCCGGTGGCAGCCGCGTACCGACGGGCTGTTCACCTGGATCACCGCTTCACGCTCCGTCGTGTACGTCACCGGGCCCACCGCGGTGCGGCCGAGCCCGGAGCAGCCCGAGGCGGCGAGGGCGAGGAGCGAGGCTCCGGCGGCGATGGCGAGACGGCGTCGGCGGCGGGGAACGGTAGCGGTCACGGACATGGGCGGGTCCTCGTCTGCTCGTCCGGTGCTCGTCCGGCGAAATCGGTACGTCGGGAAGACGTGCTGGCGCTGGCCACCCTGCCCGGCGGGGACGGCCCCGGCATCCTGTGCGCGGCCGACCGGGCGAGCCGCGCGCGGCCGGGGGGTCACCGTGCACCCAAAAAGAGCATAAAATAATAAAAAGTATTATGTGGTTCGGGGTCCCGCAGGTCTCCGCCGCCTTTCCTTCCAGGAGGCCGTCATGGTTCAGGAACTGGTGATCGCGTTGGTGGCGGTGCTCTGCGTCGGAGCGCTGTACGTGGCCTCGGCGGCGCGGGTGATCCGGCAGTACGAGCGCGGCGTCGTGCTGCGGCTCGGCAGACTGCGGGACGACGTGCGGCCCCCGGGTTTCACGATGGTCGTGCCGGGGATCGACCGGCTGCGCAAGGTCAACCTGCAGATCGTCACCATGCCGGTGCCGGCCCAGGACGGCATCACCCGGGACAACGTCACCGTCCGTGTGGACGCCGTCATCTACTTCAAGGTGGTCGACCCGACGAGCGCCGTCATCGCGGTGGAGGACTACCGGTTCGCCGTCTCGCAGATGGCCCAGACCTCGCTCCGGTCGATCATCGGCAAGAGCGACCTGGACGACCTGCTGTCCAACCGCGAGAAGCTGAACGAGGGGCTGGAGGTCATGATCGACAGCCCGGCGGTCAGCTGGGGCGTGCAGATCGACCGGGTGGAGATCAAGGACGTCTCGCTGCCGGAGACCATGAAACGTTCCATGGCCCGCCAGGCGGAGGCCGACCGGGAGCGCCGCGCCAGGGTGATCAACGCCGACGCGGAGCTCCAGGCCTCGAAGAAGCTGGCCCAGGCGGCGGGCGAGATGTCCGAGCAGCCCGCCGCGCTCCAGTTGAGGCTGCTGCAGACCATCGTCGCCGTCGCGGCGGAGAAGAACTCCACGCTGGTGCTGCCCTTCCCGGTGGAGCTGCTCCGGTTCCTGGAGCGCGCTCAGCAGCCGGCGGGGGCGGCAGAGGGGGCGGGGGGCGGAGAGGCGGGGCGGGAGACGCGCCTCTCGATCACCGAGGAACCGACCCCTCCGAGCACCCCGACCGCACCGGCCGCCGCACCCCCACCGGAACCGCGCGCCCCTGCCGCACCCGCCGCACGGCCCTCCTCGAAGCAGCCGTTCGCCCATCACTGAGCGTGGCGGTTCCACTCGCGCAGCCGGCGCGCTCCCGTCCGGTCGTTCCGCTGCTGAGCTGGGGGGATGCGGTGGGCGTCCACGGTGTCAGACCTCCCGCCTAGACTCGCTGCGTCAGCACATTCCGTGCCGGCGGAGACCGGCGACCGGAAGCCGGGGAGCGAGTGGGAGGGGGAGTGGACATGGCGGCACGGACCCGTAAGGGCGAGGAGCGGGACACCGATGGCGCGCCCCGGGCCGCGGACGTCGCCCGCCTGCTGCGCTGTGCCGCGGTCTTCCTGCCCGGACCGGTGCCCAGGGACGGCCGCATCGCCTTCTGGGACCCCCACGTTGACGCCCCCGCCGATGGTGACCCCTGGCACGCCGACGGTGCTCCGGAGCGGAGCGGGGCGCCCTTCGCGTACGGGGACGCCGCCGCGCGCCCCGACACCGTCCCGTACACCCCCGCCCGGCTCACGGTCGTCCGGCCGGACCCGGCGGCTGGCCCCGGAGGCGTACGCACCATCGAGGCGCCCGCCGCACTGCTGTCCGTGGCCGACGCGCTGCCTCTGCTCGTCCGGGCACGGCAGCAGGCGTCCGCCCACCCCGCCACGCGCTGCTGGGGCGCGGCCGCCCTGCACGCCCTTCAGCTCGTCGCCCGCGGCCGGCTCCTCCCGGGACTCACGACGGACGGCCACGACGCCTGGCGGGCCGGTCCGAGGGACGCCGAGGACATCGCGCATCTGCGGGCGGTCGCCGCCGCTCTGCCGCCCGAGGGGCACGCGGCGCCGGTCCCCGGCTCCGACCCGCCCCGGCTGCCCGACCCCGAGGCCCTGACCGGGGCGTTCCTGGACGCCGTCGCCGACACCTTGCCGCGCACGCCCGCCGCCGCGTTCGCGATGGGCGCGCCGTTCGCCGCCCGCGAGGCCCAGCACCTGCCCCATGCCGCCGCCTGGGCCGTCGAGGTCGCCTCGGGCCTGGACGCGGGCGTGCGGGTCTCGCTGCGCCTGGACCTCTCCGCGTACGAGCTGTTCGACACCGCCGACACCTACGCGCTCACCGCCGCCCGGGAGGAGGCGGAGGCCGCCGGCGGATCCGCGCGGCCGGGGCACGCGGACGACCCGGCGGTCCGCCATGCCGCCGCGGCGATCGTGCAGGTCCACAGCCTCGCCGACCCGACCTGTGTGGTGGACGCGGTGGCTCTGTGGAACGGCGGGGCGGGCGAGCCGTTCGGGCCGCGCTCCCAGGTCGACGCGGTGCTGGCCCTGCGCCGCGCCGCCCGCGTCTGGGCCCCGCTGGAACGACTCCTGGGGCAGCCCGTCCCCGATGTGCTCGCGATCACCGAGGACGAGCTGTACGAGCTGCTGAGCGACGCCGGGTCCCGGCTGGCCGCCGTCGGGGTCGGGGTGCACTGGCCGCGCGAGCTGGCCCGTTCGCTCACCGCGGCCGCCGTCGTGCGGCCCGCGCCCGGATCGGCCACCGACGGCACGTCCTTCTTCGACGCCGAGCACCTCTTCTCCTTCGACTGGCAGCTGTCCCTGGGTGACGAGCGGCTGACCGAGGCCGAGATGGACCTGCTGGCCGAGGCGCACCGCCCGGTGGTGCGGCTGCGCGACCAGTGGGTGGTCGTCGACCCCGCCCTCGTACGCAAGGCGCGGAAAAGGGAGTTGGGGCTCCTGGACCCGGTGGACGCGCTGGCCGTCGCCCTCACCGGCAGCGCGGAGGTGGACGGCGAGCGGGTGGACGCCGTCCCGGCCGGAGCCCTCGCCGCGCTCCGGACCCGCATCCTCGCCGACGACACGACCATCGCACCGCCGCCCGGCCTCGACGCGACCCTGCGCGACTACCAACTGCGCGGCCTGGCCTGGCTGGACCGGATGACCTCGCTGGGGCTCGGCGGCTGCCTCGCCGACGACATGGGCCTCGGCAAGACGATCACCCTCATCGCCCTCCATCTGCACCGGGCGCACCCCTCGCCCACCCTCGTGGTCTGCCCCGCCTCCCTCCTCGGCAACTGGCACCGGGAGATCAACCGCTTCGCCCCCGGTGTCCCCGTGCGCCGCTTCCACGGCACCGACCGGACGCTGACCGACCCGGACGGCGGCTTCGTCCTCACCACCTACGGCACCATGCGCTCCAGCGCGGCACAGCTCGCCGAGCAGAGCTGGGGTCTGGTCGTCGCCGACGAGGCTCAGCACGTCAAGAATCCGCACTCCTCCACGGCCAAGGCGCTGCGCACCCTCCCCGCCCCGGCCCGGGTCGCCCTCACCGGCACCCCGGTCGAGAACAACCTCTCCGAGCTCTGGGCGCTCCTCGACTGGACGACCCCCGGGCTGCTCGGCCCGCTCAAGGCGTTCCGCGCCCGGCACGCCCGGATCGTGGAGAACACGGACACCGCCGCCGGTCTCGGCAACGAGGAAGCGGTCGAGCGGCTGTCCCGGCTGGTCCGCCCCTTCCTCCTGCGGCGCAAGAAGTCCGACCCGGGCATCGCCCCCGAGCTGCCGCCCAAGACGGAGACCGACCACCCCGTCTCCCTCACCCGTGAGCAGGCCACGCTCTACGAGGCCGCCGTCCGCGAGACGATGGCGCAGATCGAGGGGGCGGAGGGCATCGCCCGCCGGGGGCTGATCATGAAGTTGCTGACCTCGCTCAAGCAGATCTGCAACCACCCCGCCCAGTATCTGAAGGAGGAGCCCACCCGGCTCACCGGCCGCTCCGGCAAGCTCGCCCTCCTCGACGAACTGCTCGACACGATCCTCTCCGAGGACGGCTCGGTCCTGATCTTCACCCAGTACGTGTCGATGGCCAGGCTCCTCTCCGCGCACCTCGCCTCCCGCGCGATCTCCTCCCAACTCCTGCACGGCGGTACGCCGGTGCCCGAGCGGGAGCGGATGGTGGACCGCTTCCAGTCCGCCGAGGTGCCCGTCTTCCTGCTCTCTCTCAAGGCGGCCGGCACGGGGCTGAACCTCACCCGCGCCGCCCATGTCGTCCACTTCGACCGCTGGTGGAATCCGGCCGTGGAGGAGCAGGCCACCGACCGGGCGTACCGCATCGGTCAGACCCAGCCCGTCCAGGTCCACCGGATCATCGCCGAGGGCACGGTGGAGGACCGGATCGGAGAGCTGCTGGAGTCCAAGCGGGCCCTGGCGGACGCGGTGCTCGGCAGCGGGGAGAGCGCCCTGACCGAGCTGAGCGACCGTGACCTCGCCGACCTCGTATCGCTGCGGAGGCCCGGATGAGCCCGCGCCCGACCACCGGCCCGGCCGCCCGCAGGTCCGCGCCCCGCGCCCGGATCGGCCCGGACGATCTGCGGCGGACCTTCGAGGCGGTGCCCGCGCGTACCTCCGTCGAGGGCGAGCCCTTCGCCGCCAGCTGGTGGGGCCGGGCCTGGGTGGACGCGCTGGAGTCGCTGTCGATGGACGAGGCCCGCCTCGCACGCGGCCGTCACTACGCCGACGACGGCCAGGTCGCCGCGATCACCGTCACCCCCGGCCGCGTCGTCGCCTATGTGCACGGCAGCCGGGCCCGCCCCTACCGCGCCGAGCTGCGCCTGCGCACCTTCGCCGACCCCGGCTGGGAGGCCCTGCTCGCCGCGGTCGCCGCCCAGCCCGGCCATCTGTCCGCGCTGCTGGCCAAGGAGATGCCGCACTCCCTGGCCCGTACGGCCGAGGAGGCCGGGGTCCGGCTGCTGCCCGCCCCCGACGACCTCGACCCCAGCTGCACCTGCCCCGACCACGGGCGGCCCTGCAAGCACGTCGCCGCCCTCTGCTTCCAGACGGCCCTGCTGCTCGACAGCGACCCGTTCGTCCTGCTGCTGATGCGGGGCCGGGGCGAGCGCGAGCTCCTCGACGCGCTCGCCCGACGCAACGCCGAACACTCCGCCCGCGAGCGCCCCGCCGCCCCGGCCGTCCCCTCGGTCGCGGCGGGCGAGGTCCTCGCCCGCCGCTTCCTGCCCCCGCTCCCGGCGCCCCTCCCGGTCCCGCCGCACCCCGGCCAGGCACCGTCGTACCCGGACCTGCCCGGCGCCCGCGATCCGCTGGGCCTGGACCACCTCGCCACCGACGCCGTCGCCCGCGCCCACGCCCTGCTGAGCACGGGCCGCGATCCGCTGGCCGGGCTCACCGCGTGGCAGGACGCCGTGCGCCTGGCCGCCGCGCGCCCGACCGCCGGGCTCACCGCCACCACCCGCGCGCTCTACCGGGAGCTGGCGTACGCCACCGGCCGCACCACCACCGACCTCGCCCGCGCCGTCGCCGCCTGGCGCCAGGGCGAGGCCGAGGGTCTGGCGGTCCTGGAAACACCCTGGGACCCGCCGGCCGGCCCCTTCGACCGGGCCAGGCCCGCGCTCGCCGCCGCCGGCTTCCCGCGCTTCACGCCCTGGCGCAACCACCTCACCCACCCGACCGGTTCGCTGCAGCTCCGCTTCGGCCAGGACATGCGCTGGTACGGCTACGAATCCGACCCCGGCACCGAGGACTGGTGGCCGCGCGCCGCCCCGGACCCCGACCCGGTGTCCGCCCTCGAAGCCCTGCTGGCCGGCGACTCCGCCCCCGACGCCACCGGGGACGACGACCCCCACTACGTAAGGTAAAAGCCTTGGCCGCCGG
Source organism: Streptomyces sp. man185 (assembly GCA_002551355.1). Classification (GTDB taxonomy): domain Bacteria; phylum Actinomycetota; class Actinomycetes; order Streptomycetales; family Streptomycetaceae; genus Streptomyces. The sequence continues at coordinate 4,671 of NTHE01000101.1, read as the reverse complement.
GGTGTTGACCCTGTTAGCGTCCTCGACGTGGCGAAACTCAATCAGATCATCGCAGTGGAGAAGGGCGTCAAGTCCAAGGCCCACCAGGACCTGACGGCGGCCCATCACGGCCTCCAGAAGGCCGCGTTGCTGGCCGGGATCTCCCGTACCTACCAGCCCAAGGACGAGGAGGGCGAACAGCTTCCGCCCGAGTCGACGCTGGTCCAGGTCAAGGCCGAGGACGTGCTGCGGGACACCGCGGCCACGCTGACCCGCCTCTTCGATGTGACCGCCACGAAGGACTGGGCGAACTGCTCGGCCCGGGCCGATGTGACGGTGGACGGCCGGGTGCTGGTGAGCGAGGTGCCGGTGTCGTATCTGCTCTTCCTGGAGAAGCAGTTGACCGACCTCAACACCTTCGTCCGCAAGCTGCCCGTGCTGGACGCGGCCGAGGCCTGGGTGCAGGACCCGTCGACCGACTCCTGGAAGACGGAGCCGGTCCGCACGCTCCGTACCAGGAAGGTGCCCCGCAACCATGTGAAGGCGGAGGCCACCGAGAAGCACCCGGCGCAGGTCGAGGTGTACTACGAGGACATCCCGGTCGGGTACTGGACGACCGTCAAGTTCTCCGGGGCGCTGCCCGCGCGGCGTGTCAACGAACTGCTGGACCGGATCGAGAAGCTCCAGCAGGCCGTGAAGTTCGCCCGCGAGGAGGCCAACGGCGCGGAGGTCACCGACCAGCGGGTGGGTGATGCGGTATTCGGATACCTCTTCGGGTGACCGACCATGGATTCCCCGGCCGCCGGCTGCGGCGGCCGGGGTGCGCGAGGAGCGCAAGCTGAAACTGAAGCTTGTCGTGAAGGCGCGGTTCCAGTGGAGGTTCGACTCCTCCCTCCGGCACGGGCCGGAGTAGCCCAAGCAGGCAGAGGCAGACCGCCGTCAATCTCAGACTCTTGCTCCAGACTCAGCATTCGCCGCCGATCGCCGGATCGAACGGGCCCGGGCCCGCGCGCGTCGAGATGCCGGTTCAAGTCCGGCCCGCAGAGCTCCGATCTGCGGTGGTCCAAAGGCAGGACGCGACGACATCATGACTGACCCGGATCCTTAAACGTGCCGGCGTGCCAGATGGGCGGCATTCACAGGGCCCGGAGGCCGGCTACGCCTCCGGGCCCGCTCCCGTTTCCAGGCCGGCCCCCGTCTTGGGATGCGCTCCCGTCTTCGCCGCCCGCTCCCGTGCTCGGGCCCCCTGAGCACGGGCGCGCGTCACGTCAGCGAGACGCCCCGCCCCGCGAAGAACCGCTCGAACTCCGTCAGCGGCAGCACGGCCGCCCGTGTCCCGGCATCCGTCCCCGACGGATTGTGGAAGTGGAGGCCCAACCCGTCGGCCGTCCGCGCGGTCACCAGCACCAGATGCCCGCCCCGCCCCGGAGCCTGCCGCTCCGGGTGCCGGATGCCGTAATGGACGGAGGTCAGCACGGTCCGGCCCGCGTCCAGCAGCTCGGGGATCTCCGCCAGGTCCAGGTGCCGGTGGACCCTGGCCTGGCGCCCGTACACCTCGCCGACGTACTCGGCGAAGGGGGCGTAGACCATGCCCCGGATAGTCCCGTCCACGTCCTCCGTGTACGCCCCGTACTTCAACGCCCCGTCGCGCAGCGCGAACAGCGAGGGGGCGTCGGCGCCGAGCGCCATGCGCAGACAGGTCATACCGCACAGATGGCCCGCCCAGCGCGCGTACTCGGCGGGAGAGCCGGCCCCCGACTCCGCCCAGCCCGGGTCCTCGGCCGGGTCGAGTCCGCCCTCCACGATCGCCCCCACCAGCTCCGGCGTGGCGAACTGGGTGAGGACGGGGACGGAGCAGAGGGCACAGGTCACTGGCGGTATCCGTTCAGGAAGCGGCCGATGCGGCTGATCGCCGCGTCGAGATCATCGGCGTGGGGAAGGGTCAGGATGCGGAAGTGGTCCGGGCGCGGCCAGCTGAAGCCGGTGCCCTGCACCACCTGGATCTTCTCCCGCAGCAGCAGGTCCAGCACGAACTTCTCGTCGTCGACGATTCGATGCACCTTCGGATCGATCCGCGGGAAGGCGTACAGCGCGCCCTTCGGCTTCACGCACGAGACGCCGGGGATCTCGTTCAGCCGCTCCCAGGCCCGGTCGCGCTGCTCGTGCAGCCTGCCGCCCGGCGCGACCAGCTCCCGGATGGACTGCCGGCCCCCGAGCGCGGCCTGAATGGCGTACTGCGCGGGGGCGTTGGGGCACAGCCGCATGGAGGCCAGCATGGTCAGGCCCTCCAGGTAGTTGCGGGCGTGCTGCCGGGGACCCGACACCACCATCCAGCCGGACCGGAAGCCGGCCACCCGGTATGTCTTCGACAGACCGCTGAAGGTCAGGCAGACCAGGTCCGGGGCGAGGACGGCGGCACTGTGGTGCTCGGCCCCGTCGTACAGGATCTGGTCGTAGATCTCGTCGGCGAACACCATCAGCCCGTGCCGCCGGGCCAGGTCGAGAATGCCTTCGAGGATCTCGCGCGGATAGACCGCGCCGGTGGGGTTGTTCGGGTTGATGATCACGACGGCCTTGGTCCGGTCGGTGATCTTGGCCGCCATGTCGGCGAGGTCCGGGTTCCAGTCGGACTCCTCGTCGCAGACGTAGTGCACGGCCTTGCCGCCCGCGAGCGTGGTCACCGCCGTCCACAGCGGGAAGTCCGGGGCCGGGATCAGCACTTCGTCGCCGTCCTCCAGCAGCGCCTGCACGGCCATGGAGATCAGCTCCGAGACCCCGTTGCCGAGGAACACGTCGTCCACGCCGATCTCGGTCAGCCCGATGGCCTGGTAGCGCTGGACCACCGCCCGCCGGGCCGAGAGGATGCCGCGCGAATCGGTGTAGCCGTGCGCCTGCGGCAGCATCCGGATCATGTCCTGGACGATCTCCTCGGGAGCCTCGAATCCGAAGAGCGCCGGGTTGCCCGTGTTCAGCCGGAGCACGCTGTGGCCCGCCTCCTCCAGGGCGTTGGCGTGCTCGATGACCGGGCCCCGGATCTCGTAGCAGACCTCGTTGAGCTTGCTGGACTGCCGGAACTCCATGCGCTGCCTCCCGAGCCGAATTGCGATACTTGGTTTTACCAAGCTTGAGCTTGGAAAGTCCAACAACATGTCTAGACTGCGTCGCATGCCACGTCAGCAGCCAGCAGCACGCCCCGTCCGTCGCCGGAGCTACGACCAGTTCGACGCCACCGCCCGCGCCCTCGACTCCGTAGGCGACCGGTGGACGCTGCTGATCGTCCGTGAACTGCTGGGCGGGCCGCGCCGGTACACGGACCTGCACGCCGACCTGCCCGGCGTCAGCACGGACGTGCTGGCCTCCCGCCTGAAGGACATGGAGCAGAGCGGGCTGGCCCTGCGCCGCAAGCTGCCGCCCCCGTCGGCCGCGTCCGTCTACGAGCTGACCGAGCGCGGCCACGGCCTGCTGCCGGTGCTCGCGGCCCTCGCCCAGTGGGGCGCGCCCGCCCTCGCCGAGCGCCGCCCGACCGACGCGGTGCGGGCCCATTGGTTCGCCCTGCCCCTGCTGGGCGCCCTCACCGGGCTCACCCGGGAGGGCGTTCTCGAAGTCCGGCTGGACGAAGGTGAGTTCCATCTCCATGTCGGTGGGGGCGCGGGGGCTGTGCTGCCGGGTGCCGAGGCGTACGGAGCGGTGTACGGCTACGGTCCCGCCGACCGCCCCGACGCCCGGATCGTCCTTCGCGCGGAGGTCTGCCTGGAGCTGGCACGGGGCGGGGCGACGCTCGCGGAGGCGGTGAAGGACGGCCGCGTCGAGGTGCTCGGCGAAGGCCCGCTCGCCGCGGAGCTTCGGGGGGAGTGAACCTCCCCTACGGAAGCGTCCTCCTGCCGGGGCGGCGATGATGGAACCGTGCGACTCGAAGCGATCACCTGGGAACGGCTGGCCCGCGAACTGGCCCGGTACGGCGACGGACTGTCCGCAGCCGACGGCGGACCCTGGCTCGCCCTCGGTATCGACGGTGCCCCGGCCGCCCGCACCGGCGAGCGGGCCGAGCGCCTCGCCGAGGAGCTGAGGCTGCTCGGCCGCTCGGTCCTCGTGGTCTCCACCGAGGGGTTCCTGCGCCCGGCGAGTCTGCGCTTCGAGTACGGGAAGCAGGACCCGGACGCTTACCTCGACAGCTGGTTCGACACCGGGGCGCTGTGGCGTGAGGTGTTCGGGCCGCTGGAGGCGGGTGGCTCCGGCCGGGTGCTGCCCGATCTGTGGGACCCGGTGACGGACCGGGCCACCCGTACCCCGTACCACGCGCTGCCCGGGGGCGCGGTGGTCGTCCTGCACGGCCCGTTCCTGCTGGGGCGCTGGTTCCCGTTCGCGCTCACCGTCCATCTGCGGCTGTCGCCGGGGGCGTTGCGGCGGCGCACGCCGGATCCGGAACGCTGGACCCTGCCCGCCTTCGCCCGGTACGAGGACGAGGTGGCGCCCACGGAGCGGGCGGACGTGGTGGCCGGGCGGACGACCCGTCGCACCCGGCCTGGTCGGGGCTGCCCGGGAGCGGGTGAGCGCACGGCGCTGCGTCGGCCGTCAGTGGCTCGGTGGCGGTCCTCGCCGTACGTCGTGCTGTGCGGCGGGCGGCCGTACGGTGGCGGGGCGCGACCGCCGGCCGGCCGGCTGGGCGCGGCCGTCAGCGCACCGGCGGTGGCC
>NTHE01000100.1 GCA_002551355.1 Streptomyces sp. man185 | reverse complement strand
AGTCGAAATGCGTCGTCGAGTACGGGCAGGGCTGGATTCTTGCTGCGCTTTGAACTCATACGCTGACTACCTCCTGTGGGGGGCGTCACATCGCGTATGGCACCCCGTAGAGGAACACGGTATCCGAGGCGAGAGCCGGGCCGACTACGACCAATGTATGTGACCAGGCGATTCATCTTGGCTCGGGTGACTTCGATGCGTTTCGGCAGGAGCTCGAAGTCAAGGGCCTGGCAGATGTCGCGGGCCCTCAGTGAGCCGGTGGTGTCGTTGAAGACGACGAGGCTGCGCGTAGTCCGGGTGCTCGGGCAGCTTCAGACTGCCCGCACACGGTCCACAACGTGTGCTCGTTTCCCGTGGTGGCAGTCCGTGCGTGCGGGCAGCGTCTGCGTCAGCTGTCGTGGTTCGGAAGTCCTTTGCTCACGCCGAAGTCGTGGGCGTTTTGCTGTGCTGTGCCGCAGGAACCAGGGCGATCACCTCCGCCTTCCGCACGCCGAGGGAGGCGTACTCGACTGGAAGGCATGGGAGACGGCTACGGGAACTGTGAAGTGGTTCAACGCGGAGAAGGGCTGCGGTTTCATCGCCCCGGGCGGGGGCAGTGAGGACTTCTTCGCCCACTGCTCGGCGATCAACTCCTCTGGCTTCCGTGAGTTCAAGGAGGGGCAGTGCGTGACGTTCGATGTCGCCCAGGGCCAGAAGGGCCCCAGGCGGAGAACATCAACCCGGCCTGACCCTTGCGGGCCCCGTGGGCCGCTGAGCTTGCCGCAAGGCCCTGCTCCCTCCGGTTCGTGTCCGGACGGAGCAGGGCCTTCGTGGTCTTCCGCTCAGAGCTCGTAACACGATCTTGTTGAGTCGTCCTGGTGGGGCGTGACTGACCTGAGGCTTCGGCCGTTCGTGATGGTGTGAGTAACTCGGCCGTGGATCGTGGACGATGACTTGTTGGCACTGATCGAACCGCTGCTGCCGCCGTGGCCGGAACGGTCGCAGGGGCCGCGGCCGGTGTCGGACCGGCTGTGTCTCCAGGGCATCCTGTTCGTTCTCTACAACGACATAGCGTGGCAACTCCTTCCCCTGGAGCTGTTCGGCTCCGGGGAGACGTGCTGGCGTCGCCCGGGCCGGTGGCAGAAGGCAGGAGTCTTCGACCAACTGCACCAAGTCCTGCTGGCAGAGCTCAACGCGGCCGGCGAACTCGACTGGTCACGCGCGTGCGTGGGCGGCTCCCACATCCGCGCGAAAAAGGGGGATCCGACACCGGTCCGTCGCCGGTCGACCGGCGGAAGACGGGCCGCAAGCACCACCTGATCTGTGACGGACGCGGCACCCCGCTCAAGCTCATCACCACCGCGGCGAACGTCAACGACGTGACCCAGACGCTCGCCCTGGTCGACGGGATCCCGCCCGTGGGGGCCGCCCGGGCCGGCCCCGCCGCCGGCCCGATGCTCTGCTCGGCGACAAGGGCTACGACTCCAACCCGAACCGGGACGCGCTACGCAAGCGACGGATCCTGCCTGTCATCTCACGCAAGGGCTGCCCGAACATCAAAGGGATGGGGCAAGCTCCGCTACGTCGTCGAGCAGACCTTCGCGCTTCTCCACCACTTCAAGCGTCTCGCCGTCCGCTGGGAACGCCGCACCGAACTCCACGACGCCTTGGTCTCCCTCGCCTGTAGCCTGATCTGCTGGAGACGCCTCAAGAAGGCCCGCACATGATCGTCATGCGAATTCTCTGGGCATTCTCACGCCACCACCGGGCAGTGATCTGATGAAGTAGCTGCCCCGCAGGCCGATGATCCAGCCGAAGGCGTCGGAGGAAACGGGCACGTAGAGGCGCCATCCGTTGGCGAAGCGGACGCGCAGGCTACCTGAATCGGCTGCGTGAACCTCGGCAATCACCTGATCGAGCAGCTGCGTCAGCCGGTCGAGGTTGGTCCGTGAGGCTGCGTGGACGGGCACGGCTTCATGGTCAGTCTTCAGTTCGGCGGGACTGTGAATCTCGATGCAGTTCGTACCGGAGTGAAGCCGCAGCGCGTTGCCGATGAGCACCTCTCCGATGCCGATCCCGCGCATCGAGTTGATGTCCCAGCCATCGTTCCCGCGGTTGATGCCGATGTCCATGTGCCAAGACTACGAGCCCCCGCCGACCATGCTGCGGCACAAGATCGCGTTACGAGCTCTTAGGGCCTTTGGGATGTCCCCTGGGCGTGCGTCTCGGTGGCTATGCGGCGGGGGGTGAGTTCTGCTTGGCCGAACAGCAGAGCCCAGCCGGTGGGGAGCTGGTGGAGGATGCGGCTGGTCAGGTCGGCGCCGGCGTGGGCTGTGACGGCGGCGAAGACGGCGCCGGTGTCCCACCGGGTGGTGGCCAGGGAGGCGCCTGAGCGGGTGGCGAGGTCTTTGATGAAGTCCTTGCCGGTCAGTGGCTGGGTGTCGGGGATCTGCGCGGTCAGCACGCGTGCCGCCTCCAGGGGTAGGCAGCGGGCCAGGTCGACGCGTTCGTCACCGGTCAGTTGACGTCCGAGTCCGGCGAGCACCACACGGACCGCTTCTTCCGCCCGTTCACGGGTGGGGTAGGTGCCTTCGTATCGGACCTTCTCCAGCATCTGCTCGTACGCCGTCGAGCACGGCTGGTGTTGCGTGAGCGGTACGCGCGCGTCGGTGATCACTGCGGGGCATGCCTTTCAGGAGCCATGGGAGCGCCGGACACGGCACTTCCGGTCTTGGTCGGATGGTCTGGGAACGGCCGAATGGAAGGTCGTAGCCGACGGGCGGGGAGCTGAAGCAGGATCTGCCCGGTCAGGACTTCGCCTGCCGTGTCGGCACGGTGGATAGCACGGCGCTGGCGTCCCACGTCGCGGTCTGCTCGGTGGCGCCTTCCTTCCAGGCGGCGGGTCGCGCGGACGAATCGCTCGAAGGGAAGCGGCTCGGCGCTCTGCAGCGGGTTGAGCAGGATCAGGGCGAAGCCCTCCGGCAGGCGCGCCGCGAGCTGGGCGCGTACCCCGCCGACCAGGTGGGCGCCGAGCAGGGCGAGCACGACGCGCGCCGCACGCTCGGCTCGGGGGTGCGGAGGGCGGGGAGGGGGAGATCAGGTGGCCGTCCTCCGCACCGGTTGCGGACCGGGTCAGCCGGAAATCATCTTCTTGCGGCCGGAGCCGGCACCGATGGAGACCTTGCGGGGCTTGGCGCGCTCCGCGATCGGGATGCGCAGGGTGAGAACGCCGGCGTCGTAGTCGGCCTGGATGCGCTCGGTGTCGAGGGTGTCGGCGAGCATGATCTGGCGGGAGAAGACGCCCAGCGGTCGCTCGGACAGTTCCATCTTGACGTTGTCGACCTCGGCCGTCGGCCGTCGCTCGGCCTTGACGGTCAGCATGTTCCGCTCGACGTCGATGTCGAGCGCGTCCGCGGTCACGCCGGGGACGTCGAGGGCCACCACGTACTCGTCACCCTCGCGGTAGGCGTCCATCGGCATGACCGACGGCTTCGACCAGGTACCCGGGCCCACCAACTGCTGCGCCATCCGGTCCAGCTCACGGAAGGGGTCAGTGCGCATCAACATCGTGAAACACCTCCAGCAGGTTCGAACGGTTGCTGCCAATGCGCTGCACAGGCCCTGTTGTAACATGTCATCCAGTGGATGACAAAGGCGCGCCGTCATCCAATTGATGACAATCCGAGGGAGGTGCCCGTGACCGCAGCCGACCAGCCGCCCGCGATCAGTACCGAGGCCCACAGTCCGGCGTCCTTCCTGGCCGCCGCGGCAGCCCTGGCCGCCATGGACGAAGCCCTGCGCGGTGCCCAGAACGACACGTCCGACGCTGCCGTGCCCGGCCCCGAGCAGGCCCTGGCCTCCCTGGTGCTGCTGCGGCAGGTGCGCGAGCAGCTCGCCGGCTGGGAGACCGGTCTGATCGAAACCGCCCGCGACGCAGGTGCCAGCTGGGCCGACCTTGCCCACCCCCTCGGTGTCGCCAGCCGCCAAGCAGCTGAACGCCGCTACCTGCGCGGTCGGCCCGGCCCCGCCGGCGCCACCGGAGAGCAGCGGGTGCAGGCCACCCGCCAACGCCGCGCCGCCGACCGCACCACCGCCACCTGGGCCCGCGCCAACGCAGCCGACCTGCGTCGCCTCGCCGGACAGATCACCGCGCTCGCCCACCTCACGCCCGAAGCGCGCTCAGCCCAGGCCGCTCTGCACACCGCTCTCGGCGCCGGGGACGCCGCAGAGCTCATCGCGCCCCTGGCCGACATGCGCCCCCACCTCGACGCCCGCCACACCGGTCTCGTCGACTCCCTGGACGCCCTCGAAGCCCACCGCACCACAACAGCCTCTGAGGAAGACTGACTCACCCACGCAGAGCCATCATCCGCACGCGGTGCCTCCCGCCGGCGCGTCACGCCGACGACGGCCCCCCGTGCCCGAATCCCATCCGTATCTGACCTTCCGCTGAAAGGACCCAGCATGCCCAGCAGCGTCGAGACGCTGGAATTCCAGGCCGAGACCCGCCAGTTGCTCCGACTGGTGATCCACTCGATCTACTCGAACAAAGACATCTTCCTGCGCGAGCTGATCTCGAACGCCTCCGACGCCCTGGACAAGATGAGGCTGGAATCGCTGACCGGCAGCCTCGCCGAAGTCGACACCAGCGATCTGCACATCTCGCTGGAGGTCGACAGGGACGCCCGCACCTTGACCGTCCGCGACAACGGCATCGGCATGACCCGCGACGATCTCGTGGAGCTGATCGGCACGATCGCCAAGTCCGGCACCGCCGGCCTCCTGGAGAAGTTCAGGGAGTCCAAGGACGCCGCAACTACGGAGAGCCTGATCGGGCAGTTCGGCGTCGGCTTCTACTCGGCGTTCATGGTTGCCGACAAGGTCACCATGCGCACCCGGCGGGCCGGCACCGACTCCGGCACCCAGTGGGAGTCCGACGGCGAGGGCTCCTACACCATCCAGGACGCCGACGACCTCCCCGTCGGCACCTCGGTCACCCTGCACCTCAAGCCCGCCGACAGCGAGGACGGACTCGCCGACTACCTCTCCGAATCGAAGATCCGGCAGACCGTCAAGCGCTACTCGGACTTCATCCGCTGGCCCATCCGCATGGCCACCGACCGGACCGACGCCGACGGCGAAACCACCTCCGACCTCGACACGCTCAACTCGATGAAGGCGCTGTGGGCCCGGTCCCGCAGCGAGGTGACCGAGGACGAGTACAACGAGTTCTACCAGCAGATCAGCCACGACTGGCTGCCCCCGGCCGAGACGATCCACATGCGCGCCGAAGGCACCTTCGAATACGAGGCGCTGCTGTTCATCCCCTCACAGGCCCCCTTCGACCTGTACTCCCGCGAGTCCAAGTCCGGCGTGCAGCTTTATGTCAAGCGGGTGTTCATCATGGACGACTGCGAAGCGCTCATGCCCAACTACCTGCGCTTCGTCAAGGGTGTCGTGGACGCCCACGACCTGTCGCTGAACGTCTCCCGCGAGCTCCTCCAGCACGACCGCCAGATCCAAGGCGTACGCCGACGCCTGGTCAAGAAGGTCCTCGGCGCAGTCAAGGACATGCAGGCCAAGGACGCCGAGCGCTACACGAAGGTCTGGGCCCAGTTCGGCCGGGCACTGAAAGAGGGCCTGCTCGAGGACACGGACAACACCGAAGCCCTGCTGGAGCTGGTGTCGGCCGCTTCCACCCACGACCCGGAGAAGACCACCACACTGCGCCAGTACGTCGAGCGCATGAAGGACGGCCAGGACACCATCTACTACCTGACCGGCGAGACCCGAGCCATGGTGGAGAACTCCCCGCACATGGAAGCCTTCGCCGCCAAGGGCTTCGAGGTGCTCATCCTCACCGACCCCATCGACGAGGTATGGGTCGACCAGGTCCTCGCCTTCGACGGCCATCGTCTGCAGTCCATCGCCAAGGGGCAGGTCGACCTCGACGAAACCGCCGACGGCGCGAAGGAAACCGATGCCCACAAGGTCCAGCGCGAGCAGGACTTCGCCGCCCTGCTGCCCTGGCTGACCACCACCCTGTCCGACCACATCAAGCAGGTACGCCTGTCATCACGCCTGACCACCTCGGCAGCCTGCATCGTTGGCGACGCCCACGACGTGACGCCCACCCTGGAAAAGATGTACCGGGCCATGGGCCAGCAGATGCCCACCACCAAAAGGATCCTGGAACTCAACCCCACACACCCCCTGATCACCACCCTGCGCACCGCACACGACACCAACGCCGACGACCCCGCCTTGACGGAGATCGCTGAGCTGATCCATGGCAGCGCGCTGCTCGCCGAAGGAGGCGACCTGCCCGACCCGGCCCGCTTCACCCGGCTGCTCACCGACCACCTGACCCGCACCCTGTAACCGCGAAAGCAGCCCAGCCCAGATGAGGGGGCGGCTCCTCGCGCGCGTAAAGCGCGAGGAGCATGGCGCTGGAGGCGGCGCGCCCGGCTGTGGCGGTGGTGTCGGCGATGCGCAGCGGCGTCGCGGTCACCGGCGAACCGGCCGTCCTCGAACTGCGGCTCGGACCCGTGCGGGGGGCTGCTCGCGGAGGTCCAGGTGTGGGTGCCGGCCACCGCCACGGCCTCCAGCTTCGCCACGATGTCGTCGGCCTGCTCGTGTCCGAAGCCGACGGCGGCCAGGGCCTGGAAGACCGTGAACCGCGCATTGGTGGCCTCGTGCTGGTGGTGGCTGATGCGGGCCAGCTCCTGGCCGTACGCGTCGGCGTCGTGCTGCTCGGTGCTCACGCGGTGCCTCCCTTGTCGTGGTGGGTGCGGTGGGCGACCCAGTCCGGATCCCGTACGGGCGTGGGCACTGCATCTCGTTGGCCGGGGCGCGCATGATGCGCCAGCTGGTGCGCGGCGCGGTGACTACGTGGGCCAGGCCGACGACGGCCTGGCGGGCGGCGCCGCCCCGGACCCACGCCCCGGGGAAGCGGACCTGATCGGCCGTCCCATCGCCCAGTCGCTGCCACGGTCGCCCGAGCAGATAGCCGGCCGCGGGCGCGGCGGGCGCGGCGACGACGACGCCCATCACAACCACCGCATCCCGATCGCGGACAGCTGTTCCCATCCAGGGTCGGTTTTTGTGATCGGTTCACGGATGGCTGAGCTGGGCTGATCAGTTTGCGTGCCTGGCTGTGTTCGAGGGGACTGCTGCACCGAGTAGGACACGAAGATCCGGTCGAACGGCCCGTGATCCCGCATGGCCTCCTCACCCGCCCCGCAGACCACGTGCGGCCGGAACCCGACATCGGCCAGCCGCACGGCCGCCGCGTCGACGAGATGCCGGTCCCGGTCGAGGGTGACCACTCCCGCGTCTTCGCAGGTGTGGCAGGCCGCCGCCGCGGTGACACCGGACCCGGTGCCGACATCCAGCACCCGCTGCCCGGGCCGCCGGTCCAGCTCCTGCAGCAACTCGGCCGTCATGCCCGTCACCGAGGACATCGAGGAGATCATCCCTCCTGCCCGCTCACCCCTGCCCCGGCCCAGGAGCGGCTCCCCGTCGTGCTGCACCAGCACGCTGGCACCCCCGTAGAGAACGTCCAGAAGCTCCGCCCGGTCCGTAGGCGCGGCCCAGTCCAGCAAGTCCCGACAGGGCGGTTCCACCCCCGGGGCGGTGCGCCGGACATGGGCTTGCGGAATCAGGAATTCGCGGCGGAGGCCCAGCAGCGCCTCATGCACGGGACCAGGCCAGAGCTGCCCGGCAGGCGCCAGGCGGGCGACCATCGCCTCCCGAGCCGCGACCGGGTCTGGCACCCCGGGCGCCGGGCCCGGTTCCGTTCCGGTGAGGGGACTCGTGGGCGTGGGGGGCATCAGGTCCACCCCATGTCGGAGTACGGGCGGCCCGCGAGGATCGCCTCGGTGGCCTGTCGGGTATACGGCACGGTGTTGTCCGGCAGGTCCTTGGGGTTGAACCACCGCCATTCCATGCATCGGTCGGGCTTCCGCACCTGCGGCACGTCGGACCAGGACCGGGCTCGGAAGTACAGCTCGATCCTCGGGCTCGCTGTGGGCGATTCCTGGCTCTGGACCAGGTGGACGAGGTCGACCGCCTCGCGATCGAGGAGCAGCCCCGACTCTTCCTCCGTCTCCGACGCACACCGAACGCCGGATCGTCAAGGTCCGTGTCCTGCGCCGATGGGGACCGGCCCGCATCGCACACCTGCTGCGGCTGGTGCCCTCGACCGTGCACCGGGTGCTGACCCGCTACGGCCTGGCCCGCCTCACGCACCGGGACCGTGCAACGGGCCGTGTCATACGCCGCTACGAACGCGACCGTCCGGGCGAGCTGGTCCACGTCGGCATCAAGAAGCTCGGCAACATCCCCGATGGCGGCGGACACAAGGTCCCGGGCCGTCAGGCCGGCCGCACGACCCGCTCGAACGCCGGCTACAGCTACCTGCACACCGCCGTCGACGACCACTCCCGCCTCGCCTACAGCGAGATTCACACCGACGAGCAGAAACAGACCGCCACCGGCATCTGGATCCGCGCCCAGACGTTCTTCGCCCAGGCCGGGATCACCGTCGAGCGGGTGCTGACCGACAACGGCTCCTGCTACCGCTCACGCGACTGGAGCGACCTGCTGGCAGCGGCCGGAATCGCCCACAAGCGAACCCGCCCCTACCGGCCCCAGACCAACGGCAAGGTCGAGCGCTTCAACCGCACCCTGCTCGATGAGTGGGCCTACGCTCGCCCCCACCGCTCAGAGCAGGAACGACGCGACGCCTTCCCCAGCTGGCTCCACACCTACAATCACCACCGCGGACACACCGCGCTGAAAGGCCAACCACCCGCCAGCCGCGTCCCCAACCTCTCAAGGCAGTACAACCAGTGCTGCGACCGGGAAGGTTCACCGGGTTCGAGAGCTGTGATGGATCGGACGAACTGTTCGCGTGCTGGGGTGAGACGATCGCGCCGTGACCATCCACCTTCATGACTTCAATGGCGAGCGCTCGCTGACGTTGGATGTAGGCGGCCTGGCTGCCGATGCCGCAGTAGTTGCCTCCGGGCACGAGCCGAACGGGTACTTCTGGGAGGGTCTCGTGCGGTTTGCCTGGCCGGATATTGCCGAGCACGTCGATTTCGACAGCGAAGCCGGCATGTTCTGCGCGGTCGGCAGTTCAAGCGATCTCGCGCGACTCAAGACGGCCGTCGAATCAGTCGTCACGAGCCCCGAGGCAGTCCGCGACATCATTGCCCGTGCGGAGGCTTCGGGCTTCGAGTTCGACGACTAATGCTGTGACCTCGCCGGGTTGAGCGGGGTCAGGCTGCGGCCGGCAGTGGGCTGCCGCCCCAGCAGAGACCTCGTTCGCTGCGGACGCGTGCGCGTTCACAGCGTTGGCCGGCCAGGACGTCGGGGTGGCGGGCGTTCTGGTTGCGCCAGCGCAGGTAGGCGTGCAGGCCCGGGTCTGAACGGTGTGGTTCGGATGGCGGGAGTTGGCGTGGTGAACTGCCGCAGCGGCCCCCAAGTGGGCCTCGATGGGGTTGGCCCAGGACGCGTAGGTGGGTGTGAAGCACAGCTCGGCCTTGTTTTCCGCTGCCTACCTGCGGATCTTCCAGTTCAGGTGGGCGGACAGGTTGTCCCGAATCACGTAGATCGGGCCGCCGTCCGGGCGGGCTGTTCGGATCGACCGTAGGGCGGCCCAGGTGGGGTCGATGCCCTTGCGGCGCCGATTGACACCCCACAGCTTGTCGTCGCCGACGGAGCAGCAACCGTGGAAGTGGGTGTGATGCCGTGGGTGCGGCGGTAGGTGGCAGGCAGCGGGTCGGGACGGCTCTGTTCGGCTCAGCAGGAGTCGGCGGTGGGGCGGATGCCCAGTGGCCCGAACTCGTTGAAGGCGAATGTGCGGTCAGGACGCTCGTTGACCGCGTACTCGATTCGCTCCAGCTTGGCGTCAAAGGCCGGGTCCGGGGACTCCTTCCCGGTCTTTGTTCGCTGGAAAGTGATCCCCCGGCGGGCCAGTAAGCACCGCAGGGCCTCGCGGCCGATCCGGACGGGCCTGGCTGTGTTCCGGCGCAGGTGGTCGGCAAGTTTGCGGACCGACCAGCGAGTAAAGGGCTTGCTCAGCACGGTCGGGCGGGTGGTGGCCGCGTCTGGATGACGAAGTCCTCGTCGTCACTGCTCAGCAGGCGGGGACGGCCTCCCGCCCACTGAGGGTTGAGGCATGCAGGCCCGATCTCGTTGAAGCCGTGGATCACGTCCCGGACGGTGTCCTCGTCCGCCTGCACCAGCCGCGCGATCACCGGGACCGTGCTGCCGCCGGCCGAGGCCAGCAGCATCGTCGCCCGCCGAAACCGCACCGAGCTCGTACTGCCTCGCCGAACGATCTGCTGAAGCTTCTGCCCCTCCTGCTCCGTCAGCCTCCGGACCCTGACCGCTGGTGCCATCCCGCCTCCGCTGCTGGGTTGGAAGCGACATCGCTTCCAACCCAGCACAACGAGCAACCCGGTGAACCTATGCGGTCACAGCATTAGCTCAGCTGAACGGTGGGACCGCACACCACACGCCGAACCACTGCTGGGCGTCCCACTCCTCGAACCGCTCCACCTCGGTGAACCCCAGCTTCGCCGCGAGACGCATCGAGCGGTCGTTTGCTGTCTGGGTGCAGAGCACCACCGGCTCGCCGGGGAGCGCGTCGGCGAACCAGTCGAGTGCCGCTGCGCATGCCTCGGCGGCGTATCCGTATCCCCACGCTTCCGGCAGGAACATGTAGCCGAGCTCGGCCTCCCCGGCCTCCGGACGAACGTGTCCCGGACGCTCCGCGTCGCGCCGATCGAGAAGCGTGATTGTGCCGATCATCGCTCCGTCGAGAGTGACCACGAAAAGGCCAGGGCGCCGCCCGGGTATCTCGGGCACTGCGCGTTCGAGCTCATCACGCGGTCGAGGGCCTCCGAGGTAGGTACGCACCTCTGCTGAGGCGAACAGCTCGATGAACGCCGCACGGTCCCGGGCTTCGGACTCACGGAGCACGAGCCGTTCGGTCCTGATCGGAGCAGGTGGCCAGGCGACGGGTCCGAGCTCAGTCATGGCGGGCAACCTATCGCACCCCCGTGAGGGTGATCCGAAGGGAGAAGTCCCAGCCAGGAGTCCCCCTCTCGCCAAGTCCTGATCGGTGTCGGGGCAGTCGATCTGCACCCCAGCGTCGAGGAACCCATCTACCTGACTCCCAGAAGCGGGGACCTTTGTCCGAGTTCCGAGGGTCAGAGCCGGAGGAATCCGGGAACCCGCGCGCTTTCGCACGAACGGACAGCAAGGCATCCTTACTGCTCGCCTTTAACGGCGCGGTGCTCGCAGGCCTCGCCTCCGTCGCCGACAAGGACCTCCCTGCGGCCGCCAAGGTGACCGGCGCACTCGCCGTCCTCGCCCTGGGCGTCGCCGCTGTGCTCCTGCTCCTGGTCGACCGGCCCCGCCTTCGCACGGACGATCAGGCATCCTTCCCCTACTGGGCGCAGCTCGACGAGGACGGCATCCGCTCCTGCATGGAGGGCGACGATCGCGCCACCCGCATCCGGGTGCTGTCCACCCTCGCCGTACGCAAATACTTCCACCTGCGCCGCGCGGTCGACCTCAGCCTCGCCGCCCTGGCCCTGCTGGCGCTGGCCGCTGCCAGCCTCGCGCTGTGAAGGCGGCCCCGAGGGCGACGAATCCGCCCCGCGGGGAGTGCACGCAGTGCTGGTACCACGCCTACACCAGCCGTCAGGCCCACACCGGGCTCGGCCCGCGTGAGGACTGCCCGCAGTGCGTGGACCACATGAAGAACGCCCACCCCACCCACATGATCGTCCGCTGACGGCGCTGCACCACACCGCCGTCCCACCCCCATCTCGCCGGGCAGCGCCCCGATCCGCGCTGCCCGGCTTCACTGTCCTCCGAGGAGACCTGCATGACCGAACCCATCTATCCCGAGATGCCCCAGCACGGACTGGTGGTCCTCATCGGCCCTTCCGGGGCGGGGAAGTCCACGCTCGCGCGGACCTGGCCCGCCTCCCAGGTCCTGTCCCTGGACGCGCCGCGCGAGGTCGTCAGCGACGACTTCTCTATCAAGTTCAGCTCGTTGTCACGGCGTACGTCGAAGACTGTCCTGCTGTGTGAGCCCGGTGGGGGCGCCGTGTGGCGCCGGCTGGCCACCGTGGTGGTCGGTTCGGCGTTCACCATGTCAGGCAGCCAACGTCCGTCTCCGCCACCCGCTCCTATGGGGTATGAGGGAGCCAACCGGTGCGCAAGACGCGCACGCCGCCCGCGAGACGGCCGACGGCTTCCTTATAGAACGAGAAGGACGCCGGTGCCCTGCGCAGTTCAGCTGGTTCACCGGCGGTGTGCAGGCGGTCCCACATCGTGCGCGCCGTCTGCCACTCGTGGCGCGCCGTCAGGAACGCTGCGTTCACCGATCACACCGCCTGAAGCTCGTAGGCCGCCGACGGGCCGCTCTCGTCGAACTGTGGAAACCGCATCGCTCCCCGCCCCGAATCCGGATCACTGTCTTGGACGCTTCTACCAAGTAAGGGGGCCGGGGCCGGGATCGCTCTGAGCCCGGGACAGTCAGTGGAAGCCCGACCGGTGCGAGGCGGCGTGGGTGCGGTGGAGACCTGCCGGACATCATGCCGCGTGCCGGAGGGTTCGCCGCCCACGGCCTCCGCTCCGTATTCCTCAGAGGCCAGACCCGTTCACACGCGGGGCGTTGTCCGGCATCCGAAGCGCTCCCAGCGTCCGAGCGCCCGTCATCCCCCCTGTGCCTTGAGGTGTTCGACGACCTCGTCGAACTTCCTGGCCGGTGAGAAGTCGATGTACTCGCAGTCCTCCAGCGCCACCGGGGCGTGTCCGGGCGGCCAATAGAATGCTTCACCCGCTTCGTAGACCTCGTCGCCGTGGGGCGTCCGCATCTTCAGCCGGCCTTTGAAGAGGTAGCCCCAATGCGGGCACGGACAGAGGTCGTTGGGTAGCCCTTTGAGGGCTGGCCCCATGTCTGTGCCTTTGGGGAACGTCATGAAGGCGACGGACATGTCGCCTCCGACGTCCTGAACACGCACCTCAACCCCGTCACCTTCGATGACGACAGGGGTGTCTTTCCGCGTCGTCGATGTCATGGTTCCTCCTTGCTCACTTGAGGACCCTCCTCATTCCAGTCTGGACCCGAGAACCGTGCACTGCGAGCCCGGGCCCCAAGGCCCTGCGGGAGGAGCGCCCCGGGAGGGGTCTTCGAGGAGGCAGCGGGCGGCGTCGGGCTCGGCGGTGACCCAGCTGTAGGGGGCGCACCAGCTCTCGCACGCGCTTCAGCGCGAGTGGCGGGCGCTGCGCGGGTTGCGCGGCACGGACACCTGCCGGCCGACGCAGTGGTGCGGCCGCTGCCGGGCATGTGTACGTCCGCTTCGGCACGGGCGCGGCGGGAACGTCCCGCCCCGGCTCGTGATGCCGAAGAAGGCCGCCAAGGGTGATACCCAGCCGGTCTGCTCGACTGTTTCTTCGGACCCGGGGACCACGAGGAGCACACCGTCCCGCACCTCGTCGCCGCCTGGGACCCCGGCCTGCCGTGCCCGGCCCGTACTCCGGACCGCATGACGCTCTTGTCTCGCGCTGCTGCTGGACGCCCCCATCGACGCGCTGCGGGGCCCGCGCCGACGAGCACGTGTGGCACATCTCGGTCCGCAACGAGCCCGGCGACCGGATCCCGTCGGCCGCCGAGTGGGTGACCGTCGGCCGCCGAGATGGTCCACGCCGCGGGCATCGCCCTCCTCACGGCGACGCCCAGGTCTGCCGGTGGGTTGCGGCCCGTCATGCCGACGACGACATCTCACGTCGTGGTGACCCTGGCCCGTCGGGACGGCTGGCCCCCCGCATCCGCGGCCACATCCCCCGCCGCCTGCGCTTTTCGAGACCGCGTGGGGGCTGACACCGATGTCGCTGCTCGACCGCTCCGTACGCGGGCCCCGGCCACGGGGGAGAGGAAGAAGGCCGACGAGAACGGCGCCCTGGACGGGTACGCGCTCGTGCTGCCTGGCGACCGTGCCGACCACGGCAGCAGAACCGCCGACATGGCGCCGCGGTTTTCCCATCAGGCGCTCACCGGTTGCGGCATTGTCACGCCGTCAGAGCCTGGATCTCCGCTGTCATGGCCTGCGCCGCCGCGGTGAGCCTGGCGTGTGCGGCGGGGCCGTTGTTGCGTTCCCGGTAAGCGACGTCGGCGTCCAGGACCACTGCCGCCAGCGCCTCGAGCCGGTCGAGACGGGCGAGCAGGTCGGTGCGGGCGTGTTCGCCGCGGCCAGCGGCGGTGACCAGCGCACGCCACCGGAAGCCGTCGAGCTGTTTCTCGAAGTCGTACTTCTCAACGAACCCGCCGTCCTTGAGGACGCGGGAGGCCTGGATCGCGCGGCAGCCGTCCGCCACCCGGCCGGCGAGCTCTCCCTCGGGGCTGTCGAGGTCGCGGTCCACCACGTAGCAGTGGTGCAGGCGACGCGCCGTCTCTGCCTTCGTCTGCAGCAGACGCCTGACCGGCTTGCCCCGTTGCGGAACGACGTCGTTCCACAGGGGCGCCGTGGCGAACACGTTCCCTTTCGCCCACTTGAGCCGAAACATGGCGTCGTCCTGCCTGTCGGACAGGTGCGGCGACCCGAAGAAGGGCTTCTCGGTCCACCGTTCGTACGTGTCCAGGTACAGCTCCACGAGCTGCTCACGGGCCGTGGCGGTGGGCTCCACCCGCCGACCCGCCGGTCCGGAGCCGATCGTCCCCAAGCTCGATGCCCCAGCCCCAGCCCCTGCAATTCCCGCCGATCCCGGAACGGCGTCCCACACCTCCGGCTCCGGTCCGGCCGGAGCGTTCACCACATCGCCGTCCAGGCGCCCCAGGACACCTTCGGCCAGCACCCTCGCCGCGCCTGAGAGCTCACGTCCCCGCGCGGAATCCGGGTGCTCGGCCGCGACCCGGAGCAGCTCCGACGCCAAGCGTCGTAATTCCCTGGTGAGCTGTTCCACCCTCATCTCGAGGTCCGACTCGGTCACAGGTTCCCCCCTTTGTGCGCCAGTTCCCACGAGTCTGTCAGGAGGGGCGAAAGGGCTCCCCGCCCACCCCTCCCTCGCACCGTCATGCCGCCCCGGCCTGGGGCGACGCGACTGACTGTCTGGAGGCCTCTGTCCTCATGGGCCGGCGCGCGGAAGACCGGCTGACGGTTCAACCAGACTCCGAAGACACAACAATTTCAGGCTGGTCCCTATCTGCGGGCGGCTGCGCTTCCCCGAACTCCGGGCTGCTGCCGTGCTCCGGGAAAGCGTTTGCTTCCTCATGCGCGCCCGCCTGGGTGTACGCCTGGGCGGTCTGCTCCCATGCCTCACGCACCTGACCCGTATTCGCACCGGCAGCTGCCAACGTGGTGGCCAGCTCGCCCCACGCCTGTCCCGTGCGGAACCAGTCTCTTGTCGCGGCCAGCATCGCAGCAGCACTGCTCATCACCCGCGGATTCTGGTATTTCCGCAGGAAGCAGTGCCCATGAAGGTGCGCTCCCTACAGTGCGTCGCGAACTCGAGGAGAAGGCGATATTCGCACGCGAGGCATGACGCTACTTGCCCGGGAGGTTCAGGCGGGCTGGTGCTGGTCGGGTTGCCAGTGGTGTCCCATATTCTCTGCTCAGCCACGTATAGGGCGGTTGGAGTGGGTGGCGCGACATGGCACTACGGTGTTCGTGGAACATCGAGGACAGCGCGATCAACTCACCAGATCAAGGTCGCTTTGTTCACCGGTCAGTTAGTCGTGAACTTTCCGAGATCGCCCGCGGTTCCACGCAACCGCTCGCCGTCGGGCTGTTGGGCCCATTTGGTAGTGGCAAGTCCTCCGTCGTGCGCGTTCTCGCAGACGAGCTGAGAGGTAACCGGATTTTGGCGATCCTGCACCTGAGCGCTGAGCGCTGAGGGCTGAGCGCTGAGCGTCACAGCGGCTCAGCCCGCGCGAGAGGGCTGTTGTACGGCTTGCTTGACGAGGCCCTGCGACAAAATCTCATCGCTGAGGGTAGGCGGGAAACCGAACGGGCGGGACTGCTGCATGGTTCAGTGACAGCGGGCTCTTGCAGCCAGGGCTTCGGCTAGGAATCTTCTCCAGAGCCCGATCGCTCCGTGCACCGGCAACGTGCGTTGTCGAGTCGGAGGCTTGGGCGGGGGCGATCAGCGGTTGGGTGTGCGGGCGGCTGAGGCTTGGTGGGTGTCTGCGCCGGAGCTGACGTGTCGGTGGTCTTCTTGTGGGCCGTGCCAGTCCAGGCACATGACGGTGGCGTCGTCTTCGAGGCGGCCGCCTGCGGCGTCGCGGACGGCGGAGGTCAGCATCAGCGTTGTCTCGCGTGGGTGCAGGCTCCGGGTCTGCAGTAGCAGGTCGGCCAGGTCGATCTTCTCTCCGTGGCGTTCGAGCATGCCGTCCGTCAGCATGAGAAGCCGGTCACCGGGGCGCAGGTTGAGGGTCTGGATGCGGTAGGGGCGGGGTGTGGCGAGGGCCAGCCCGAAGGGCTGGTCGACCTGGCAGGTGATGGTTTCCACCACGCCTGCACGCA
Organism: Streptomyces sp. man185; assembly: GCA_002551355.1. Classification (GTDB taxonomy): domain Bacteria; phylum Actinomycetota; class Actinomycetes; order Streptomycetales; family Streptomycetaceae; genus Streptomyces. Next base: position 1,885 of record NTHE01000100.1, on the reverse strand, counting down.
TGCGCAAGGGCCAGGGGTGGCCGGCGTTGACGAGCTTCGCTTTCCCGGTGTGGAGATTTATGCGCAGCAGCTGTCCGGTGGCGTGGCCCTGTCCGTGGGCGGTCAGGGCCTGGTCGCCCTGCCGGGCCTGTTCGGCGAGGGAGACTCCGGCGCGTCGGGCTCTGCGCAGGGCGCCCACCAGGACGGTGGCCGCCAGGGCCGCGTCGAGGTCATGGCCCATGGGGTCGGTCACCGACAGATGCAGGGTGTCGCGGTCCAGCGCGTAGTCGAACGTGTCGCCGCTGAGGTCCTCGGAGGGCTCCAGGTTGCCGCTGAGGGTGAACTGTGCGGCCTCGCAGGACAGGGCCTGCGGAAGCAGCTGGTACTGGATCTCTGCTGCCAGGGTCGGGGGTCTGGAGCGTTTGCCCCACGTGTAGTAGTCGGTGAAGCGCCCGTTGGCGATCACGACGTAGGCCAGCGCGTGAGCGGCTTCCCCGACAGCGTGCACAACGTCTTCCTCGCTCCTGTCGGTCGGCAGGAGCAGTTCGAGCAGGCCGATCGCATCTCCTCGGTTGGTCACAGGAACGATTACCCGCTGCTCCCGCCCGGCGGGCTCGTGATGCGGCCGCTGGGTGCGGATCACCTGCTCGTAGACGCTTCCGAACAGAGGGATCCGCTCCGTTTCCCCGCCGCTGCCCGTGGCGGTGGCGGTGGAGAGCCGCGCGAGCGCTCTGCCGGTCAGATCCACGATGAGGAACGAGACCTTTGTAGCCGCGAAACGCCTGCGCAGATCTTCCGCGACCACGGCCACGGCCTCAACCGGCGCCGCCATCTCCGCCGCTGTCAGCAGCCGGGGAAGATCGCTCGGGCGACGGGTCATGGCCGCGACTCCTTTCTCGCAGGTCCGGGCCCGTTGGGCACCGCTGCGCAGTCGACTCTCCTCACGTCTGTTCTGCGTTCTATGGTGATCGACCGCGAGCCGTCCGCAACAGGCACCCATGCTTATGGTCCATTGCGAGATGGCCCTGCGGTTCCAGTCTGAACCTCAATAGGCGCTTTGTCCGGATGGGGGGCTTTGCCGCGAAGGGGCGGGTGCGGCTGCGGGCCGCGGAACGTCTCGAGGGCGGGCAGAAGAACAGGGAGATCGCTGCCGTGCTGCGGGTCAGCGAGCGGTCGGTGGAGCGGTGGCGCCGCCAGTGGCGCGAGCGCGCCGAGGCGGGGGTCCTGTCGAAGGGAGTTCATGGCGGAGAACGCGACGCACGACATGCACTACATCCTGACCCTGCGCGGCGCGGTGGTCCGCGACACCCGCGTCTGGGCGCACTACCTGGATGAGGCGATCACGCTGTTCGGCGACCGTGCCGAGGTCGCGTTCGCCTCTCACCACTGGCCCACCTGGGGCCGGGACCGCATCGTCGACCATCTGGCCGGCCAGCGCGACATGCGGGCCTACCTCCACGGCCAGACCCTGCGCCTGACCAGCCAGGGACTGACCGGAGCCTAGATCGCCGAACGGGATCGGCCGTGAAGTTCCGGTGATCTCTCCCGCAAGCCTATTGCGCTCGTCGGTGTCGCCGGCGGCTTCATGGCCGTGGTGGGGGGCGTCTTCGCGGGAGGGCTGGACGATCGGGAAACCTGCGAACTCACCCTTCACACCAACTACGACCAGGCATGGGTGAGCGCACGAGGGCGGACGGCAAGTCCTTCTTCCCGTTGGCCAACGCATGCAACGAGCACATCAGTCTCGTGCCAACGTGGGTGAACCCCACGATCCTCTTTCTCGCTGTCCTCGCCGTCAGCGCTCTAGTACTGCAACGGCCTTTGGCGTGACGGGTGGGCAGGTTGGTCGTTGGGCTGGATATGGGTGGGGACCTTGGTGCTGTGAGGAAGTGGGCGGCGGGTCTGG
>NTHE01000010.1 GCA_002551355.1 Streptomyces sp. man185 | reverse complement strand
GCCGGTGAGCATCGAGGCGTCCACGGCGGAGGAGCCCTCGACGACGGTCCCGTCCGTCGCGATCTTCTCCCCGGGACGCACCACGAAACGGTCCCCGACCTGCAACGCGGCGGTCGGGATCGTCGTCTCCACGCCGTCGCGCAGGACCGTGACCTCCTTCGCCCCCAGCTCCAGCAGCGCCTTCAGCGCCGCCCCGGCCTTCCGCTTCGAGCGGGCCTCGAAGTAGCGCCCGGCGAGGATGAACGCCGTCACCCCGGCCGCCGCCTCCAGATAGATGTTCCCGGCGCCGTCGCTGCGGGCGATGGTCAGCTCGAAGGGATGCGTCATCCCGACCATGCCCGCGGTCCCGAAGAACAGCGCCCACACCGACCACAGGAACGCGGCCGACGTGCCGACGGAGATCAGCGTGTCCATCGTCGCCGCGCCGTGCTTCGCGTTGGTCCAGGCGGCACGGTGGAACGGCCAGGCGGCGTAGGTGACGACCGGTGCGGCCAGCGTCAGCGAGAGCCACTGCCAGTAGTCGAACTGGAGCGTCGGGACCATCGCCATCGCGATCACCGGGACGGCGAGGAGGACGGCGGTGACCAGGCGCTGGCGCAGGGTGGTGAGCCCGTCGTCGTCCGCGCTCCGTTGCGTGTCGTCGCTCCCCGGTGGGGCGGCGGTGGCAGCGCCGGCTGGCGCGGGCGGAGCGGGCGGCCGGGCGGTGTAGCCGGTGGCCTCGACGGTCGCGATCAGGTCCTCGACGGACACGGCGGCCCCCAGGTAGGCGACCTTCGCCTTCTCGGTGGCGTAGTTCACGGTCGCCTCGACGCCGTCCATCCGGTTGAGCTTCTTCTCGATACGGGCCGCGCACGAGGCGCAGGTCATCCCGCCGATGGCGAGCTCGACCGCGGCGGTGCCGGCGTCGGAGCCGGAAGCGGTGGTGGCGGTGGTGGCGGAGTGCGCGGACACGGGGTCCTCCCTGAAGCCGTCCAGATACCCCTAGGGGGTATCTCCTTCTCTCCTCATGTATACCCCCCGCCCCTATGAAGCGCAAGGTGTGGCCGAGCTGGTCCGTCACTCGCCTGCGGGGCCGGGTCGCGCGTCACCGCGGCCGTGCGTTCAGATAGAGGGCTGCGCTGCCCGTCGAACGACCCGTAGGCTGGCATTGGACTAGACCTATAGCTGTGTATCGGAGGAATGGGGACCCATGAGCAACCGTGCAGTCCTGGAGGTGATCGCTCTCGACGCGGAGGACGCGGTCGCTGCCCAGGCCGGTGGTGCAGACCGCCTCGAACTGGTCACCGACATGGCCGCCGACGGTCTGACACCGTCGCGGGAGACCTTCGCGGCGATCAGGTCCGCCGTGGACATCCCGCTGCGCGTGATGCTCAGGGTGGCGGACGGCTTCGCCGCCGGAGACATCGAGGTTCTGGTCGGCAAGGCCCACGAGCTGCGGGAGGCGGGGGCCGACCAGTTCGTGTTCGGCTTCCTCGACGAGGAGGACCACGCCGACCTCGTCGCCGTGGAGCGGCTCGTCGCCGAGCTGGACGGCTGCCGGTGGACGTTCCACCGGGCGATCGACCGGGCCGCCGACCGCGACGCCCTGCGCAAGCAGCTCGCGGACCTGCCCGGCCTCGACACGTTCCTCACGGCGGGTTCCCCGGCCGGGGTGGACGCGGGCATCCCGACCCTCCTGGCCGAGGCGGCCCGTACCGGCGAACCGGGATACCAGGCGCAGGTCCTGGTCGGCGGCGGCCTCCACCTGCACCACCTGCCCCGGTTGCGGGCGGCGGGGATCGACGCGGTCCACATCGGCGGCGCGGCCCGGCCCCGGGGCTGGTCGGCCCCGGTCGACGCGGCAGCCGTACGGGAGTGGCGCGAGGCGCTGGACGCCTGAGGCCCGCGCCGGGGGAGCGGGGAACAGGCGTCGGGAAGGGGCCCGCCTTCCCGACGCCTCACGCCGGCGCCATCGGGCCTCGGTCCGTCAGGCCCTCGGGAAAGCCCGCCCCCGCCCGTTCTCCGCCTCTGCCTACGCCTACGCCTCCGCCTCCGCCTACGCCTCCGCCAACGCCTCCGGCAGCGGGGCCGCGTGCAGCACGGTCAGCCCCGACACCGCGCGGGTCAGCGCCACGTACAGCCGCCGCAGCCCGGTCCGCTCGTCCGGCTCGCCGTCGACCACGGACGCCGGCTCGTCCAGCACCACGTAGTCGTACTCAAGGCCCTTGGCGAGCGACGCGGGCACCAGCGTCAGCCGGGACGCGGCGGTGGTCTCCTCACCTGGGGAGAGGAACGCGTGCCCTGCCGCAGTCAGGGCCGCGCCCAGCGCCGGGATCCGGGCGTCGGCGGCGATCAGCCCGATCGACCCCTCGTGGCCGAGCGACTCCTCGCAGGCGGCGACGACGGCCGCGTCCAGGCCGTCCGCACCGCCCGGGACCTCCTGTACGACCAGCGAACCGGCCGACTCACGTACCGACTCCACCGCCGCGAGACCCGGCGAGATCGCGGGCAGCAGCCGGGAGGCGTACGCGATGACCTCGCGCGGCACGCGGAAACCGGCCGTCAGCTCCTCCACCACCGCGTCCGCCTTGCCCAGGTGGAACAGCGCCTCGCCCCAGCTCTCCGTGGACCACGGCGTCGTCCCCTGCGCGAGGTCGCCGAGGACGGTGGCCGAACCGGTCGAGCAGCGCCGCCCCACCGCCCGGTACTGCATGGGGGACAGGTCCTGCGCCTCGTCGAGCACGACATGGCCGAGCGAGTGCGTACGGGCGATCAGGTCGCCCGCCTCGTCGATCAGCACGGCGTCCGCCGCCGACCACTTCGCGGACTTCACACTGCGGGCGGGCTTCGCCCACAGCAGCCGCTCCTGCTCCTCCCCGTCGAGCAGGCCCTCCGCGTGCGCGGCCAGGAACTCCGCGTCGGACAGCAGCCGCAGCACCAGCTTCGCCGGGTCCACGGCGGGCCAGATCGCCTTGACGGCGGCCTTCACGGCAGGGTTCCGGGCCACGGCGTTCTGCACCCGGTCGTCGGGGGCCTCCCCGGCCTCCTCCATCCGTACGAGGACGGCGTGGGCGATCCGCTGCGGCAGCGCCTCGTGCGCGGCCCCGTACCGCATGTCGCGGGCCAGCAGTTCGTCGACCATCTCCTCGATCTCGTGCGCGGGCACGCGCCAGCGCCGGGACCCGCGCACCACGACGACGGGCTCGACGGGGGCGGTCACATGGGAGCGGATGGCCCGCCGCAGCACCTCGGCCATGCGGGCGTCGCCCTTGACGACGGCGGTGGCGGCCTCGTCCTCGCCCCGGACCTCGACGTCGGTGCGCACCAGGTCCTCGACGGTGGCCTGCTTCACCTCCAGCTCGCCGAGGGCGGGCAGGACCTGCTCGATGTAGTGGAGGAAGGACCGGTTCGGCCCGATGACGAGGGTGCCGGTGCGGGCGAGCCGCTCGCGGTGCGCGTACAGCAGGAACGCCACCCGGTGCAGGCCGACGGCGGTCTTACCGGTGCCGGGCCCGCCCTGCACGCAGACGGTCCCGCCGAGGCCGCTGCGGACGATCTCGTCCTGCTCGGGCTGGATGGTGGCGACGATGTCGCGCATCGGGCCGACGCGCGGCCGCTCGATCTCCGCCTGGAGGAGCCGGCTGGTGTGCTCGGCCCCGGGACCGTCCTGGGCGGGGTCGGTGAGGTGCTCGTCCTCGTACGCGGTCAGCTCGCCGCCCGTGTAACCGAAGCGGCGGCGCAGCCCGACGTCCTGGGGGCTCTTACGGGACGCCTGGTAGTACGGCTGGGAGACCGGCGCCCGCCAGTCGATGACCATGGGGTCCCCGGCGGCGTCGTGGACGTGCCGGCGGCCGATGTAGAACCGCTCGCCCTCCGCGCCCTCGGCCAGCTCGCCGCCGACGGCGTGCAGATAGTCGAGGCGGCCGAAGAACAGCGGGGTGTGCGAGAGGTCGGCGAGCGCCTTGATGCGGTCGTCGATCTGGGACTGGAGCACGGCGGCGTTGACCCAGTTCGCGGTGACATCGCGGATGTCGAGGGCCTGGACGTCCTCGCGCATCCCGCGCAGGGCGGCGCGGGACGCGGCGAGATGGGCACGTTCGTGCGCCAACGGGTCCGGGGGGTCGATCGGGGCGGGGGTGGAATCGCTTTCTGCTACGTGCGCGGGCACGGTATTGCCTCCGGCTCTTCAACGCAGGACGGCGGACCGCGCGCTGGGGCCGGCCGGAGCCGGAGCAGGGCGGTCCGCTCGGAAGGTTGGTTCGCGTGGTGCCGGCCGGTTTCCGTCCGGCCGGCGGCGCTCCCCCGGCTGCCGGCAGCGAAAGGCCGGTACCACGGTGCGGGAGGCGGGCAGACCGGCGATTGTAGCCACAGGGCGGGGCGCGGTCGAAACGAATTACGGGCTCCGCCGGAGGCAGCGGTGCGAGGGGTACCCGTAGGGGACGCCGGGACCCGGCATGGCACCGGAGAGCTACGCGCCCGGCGCGCGGGTTCCGTCTGCGGACCGACGCGCCCGAACGGGTGACGGGAGCACCATGGATACATGAGCACAGCCACCCTGAACCCCCGCAGGACCGGGCCCGCGCACGGCGCGACCGCGGCCACCGGTCACCACCGACCCCATCGCGTCGGAGACGCGCTGCGCGCCGTGAAGGTGTTCGTGACCACGGCGTTCGGCGTCGTCGTCCTGGGGGAGTACGCGGAAGAGGCGGGCGTCGTCGGCCGGGGCCGCTGACGGCCCGCCCCTCCCGGGACCCTCAGCTCTCGGCGAGCAGCTCGTCCGCGTCGACGATGCGGTACGCGTACCCCTGCTCGGCCAGGAACCGCTGGCGGTGCGCCGCGAAGTCCTGGTCGATGGTGTCGCGGGCGACGACCGAGTAGAACCGGGCCTCGTGCCCGTCGGCCTTCGGCCGCAGGACGCGGCCGAGACGCTGGGCCTCCTCCTGGCGCGACCCGAAGGTCCCGGAGACCTGGATGGCCACGGTGGCCTCCGGCAGGTCGATGGAGAAGTTGGCGACCTTGGAGACGACGAGGACGCTGATCTCGCCCTGCCGGAACGCGTCGAAGAGCTTCTCGCGCTGGGCGTTGCTGGTCTCGCCCTTGATGACGGGGGCGTCCAGGTGTTCCCCCAGCTCGTCGAGCTGGTCGATGTACTGCCCGATGACGAGGGTCTGCTCGCCCTGGTGCTTGCGCACCAGCGCCTCGGTCACCTTCCGCTTGGTGGCGGTGGTGGCGCAGAACCGGTACTTCTCCTCCGTCTCGGCGGTCGCGTAGGCGAGCCGCTCGGAGTCGGTGAGGTTGACCCGGACCTCGACGCAGTCTGCGGGCGCGATGTAGCCCTGCGCCTCGATCTCCTTCCACGGGGCGTCGAACCGCTTCGGCCCGATGAGCGAGAAGACGTCCGACTCCCGCCCGTCCTCCCGCACGAGGGTCGCGGTGAGACCCAGTCGTCGCCGGGCCTGGAGATCGGCGGTGAACTTGAAGACGGGCGCGGGCAGCAGGTGGACCTCGTCGTAGACGACCAGGCCCCAGTCGCGGGAGTCGAAGAGCTCCAGGTGCGGGTAGACGCCCTTCCGCCGCGTGGTCAGCACCTGGTAGGTGGCGATGGTGACCGGCCGGATCTCCTTGCGGGTTCCGCTGTACTCGCCGATCTCGTCCTCGGTCAGCGAGGTCCGCTTCACCAGCTCGTGCTTCCACTGCCGGGCGGAGACGGTGTTGGTGACGAGGATCAGCGTGGTGGCCTTGGCCTCGGCCATGGCGCCGGCGCCCACCAGCGTCTTCCCGGCCCCGCAGGGCAGCACCACAACGCCCGACCCACCGTGCCAAAAGCCCTCCACGGCCTGCTTCTGGTACGGCCGCAGGGCCCAGCCGTCCTCGGCCAGCTCGATCGGATGGGCCTCGCCGTCGACGTAACCGGCGAGGTCCTCCGCCGGCCACCCCAGCTTGAGCAGCGTCTGCTTGACCTGCCCGCGCTCGGAGGGGTGCACGGCCACGGTGTCCGGGTCGATCCGGGCCCCGACCAGCGGCTGGACCTTCTTGGACCGGAGGATCTCCTCCAGCACGGGCCGGTCGGTGGTGGTGAGCACGAGCCCGTGCACGGGGTGCTTGGACAGGGTGAGCCGCCCGTACCGCGCCATCGTCTCGGCGATGTCGACCAGGAGTGCGTGCGGCACGGGGTAGCGGGAGAACTCGACCAGGGCGTCGACGACCTGCTCGGCGTCGTGCCCGGCGGCGCGGGCGTTCCACAGCCCGAGCGGGGTGACCCGGTACGTGTGGATGTGCTCGGGCGCACGCTCCAGCTCCGCGAACGGCGCGATGGCACGACGGCAGGCGTCCGCCAGGTCGTGGTCGACTTCGAGGAGCAGCGTCTTGTCGCTCTGGACGATGAGGGGTCCGGTCACGCGCTTCGGCCCTTTCTGCGGGGTGCGGCCACGGACGCGGCCAAACGTCCAGTGTGCCGCATCGGCGACCGGTACGGGGCGGGCGTGCGCTCACCCTCCGGGGCGGTGCCTGCGCTGCGGCCCGAAGCGCACCGGAACACCCGGCGAATACAGCACGCTCACCGGCTTGCCGACCGGCGCGGGCAGCCCGCCCGCCGCCACCAGGTCCTCGTCGCACTCCAGGAGCTCCGCCCGGTGCAGCGGCCACCGGGGGTGGGCGTTGGGCAGGTAGGCGGTCCTTCCGGGGACCGACGTGTGCAGGGCCCACCGGGCGGTCAGGAAGTGTTCCAGAGGCGTCGGCTCCTCGACCGCCTCCCCGGCCCGCAGCACGATCCTGCTCCGCGCGCCGCGCGGTCCGGGCCAACGGCGACGGCTCGTGTACGTGAGGATGTCGCCGGACCGTTCGACGCCCATCCGGGACCACACGTACGGCAACCGGAACGAGGCCCGCGCCACGAGGACCGGGATGAGCCGCGAGGCGTCGAGCGAGCGGAAGACGACCGCGCGCCGACCGTGTTCGTCCACGGAGTAGAGCCGGACGTTGGTCTCGGGGAAGGTCCCGAGATACGGAAATCCCGGCAGCCCGAGCACCCCCACCCGGTACATCCGGAACGCCACCAGGCCCACGTACGTCGTGGTCCCGTCGAAGGTGTCCGGCACGGTTCCCGGCGGCAGCAGCGGTGCGACGTCCGCCGGGTCGACGGCCCAGTGCAGGAACGCCAGGTCCAGCCAGGACTGCGTGAGCAGCGGCGGCATCGGCGCGGCGGGCGGGTCGGGCGACACGGGCTCGGGGGGCACCGGGCCGGGGGCGGGGCGGGCTGTGGACATGCCCGCAGCATCGCAGACGGCGGGATACGGACACCGCCCCACGGCGAAACCGACGAGGACAGCGCGGCGGCGGGCGCTACTCGCCCTCGCCCGGCTGCCCGGTGCGCCCTGCCCGCTTGACGCCGAACACGGCGAGGCCGAGGACAACCACCGCCACGAATGCCATGAGGATCTGCTCACCGGCGGTCAGGGTCCCGATCATCTGCGTCTCCTCGGCGGATCGGCTGCGTGTACACGGCGAAAGTGCCATGCGGGGTGGCCCGCGACAAGCCTGAACGTGGTCTTCAGAGCTTCCCTTGAGAGTCCACGCGCGGCGGCCCGTCGCCTCCTACCCCTTCCCGTCCTCCGCCAGTTCCGCCACCCCCGTGATCCGGTGCAGCGGGTACGTGCGGACCTCGTCGGCCGTGTGGTCGTAGGCCGTGACGAAGCCGCCCTCCACGCGGACCGGGGCGATCACGCGCTGGCTGGCCGCGCCGTCCGCGTTGACGTAGCCGATCCAGACCGCGGAGCCCGTCATCGCGGCCGCCTGGACCGTGGCCAGGGTCTCGGCGGGGGTGGTGCGGGGGAGGGAGTCGGAGGGGGTGGGGGCCATGGTGCCCGCCGTGGCCTCCGTCGGCTCCTTGCGGACGACCGTGGCGGCCGTGTCGCCGGCGCGGATGGCCCGTACCGCCGCGCCGAGCAGGGTGTCGTCCGGGGTCGGAGGGCCTTCGGGGACCGGGATGGGAGGCGTGCGGGGCGGGGTGCGGCGGGCGCCGGCCCGGGTGATCAGGACGTCGCCCTCGGCCGATTCGGCGGCGGGTGCGTAGCCCATGTCGCGCAGGGCTTCGAGGAGGGAGCCGGGGTCGGACTGGGAGGCCAGGACCGTGGGGGCCAGGCGGCGGAGCCGGAGGCCGGTGGAGCGGCGGTCGGCCAGGATCTCGTTCAGGACCGCCTCGTCGTCGCAGCGTACGTACGCGGACGCCGCCCCGATCCGCAGATGGCCGTGGCGGCGGGCCACGTCGTCGATGAGGTAGCTCAGCGGCTGCGGTACCGGCGTACGGCTGTGCGCGGCCAGGAACGCGTGCAGGTCGGCCGCCGCCTGCCCGGCGTCCAGGGCGCGGCGCACCGAGCCGGGCGTGAAGCGGTACACCGTCGCCCCGCCCTTGGACTCCACGTCGGCCAGGACGGAGAGTGTCGCCGCCAGCGGGCGTTCCAGCGGCCCCGGCGCCACCGCCGTCAGGTCGGCCTGGAGCAGGACGTGGTCCAGGGGGTCGGGGATCAGCGGGGCGAGCAGGGCCGCCGCCGCGTCCTCGCCCTCCGCCAGCAGCGCGCGGGCCTGTGCGGAGAGCGCGCCCCGGCCCGTGATGCCCAGCAGCTCCGCCTCGTTGAGCGTCCACAGGGCGAGGCGGGAGCGGAGGTCCGTCCCCTCGGCCGGGGCGGTGGACGTGGTCGTTCCGCCGCGCAACGGGCGTTCCCAGCGCAGCCGTCGCAGCAGCGTCTCGGCGTCCGGCGCGGTGCCGGGGGGGAGTTCGGCGAACAGGGCCAGGACCCGGAGGCGTACGTCGGGGGCGGCCGAGCGGTCCAGCTCCGGGCCGAGCGCGGACAGGGCCCGCCCCTTGGCGTCCTGGCCGCCGACCAGGCCCGGGGTCCGGGTGGCGGCGAGCCAGGCGGTGGCGAGGTGCGTCCAGCGTTCCTCTGCGGGCAGGTCGAGCCACTCGTCGGACGCGGGCGTCGGCGCGTACCGCTCGTCGGTCTCCCCGTCGGAGGCCAACAGGCCCGCACCGTAGGCCAGTTCGACCCAGAACGCGGCGATCGGCTCGGTCACGTCCAGCGCCGTCGCGGCGCGCTTCAGCTCCCGTACGCTCAGGCCGCCCGCGCGCAGGATCGCCGGACCGCCGCCGTTCCAGAGCTTCAGCAGCTCCTCGACGGTCGACAGCGCGGTGAACGCCTGGCCCGCCGCCGCTCTGTCCACAGCCTGTGGATCACGTTCGGCGGCCGCCGCGACGGCCGGGGGGACCGGTTCCGGCACGCGGTGCGCGCGCCCGGCGCGCAGATGGAGCGCCGCCTCGCGCGGCAGGACCACGGTGCGGGTGGACACCGGCAGCAGCAGGCCCCGGTCGCGCAGCCACTTCACGGGGGGAGTGGGGTTGGGCGTCACCTCCCCGTACGGCGGCCCCCACACCAGGCGGTCCAGCACCGACAGCGCCTCCACCGGGGCGGTGTCCAGCAGCTCCGCCATCCGCGTCCGGTCCGTGAACAGGGCCGAGAGCGCCGCCACCGCCGAGACCGGGTCGTGCGTGGCGGGCAGGCCCGTCGCCGCCAGGATCTCCTGGAGGCGGCCCGGCGACATGCCCGCCGTCGCCTCGGTGACCGTGGGGCCCAGGCCCGTGGGGGAGTGGTGCTGCGGGGACGGGGCGAGCAGTTCGCGGGCGGTGCGCACCAGCCTCAGCCGGTCGTCCTCGCCCCAGACCAGGGCCTGTTCGCGCAGGGTCGCCAGGGCCGTCGGCAGCGCGGCGGTGATCGCCGCGCCCGCGTCGTCGCGCTGTTCGCCGTCGTCGAGCCCGTCGCCGGTCAGGAGGGAGAGGAGCGTGTCGTACGGGGCCGGGTCCGGGGCCACCGCCAGCGCCTCGGCGGTCTGCAGCGCGAACCGGTCCAGGTGCTCCAGCGCGCGGACGACGGACGCCCGGGTGCCGGCCCGCGTGGCGAGCTGGGTGATGTCGTTCGGCACCGGGTTGAGGAGGTCGGGGCGGGCACGCAGCAGCCCGGCCAGCGATTCGTCGCCCCGGGCGCGCAGGGCTTCGGCGAGCGTGCGCGGTGGTGTGGTCGTCCCCATCCGTCCCACGGTAGCCGCTGAAACGCTACCGTCGGGGCAGGGCCGGTAGAGGGGATGCACCGCGTGGGGATCGAGAGCGACCAGCTCGTCTACGACTACCTGAGCCGGGTCGGCGACCTGGCCCAGCAGCAACAGCTGTCGTCGGGCGCCCGGATGCGGCTCGTCTCGACGCTGCGGGGCGAGATCGACCGCCGTCGGGCCACGGAGGGCGCGGACTCCCCGGCGACCGTACGGCGCATCATCGGCAGGCTGGGCAGCCCGGACGAACTGGTCGCCGCGGCGGCGCGGTCCGCCGACGGCACGGTCCCGCTGCCGTCCGCCCCGACCGGCGCGGGGAGCGGCGAGCCGCAGCGGCGTTCCCTGCCGCGGCCCCGGAGCGGGCTGCTGCGCAAGGAGCCGAGAGGGCCCGGGGAGTCCGCGCCCCGGGAGGGCGAGGGCCGGGCGGCCAGGGCTCTCAGGAAGCCGAAAGCCGGTTTCGGGCGGGGCGCGTCGCGCCGCGGCCCCGAGGACACGCCGGAGAGCCGTACGGACGCGGCCGGTTCCGCCGGTGCGGGCGGTGCCGCTGGTGCCGCCGCCGTGCCCCGCCCCGGGCCCGCTTCCGATGACCGCACCCCCGGCCTCGACGACGTTCCCGTCCGCTCCTGGCCCGATCCCTCCGCCCCGCACATGCTCGGCCAGGACCAGCAGGGCGACGCGGACGGCGAGGCCGACTGGTGGCGCCTGGAGCCGGGCCCCTTCGACGAGGGGACCGCCATCCCCGGGTTCTTCGGCGGCATCGAGGCCCCGGAGCTGCTCGGGAGGCGACCGAGGCCCGTCGAGAAGGACGAAGACGAAGGGGAGGAACGGGACGCGAAGACCGCGAAGGCAGCGCAGGACGAGGCGGGAGAGGCCGCCGCCGGGTCCGCCGGGCGCCGCCGCGCCCTGCGCCTCGTGAAGCTCCGCCGCCGCAAGGCGGCCCCCGTCGTCGTCGAGCCCGCCGTCGCCGCCCCCGGCCTCCGCGGCGGTTTCGCCCCCCCGCTGCTGCTCCTGGCCGCCGTCCTGCTCGTCGCCGGTGTGGTCACCGGTTCCTGGCTGCCGCTGGCGGGCGGCTGGCTGATCGCGTACAGCTCGCGCACCCTCTCCCGTACGGAGGCGAAGTGGGCGGCCCTCGGCCTGCCGGGCGTGGTGGCGGCCGGGGCTCTCGTGTGGGTGTGGGGGCGGATGGAGGGGCGCTGGGGCGAGCCGATCCGCGAGGGCGCGATGCGGGACGTCCTGCTGGAGGCCTGGCCGGTGGTCGTCCGGGTCGCCGCCGTCGCCTCCGCGCTCTACCTGGTGTGGCGGGCGCGGAAGCGCACGGGGTGAGGGCCGGGCGCCCGCCCCGCGAGGGCCGGGCCCCTGCCTCGGAAGGGTCCGCCGGCTACTTCGTCAGGCTCTTGTGGAGCTCGCCGAGGATCTTGTCGGCCGCCGTGTAGCCGATGCCCTGGATCCACAGCTGGTCGTCGACCGCGAAGACCCTGTCGTTCTTCACCGCGTCCATGTTCTTCCACAGGCCGCTGCCGGTGGTCTGCGTCTCCTTGGCCTTCTTCGGGTCGCCGTACGTCGAGTGGAACACCACGTCCGCGTCCGCGAGGTCGATCTTCTCGGGGCTGACGTCGTAGGAGAAGCCGTCCTTGGCCTTGTCGGTGATCGCGGGGCGGCCCAGCCCCACGTCGGCCAGGATCGTGGCGATGTAGTTCTGCTTGCCGTAGATGCGGATGTCCGCGCCCTCGACGAAGCGGACCATGTTGACCTCGGTCGCGGCGGCCTTCTCCTTGCCGCCGAGGGCCTTCGTCACGTCCGCCACGTGGTTCGCGTAGTCGTCGGCGACCATCTTCGCCTCGCTCTGTTTGCCGAGGGCCTCCGCGTGGACCTGGAAGTTCTCCTTCCAGGGGTAGCCGGTGTTCTCCGTCATCACGGTCGGCGCGATCTTGGACAGTTCGGCGTACTTGTCGCCGTGCCGGATCTTGCTGGTGAGGATGAGATCGGGCTTCAGAGCGGCGATGGCCTCCAGGTTCGGGGTCATCATCTGGCCGACGTCCTGGATCCCCGCGACCTGGTCCTTCGGCAGGTAGTTCAGGAAGCCCGACGTCACGTCCGCGTGGGTCGCGCCGACCGGCTTGACGCCGAGGGTGAGGGCCGAGTCCAGTTCGGCGGTGTCCAGGACGACGACCCGCTCGGGGGCCTCCTTGACCTTCACGTCGCCCATCGCGGTCTTCACCGTACGGGCGGAGCCGGAGGAGGGAGCGGAGTCGGAGCCGGAGTCGTCGGACGAGCCGCAGGCGGCCAGGGTCAGTGCGGCGACCGTGGACAGGGACACGGCGGCCAGGGCGCGGGGGCGGAGGCTGCGCAGGGTCATGGTCAGAGGACCTTTCCGGGAGTCGGTTCGGACGCGGAATCAGAAAGGGAGGCGGAGGCGGAGGTCGGGGTGCTCGTGGGGGCCCACGGCGCGCCCGGGACGACGAGCGGTGAACCCGTCACCGGGTCCGGGACGATCACCGCCTCCAGGCCGAAGACCTCGCGCACGAGCTCGGCGGAGACGACGTCCCCCGGCCGGCCCTCGGCGACGATCCGGCCCTCCTTCATGGCGACCAGGTGGTCCGCGTACCGGGCGGCCTGGTTGAGGTCGTGCAGCACGGTGACGACCGTACGGCCCCGGGTGCCGCCCGCGGCAGGCGACGCCAACTGGCGTACCAGGTCCAGGACTTCCACCTGGTGCGCGATGTCCAGATACGTGGTCGGCTCGTCGAGCAGCAGGAGATCCGTGTCCTGGGCGAGCGCCATCGCGATCCACACCCGCTGGCGCTGACCGCCCGACAGCTCGTCCACCGGCCGGTCGGCCAGCGCCGTCACATCCGTACGGGACATGGCGTCGGTCACCGCCCGCTCGTCCGCGTCCGACCACTGCTGCCACCAGCTCTGGTGCGGCTGGCGGCCGCGCGCGACCAGGTCGGAGACGGTGATCGCCTCGGGCGCCACCGGCGTCTGCGGGAGCAGCCCGATGGACCGGGCGATCTGCTTCGTCGGTATCCGCGCCAGCTCCGTGCCGTCCAGCAGGACCGCCCCGCCGCGCGGCTTCAGCAGCCGGCCGAGCGCCCGCAGGGTGGTGGACTTGCCGCAGGCGTTCGGGCCGACGATGACGGTGACCTGCCCGTCGGGCACCGTGAGGTCCAGCTCGTGGACCACGGTGCGGTCCTCGTAGGCGAGGGTCAGGGAGCGGGCGGCGAGCCTGCTGGTGTGCTCGGCGGTCCCGGTCGTCGGGCTCGTGCTCGGGCTCATGCGGTGCCTCCACTGCGGCCGCGGTGACCGCGGATGATCAGCCAGATCAGGTACGGGGCGCCGACCGCCGCCGTGAGGACGCCCACCGGCAGTTCGGTGGGCGAGAACAGCCTGCGGGCGAGCAGGTCGCCGAGGACGACGATCACCGCGCCCAGCAGCGCCGAGGACAGCAGGGGGATCTGCGCGGTCCGGGTCATCCGGCGGGCGATCTGCGGGGCGAGCAGCGCCACGAAGTCCACCGGGCCCGCCGTTCCCGTCGCCACGGACGCCAGGACCACGCCGAGCGCGACGAGTCCAAGCCGTACGCGCCCCAGGCGTACGCCCAGCGCGGTGGCCGTGTCGTCGTCCATCGTCACGGTGCGCTGCGCGCGGGCCGCCCAGGCGATGGCGGGCAGCAGGATCAGCAGCGTCCAGCCGATCGGGGCGGCCTCCGACCAGCCGCGCCCGTTCAGCGAACCGGTCATCCAGATCTGCGCCTGCTGGGCGACCAGGTAGTCGCCCTTGGTCAGGAACAGCGTGGTCACCGACCGCAGCGCGACGGCGAAGCCGATGCCGATGAGGACGAAGCGGGTGGCGTGCAGCCCGCCGCGCCAGGCGAAGACGTAGACCAGGGCGGCCGCCGCGATGCCGCCGACGACGGAGAGGTAGGGCAGGACGGTGTAGGAGGTGATGCCGAAGGTCATCGCCCCGACCGTGAGCGCGCTCGCGCCCTGGCTGATGCCGATGATGTCGGGGCTGGCCAGCGGGTTGCGGGCGACCGTCTGGATCAGCGCCCCCGCGACCCCGAAGGCCACGCCCACCAGCAGCCCGACGACCATGCGCGGCAGCCGCAGCGTGCCCACGACCAGCTCGGCCGACGACGGCTGCCCGAGGACCACCTTCACGACCTCGCCGGGCGCGACGAAGCTCTCCCCGACGCAGAGGTGGGCGACGCAGACGGCGACCAGCAGCACGACGAGGGCGGCCGCGACGACGGAGGCCCGCCGGTGCAGCAGGAACCGGCCACGGGGGCCGGCCTTCACGACGGAGTACCCGGCGGGCCGGACCCGTACGGTCACGCCCTTCTCACGTGCACGGGTGACGCTCACGCGGGCACCGCCTTCCGGCGTACGAGGGCGACCAGGAACGGCACCCCGATCAGAGCCGTCATCACGCCCGCCGGGACCTCGCTCGGCGGGAACACGATCCGGCCGACGACATCCGGGACGAGCAGCATCACCGGCCCGATCAGCGCCGCCATCGGTAGCACCCAGCGGTGGTCGTTGCCGACGACCGCGCGGGCGATGTGCGGGACGGCGAGCCCGATGAACGCGATCGGCCCGGCGGCGGCGACCCCGACCCCGGTCAGCACGGTGGCCCCGATGCCGCCGGTGATCCGGACCGCCGCGACGTTCTGGCCGAGCCCCTTCGCCACATCCTCGCCGAGCGCGAGCGCGTCCAGGCCGCGGGCGACGGAGAGCACGAGCAAGGTTCCGACGAGGAGGAACGGCCACACCTGCTGCACGACGTCCGTGTCCCGCCCGGCGATCGAGCCGACCTGCCAGAAGCGGAACTCGTCCAGCGCCGACGCCTTCGTCGTGAGGATCCCCATCGTCACCGACACCAGCAGCGCGTTGATCGCCGCACCGCCGAGCGCGAGCTTCACCGGGGTCGCCCCGCCCCGCCCGCGGGAGGCGATGGCGTACACGGCGACCGAGGCGACCGCCGCGCCCGCGAAGGCGAACCACACATACCCGGTCAGCGTGTGGATCCCCGCGAACGCGATGGCCATCACCACCGCCACCGACGCACCTTGGCTGATGCCGAGGATGCCGGGGTCGGCGATGGGGTTACGGGTGATGCCCTGGAGGACCGTGCCGGCGAGGGCCAGCGCCGCGCCGACCATCAGCCCGATGAGCGTGCGCGGCACCCGCATCGTGCGGATCACCTCGGCGGCGTCCGAGTTCCCGCCGTGCAGCAGGGCGTCGAACACCTCGCCCGGTGGGATGGAACGCGCCCCGACGGCGAGGCTCAGCAGGACCGCCAGCAGCAGGGCGACGACGGCCGCGGCCGTCGCGGCCGCGCGTCGGGAGAGGCGGGGTGCGCGGGGCGCACCGGGTGGCGCGGCGGCCCGCACGGGCGCTGACGCTGACATGGGAACCAATCGGGCCGGACACGGAACCTGGGGGACGCTCGGGCACGGTGCCGGGCCGGTAAGGCTTGGCTAAGTGCGCGCCTCAGTCTAGGCGGCGGGTTTTCGGCCCCGACGGTGGTCCCGACGGGGGCTTCCGGGCCGCCTCCGGCCGGTCGGCACAATGGCAGTCATGGCTTCCACCGCTCAGCACTCCGTCCAGCATCCGCACCAGCGCCCCCTGACGGTCGGCTTCGACCTCGACCTGACGCTCGTCGACTCCCGCCCCGGCATCGCCGCCGCCTACGGGGCCCTCGCCGCCGAGACGGGGGCGTTCATCGACGTCGACCTGGTGGTGAGCCGGATCGGCCCGCCGCTGGAGACGGAGCTGGCGCACTGGTTCCCGGCCGAGGAGGTCCCGGCCGTCGCCGACCGCTACCGGGAGATCTACCCGGACCACGCGATAGCCCCGAGCCCGGCGCTCGTCGGGGCGCGGGACGCGGTGGCGGCGGTCCAGTCGCTCGGCGGCCGGGCGATCGTCGTCACGGCGAAGCACGAGCCCAACGCGAAGCTGCACCTGGCCCACCTCGGCATCGAGCCGGACGCGGTGATCGGCTGGCTGTGGGCGGAGGCCAAGGGCGAGGCCCTGCGCGAGCACGGTGCGCAGGTGTACGTCGGCGACCACACCGGCGACGTGCGCGGGGCGCGGGCGGCCGGAGCGCTGTCGGTCGCGGTGACGACGGGCCCGTGCGACGCGGCGGAGCTGCGGGCGGCGGGCGCGGACGTGGTGCTGGCGGACCTGACGGGCTTCCCGGCCTGGCTGACGGCCTTCGAGGCGGACCGGGCGGCGTAGCGGCGGCCGAGCCCGGCTCGGGGCGCGTCCGGCGGAACGTGGCCGGGTCCGCGCCCGGCCCGCCGGCTAGGCCGCCGCCCGTTCCCGGGTCCGGTCGAGGACCCACTCCAGGCCGTTCGGTCCCGGGGTGTAGGCGGGGGCGTCGCGCCAGATCCCGGTGAAGACCTCGACCAGTGCCGCGGGCGCGTCGTCGGCGGTGCCCGGCCGGGTGCGCAGCAGCGCCAGCAGTATCGGGGCGAGCAGGTCGTAGAGCCGGCCGAGGGCGTCCTCGCTGCCGTAGGCGACCTGCACCAGGAGATCGTCGATGTGCTCCGCCGCCCTGCCGGGGACGGCGCAGCCCGGGCCCGGGAGCGGGGTGCGCGGGGTACGTCCTGCGTGGTTCACGGGACCGAGCCTAGGCACGCCGACTACAGGTTCGCGGCGCGTTTGGGCGAGTTCACCCATGCCGAGCGGACAACGCCCGCCCCGGCGATCAGGAACCCGACGCCCATCAGCATGCAGACGGCGTACGCGACCGGCGGGAACGGGTCCGTACCGAGGAACAGTGGGGCGACGGTGACCAGTGTGGCCAGTGCGCCGACGAAAAAGACGATCGCGCCGACCTGAACGAGCCGGTCACCTGCGCCTGAAGGAGTAGTACTCACGCCACCAGGGTAGTTCCCAGCCCGGGGGAACTCTCCGGCGACGTCTTGTCACCGGCCGTAGGGCCATTAGCCTGGGACCCGGCGGGTCACGGTGACCCGCTGTACTGCTATCCGGAGCCGTTGTCCTCTGTCCTTCCCGAGGACCGGCTCTCCCGCACACCGACGAGTACGAGGACGAGGACAGACGTGCCCACCGGCAAGGTCAAGTGGTTCAACAGCGAGAAGGGCTTCGGCTTTCTCTCCCGCGACGACGGCGGCGACGTCTTCGTCCACTCGTCGGTACTCCCTGCCGGAGTCGACGCACTCAAGCCCGGCCAGCGTGTGGAATTCGGCGTGGTCGCGGGCCAGCGCGGCGACCAGGCCCTCTCCGTGGTGGTCCTCGACCCCACTCCGTCCGTCGCGGCCGCCCAGCGCCGCAAGCCGGACGAGCTGGCGTCGATCGTCCAGGACCTGACGACGGTCCTGGAGAACATCACGCCGCAGCTGGAGCGGGGCCGCTACCCGGACAAGGCCGCCGGCGCGAAGATCGCGGGCCTGCTGAGGGCGGTCGCCGACCAGCTCGACGTGTAGCCGACCCGGAGCGTCGAACAGTCGAGCGCCGGCGGCTCGGCGGCTTCCCGGCCGCCGAGCCGCCGGTGCTCGACGCTCAGGGAAACGCCAGCGCGTCCGGGCCCAGCGGCGGGACCAGCCCTTCGGCCGCCGCGCGGGTCAGCAGGCCGCGGATCGCCGCGTAGCCGTCCTCGCCGAGGTCGGCGGTGAACTCGTTCACGTACAGCCCGATGTGCTGGTCCGCGACGGCCGGGTCCATCTCCTGGGCGTGCTCCTGGACGTAACGCCGGGAGACCTCCGGGTGGTCCCAGGCCAGCCGGACCGAGCTGCGGATCGTGTCGGCCAGGTGGCGCAGGGTCTCCGCGCCGAGCGAACGCTTGGCGATGATCGCGCCGAGGGGGATCGGGAGGCCGGTGGTGTCCTCCCAGTGCCGGCCCATGTCGGCGAGGTTGTGCAGGCCGAAGTTCCGGTACGTGAAGCGGGCCTCGTGGATGACCAGACCGGCGTCCACCTTGCCGTCCCGTACGGCGGGCATGATCTCGTCGAACGGCATCACGACGACCTCGCCGACGCCGCCCGGGACCATCTCCGCCGCCCAGAGCCGGAACAGCAGGTACGCCGTCGAGCGCTCGCTCGGCACGGCGACGGTCCGGCCGGTCAGGTCGAGGCCCAGCTCCTTGGTGAGGACCAGCGGACCGCAGCCCCGGCCCAGCGCCCCGCCGCACGGCAGCAGCGCGTATTCGTCCAGGACCCACGGCAGGACCGCGTACGACACCTTCAGGACGTCCAGCTCGCCGCGTTCGGCCATGCCGTTGGTGATGTCGATGTCGGCGAAGGTCACCTCCGGTGCGGGCGCGCCGGGGACCCGGCCGTGCGCCCAGGCGTCGAAGACGAAGGTGTCGTTGGGGCAGGGCGAGAACGCGATCCGGATCGCGTCCCCGGCCGGGCTTCCGCTAGCCGCGGTGTCGGTCGTCATGCCGGTTCCAACCTTCCAGTACGGGTGCCGTCTTCCCGAACGCGTCCCCGAGCGCCGCCAGCGCGTCGCCGATGCGCCAGGCGTCCCGGTCGCGGGGGCCGACGGCGTTCGAGACGGCCCGCAGCTCCAGTACGGGCACCTCGGCCCGGGCGGCGGCCTCCGCGACCCCGAAGCCCTCCATCGCCTCGGCCAGCGCCCCCGGGTGCGCGGCGAGCAGGGCGGCGGCGCGTTCGGCGGTGCCGGTCGCGGTGGAGACGGTGAGCACGGGGCCGGCTGTCGCGCCGGTGGCGGCCGCCACCTCGCGGACGAGGGCGGGCGGCGGGGCGAAGCGGTCCCGGCCGAAGCCGAGCGCGGTGACGGGGAGGAAGCCGTCGGGGGTGTCGGCGCCCAGGTCGGCGGCGACGATGTCGCTCGCCACGACCAGCGAGCCGAGCGGGGTCAGGGGGGTGAACGCCCCGCCGATCCCGGCGGAGACGACGAGTCCGTACGGAGCCGACGCCAGGGCGAACGCCGTGGCCGCCGCCGCGGCGGCCGGGCCCGCACCGCCCGCCAGGACGTCGAACGCACCGCTGCGGTGCAGCTCGGCCCCCGGCAGTGCCACGGACTCCGGCGCACCCCCGAACGCACGCGTGACCGCGTCCCGTTCCACCGGGACAGCGGTCACGACCAGCACACGCACGGAAACAGCCTCAGGGTCGAGGACGGGGGAGAGCTTTCTTGGTGTCGCGGGGTCAGCTCTTGTTCTTGAACTCGAACTGCCAGATGCCCGTGAGCTTCTTGCCCTTGGTCTCCACGATGGAGACGTTCGTCTTCTCGGCGGTCTGGCCCGTCTGGCTGGCGAGGAACGCGCTGCCGGGGATGGTCCGGTAGGTGTTCTTGTTCGGCTCCTGCTCGGCCTGCTGGCCGTTGATGAAGAGCGTCCAGCCGTTCTCGGCGATCTCGGGATCGACGCCGAAGCGGACCTTGTCGTCCATGGAGATCTCGACCGTCTTGTCGGCCTTCTTGTTCAGGCAGCCCTGGATCAGGGACTCCTTGATCGGCTCACCGTCGTTGTAGCAGGCCGCCTCGGAGTTCACCGAGGTCGTGCCGACCGTCACGGTGGCGAGCGGCGTCGGCTTGTCGCAGGCGGACAGGACAAGGAGTCCCGCGGACACGGCACCAAGAGCGACGCCGATTCGACGGCCCTTACCGGAGAAGAACGCAACGGTCATGGGCCGAAGGCTATCGGTCGTCTCCGCTCACGCCACGCGGGGGTGCGGCGTGCCGCGCCGCGCGGCCCCCAGGAGGCCCCGTACGGACGTGGCCGCGCCCAGCGCGAGGATGCCCGCGGCGACCGACATGCCGAGCACCGCGTTGAGTGGCAGGGCGATGCCGATGCCGCCGCCGACGACCCACGCCATCTGGAGCAACGTCTCCGACCGGGCGAACGCGGAGGTGCGGACCTCCTCGGGCACGTCCCGCTGGATCATCGCGTCGAGGGACAGTTTGGACAGGGCCTGGGTGAAGCCGGCGACCGCGCCGAGCGCGGCGACCAGCAGGGTGGAGAAGAAGACCGCGGCGAGGACCGCCACGCCGAGCGCGAGGCCCAGCACGGTGGCGATGATCACCTCGGGGCCGCGCGCCCGCAGCCAGGAGCCCACCGCCGTACCGCAGGCGTTGCCGACCCCCGCCGCCACGCCGACGATGCCGAGCGAGACCGCCGCGCTTTGCCCGGCCAGCGGGTGCTCGCGCAGCAGGAACGCCAGGAAGAAGATGAGGAAGCCGGAGAGGGCCCGGTGCGCGGCGTTGGCCTGGAGCCCGTGCAGGACGGACCCGCCGACGGACCGCAGGCCCGGCGGCCGCTCCTTGGCCGGTTTCTCCCCGTTGCCGCGCCTGCGCAGCCCGGCCCGGGTGCTGCCCGTCCGCCCCGACGCCTTGCCGGGGGCGGGCCGCGGCACGGTCTCCTCGTGGTGCGGGACGATCAGCCGCGCCCGGCGCTCGCCCTTCGCGGAGTCGACCTTGTGCGGCAGGGTGAAGGCGAGGAAGGTGCCCGCGACGAAGATCGCGCAGGCGCCGTAGAGCGGCCAGGCGGAGCCGATGGTCTGGAGGCCGGCCCCGATCGGGGCCGCCACCCCGGTCGCCAGCAGCCCGGCCAGGGTGACCCGGGAGTTGGCTTTCACCAGGGAGAAGTTCGGTGGCAGCAGCCGTGGCACCACCGCGCTGCGCACCACGCCGTACGCCTTCGACGAGACCAGGACGCCCAGGGCGGCCGGATACAGCTCCAGACCCCCCGTGGCGACCGCCCCCGACATGGTGATCGCGAGCAGCGCACGGGCCAGCATCGCGCCCGCCATCGCGGCGCGGCGGCCGTGCGGCAGCCGGTCCAGCAGTGGTCCGATCACCGGGGCGAGGAGGGTGAAGGGGGCCATGGTGATGGCGAGGTAGAGCGCCACCCGGCCGCGCGCCTCGTCCGTGGGCACGGAGAAGAAGACCGTGGAGGCGAGCGCCACCGTGATCATGACGTCGCCCGCGCCGTTCACCGCGTGCAGCTCGATCAGTTTGCCGAGACCGGATTCCCCCGCGCCGTGGGCGTGCGTCGCCCTGCGGATGGAGCGCGCCGTGCCGGTGAAGGGGGCACGCAGGGCATGGCCCGTCGCCCGTCCCGCCCTGCGGAGCGGGCCGGGACCGTCGTGCGACCTGGCGGCAGTCACCCCGTCATAGTGCCCCAACCCTGGCCGGTATGAACGGTGATCGGCCGCGGACTCGCGTGGGACGCCGTGGGTGACGCCCTGTCGGGCGAGCGGCGTCGCGCCGTCCGCGGAGGCGCCCGGCGTCGTCCGTGGAGGTGTCCTGCGCTGTCCGTGGCAGTGCCCGGCGACATGCCGTCACCGGTGTCGGCGGGAACCCGTCGGGAACGGATACGGCACGTTTGGGACGGGCAGGTGGGCGCAGAGCGGCGGAGAGGGTAGCGTGCGTAACGCGCCACCGGCGGTTGTTCTTGGCCGCGCGCCTCTCGGCGATCCCGCAGAATGGATGGCAGAAGGCGCGCCCGAGGCAGGCACAACGGGTGTGGACGTCGACGCGGCCCCCAGGTCCGCTCCGCCCGCACTTGTCTGGCCGAAACGGCAATCGTGCAGCAGCTGGCGCGCTCGTGAGACTGGCGTATGGAGAGAAGCGAAGACCTGTGAGTGCTGCGACGACGACGCGAAGCCGTACGGCCCGTACCCCCGTTCCCGACCGCCTGTGCGCCGAGGCGGTGGACCTCGCGCGCGCGGCCGCCGAGGAGGCCGCCGCGCCCGGTGTGGTCGGTGAGCATGTCGGCGTGGTCTCCGAGGGGGACCGGGTCGTCACGCACTACTTCGAGGCGAAGGAGCCCGGCTACCGGGGCTGGCGCTGGGCGGTGACGGTGGCGCGGGCCTCCCGCGCGAAGAACGTCACCCTGGACGAGACGGTGCTGCTGCCGGGGACGGACGCGCTCCTGGCGCCGGAGTGGGTGCCGTGGAGCGAGCGGCTGCGCCCCGGCGACATGGGTCCGGGCGACCTGCTGCCCACCGAGGCGGAGGACCTGCGCCTGGAGCCCGGCTGGAGTGGCGAGGACGAGCCGCCGCCGAACTCCGTGGTCTCCGACGAGCTGGCGGAGCTGGTCGACTCCGAGGACGCCGAGCTGACGGACCGGCCGGTGGCCGCCACCAGCCGCGGGTCCATCGCCGCGGTCGCGGACGAGCTGGGAACGCGCCGGGCGCGGGTGCTGTCCCGGTACGGGCTGTACGCGGCGGCCGACCGGTGGGACGAGGCGTTCGGCCCGAAGACTCCGATGGCCCAGGCGGCCCCGGCGACGTGCGTCAGCTGCGCGTTCCTGATCCCGATGGCGGGCTCGCTGAAGCAGGCCTTCGGGGTGTGCGCGAACGAGTTCGGCCCGGCGGACGGCCATGTGGTGTCGCTGGCGTACGGGTGCGGTGGGCACTCGGAGGCCGCCGTGATGCCGACGCCGCCGAAGCCGGCGCCGCATGCGCTGGACACGATGCGGGTGGACGCGTATTCGCTGCGGGCGGAGCGGGGCGAGGGCTCCGTGCCGGCCGAGGCGGACGGTGCGTCGGAGGACCTGGGCCACTCCTGACGCTCCCGCCCGCTGAGGGGCCCGGGCTTCGGTGCCCGGGAATCGCGGAGCCTTGCCCAGCCCGTCCGGCACCATGCCGGCCTGTCCGGCGTTTGAGGACGGAACCCTTGTCCCCGGGTGGGGGGGGGGGACTGGAGCAGGTGCCTGGTGTGAGGGTCCTGTGGTGGCGCGCGGCACCAGGTCGACGGTTGCGTCCTCGAGCGCCGGACGGGCTTGAAGGGGACGCCGGATCGGGCGGGAGGGGCCCTGGGCGTCCCCAGGGTTGGGGGCGCGCGCCGCGCGCGCGGTACCTTCGGGCGCACACTGGGCGGCAGGCACAGGCACGCCACCCACACCACGGCGGACGGAGTCGACAGCGTGAGCATCAAGGCGACCGAGGGGGCCGATCCGTTCGGGACGGCACGGCTGAGGCGCGGCGTGCTCGACGCGTGGGGCGCCGGGCCCGCCCGATTCCGGGAGGACGCCAATGCCGAGGAGGACCTCGCGCTCGGCGGCTACCGCGACCGCCTCGTCGTCGAGCTGGCCCAGAACGCCGCCGACGCCGCCGCCCGCGCCGGCGTCCCTGGCAAGCTCCGTCTCACCCTGCACCCCGCCGCCCCCGGCGACCCGGACGCCCGCTGCGTGCTGGCCGCCGCGAACACCGGCGCGCCGCTCGACGCCACCGGCGTGGAGTCCCTGAGCACCCTGCGGGCCTCCGCCAAGCGGGAGGGCCACGAGTCCGCGGTGGGCCGCTTCGGCGTCGGGTTCGCCGCCGTCCTCGCGGTCAGCGACGAACCCGCGGTGCTTGGCCGGCACGGCGGGGTGCGCTGGTCGCTGGCCGAGGCCCGCGAGATGGCCCGCCAGGCGGCCGTCGGCTCCCCCGGCCTCGGGGACGAGCTGCGCCGCCGTGACGGACACGTACCGCTGCTGCGCCTGCCGCTGCCCGCCGAGGGCTCCGCGCCCGAGGGGTACGGCACCGTCGTCGTGCTGCCGCTGCGCGACGGCACCGCCGAGGACCTGGTGGCCCGGCTGCTGGCCGCCGTGGACGACGCCCTGCTGCTCACCCTGCCGGGCCTGGACGAGGTCGTCATCGAGACCCCGGACGGGACGCGGACCCTGAGCCGCTCGGTGCACGGCCCGTACACGCACATCGACGACTCGGCGCACGGTCCGGGCCGCTGGCGCACCGTGTCCCACGGCGGGCCCGTCGAGCCCGCCCTGCTCGCCGACCGGCCGGTCGAGGAGCGGCTGCGCCCGCACTGGTCGGTGACCTGGGCGGTCCCGGTCGATGAGTCCGGGGCGCCGCTCCACCCCCGTACGGCATCGGTCGTGCACGCCCCGACCCCCACCGACGAGCCTCTCGGCGTCCCCGCCCTGCTCATCGCCTCGCTCCCGCTGGACACCGCCCGCAGGCACCCGGCGCCGGGGCCGCTGACCGACTTCCTGGTGGAGCGGGCGGCCGACGCCTACGCGGAGCTGCTGGGCGACTGGCGACCCGTGTCGACCGGGACCATCGACCTGGTGCCGGGCCGGCTCGGCAAGGGCGCGCTCGACGGCGCCCTGCGTGGTGCGATCCTCTCCCGGCTGCCCCGGGTCGCGTTTCTGGAGCCAGCAGCGCCCCGCGACCCGGAGGCGGAGCAGGGCTGGGCGGACGACTGGGACCGGGACCGTACGCAGAACGCCCCCGGCACCTGCGCCCTGCGGCCCGTCGAGGCCGAGGTCGTCGAGGGCGTCGGGGCCGAGACCGTGACGGTGCTGGCCGAGGTGCTGCCCTGTCTGCTGCCCGCCGGCCTTGAGCGCCGCCCCGAGCTGCGCACGCTCGGCGTCGCTCGGGTCCCCCTCACCGAGGCCATCGACCGCCTGGCCGGTCTGCAGCGCGACCCCGCCTGGTGGCACCGGCTCTACGACAGCCTCGCGGGCATCGACCCCGACCGGCTCACCGGTCTCCCGGTCCCGCTCGCGGGCGACCCGGAGGACGAGCGGGCGGGCCGCCCGCCGCGCACCACGATCGGGCCGCGCCAGATCCTGCTGCCCCTTCCGGACGCGCTGACCGGTCCCGTCCTCGCCCGCCTCTCCCGGCTCGGGCTGAAGGTCGCCCACCCGGACGCCGCACACCCGCTGCTGGAGAAGCTCGGGGCCCTGCCCGCCACGCCCCGTGCCGTGCTGACGACCCCTCAAGTACGCGCCGCCGTCGCCGGATCGCTGGACGCCGGAGAGATCTGGGACGAGGACGCACTCGACGGCGACGAGCTGGCCGAGACGGTCCTCACCCTCGTGCGCGACGCCGAGCTTGCCCCCGGCGACGAGCCGTGGCTCGGTGCGCTCGCCCTCCCCGACGAGGAGGGTGAGCTCGCCCCCGCCGGTGAGCTGGTCCTTCCCGGAAGCGCGTTCGCGCAGATCATGCGCGAGGGGGAACTCGCCCTCGTCGATCAGGAGTTGGCCGAGCGCTGGGGCGAGGGGCCGCTCACCGCCTGCGGGGTGCTCGCCACCT
The DNA here is from genome assembly GCA_002551355.1 of Streptomyces sp. man185. Classification (GTDB taxonomy): domain Bacteria; phylum Actinomycetota; class Actinomycetes; order Streptomycetales; family Streptomycetaceae; genus Streptomyces. Next base: position 114,350 of record NTHE01000010.1, on the reverse strand, counting down.
TCGCCCTCGTCCGGGCCACTGATGTCGTCCTGGACCCGGACGAACTGGAGCCCCGCGACAGCGACTTCGCCGAGCCCGACGACGCCGGGCTGCTGGATGCCGTGGACGTGTGGTGCGAGGACCTGCTCGACCAGCTGCCCGAGACCCCCGTGCCGCCGGTCGCCACCGAGATCGTCGCCGTACGGGATCTGGACCTGGTGGACGACGACGCCTGGCCGCAGGCGCTCGCGCTGCTGGCGCAGCCGCCGTTGCGCGATGCGCTGACGCAGCCGGTGCGGGTGCTGCTCCCGGACGGTACGACGCAGTCCGTGCGCCCGTACACCGCCTGGTGGCTGCGCGACCACCCCGTACTGGACGGCCGCCGTCCCGCCGGACTGCGCGCGGCCGGTGGTGACCCGCGCCTGGCCGGGCTGTACGACGCGGTGGACGCGACCGGCTTCGACGACGCCGAGGTGCTGCGGGCCCTCGGGGTGCGGACCTCGGTCGCCGCGCTCCTGGACGAGCCGGGCGGTGCGGCCGAGCTGCTGGGCCGGCTCGCCGACGAGGACCGCCCCGTCACCCCCGTACAGCTGCACGCGCTCTACACGGCCCTCGCCGAACTCGACCCGGACCAGGTGACGTTGCCGGACGAGCTGCGGGCGGTGGTCGACGGGGAGGTGGCGGTGGTCGACGCGGCGGACGCCGTGATCGCGGACGCCCCGGACGTGCTGCCGCTGACGGCGGGCCTGCCGCTGCTCCCCGTGGCCCCTTCGCGGGCCGCCGAGTTGGCTGATCTCCTCCAGGTGCGACGCCTGGGCGAGGCGATCGAGGCGGACGTCACCAGCGCGGGCGAGGAGCACCGCGTATCGGAGGCGGTGCGCACGCTGCTCGGTGCCGCCACCCCTGACACGTACATCGAGTACCCCGAACTGCGGGCGGGCGGCGTCGAACTGGACTGGCGCCGCACCCCGGACGGGACCGTGCACGCCTCGACCCTGGAGGGCGTCGCGGCGGGGCTGGCGTGGGCGGCCGGGCAGTGGCCCCGCCGCTTCGAGGTCGCGGCCCTGCTGGAGGACCCGTCGCGTACGGATGAGCTGGCGCGGGACCGCTGGTTCGACTGAGGAGGCACGGGGGAACGGATGAGCCTCCATCATTCCTCCGCAAGTGTGTGCAACCCTTCACATCGGTCACGAGTCTGTTCTGTCGGATCGCCAATCGGCGGACCGGCCCGGCTCGTTGAGTACGTGGACCGGTCCCGTACTCCTCGGGGAACACATGCGCATACGCACCACCGCCGCGACGGCCGCTGTCGTCGGCGCCCTGGCCCTGTCCGCCGTCGCCGTGCCCTCCGCCCAGGCCGACGGCCGCTACGGGGACATCGCCATCACCAAGGTGACGGTCAACGGCGGCGAGAACGTGATCGTCGGCACCTCGGCCGTGAAGAAGTTCTCCGTCACCGTCAAGGCCACGGACGACTCGGGCATCGAGGCAGCCGACATCAATCTCCGTGGGCCCGGCCTCGGATACCTGTCGACGAGCGACACCCGGTGCTCGGGCAGCACCTGCACGGCGAAGTTCGTCGTCGACCCGAAGGTCGACCTCCTCTACAGCAACGACACCGCCGGGACCTGGTACGTCGACGCGTGGGTGGACGCCTGGGACGGGGACTTCGTCTGGACCGAGAAGGCCAAGTCGTTCAAGTTCCAGCGCGCGTCCAAGATCACGGTGAACGCGTCGCCGGAGCCGGTGAAGAAGGGCAAGGCCATCACCGTCACGGGCAAGCTGACCCGCGCCAACTGGGACACGTTCAAGTACCACGGCTACGCCAACCAGTCGGTGAAGCTCCAGTTCAAGAAGAAGGGCGCGAAGAGCTACACGACGGTGAAGACCATCAAGAGCAGCTCCACCGGCGCCCTGAAGACCACCGTCAAGGCCTCGGCCGACGGCCACTGGCGCTACAGCTTCGCCGGTACGTCCACCACCCCGGCCGTCTCGGCCGGCGGCGACTACCTCGACGTGAAGTAGCGGTCCTCGACCTGAAGCAGCGGTCGCGCGGCCACCTCGCGGGTCTTCACGAAAAAGTCACAGACCGTACAACCGTCTGAGCGATTCGCATGTCTGTTCCTGTGAGCCAAACAGGCTCACAGGAACAGACGGGTCCCGCCGGGCCGACGACGCAAGCGCGCCCCGGGGCCCCTTCTCCACTTGGGGACACATGCGTATCCGTGCCACCGTGGCCGCCGTTTCCGGCGCCCTGGCCCTTTCCGCTCTTGCCGTACCGGCCGTTCAGGCCGACGAGAGGCCCGACGCGGGCCTGAGCCTGCCGTCCGGCGCCGATGTCTTCGCCGCCGAGTCCGGCGCGCCCACCGCCAAGACCCGCACCGGCCGTACCGCGGAAGTGCCCGTCATCAAGAAGGTCGTCGTCAACGGCGGCAAGGACATCGTGGTGGGCACGAAGTCCAAGCAGAAGTTCACCGTCGCGATCACGGCCTCGTCGCCGTCCGGCATCGACGACGCGTTCGCCTACCTGTGGCACGGTCACATCGACGAGGTCGACGGCCTTCTCGCTCCCACCCAGCAGGTCGGCAGCTGCAAGGTCTCGGCCGACCCGACCACCTCCACGTGCACCGTCTCGATCACGGTCGACCCGCGGTCCGACGACCTCTACACGAGCAGCCTCGCCGGCACCTGGAACGTCGCCGCCGGAGCGCTCGCGGGCAGCCGCGGCAAGGAGGACTTCGTCTGGAACGACTTCCAGGCCAAGTCCCGCGTCCAGCGGTTCTCCAAGCTGACCGTGAACGCCTCCCCGGAGCCGGTGAAGAAGGGCAAGACCCTCACCGTGACCGGCAAGCTCACGCGCGCCAACTGGGACACCCTCACGTACAAGGGCTACACCGGCCAGCCCGTGAAGCTCCAGTTCAAGAAGAAGGGGGCCAAGAGCTACACGACGGTGAAGACCATCAAGACCAGCTCCACCGGCACCCTGAAGACCACCGTCAAGGCCTCGGCCGACGGCCACTGGCGCTACAGCTTCGCCGGTACGTCCACCACCCCGGCCGTCTCGGCCGGCGGTGACTTCGTCGACGTGAAGTAACACCCGGTACGCGGAAGCCCCCGGGAGGACGGTGATCCTCCCGGGGGCTTCCGCGTCCCCTCACGCCCCGAAGCGCCGCCCCACCCAGCGCCAGACGAACTCCAGCAGGGCGGACGCCGCCACCGCGATGCCCACCGCCGTCCACGGCATCGTCGTGCCGACCAGCTTCAGCGCGAAGAAGTCCTGGAGCCACGGCACCACGAGCACGATCAGGAAGCCGAGCCCCATCGCCGCCACCAGGCCGATGCGCCACCAGGTGTACGGGCGGGCGATGATCGCCAGGACCCACATCGCGACCAGGAACAGCGTCAGCGTCGCCGCGCTCGTCTCGGCCGCCAGCGCGCCCTCGCCGCTGTAGTGGTGGCGTGCCGCCAGGTACGTGGTGAAGGTGGCCGCCGCCGCGATGACGCCCGAGGGGATCGCGTACCGCATGACCCGGCGTACGAAGTGGGGCTGGGCCCGCTCCTTGTTGGGCGCGAGCGCCAGGAAGAACGCGGGGACGCCGATGGTCAGCGTGGCCAGCAGCGTCAGGTGCCTCGGCAGGAACGGGTACTCCACCTGGGTGCAGACCACGAGGATCGCCAGCAGCACCGAGTAGACCGTCTTGGTCAGGAAGAGCGTCGCGACCCGGGTGATGTTGCCGATCACCCGGCGGCCCTCTGCGACGACGGACGGCAGCGTCGCGAAGCTGTTGTTCAGCAGCACGATCTGCGCCACCGCACGGGTGGCCTCGGAGCCCGAGCCCATCGAGACGCCGATGTCGGCGTCCTTGAGGGCGAGGACGTCGTTGACGCCGTCGCCGGTCATCGCGACCGTGTGGCCGCGCGACTGGAGGGCGGCCACCATGTCCCGCTTCTGCTGCGGGGTGACCCGGCCGAACACCGCGTTCTGCTCCATGGCCGTGGCCATCTCGTCCGGGTCGCTGGGCAGCCGGCGGGCGTCCAGGGTGTTCTCGGCGCCCGCGAGGCCCAGCTTCCCGGCGACCGCGCCGACCGAGACCGCGTTGTCGCCGGAGATGACCTTGGTGGCCACGTTCTGGTCGGCGAAGTAGGCGAGCGTGTCGCCCGCGTCCGGCCGCAGCCGCTGCTCCAGGACGACCAGGGCGGTGGGGGCGGCTCCGGCGGCCGCGCCGGGCGCGTCCAGGTCGTCGCCCCGCACACGGGCCAGCAGCAGCACGCGCAGGCCCTGCTGGTTGAGCTGCTCGATCTCGGTGAGGGTCGCGTCGCCCTCGGGCAGCAGGACGTCGGGCGCGCCGAGCAGCCAGGCGGAGGCCGTCCCGTCGGCCTCGGCGAACGCCGCGCCGCTGTACTTGCGGGCGGAGGAGAACGGCATCGCGTCGGTGACCGTCCAGGCGGCTTCGTCCTCCTGCGGGTACGCGTCGATGATGGCCTGGAGGCTGGCGTTGGGCCGGGGGTCCGACGCGCCGAACGTCCGCAGCACCTGCTGGACGTGGGCCTGGTCGCCCCCGTTCAGCGGCCGGACCTCCGTGACGTCCATGCCGCCCTCGGTCAGCGTGCCCGTCTTGTCCAGGCAGACCACGTCGACCCGGGCGAGCCCCTCGATGGCGGGCAGCTCCTGCACCAGGCACTGCTTGCGGCCGAGGCGTACGACACCGATGGCGAAGGCCACCGAGGTGAGGAGCACCAGCCCTTCGGGGATCATCGGGACGATGCCGCCGACGGTCCGGGCGACGGAGTCCTTGAAGTTGTTGTCCTTCACGACGAGCTGGCTGATGATCAGCCCGATCGCCGTCGGCACCATCATCCACGTGACGTACTTCAGGATCGTGCTGATGCCGCTGCGCAGCTCCGAGTGGACGAGGGTGAAGCGCGACGCCTCCTCGGCCAGCTGGGCCGCGTACGCCTCGCGGCCCACCTTGGTCGCGGTGAACGCCCCGCCGCCCGCGACGACGAAGCTGCCCGACATCACCGGGTCGCCCGCCCGCTTGAGCACCGGGTCGGCCTCCCCGGTCAGCAGCGACTCGTCGATCTCCAGGCTGTCGGCCTCGGCGACCGCGCCGTCCACGACCACCTTGTCGCCGGGCCCCAGCTCGATCACGTCCCCGAGGACGATCTCGGAGGTGGAGATCTCGGCGGCGACCCCGTCGCGCCGCACGGTCGGCTTCGCCTCGCCGATCACCGCGAGGCTGTCCAGGGTCTTCTTGGCCCGCCACTCCTGGATGATGCCGATGCCGGTGTTGGCGACGATCACGAAGCCGAAGAGGCTGTCCTGGATCGGCGCGACGAACAGCATGATCACCCAGAGCACGCCGATGATCAGGTTGAACCGGGTGAGGACGTTGGCCCGGACGATCTCGGTGACCGAGCGCGAGGAGCGTACGGGTACGTCGTTTACCTCGCCGCGCGCGACCCGTTCGGCGACCTCGGCGGTGCTCAGACCGTCCGGTCGGGGGGCCGGCGGCGGTGGCTCCATCGGGTGCACGGGGTCGAGTTCCGCCCCCGCGTCGATCATGGCCGGCCGGGAGGTTCCGGGGGTGTGCCTGCCGGGTCCGGGGGTCTGCTCCCCGGAGGAATCGAGTGCCCGCTGCGTCATGGTTCCGACGGTACGGGCGTGCGCGGCGAATCACCCACCGGAGGGTCGAAGATCCGACCAGGGGTGGACGAAGTCGGTCCCGAGGTCGTACGGAAGTCCGTCGTACGGAGGTCTCTCGGAAAGTCGCCGTCAGGCGGTCGTACGGAAGCGTCCTGCGGAGACCGCGGGGGAGCCGCCGTCAGGCGGTCCGGTCCGCGCGGCCGGCCCGGGCTCCGCCGCCCAGCGCCCTGTCCGCCGCCTCGGCCCCGGCGGCGTCCTTGACCTCGGCCCGGGCCGCGTGGCGCTTGAGGGCGGCGTCGCGCCCGCGGACGTACCAGATCCCGATCAGGCCGAGTCCGGCGCCGGCCAGCGGGGTCCACACCCACCAGGTGTGGCCGCGGTCGGCGAACCAGCCGTAGAAGGGGAGCTGGGCGAGGAAGAGGACGAACCAGAGGACCGTGCCGCCGACGACGGTGGCGACGACGGGGCCCTCCAGGGGTTCGGGCGCCTCGTGCTTCGGTGTCCACTTCTCCATGCGTTCAGTGTATGGGGCCACCCGATCAGGGGCGTACGGGCCGGACGACCCCGGGAGCCACGCGGGTCTACGCGCGGAGATAGCGATCTTCGCTTGATGTATTCATACTGAATCTGCTTTGGGTTGGCTCGATTTGTTCGTCTGAACATCCAATTTCGATCACCTTTCGCTCATCGCACCCACCCCCTCTACGTACGACTGAGGTCATCCATGCCCCCCTCGGCCACCGCTCCGGTCGACTCCCCGCCCCCCTCGGCTCCACAGCCCCAGGGCAGCCTGGACCGGTTCTTCAAGATCTCCGAGCGGGGGTCGACCGTCGCCCGCGAGTTCCGCGGCGGGTTCGCCACGTTCTTCGCGATGGCGTACATCATCGTGCTCAACCCGATCATCCTGGGCAGCGCGAAGGACATGTACGGCAACCAGCTCGACAACGGCCAGCTGGTCACCGCCACCGTGCTCTCCGCCGCCTTCTCCACGCTGTTGATGGGCGTCATCGGCAATGTGCCGATCGCGCTCGCCGCCGGCCTCGGCGTCAACACCGTCGTCGCGCTCCAGCTCGCCCCCCGGATGAGCTGGCCGGACGCGATGGGCATGGTCGTCCTCGCGGGCGTCGTGGTGATGCTGCTGGTCGCCACCGGGCTGCGGGAACGCGTGATGAACGCCGTGCCGAGGTCGCTCCGCAAGGGCATCGCGATCGGCATCGGCCTGTTCATCCTGCTGATCGGCCTGGTCGACTCCGGCTTCGTCTCGCGCATCCCGGACGCAGCCATGACCACCGTGCCGCTCCAGCTCGGCGGCGACGGCCACCTCGACGGCTGGCCGGTGCTCGTCTTCGTCCTCGGCGCCCTGCTCACGCTCGCGCTGATCGTGCGCAAGGTGCCCGGCGCGATCCTGATCTCGATCGTCGCCATGACCGTCGTGGCCGTGATCATCGACGCGGTGGCGGGCCTGCCCGACGGGGCGTGGGGCCTGACGACGCCCGCGTGGCCGGGCAACCCGGTCTCCGCGCCGGACTTCGGGCTGCTCGGCGAGGTCAGCCTGTTCGGCGGCTTCGAGAAGGTCGGCTATCTGACCGGCGTCCTGTTCGTCTTCACCGTGCTGCTTTCCTGCTTCTTCGACGCGATGGGCACCATCCTGGGCGTCGGCGACGAGGCGAAGCTGATGGACCGGGACGGCAACTTCCCCGGCATCAACAAGGTGCTGCTGGTGGACGGCGTCGCGGTCGCCGCGGGCGGTGCGAGCTCCTCCTCCGCCACCACGTGCTTCGTGGAGTCCACCGCGGGCGTCGGTGAGGGCGCCCGCACCGGACTGGCGAGCGTGGTGACCGGTCTGCTCTTCTCGGTGGCGCTGTTCCTCACACCGCTGGCGACCATGGTCCCGTCGCAGGCGGCCACTCCCGCGCTGCTGGCGGTCGGCTTCCTGATCATCGCGGGCTCGGTGCGGGACATCGACTGGAGCGACTACACGCTCGCGGTCCCGGCGTTCCTCGCGATGGTGATGATGCCGTTCACGTACTCGATCACCAACGGCATCGGCATCGGCTTCGTCGCCTTCTCCGTGCTGCGCCTGGCGGCCGGCCGCGGCCGTGAGGTGCCGGTGGCCATGTACGTGGTGTCGGCGGTGTTCGTCTTCTACTACGCGATGCCGGCGCTCGGCCTCACGTGATCGGTGGCGTCACGCTCCCTCTGGAGACGATCGGAGGCGTAACGCTTCCTCCGGCGTCGCCGTAGAACTTCTCCGTCTCCTCGACGGCCGCCTTGAAGCGTTCGTCGAAGTCGTCGCGGACGAGCGTCCGGACCACATAGTCCTGGACGCTCATTCCGCGTTTCGCGGCGTGCTGCCGAAGCCGGTCGAGCAGCTCACCGTCTATCCGCAGGCTGAGCACTGTCGATCCCATGTCCAGCAGGGTCGCCGCCCCGGAGCGCTCTTTGCGTCACTTTCCGCTTCCAACTCACTCGTTCGGGTGATCAGTTTTCCGCGCGTGTACCACCAGGTGGTATTTAGGTTGGGTAATGAGTTACGCTAACGAACATGCCTGACCTGATCCACGACGGCGACAGTGCCGCCGCCGTGAGCTCCCTCCGCTCCGCCGTGATGCTGCTGGGCCGTCGACTGAAGCACCAGCGGGTCGACGAGTCGCTGAGCCCGACCGAGATGTCGGTGCTCGCCACCCTCGCCCGCTGCGGCTCGGCCACCCCCGGTGAGCTGGCCCGCAAGGAGCACGTGCAGCCTCCGTCGATGACCCGCATCGTCGCGTTGCTGGAGGCGAAGGGGCTGGTCAGGCTGGAACCGCACCCCGATGACCGTCGGCAGAAGAGGGTCAGCCAGACCGAGCAGGCCGAGGCCATGCTCGCGGAGAGCCGCATCAAGCGGAACGCCTGGCTGGCCCACCTCGCCGAGGGCCTGGACGAGGACGAGTGGGAGACGCTTCGGGCCGCCGCGCCCGTGTTGGAGAAGCTCGCCCACCTGTGACCCCACGGGCGCGCCGACGGTGACCCGCCGCCGGGCCGGACGCATGACGTCCGGTCCGCCTCGGGCCGCCGCCGGAGCGCCCGTCGTCACGTCCTCGTCGGACCGAACGCCGCAGACGCCCGAGGAGGCGAACCCTTTTGAGTACGGGATCCGGAGCAGACTCCGCCCCCGCACCGACTTCCACCCACGAGAGCAAGACCGGCGGGACCTTCTCGTCGCTGAAGATCCGTAACTACCGCCTGTTCGCCACGGGCGCCGTGATCTCCAACACCGGTACCTGGATGTCCCGCATCACGCAGGACTGGCTCGTGCTGAGCCTGACGGGTTCCGCGACGGCCGTCGGCATCACCACGGCCCTCCAGTTCCTTCCCATGCTGCTTTTCGGCCTCTACGGCGGAGTCATCGCCGACCGCCTCCCGAAGCGGCAGATCCTGCTCGTCAGCCAGGCCATGCTCGGCCTGTGCGGCATCGCGCTGGCCGTCCTGACCCTCTCCGGGGTCGTCGAGGTCTGGCATGTCTACCTGGTCGCGTTCCTGCTCGGCATGGTGACCGTCGTCGACAACCCGGCCCGCCAGTCGTTCGTCTCCGAGATGGTCGGCCCGGCGCAACTGCGCAACGCGGTCAGCCTGAACTCGGCGAACTTCCAGTCCGCCCGCCTCATCGGCCCCGCGGTCGCGGGCGTCCTGATCACCACGGTCGGCAGCGGCTGGGCGTTCCTGCTCAACGGCCTGTCCTTCCTGGCCCCGCTCGTCGGCCTGCTGATGATGCGGAGAGACGAGCTGCACGCCTCGGTGACCGTGCCCCGCGCCAAGGGCCAGCTCCGCGAGGGGCTGCGCTACGTACGCGGCCGCCCCGAGCTGATCTGGCCGATCGTCCTGGTCGGCTTCGTCGGCACGTTCGGCTTCAACTTCCCGATCTGGCTGACCGCCTACGCCGACGAGATCTTCGACGGCGGCGCGGGCATGTACTCCTTCTTCAACATCCTGATGGCAGCCGGTTCGCTGGCCGGCGCACTGCTCTCGGCGCGCCGCCGCTCCACCCGGCTGCGGATGCTGGTGGCGGCGGGCACGGCCTTCGGGCTGCTGGAGATCGCCGCCTCGCTGTCCCCGTCGGTCTGGCTCTTCTCGATCCTGCTGGTCCCGATCGGCATGCTCGGCCTGACGACGAACATCACCGCGAACACGAGCGTCCAGATGGCCGCCGACCCGGAGATGCGGGGCCGGGTGATGAGCCTGTACATGATGGTCTTCGCCGGGGGTACGCCGGTGGGCGCCCCGATCGTCGGCTGGATCAGCGACACGTACGGCGCCCGCGTCGGCTTCGCGGCCGGCGGCGCCATCTCGGTGGTCGCCGCCCTGGCGGTCGGCTTCGCCCTCGCCCGCGTCGGCGGCCTCCGCCTGAAGGTCGACCTCCGCCCGGGCCGCCCGCACGTCCGCTTCGTCCCGCGCGAGCAGCTGGCGACGGCGGCGTGAGCCACGCGAAAGGCGCCCTCCCCCGCTCCGGGGGAGGGCGCCTTTCGCGTGCCGGGGGGCGGGGTCGGTCGCGGGGGAAGGCGTCGGTGGCGAGGCTGAGGCCGACGACGGTCGAGGCCAGGTCGACCGGGGTGCCGAAGTCGAGGCTCAGCACGCTGCGGTACTCGTCTTCCTTCGGGAGCGTGTGCAGGTGCCAGATCCCCGTGTACGGGTCGACGATGAGATGGACGGGGACGTCGGCGGCGGCGTAGACGGCCTTCTTGACGCCGTAGTCGTTGGCGGCGGTGGCCTTCGAGATCACCTCGGCGAAGAACTCGATGTCCTGGTAGCGCCAGCGGCCGTCCTCGCCCTTGACGGCGTCGGAGGACAGGGCGACGACGCCGGAGGCGAAGCCGTTGAGGTGGCCGGGGAGGTCGATGCGTACGTCGGTCTTCAGCTGGTGGCGCCCGTAGGAGGTTCGCAGTTGCTCCAGGATGTCGAAGAGCCCGCACCTGCCAGACTCGCGCGCATGAGCAGCCGCGATCCCGGTCGTCCGCCCGCACAGCGCCTCTTCGCCGCCGTCCTGCCGCCCACCGGAGCCGTCGCCGGGCTCCGTACGGCTCTTGCGCCGCTCCACACCCTGCCGGGCGCGCGGGACCTGCGCTGGACGGGCCCGGAGGGCTGGCACTTCACGCTGGCGTTCTACGGGGAGGTGCCCGAGGACGTACGGCCGGAGCTGGAGACACGCCTGGAGCGGGCCGCGCGCCGCACCGGGCCCTTTTCGCTCCGGGTGCACGGCGCGGGGCATTTCGGCGGGCGGGCGCTGTGGGCCGGGGCGGCGGGCGGGCTCGACACGCTGCGGCTGCTCGCCGAGCGCGCCGACGCCGCCGCGCGCAGGGCCGGGCTGCCGATGGAGGAGCACCGCCGCTACACCCCGCACCTCACGCTGGCCCGGAGCCGGGGGGAGGCGGATCTGAGGCCCTTCGCGGCGGCGCTCGCGGGGTTCGAGGGGGAGCGCTGGGAGGCCGGGGAGCTGACTCTCGTACGGAGCGACCTGCCGGTGTCCGGGGTGCCGGGGGAGCGGCCGCGCTACGACGTGGTCCGCGCCTGGCCGCTGGGCGGGTGAGCGGAGCCGCGCTGACGGTCCGGGCGGCCTGGCCGCCGGGCCGGTGACTCGTGCGGTTACGCTCGAAGGGTGGACCCGAAGACCAGAAACCGCATCATGGCGGCCGTGCTCGTGCTGATGTTCGTCGTCGTCGCCGTGGGGGCCGCCCTCGGCGCCTGAGACCGGCGGGCCGCCGGGCGGCGTCGCGCCTCCCGGAAGCCCGGCGCGTACGGGGTGTGTGCTTGCCTGGAGTGGACTCGAAGGAGTTGGCTTGGGGTTCATGAAGTACACACAGCTCGGACGTACAGGACTCAAGGTCAGCCGACTCGTCCTCGGGACGATGAACTTCGGCCCGCAGACCAACGAGTCGGACAGCCACGCGATCATGGACTCCGCGCTCGGCGCGGGCCTGAACTTCTTCGACACGGCCAACGTCTACGGCTGGGGCGAGAACAAGGGGCGCACCGAGGAGATCCTCGGCACCTGGTTCGCCCAGGGCGGCGGCCGACGCGACAAGGTGGTTCTGGCCACCAAGATGTACGGGAACATGGCCGCCGACAGCGAGGCCTGGCCGAACCACGACAAGCTCTCCGCCGTGAACATCCGGCGGGCGGTCGACGCCTCGCTCAAGCGCCTCCAGACCGACCACATCGATCTGTACCAGTTCCACCACGTCGACCGGAACACGCCCTTCGACGAGATCTGGCAGGCGATCGACGTCCTGGTCCAGCAGGGCAAGATCCTCTACGCCGGTTCCTCGAACTTCTCCGGCTACAAGATCGCCCAGGCCAACGAGCAGGCCGCCCGGCGTGGTTCACTCGGCCTGGTCAGCGAGCAGTGCATCTACAACCTCGTCGAGCGCCGCGCCGAGATGGAGGTCATCCCGGCCGCGCAGGAGTACGGCCTCGGGGTCATTCCCTGGTCGCCGCTGCACGGCGGCCTGCTGGGCGGCGTGATCAAGAAGACGACCGAGGGCGGGCGACGCGCCTCGGGCCGCGCGGCCGACGCGCTGGCGGACCCCGCCACCCGCGCCCAGCTCCAGGCGTACGAGGACCTGCTCGACAAGCACGGCCTGGAGCCCGGCGAGGCGGCCCTGGCCTGGCTGCTGACCCGCCCCGGCATCACGGGCCCGATCGTCGGCCCGCGCACCGCCGAGCAGCTGGACAGCGCGCTGAGGGCACTTGAGCTGGACCTCCCGGAGGCCGTGCTCACGGGCCTGGACGAGATCTTCCCGGGTCCGGGTCCTTCGCCGGAGGCCTTCGCCTGGTAGGGCGGGGAGCACAAGGCAAGAAGAAGGGGCCTCCCGGCACTACTGCGGGAGGCCCCTTCCGCGGTGGCCGTGCGCCTGAGCGCCACGGTCAGAACGGCATGTTGCCGCGGGCACGGCGACCGGCCGAGCCGCTCTTGCCGACCGCCTTGGAGCTGCTGCGGAACGGCTTGCTGAAGATGCGGCCCAGGACGCCGGGGGCCTTGCCGCCGGCGCGCGAGCCCGCGCCCAGCGTGCGCTGTGTGCCGCGTTCCGGGTGGCGCGACAGGCGCGGCACGAGGAAGGCGAGCACGAGGAGAACGGCGCAGACGGCGACTATTCCTACGACCATCATGGGGATTCCTTGTCCTGGTGCTGTTGTCGGAGCGTGGTGTCTGCCACGTGTGCCCGATCGTCGGCAGCTGAACCTCGGGGCGCTGATTTCGTACGGGCGGGGAGGATGGATCCGGTCTGACCGGGAGATACCCGGGCAGGAGATGTTCCGCCGGGCACGGGGGTGTCCACTCGGCGAAGGACGACGAAAGGAAGGGACGCGCGATGTCTCCGGTGACCGAACAGTGGGGCGAGGTCCTGCGCACGCATCTGGCTCTCGGCGAGGAGGACTCCCCGGCCCGCGCCGCCGCCGCGTTCTCCGCCGAGGCGGGCTTCTTCGCCGTCGCGGGGCGGGGTGACGAGGACGGGTGGCCGTACTTCCGCTCCATGGCGAAGGACGCGGCGGGCGCGGATCCGGACGACGTCGAGGCCCTGTGCACCGTGTGCGAGGAGGCCGTTCACCCCCGGGGTCTGCGGATCGCGGGCACGTTCTGGCACCGGGAGAGCCGCGAGGTGATCTCCGACGTCGTCACCGGGAGCGACCTGGAACTCGGCCTGCTGCGGGAAGGCGACCGCGCCATGTGGGTCGTCCGGGCGGCACCCGACGTCTGCATGTTCGTGCTGGTGGACGGGGACCGCGAGGCCCAGGTCTCCGAGGCCCGGTCCCTGGTGCTGGACTTCGGCTCCTTCCTGGCGGGCCAGGGCTACTGATCCCGGCCCCGTGATCGTGTCCGCGGTCGGCCGGTGTCCCTGGCCGGCCGGTGTCACCGGTCCCGTGAGCCGGGCTCCGTGCCGTACGCCTCGGGCTCCGGCCGCTCGTCCGTCAGCTCGGGCTCCAGCCCCTCCGACACGTCCGTACGCGGGCGGCCCGCGTCGCTCCGCCACGCCTCGAAGGCCCAGCCGGTCAGGACGACGACCGCCCCTCCCAGCAGCCACCCGCCGATGACGTCGCTGAACCAGTGGACGCCGAGCGCGATCCGGGTGAACCCGACGCCCAGGACGGAGATCCCCGCCGCGGCCCAGCACACCCCGCGCCACCGGCGCGGCACCAGCGGCAGCAGGACCAGCAGGAGGACGGCGCACGACGTGGTGGCCGTCATCGCGTGGCCCGAGGGGAACGAGTAGCCGGGCGCCTGGGCCACCGGGTCCTGGAGCGAGGGCCGGGCCCGCTCCACCACGACCTTGACGAGCACCCCGATCAGCGCGCCGCCGATCGCGGTGGTCGCGGCCCAGGCGGCGAGCCGCCACGCGCGCCGGTAGAGCAGCCACCCGGTGAGCAGGGCGACCGCCGTACGCAGCGTCGCGGGGTCCCACACCCAGTCGGACAGGAAGCGGAGCGTCGCCGTCCATCCCGCGTGGTCCAGGGCCAGTTCGTGCAGTCGGCGGGCCGCCCCCGCGTCCAGGCGCTGAAGGGGTGGCCACGTCCCTTCGACGAGCATCAGGAGAAGTGCGAACGGCACCGCCGCGGCCGCACCCGCCCCGACGGCCACCAGCAGGCGTACGCCCAGGCGGCGGTCGGCGCGGCGGGTCCGGTCCCGGCCCGCCCTCGATGCGGGGGCCGGTCCCGGGGTGGGAGGTTCGGCGAGGGGTCGTGGCACGTCATGCTCCGGGGTCGGCGGTGATCGGACCGGGCCTGCGGGCGCGGGCCGCCTCCAGTTGGGCGGCGAAGGCCAGCCCGAGGAAGAGGGCGATGGAGGTGAGGTAGGCCCACAGGAGCAGCGACATGAACGCGCTCAGCGGACCGTAGACGGTGTCGAAGGAGCCGCTGATACCGAGGTAGAGGCTCAGGAGCCAGGTCAGCGCCGTCCACAGGACGAGGTAGAGGGCCGCGCCGAAGGCCAGCCAGGTGTATCCGGGCTGTTTGCGGCGCGGGGAGCGGCGGAAGATGGCGCTCGCCGAGACGAGGGCGAGCAGAAAGCCCAGCGGCCAGCGCAGCAGGTCCCAGGTGTCCCGGGCGGTGTCCCCCAAGCCGTACACGGTGGCAGCCGCCGCGACGAGGTCCCCGCCGGCCACCATCATCACGGAGCCGATGCCGAGCGGGATGCCCGCGCTCAGGGCCATCACCAGACCACGCAGGTACTTGAGATGGAAGACCCGGTCCCGCTCCACCCCGTAGATCCGGTTGGCCCCGCGTTCTATCTGGCACATCGCGGTGGTGACGTTGGCCACGGAGAACGCCAGCCCCAGCCAGAGGGCGACCTCGGGCCCGTCGCCGTCGCTCTGCTGGTTGCGGTTGAGGGCGTCGTCCACCACCTCGGCGCTCGGGCCCTCGCTGATGCCGCGGATGGTGAGTTCGGCGAGCCGGCCCACGCCCTCGGTGTGCAGTTCGGCCGACAGACCGACGAAGGCGATCACCAGGGGGATGATCGCCAGGATCGTCTGCAGGGCCAGCGCGCGGGCGTGGCTGAAGCCGTCGGCGTAGCGGAAGCGCACGAAAGCGTCCCGCATCAGTGGCCAGCGGCCGTAGCGGCGCAGGGCCGCGAGTGCCTCGTCGCCGGACAGCTCTTCCCCGCTCATGTCACGGGTCACCGGGACCCGGGTCGCCGTCCCCATCAGTGTTCCCGGGCGGGAAGCATGACGGTGAGGGCGTCGGGCCGGACCTCCGCGGTGAGGCGCCGGCCGGGGCCCACCGGGTCCCCGTCGACCTCGCGCGGCTGCGGCCGGGTGAAGGTCAGTTCGGCGCGGCGGAAGGTGTGGAACTCGACGGGGCCCCGGACGGAGTCCGTCGCGGTGCGGGGGCTTCCGCTTCCGCTGCCCCTTCCGTTTCCGCGCAGCAGCACCCCGGCCGCGCGCAGCCAGCCGCCCGCGCCACGGGGGTCGAAGACCGCCAGGTCCAGCAGGCCGTCGTCGGGCCTGGCGGCGGGCACGGGCGCCGCGCCCGCCTGGACCGTGCCGATGTTGGCGAGGAGGACCATGCGGGCGGTGCGGTGCAGCTCCGGGCCGCCGTCCAGGCTGACGGTCAGCCGCATCCGGGGAGCGCGCAGCCCCTTGGCCCCGGCCAGCACGTACGCGGGCCAGCCCAGGGCCGACTTGGCGCGGTCCGAGGTCTCCTCCAGCATCGCCGCGTCCAGCCCCGCCCCGGCCATGGCGGTGAAGTGGACGACGGGGAATCCGTCGCCCTCGATCCGGCCGAGGTCCAGGGCGCGGGGTTCGCCGGTCAGGCCCGCCGCCAGTGCCTCGGCGGGTTTGAGCGGGAGGTCCAGGTTGCGGGCCAGCAGGTTGCCGGTCCCGGACGGTACGAGGACCAGCGGGACGCCGGTGCCGGCCAGCGCGTCCGCGACGGCCCGGACCGTGCCGTCGCCTCCGCAGACCACGATCAGCTCGGCCCCGGTGCGCAGGGCCTCGGCCGTCTGGCCGCCGCCGGTGTCCTCGGCGGTGGTGTCGACGAACCGGGTGTCGCGGTAGCCGTGCTGGGCGAGGACCAGGCGCAGCTGCTCCCTGGTGGCCTCGTCGGTCACCGTCGGATTGACGATGACGGCGGCCTCCTTGCGCGCCGGGGCCGGCCGTTGTTCGGCGGCGGCCACGGCGATGTCCATGGCGTCGGCCGGGGGCCTGCCCACCCAGGAGTGCCCGGGGAGCACGGCCCGGCCCACGACGAACAGGGACAGCGCGCCGTTCGCCAGTCCGCCGGCCACGTCGGTGGGGTGGTGCATGCCTCGGTAGAGCCGTGCCAGCCCGACGAGCAGCGGAAGGAGCAGCAGGAGTGCGGCGAGCGGCTTGCGCCACGGGGCCCGGACCCTGGACAGGACCAGGACGGCGAGCCCGGCGTACAGCGCGGTGGCCGCTCCGGTGTGTCCGGAGGTGTAGCTGGAGGTGGGCGGGGAGTCGTCCATGCGCTCCACCTCCGGGCGCGTCCGGTCCACGGAGGCGGTGATCAGAACGAAGACCACCGACTGGAGCGACACCCCGACGGCGAGGAAGACCGCCTCGCGCCACCGGGGCAGCCGGGGCACCAGGACCAGGGCGAGGCAGGCCAGGAGGGTGAGGCCCACCACCGTGGAGGTGTCGCCCAGGGCGGAGGCGATCGATGACGCCGTGCTGAGGGTGGCGGTCCGGGTGTCTTCGAGCGCCTCGACGGCCGTGTCCTCCGAGGTCATCGGCCACCGGTCCTGAGCCGGCCCGGTGATCAGCAGTCCGGCCCCGGCGATGACGGCCGCCTGGCAGACGGCGAAGGCGCCGATCCGGGCCGCCGCCTTCGCGGTGCCGCTGGAGAGGGCGGGGGAACGGCCTGGGCGCCGGGTAGCGGGCGCCCCTCGCCCGCCGGTCCCTCTCTCCGGAACGGTGGTCTCCATCTGGTCCCCCCACGTCTGCTCCGCCGTGCGGCGGTTCCGCTGGAGCCTGTCTCCCCGGCGCTACGCCGTATGCCCTGCTGTGAGCAGGTCAGGCCTCGGGCCCCGGTGACCGCCCGTGGGGCCGGCACCGGACGGCATGTTTGAAGCGGGCTGCGGGGGTCAGGCGGTGGGGGACAGCAACGCCGAGCTCAGCGAGAGGTGAGTGACATGGCCGCCGACGAGAAGAGCCAGGCCAAGACCGAGCAGGCCAAGGGCAAGATGAAGGAAGTCGCCGGGCGCACCGTCGGCAACGAGCGTCTGACGGCCGAAGGCAGGGCGGAGCAGGCCAAGGGCGATGCCCGCCAGGCCAAGGAGAAGATCAAGGACACCTTGACCGACTGACGCCGTCACCGTGCGACGACACCGGGCCCCGCGGAGTTCCCCCTCCAGCGGGGCCCTGTCATGTCGTCCCGCGTCCTTTCCCCGCGCTTCACCCGGGTCCTTCGGGCCGGGCGTGCGCGGAGCCGTCCGTCAGCCCCTCCCGGCGAACCCGTCCAGTGCCCGCAGCACCGCCCGACGGGTCTCCGTGCCGCCCATGTGGCCCGCGTTGTCGATGATCGTCAGCTCGGCGTCCGGCCAGACGCGGTTCAGTTCCCAGGCGGTGATCAGGGGGCCGGCGATGTCGAAGCGGCCGTGGATCAGGGCGGCCGGGATGCCGGTCAGGCGGTGGGCGCGGGCGAGGAGTCGGCCCTCTTCCAGCCAGGCTCCGTGGGCGAAGTAGTGGGTGCAGATCCGCACGAGCGCCTGCTGGTCACGGTCCGGGCGGCTGCTGTACGGGGCCGGGCCCGGGATCGTCTCCATCGAGAGGACCGCGTCCTCCCAGGCGCACCAGTCGGCCGTCGCCCTCTCCCGTACGGCGGCGTCCTCGCTCTCCATGCGGCGGGCGTACGCCGCGACCAGTCCGGCCGGGTCGCTCGTCTCGGGGACGCCCGCGCGGAAGGCGTCCCAGGCCTCGGGGAAGAGTTGTCCCGCGCCCCGGTAGAGCCAGTCGATCTCGCTGCGGCGGGTCGTCGTCACCGCCGGGATCACCGCCTCCGTGACCCGCTCCGGGTGCTCCTCGGCGTACGCCAGGATCAGGGTCGAGCCCCACGAGCCGCCGTACAGCAGCCATGTGTCGATGTTCAGGTGCTCCCGCAGGCGTTCCATGTCGGCGATCAGGTGGTCCGTCGTGTTGTGCCGCATGTCCGTCGCCGGGTCGCTCGCGTGCGGCGTCGAGCGGCCGCAGCCCCGCTGGTCGAAGAGGACCACCCGGTAGCGGTCCGGGTCGAAGTACTGGCGGGAGCGGGTGGTGCGGCCGGAGCCGGGGCCGCCGTGCACCACCAGGGCCGGCTTGCCGTCCGGGTTGCCGCACACCTCCCAGTACACGAGGTTGCCGTCCCCGACGTCCAGCATGCCGTTCTCGTACGGCTCGATCGGCGGGTACAGCGTGTCGTCCGGTGTCCGGTCCATCCCCAGCGCCTCCCTCGTGTGAGCCGTACAGCCTACGGCAGCGGCGTAGGCTGGGCGCCGTGAACGCTGCTCCCCGGGTCCTCGCCGTCATCGACGATCTGCTGGCCGCCGCCGCTTCCGACGAGCGCGGTGCGCTGTGGCAGCTGGCCGAGCCGGGGCGGGAGCTGGACGCCAATCTGGTGCGGCTGCCGCCCGGCGCCGAGGTCGGTGAGCACCAGGAGGACGTCCTCGACGTGCTCCTCGTCGTACGGGAGGGCGGCGGGAGCCTCCGGGCCGGGGCCCTGGACCTGGTCCTCGGGCCCGGCGTCGTCCTCTGGCTGCCCCGTACGTCCCGGCGTGCGCTGGCCGCCGGGCCCGACGGGCTCACCTACCTCACCGTTCACCGCCGCCGCCCCGGCCTCGCGATCACGCCGGCGAGCGGGGCGTACGAGGGTGGCGAGGGGCCCTGCCTGCTGGACCGGGTCTGCCCCGAGTGCGGGCGGCTCTCGCAGGACCCCGCGCCGGTCTTCTGCAGCCGGTGCGGGGAGCGGTTCCCGGAGCGGTGAGCCGCGCCGGGAACCGTGACCGGGGGAGCCGTGAGCCCGGGCCGGGGGCCGCGAGCCCGGTCCGGGGGAGGGAGCGCCGGGCCTCAGTGCCCCTCGCACTCCGTCAGGTCCGGGCGGCCCGGCGGGTTCTTGTCGCCCACCAGGCCCGACAGGTTCTCCTTGTACATGTCCTCCCAGATCCGGCCGTCCAGGATCGTCCGGAGCGCCGAGCACACCTCGCCCTTCAGGATCGGGGTCCCCGGCCGCATCGCCACCCCGTAGCCCTCCGCGCCCTGGATGTTCTCCAGCCGCCGCACCTTGCCCCGGTTGGCCTCGACGTACCCGGCGAGAATGATGTCGTCCGAGGCCACCGCGTACACGTCGGACTTCGGGTCCAGCAGTTTGTCCAGGCAGTCCTGGTAGGTGTTGGGCTGCGACTTCGCCATGGTGAAGCCCTGCTCCGGCAGCGCCTTCTCGTACGTCGACTCCCGCGCCGTGCACACCTCGACGCCCAGGTCCCGCAGATCGCTGGAGTCGTTGATCGTGTACTTGGCCGACTTCTCGCGGACCAGGAAGCCCCGGCTCGCCTCGTAGTAGGGGCCCGCGAAGTCGACGCTGTAACCGCCGGGCGAGGCGGTCTTGCGGTCGTCGGTGATGCTGTACGACGCGATGACCAGGTCCACCTGCTTGGTCTTCAGCGCGGTGCTCCGGTAGTCCGTGGCGACCGTGCTGAAGGCGACCTCGCCCTTGCCGTAGCCCATGCTCTCGGCGATCGCGTAGGCCAGGTCGATGTCGTAACCCCGGTACGTACGCGTCTTCCTGTCGAACTTGCTCAGCCCGGGCTGGTCGTCCTTGACGCCGATCTCCAGGGTGGGGTGCGTGTCCTTCCACCGCTCCTGCGAGCCGCTGCCGGCCGGGCCCTCGCCCTGGCCCCGCGCCGAGCCCGCGCGGTCGTCGGTCCCGCCGCCCTCGCCGCCGCCCTGCGAGACCAGCCAGCCCGCGCCGGCGGCCAGCGCCACGCACAGCACGGCCGCCGCAGTCTTCCAGCCCCCGTAGCGGCTGCGGGGACCGCTCGCCGCCGGAGGTGCGGTCCTGGGAACGGCAGGTGCCGGGGGTGGAACGGCTGCGCTCAGAGCGGGTGTCGAGGGGTCCGGCGTCGGCACGGCCGTCGGCGGGTGCGTCGCCGACGCGGCCCCGCCGCCGTGCGGCGCGGCGGGATCCCCGAGCACCTCGCGGAGCATCGCCTCCGCCGTCGCCGCGTCCAGGCGATCCCGGGGGTCGGTGATCAACAGCCCCTGGACGACAGGGGCGAGGGGCCCGGCGTACCGGAGGACGGGGTCGGGGGACTGCCGGATGTTCTCCTGGACCTCCCAGACCTCGCGCCCGGCGAAGGGCACGCGGCCCTCGACCATCTCGTACAGCGTGACCCCCAGCGCCCACAGGTCGGAGGCCGGTGTGGGGCCCGGGGAGGCGGGGGCGAAGAGTTCGGGCGCCAGGTAGGAGGGGGTGCCGATGACGCTTCCGGTCCGGGTCACCCGGTCCGCGCCCTCGAAGGTGGCGATGCCGAAGTCCACCAGGATCGCGAGGCCGTCGTCCCGGACGAGGACGTTGCCGGGTTTCACGTCGCGGTGGACGACCGAGGCCGCGTGGACCGCCCGCAGTCCCTGGAGGACCTGGAGGCCGATGGTGGCGGCCCTCGGCACGGCGAGGACCCCCTCGCGGCTCAACAGGTCCCCGACGGAACGCGCTTCGAGCAGCTTCATCACGATCCAGACCTGGTTGTCGGTCTCGACCTGGTCGTGGACCGTCACCACGTTCTGGTGCTCGATCTTCGCGATGGCCTCCGCCTCGCGCCGCGCGCGCTGCATCGCCGCCGTCTGTGTGCCCGCGGTCATGGCGTTCCGGTCGAGCAGGCCCTTCACGGCGACGAACCGGCGCAGCCGCAGGTCGTGGGCCTTCCAGACCTCGCCCATCCCGCCGCTGCCGATCGGCTCCAGCAGCTCGTAGCGGCCGTCGATCACGGTCCGGGGGGCGTCGTCCGCCCAGCGGCCCCCGGGACCCCCGTCGTCCGCTCTGCCGGCCCTGTCTTCGTTGTGCATACGACCCCCTGTGCACTACATGGACCACGCCAGATTAGACGTTCCGTCATGCTCGGGCGGGGTGATGCGACGTGCCGGTGTGACGTGCTGGTTCGGGCCCCGGCGGGCGGCTTTCGCGTACGGGCTAGGCAGCCGCGCCGCCGTTGCTCTTCAGCGACTGGCCGTTGACCCACTGGCCTTCGGGGGAGCACAGGAAGTCCACCAGGTGGGCGGTGTCCCGCGGGGTGCCGATCCGGCCGAGTGGCGTGCCCCGGGTCACGGCCTCGCGCAGGTCGTCGGTCATCCAGCCGGTGTCCACGGGGCCGGGGTTGACGACGTTCGCCGTCACTCCGAGGTGGGCCAGCTCGTGCGCGGCGGCCAGGGTGATGCGGTCCAGGGCCCCCTTGCTCGCACCGTAGGGAACGTTGCCCACGGTGTGGTCGCTGGTGAGCGCGACGATCCGGCCCGTCGCGGTGCCGGGTGCGCTGCGGAAGCGCAGCCCGTACTCGCGGATCAGCAGCCAACTGGCCCGGGCGTTCACCGCGAAGTGCCGGTCGAACGCCTCCACGGTGGTGTCCAGCAGCCCCGAGTCCACCGACTCCGCGTGCGAGAGGACGAGCGCGGTCACCGGTCCGCCGAGGCGCTGCTCCGCCTCGTCGAAGATGCGCGTCGGCGCGTCGGGGCCGGAGAGGTCCGCCTCGATCGCCGCCGTACGGGCCCCGGCCTCCGCCAGCTCCTTGGCGATGGACGCGGCGGCCCCCGGCTCGGCGCCCCAGTCCATGCGGCCGTCGTAGGGCGTCCAGTAGGTGAAGGCCACGTCCCAGCCGGAGGCCGCCAGCCGGCGCGCGATGCCCGCGCCGATGCCGATGCTGCGGCCGACGCCGGTGATCAGGGCGATGGGGCGGGGCCGGTCGGGGGCGGGCGAAGGCTGTCCGGTGGTCGTCACGCGGTGATCCTTCGTGACCCGCACGCATACGTCAATGACCTTTCCGGACACCCGGGCGGCCCCCTTGCGCCCGTGCTGACCTGCGGTGACCTGTCACCGCTGCGGGGACGCCTCGCAGCCCCCGTACAACCCTCCGGCCCCATGGGCGGTCTCACCTGCACCGGACGATGCGCAGACCGGGCCGGGAGCCCCGGCGGAAGCCGGGACCGGGCCCGTGCGCAGTCGGACCGGAACACCGAATCGGACGGCCGTATCGGCGTCCCGCGTGCCGTAGGAGAAGAAGACACGCATGCAGCAGCACCTGCGCACCACCCTTGTGACCACCGCCTCGGCCGCCCTCGTCGGCGGCCTGCTCCTCGTCGGCGGAGGCAGCGCCACCGCCGCGCCGTCCGGGATATCCGGCGACTTCAACGGCGACGGCTACCGCGACCTCGCCGTCGCCGCGCCGCTCGGCAAGGTGGGCAAGACCGCCAACGCCGGCTACGTGGCCGTCGTCTACGGCACCAAGAACGGCCTCGACACGTCCAAGCGCACCGTCATCAGCCAGGCCACCGCGGGGGTCCCGGGTACGCCGGAGAGCAGCGACTACTTCGGCGACCGTCTCACCACCGGTGACCTCGACGGCGACGGCTACACCGATCTGGTCGTCGGCGTGCACTCCGAGCGGATCGGCAAGACCGACTCCTTCGGCGCCATCACCGTCGCCTGGGGCGGCGCGAAGGGCCTCGCCACGGCCGTCGACATCGCCGCGCCGCTGCCGAAGTACCGGAACGAGCTGGGCTGGTCCCTGGCCACCGGCGACTTCGACGCAGACGGGCGCACCGACCTGGCCGCCGTGAACATGGCCGCACCCGAGCTGAACATCTTCAAGGGGCCGATCTCCCGCGGCGGCAAGGCGGCGGGTCTCGTCGGCATCGACACGATGGACCAGACCGGCATCAACGCCGACCGGATCGTCGCGGGGGACGTCGACGCCGACGGCTCCACCGACCTCCTGGTCATGGGCCAGCAGGACACGGGGAAGGCGTACCCGACGCGCAGCGTCCTCTACAAGGGCGGACAGACCGGCCTCAAGCCGGCCGGCAAGGTCGCCGGGGGATACGAGGCGACCATCGCCGACGTCGACAAGGACGGTTACGGGGACATCGTCACCGGCAACTTCATGGAGAAGTCCGCCGACGAGCCCGACGGCGGCCCCGGAGGCGCGGTCACCGTGACGTACGGCAGCCCCGCGGGCCTCTCCACCCGTACGCCGGTCCGCATCACCTCGGCGACCGCCGGCGTCCCCGGCTCCGCGACGAAGGGCGACCGCTTCGGCTGGAGCCTGTCCGCCGGGGACACCGACGGTGACGGCTACGTGGACGTCGCGGTCGGCGTCCCGGGCAAGGACGTCTCGGGCCGGACCGACGCGGGCGCGGTCGCCGTGCTGCGCGGCTCGGCCAAGGGGCTGACCGGCACCGGTGCCAAGGGCTTCACCCAGAACACGGCCGGCGTACCCGGCGGCGCCGAGGCGCGCGACCAGTTCGGCGCCTCGGTCCGGCTGACGGACAGCAACAAGGACGGCCGGGCCGAACTGGTCGTCGGCGCCTTCGCCGAGAACAACGGCGAGGGTGGGGTCTGGCTCCTCAAGACCGGCAAGAGCGGCATCACCGCCACGGGCGCGACGTCCTTCGGCGCCGGTTCGGTGGGCGGGCCCAAGGGCCTGTCGTACTTCGGCGAGGTCCTCGCCGGCTGAGGCGCGCCCTGGGCCGGGTCCCACCGGGGCCCGGCCTGCCGCCTCTCGGCCCGCCGCCGCCTCGACATGCGGCGGTGGGCCGAGAGGCAGAGACTCGGTACGGATCTCCGGGGCCCCGTCCCGGGCCTACCCGTACCGAGGAGGAACACGATGACCGCATCGATCAGCGACCCGGTGGTGGAGAAGTTCGTCGCCGCGGTGAACGCGGGCGACAAGGACGCCTTCTTCGCCGACGTGCTCACCGAGGACGCGACGATGTCCGACGACGGCAGCGAACGGGACCTGGCGGCCTGGACGGAGAAGGAGGTCTTCTCCCCGAAGGCCAACGGCCGTATGAAGGTCGTGGACGCCTCCGACGACGGCCGGATCCTCGTCGTCGACTACACGAACGACACCTGGGGCACGATGCGGACCCGCTGGGTCTTCACGGTCACCGGCGGCCGCGTCAGCCGCTTCGAGACGGGCCAGGCGCCGTCCTGAGCACTGCCGCTCCCCTCCGCGCCGGTCACGGGCGGCGGTAGGTGCGGCCGCCGCGGCGGGGGAGGGCCGCCGGGTCGTCGGGACCGGTCCGGGTGGCCCTCAGCGCGAGGTGGATCTCGGCCCGCACGGTGGCGTCGGCGAGGTTCCGCGCGAGGTGTTCGGCGCACTGGGTGAGCCAGGTGGCCAGGGTGGTGCGGTGGACGTGCAGCTCGGCAGCGGCGGGGGCGGTTCGGGCGTGATGGCGCAGCCAGCAGGCCAGCGCGATCCGCAGGTGCGGCTCCAGACCGCCGACCAGGCCGCAGGCCCAGGCCCGGACCGCCTCGGTGTCCAGGAGACCGGACGGCGGCGTATCCAGGCGGGCCGGCCCGCCCCCGCCCCGGACCTCGACCATGTTCCGGCCCCCGCCCCGGACTTCGTCGCCGCCGTGGTCGGTCTCGTCGTCGGCGTCGGCGTCGGCGGGGGTGGGCGCGCGGAGGGCGAGCAGCAGATGCGCCCGTACGGTGGCGTCCTCCAGGTCCGCGCCGAGCAGCCGGGAGAGGTCGCGTATCCGGGCCCGGACCGTGCCGGCCGACAGGCCGAGCGCGGTGGCGGCGCGGGGCTTGCTGCCGGTGCGGAGCCAGACGAGCAGCAGGCGCTGGTGGGCCGGGGTCAGCGGGCGCAGCACGGATCCCGCCCACCTGGTGTACGGGCCGGGGGGCAGGAGGGGGGCGAGGCGGGAGGTGCCTACGGCGTCGGCGGGGACGATACGGCGGGTGGGGGTGGCGCTGTGCCGGGCGGCGGCGGCGTCGCTGTGGGCGGTGGACATCTCGGCCAGGGGCAGCGGTCCGGCCATGCCCGCGAGCAGCTGGTGCCGCTCGCTCACCCGGGAGACCAGCCGCAGGATCCGCCCGTCGTCACCGCCGTGGTGGAGCTCGGCGACGACGAGTTCGCCGTCCAGCCGGCCCAGCAGGGTGCAGGCGTCGGCGTGCGGGGCGAGTGAGGGGCGTACGGCCCGCCAGAGGACCTGGTGGGCGGTGGGGATGTCGGCGCCGGTGAGCCGGTAGACCGTGACATGCGTGAGCCCGCTGCCGCCCAGGGTGTCGGCGACGGCGGTGGTGTGGCCGGCCAGCAGCAGCCGGACGAGGGTGGTGTGGAGCCGCATCTGCTCGCCCCGCAGCTCCGCCGCGCGCTGCCCGCGCACCTCCAGGAGGGCCGCGGTGGTCGTGGCCACGTGGGAGGCGTGCTCCGAGGGGACGGCGGGCCCCGGAGCCAGCACGAGAACGGCTCCGGCCGCCGGGCGCTGGACGCAGTACGGGTGCTCCTGCGGGGCGGCGGCCGCGTGTACGCCGTCGGCGGCCGAGGCGGCGGGGGTGCTGTAGACGGCTCCGGCGATCGGGTCGGCCAGCACCGCCCACCCCTGGACCAGCAACGCGGCCTCGGCGATCAGATGCGCCCCGGACCGGGTCGCCGCCCGCAGGAGCCGGTCCGCCGTCTCCCGCCCGTGCCGGCCGCCGCCCGGGCAGGCGGCCTCGCGACCGGTCGTGCCTGTGGTGCTCATGGGCGAGCCTCTGCGGGCCGTGCGCGCCGCGCACGGGGAGATCCCGTACGCGGCCCGGCAGTTGTGGACATGGTCCGGATGAGGGCTAGGGGATGCGGGCGACCGCGCCCCACCCGGCCCGGGCCGTGGTCGTGCCGGTGTTCGCGTCGGGTCGCCAGTTCGGCCAGGACACCATCCCCGGCTCCACCATCTCCAGCTTGTCGAAGAACGCGATCGTGGTCTCCGGCTCCCGGAAGATGTACGGGATCGCGCCGCTCGCGTTGTACTCGTCCTGGACGGCCCGGTGGGCTTCGTCGGAGGCGGTGGAGTGGCTGAGCGAGAGGTAGCTGCCGGAGGGCAGGCGGTCCACCAGCCGCCGTACCAGGGACAGCGCGTCGTCCCAGTCGACGATGTGCCCCAGGACGTCACTGATCACGAGGGCGACCGGCTGCGTCAGGTCCAGGGTCTTGGCCGCCCCGGCGAGCACGGTCTCGGTGTCGCGCATGTCCGCCTCGACGTAGGCGGTCGCACCCTCGGGTGCGCTGGTCAGCAGCGCGTGGACGTGCAGGAGCACCAGGGGGTCGTGGTCGACGTAGACGATCCGGGACTCCGGGGCTATGCGCTGGGCGACCTCGTGCGTGTTGTTCGCGGTCGGCAGCCCCGCACCGACGTCGAGGAACTGCCGGATCCCGGCGTCGCGGGCGAGGTAGGTGACGGTTCGGCGCAGGAAGTCCCGGGACTCCTTCGCGAAGGTCTCGATCAGCGGGTACTTCTCCCGGTAGGCGTCGCCCGCCGCCCGGTCCGCCGGGAAGTTGTCCTTGCCGCCGAGCCAGTAGTTCCAGACACGTGCGGAGTGCGCGACGCTCGTGTCGACCTGCGCGGGCAGTTCAGGCCCATTTCCGGTCGTACTCATCCTGTAGCACCTCTCTGGTTCGGGCCGGCCGTATCGCCATCACGCACGACACGTCCAGCATTCCCTGATACGTCTGCACGGGATGCGGGCTGTCCCACACCTCCGCCGTGCCGGGCAGCCCGCCCTCCCGCACCACATGGTCCGCGATCTCCCGGATCTCCACCCGGTACAGGGAGAGCGCCGGGACGCCGGTGAGCGGGTGCGGCGGGGCGTACTCGGGGTGCAGCTGCATGGTCACATCCCCGCGCTCCGCGGTCTGTTGGAGCGATCTGAGCTGCTCGCGCATCACCTCGTCACTGCCCACGCGACAGCGCAGCGCGGTGACGGGAAGTACCGCCCAGAGCCGGGTCTGCTGTTCCCGGAGCCGTTTTTGACGCTCGACCAGGAAGTCCGCCCGCCGCTGCCGCGCGGCCGGGTCCCTTTCCGGGAACATGATCTCGTCCACCGCCATCGCGTACGCCGGGGTCCGCAGCAGCAGCGGGACCAGCGCCGGATGCCAGGTGCGCACGACGCCGGCCGCGGACTCCACGCTCATCAGGTCCATCAGCCAGGGGGCCATCGCATCCCGCCACGGATGCCACCAGCCGGGCATGTTGGCGGCGTTCAGCCGTCCCATGATGTCGTCGGTCTCGGCCGCTCCCGCCCCGTAGAGGTCGAGCAGGGCGGACACCTGCCCCACGTCGAGGGAGGTCTGCGCCTGTTCCAGCCGTCGCAGCGTCGAGGGATGCCATCCCAACTGCGTGGCGGCCTGCGGGACGGAAAGGCCGGCGCCCTCCCGCAGACGCCGCAGGCGGGCCACCAGGACCAGGTGACGTGCCGTACGGCCCGACCGTTCGCGCGCCACGGCTTCCCCTCCCCGCTCCGGCTCGATCTGTCCGACATTCCGCGCAGTCTGCGCACAGTGCACACAGCGCACCTTGCGACACCCGCACACCGCTCCCAAGGTAAGCATGTCCGACTCGATCGCACGCCAACTCGGTGAGACCGGGCCGATCTTGCCCCTGCCCCCGTCGCCTCAGCCACCGCCCCAGCCGTTACGTGTACTGCCGTTCCGTGCACCGTCGTTCCGGCGGCCCGTTCTCTGGAGCCCACCGTATGAACCACCTGACCGACGTGACTCCCCTGCCCCCTCCGGACCGCCTGGCCGACGTGACCCCGCTGGCCCACCCGCGACTCCTGTCCGTCGTCACGGCCCCGAGGTCCGCCCAGGCCCGCCCGCTCGACCTCCGCGTCCGCGCCCAGCGCATCCAGATCGACGAACTCGTCGTCGACGACCCCCGCCTGGTGCTCGCCCACGCCAGGCAGGCCGCCCTCGACGACCCCGACACGGCCGAGCAGCTCGGGTACAGCCCCACGGCCCCGCTGCCGCTCCCGGCCGCGGCCGCGCTCCTGTGCGCGCTCTACGAGACCGACGCCCTCACCGCGATGGGCCTGCGCCTCACCCGCCACACCACCCGCGTCTCCGCCTCCAACCAGCAGACGGAGCCCGTGTCCCTGGTGCTGTCGTCCACACCGGACCAGGAGGACTGATCGTCCCGCCCGCCGATGAGCGGGCGGAGCTTCGCCCAGCCTGCTTTCCCTGCCCGACACCACCGCGCATCCGCGACGCGACGACAGTCCCGAGGAGACCCGGCGGGCGCTTCTGAGGCGCACCTTCGACGAGGACGCGGAACTGTACGACCGGGCCAGGCCCGGATATCCGCCGGAGCTGTACGACGACCTCGCGGACATCGCGGGTGCCGGCCCCGGCAGCCGCGTACTGGAGATCGGCTGCGGGACCGGCCAGGCCACGGTGCCCCTGGCCGGCGCTTCCGGAAGCCGCCAGGAGCGGGCTGTTGGCGTGCGTCGCGGGCCTGATCGACGGGCGGTACGGCGGCCGGGTGAGCAAGCGGCACCTCATCGAGCTGGGCGTCTCACACAGGCGCTGAAGGCCCGCTTCGTCGTCTCGGCCCGCGAGGTCCGGAGGGCGAGGTCGGGGGGTACGAAAGGCGGGACTGTGCCACGGCCCGTCAGGGCGCGTCATGCCGATTCCAGCACGAGACGGCTCCACCGGACGCCTGCCCGGCCGTGAAGATCGGCGCGCTCTCCGCGATACACCGCCCGCAGGCCGTACGTACGCCCCAGCCCGACCGTCTCCGCGGCCGACACGTCGAACATGCGGCGGCCCTCCGGAACGGGGCCGTGACGCAGATTCACGAAGAACCTGCCGCCCGGCATCAGCAGCGAGGCGATCCTGACGATCGACCGGAGGCGCTCCTCCGCGTCGAGGTGCATCCACACCGCCGTGGCGAACACGGCGTCGAAGCGGCCTGGATGGTGGGGAAGCGGCAGGTCCGGGAGAGCGTCGTCGACCCAGTCGACCGCATGGACTCCGTGGATGCGCTGTCCGTGCGCGCGCAGCTCAGCTGTCGGCTCCGCCGCCACGACGGGGTGCCCCCGGGCCGCCAACGCCGCGGCGTCCCGCCCGGTACCCGCGCCCACGTCCAGGATGCGGGCTGGCACGGCGGGAAGCAGGTGCAGGACGTCCCGGTGGACTGACTCGAAGGCGACCTGTTCGTACTGGACGGCCAGTGCGTCGGCTGCTTCGGCGTAACCGGCGGTGCTGCCGGCCGGGGCGGTCGTCTTCCCGGGGGCCACTTGGTCGCTCATGGCAGGAGAGGGTAGCGACCCCGGCCGTCGCCGCCCCCTCCGTACGGAGGCGAGACCCGCCACCCCCGGCGCCCGCTCCCCTTCTGCTCGGGCAGTCGGACATCTCCGAGCAATCGCCGCCCCGGCTCCTTATCCTTGCTGCCATGACTGCCCAGACTCCGGAGCCCTCTCCGCGCCCTGCCTCATCAGGTGAGCTCCGTGCCTCGCACGACGACCGGGAAGCTGTGGTGGAACAGCTGCGCGACGCGGCAGCCGAGGGACGCATCGATTTCGACGAGTTGGATGCGCGCCTGGAGCAGGCGCTGAGGTCGAAGACGTACGCCGAGTTGGCCGCCGTGACCGCTGACCTGCCGAGTCCCCCTCCTTCGCAGAGCCTGCCGCCGCTGGTGCTCAAGGGCGGGATGTACGGCGCGTCCCGAGGCCCCGGGCGCTGGGAGGTTCCCGGACACGTGACCGCGCACGGCGGCGTGGGTGGCGTGAGCATGGACTTCACCCGGGTCGAGTGCCGCCTCGCGGAGGTCGTGGTGGAGGCCTACGGGGAGACGTCCGGCGTCACGATCGTCATCCCCGACAGCTGGTCCGCGGACACCAGCGGCATCACTCCCGGCCTCGGCGGCCTGACGGACGAGACCACGTCCGACCGGCTCCCGGGAACTCCGCTGATCCGGCTCACCGGGGCCGGCGGCTTGGGCGGAGTGGTGATCCGCCACCCCAACGACCGGGAACGACGCAAGCTGCACAGCAACCCGGCGCAGGGCTAGGACTTGTTGGGTTGCTTGGACTCGGTCCGCCGACACCGAATGGACGCCTGGATCCCGCGCCTGCGCCCCGCCGGCCGGGCGTGACCAACAGGGCCATCGGTTCCCGGCAATGCTCAACAACTGAGCCCTGTCCCGCTACTGCTGGTTTCAGGTGAGATGCCGAAAGCGCGGTGATGGTCACCACCTCAGACCCCCTTGTCACCGTGCGGCCGTAGGAAGGCCGGTTGCCGTCCCTCACGGGGATAAATGCAGGCAGGCTTCGGACTGAGGTAGAGCATGATCTGCCAGATGACGAGGGAAGCAGATGCCGGGTGGAACGTCGATGGTGCCGATGCGTGGCGCGAGCGGCTGGGGTGGGCGTACGGGCTGATAGCGAGCGATCCGGCTGAACGTGCTGCGGCGCTCGCCCGTCTGGCTGACGCCCAGAGGAGCACTCAGGAGGCTTGGGATCGGTTCAGCGATACGCAGCGGCGGTGGTTTTCGCTGAGGCGGAACGCGGCGAACAGGAACTATGAGGAGGTCCGGAGGCATTCGCTGCCCGGCGTGTTGTGGGACCGGCCGGTCGGATCGGACATCGCTGCGTGGCCGGGTCTTCCCTATGTGCTGCTCTTCCTGGAGTGGGAGGCGAGGCACCCACAGGAGTGGACACGGCATGCCAAGGCGTGGGGTGCGAAGCAGGGCCTCATCCGAGACGTGGCGGTCGCTCACCACGATGAGACGGTCAGGGCCAAGCTTGCGGATCTGATCATGATCGTTGTCCAGCGGCCCTATCGCTGCAAGGACCGCGAGTACGTGCGAGTGGCCCGGGCTGTGGACAGTGACGACCTGCGCGGCAGGCTCGAAGCCGCCGCCTGTTCGGACAGCCCATGGGCGCGACGACACGCCGGATACGTTCTCTGGCTCCTGAACCGCCCCGAGGTACCGAATACGCGTCACGTCTGGCAAACCTGGCTGGCGGCGCATCCGGAGAGCGCAGCATGTACTTCCTGCTCGCACCCGGGACCGCCGCCGAGCACCGGTGGCCTCCCGGGGTGGAGGCGATGAGCAGGAGTGGGCGGGGGGACGCGTTCGTCCGGGTACCCACGCTGGGCGGCGGCACGTGGCCGCTGGACTGGCGGTCGCGGCCCACGGCGCAGGATCCGTTCGTGGACGCCGCGCTGCTGCACGAGATGGCCTGGCTGCGGGCGGGATGCCGGGTGAGGGACTGAACGAGGTCGGTTGCCGTCGGACCGGGGCCGCTTAGGGTCGGTGCCATGACGCCATCTTCTGCCGGTACCGCCTTCGAATCGCTCCGCCTCGACGCCCTGTCCGACCCGGAGGCTCTGTGGGAGGCGTACGAGCGCCCCGGACCTGCGGCCGTGCGCAAGCAGATGACCGAACTCACGGAGCAGACGACGCGGTTGATCGGCTGCTCCTCGCTGGTCATGATCGCCAGCGCGGACGCCGACGGCAACTGCGACGTCTCCCCGCGCGGCGGCCCCGCCGGGTTCGTCGCCGTGCTGGATTCACGGACGGTGGTGATACCCGACGCGACCGGCAACAAGCGTCTGGATTCCTGGCAGAACGTCATCGCCACCGGGCGGGCCGGGCTGCTGTTCGTCATCCCGGGGCGCACCACGACGCTCAGGGTGAACGGGCGGGCCTGCGTTTCCACCCGTCCGGAGCTGCTCTCGCAGTTGACCGCCGTGGGCAGGCCGCCGGCCAGTGCGCTGGTGGTGGGGATCGAGGAGGTCTACCCGCACTGCCCCAAGTCGTTCCTGCGCAGCGGGGCCTGGAAGCCGGAGCAGTGGCTGCCGGTGGATGCCCAGCCGGCCTCCGCCGAGGTCACGTTGGCCCAGTTGCGGATGCCGGAGTTGACCATCGCCGACATCGAGCAGGTGGAGGCGGATTCGTTGACGTACCGGTACGAGTGACCGGGCCGCCCGCAGCGGATGGAACGTGATGCGGAGGTCACCTCCTGCGGTAACGCAACCGCGTCATCACGTTCCGTGCGCTCGGCCGAGGCGGCGCATGGAGCGGCCCCCGGATACCCGCAGACGAAGAACAGGGCGAAGACTCTTCCCACCCACCCACCGAAGCGGCTGAAGCAACCGGAGGTGCCGAAGCGGCCGTAGCGGCCCAGGAGTCGCAGTCTCCCGCGCAGGATGACGTGCTGCTCGCCGAGCGCGTGCTGCTCTCGCTGCGGCACAGGACGCGTGAGCTCTCGCTCGGGGTGTGCGAGGCCCGCAAGCTCGCCGCGCTCGCCGCCGAATGGCTGCGGCGGGGCGTCAGCGCCGGGGATCTGCGGCTGGCGCTGAGCAGTTCCCTGCCGGTGGAGGGAGTGCGGACGGCCTTCGGATTCCTGGAGCACCGGCTGCGGGAGAAGTTGCCCGCGCCTCCGGCGGAGACGGCGGACCTGGTGGTGGCGGCGGGGTCCGCGCCGCCGCCACCCCTGCCTCTGATCGCCTGCGACGGGCCCGGCGAGGAGCACATGTTCCGGCCTCACGCGTCGTGGGTCACCACCTGCGGGCCCTGCCACCGCGAGGAGCGACGCGCCTACTGGGCCGACGTGCAGGCCCGTGCCGAGGCCGATCCCCAACCTCCGCCGCCGCCCTGGCGGGAGCGCGTCGCGGCGGAGGCCGGAGCGGGCGGAGGCGGCGGGGAGGCGAGCGGGGCTTCCGGTTACGGGACCCGGGCCACCGCCACGTACATGCCGCTGTGCTCCTGATCGGGGGCGGGGGTGCCGTTGAACCACTCGGGGGCCTTCACCAGGCCGGGTTCGACGATCTCCAGGCCCTCGAAGAACCTGGCGAACTCCTCGCGGGTCCGCAGGGCCAGCTGGATGCCGCCCTTCTTGTACTCGTCGGCGCTCTGCTCGCCCTTCTCCTCGTTCACGTCGGACGCGCCGTGGGACAGCACGACGTAACTGCCGGACGCCATCGCGTCGGTGAACGTACGGATGATGCCGATCGGGTCCTCGGCGTCGGGGAGGAAGTGGAGGAGGCCGAGGAGCGACAGGGCGATCGGGCGGTCGAAGTCCAGGGACTCGCGGGCCGCGTCGAGAATGATCGCGGGCTCACGGACGTCGGCGTGGACGTAGTCCGTCACGCCCTCCGGCCGGCTGATCAGCAGTGCTTCGGCGTGGCGCAGGACGATGGGGTCGTTGTCGCAGTAGACGACCCGGGCGGAGGGGCGGATCTCCTGGGCTATCTGGTGCAGGTTCGGCTCGGTGGGGATGCCCGTCCCGATGTCCAGGAACTGCGTCACGCCCTCGCCCGCCAGCCACGCCGTCGCGCGGTTCATGAAGGCACGCTGCTGGTGCGCCCCGATCTTCGCCTCGATGGGCAGGAGGTCGGCCACCTGCTGGTCCACCGGGTAGTTGTCCTTGCCGCCGAGCAGCGCGTCATAGACCCGGGCCGAGTGGGGCTTGCTCGTGTCGATCGGGGGGTGAGGCGCCTGTGCCGTCATACCGAACTCCAGATACACGTGGTGTGGACCAGTCAGTCGACGCAGTCTGCCACAACGGCTACGAGGTTCCGGCGGATACCCAGTGCCCCACCAGGTCCGCGTAGAGCGGGCTCTCGTCCAGGAGTTGGCCGTGTGTGCCGACGGCCGTACGGTCGCCGTCGAGTACCAAAACGCGCGGGGCGCGCAGCGCGGAGCTGATGCGGTGCGCCACGACGACAAGGGTGGTGCCCCGCTCCGCGAACGCCCGCTCGGCCCGCTCCTCGGCCGCCGGGTCGAGGTGGCAGCACGCCTCGTCCAGCAGCACGATCGACGCCTGGGACGCATGGGCGCGGGTCAGGGCCACGAGTTGCCGTTCACCGGAGGACAGCGGCGGCCCGTCCAGCCCGATGGGCGCGTCCAGGCCGCCGAGCCGGTCCACGAGGGCCCGCGCGCCGACGGCCGTCGCCGACGCGAGCAGATCGGCGTCCCGCGCCTCCGGGTGCAGATAGCGCAGGTTGTCCCGCACGGTCCCGGTGAACACGTACGCCTCCTGCGGGATCAGCGTCACCGCCCGGTGGAGCCAGGCGCGGTCGACGTCCGCCGCCGGTACGCCGCCCAGGGTCAGCCGTCCGCTGTCCGGCCGGGCTATCCCCGCCAGCAGCGTGGTCAGGGTCGACTTCCCCGCACCGCTCGGCCCGACGACCGTCAGATGCGATCCGGCCGCAATGTCGAGCGAGAGCCCGTCGATCACGGGAACCGCCCCCGGCCCGTACGCGTAGCCGACGTCCACCAGGGACAGGTCCGGTGAGCGCGGGGTCCGCGCGGGAAGATCCGGGCCGGAGCTCCCCGGCGTGCCGTGCTCCGTGGTGGGCGTCGACCGGCTCAACCGACGCAGTACGGTCGCCAACTGCACGCCCCACGAGCCGAGTACGGCGACGAGCGAGCGCAGGGCCGGGGCCACCCCGCTCACCAGGTAGCTGGTCGCGCCCAGCAGTTCGCCCACCGACAGCGCGCCTCGGTCCAGGAGTCGCGGTGCCGCCAGCAGCAGTACCAGCAATGGGAGATGGCTGCCCAGCGACACCAGCAAGGTGTTGGCCGACGCTGCCCGGGCGACCGCCCTGCACGCGTCCCGGTGTTCGGTGATCCGGGCGGACAGATCGTCGGCCACCCGGTCCCGGGCGCCGCACGCGACGATGTCCCGGATGCCGTCGAACGCCTCGCCCGCCGCCGCCGTCAGGGCCTCCTCCGCCCGTAGCTGGCGGCGCTGGCGGCGGGCGAGGACGCGGAGCCGGGGGACGCAGAGCAGCAGGGTGAGCAGGACCGGGGGCAGGGTGAGGGCCGCCACCGGGGTGGACAGAGCGGCCAGGCCCACGAACGCCATCACCAAGGAGACGCCCAACTGGCGGGCCGAGCGGAGCAGAGCGGACACCAGCGCCCGTACGGTCTCGACCTGGACCGTCAGCCGGGCCACGCCCGCGCCCGCCGTGTCCCGCGCCCCCGCCGCTGCCCGGTGTACGGCTCCGGCGGCCACGGCCGTCACCAGGTCGTCCCGCAGCGGTTCCACGAGCCGCCCCAGCCACGGCGTCAGCGTGCGCGTCATCAGGGCGCGGAAGACCATCGCCGCACCGAGCAGACCGATCCAGAAGAAGCCCTCGGCGGGCCGTCCCGCGAGGAAGCCCCGGTCCAGGGCGGCGGCCACCAGCAGTCCGGAGGCGAGCGCCGGAACCGCCTCCAGCAGCGACCATCCCGTCACCGCAATCGCCGCCGCGCGGTGCTGCCGCAGGAACCCGGCGAACATGTGCCGGTCGATGGGGCGTGGGGCCGCTTCGCCCATCCCGTCGGTGGGGTGCGGGGCAGCCTTGCTCATCCGGTCGGTTTCGTGCGGGGCTGCCTTGCTCATACCGGCTCCTGGGCGTGCGGGTTCACGTGCTCGTGCGTGCCGTGGTCCGCCCCGGCTTCGCTTGTGGCCCGGGCTTCGTGGTCCGCCTCGGCTTCGGTTGTGGGCCGCGCGTCGTGGTCCGCCCCGGCTTCCGGGCCGGTGCTGCTCGCCGCGAACAGCGCCCGGTAGTCGCCGAGTTGCCACAGCTCGGCGTGCGGGCCCAGGGCGCGGATCCTGCCGTCCTCCAGCCAGGCCACCAGGTCGGCCCGGGCGGCGGTCGACACCCGGTGGGCGATCAGCAGCCGGGTGCGGTCCGACCAGGCCGCGGCGAGCGCGGAGTCGACCCGCGCCTCCGTCGCGGTATCCAGGCTCGACAGTGCGTCGTCGAGCACGATCACCGCCGGATGGTGAACCAACGCCCTAGCCAGACCTAGGCGTTGGACCTCACCGCCGGAGAGCGGGGCGTCCGTCAGCGGGGTTTCGTAGCCGCGCGGCAGGCGGGTGATGAAGTCGTCCGCCCTGGCGGCCCCGGCAGCCGCCACCACATCCTCGTGCGAGGCGTCCGGGCGGGCGAAGGCGATCATCCCGGCCACCGTCGTCCCCAGCATCGCGGGCCGCTCGAAGGCGTAGCCGACGGCGGCGCGCAGGGCCGGGGGAGTCAGCTCCCGCAGCGGTACGCCGTCGATGGCGACCGTGCCCGTATCGGGCTCCCGCAACCGCCCGATCAGCGCCGCCAGAGTGCTCTTGCCCGCCCCGGACCGGCCGACCACCGCGAGCGCCGTGCCCGCCGGGACGGTGAGGTCCACGGCGTCCAGGACGAGCCGGGAGCCCGAGCGTACGGTCACCCCCGACAGGGTCACCGTGCCGTGGCCGCCCGCCGGGCGGGGCCGCGTTCCGGGGGCCGGGGCCGACTGGTCGACGACCTCGGCGACCCGACGCGCACCGGCGGCCGACATGCCGAGCGCGAAGAGGGCGTCGAGCTGGTCCAGCGCGGCCATCGCGAGCGCCGTGTACCCGACGACCGCGGCGAGCTGGCCCGCGCTGATGTCACCGTGGAGCAGGGCGAGACCCCCGGCGCAGAGCACCAGCACCTCCACGGCCGGGATCAGCAGGCCCACCTGCCAACCGGTGTCCCGTTGCAGCGCCCAGACGCGGTGACCGGTGCGGGACAGTTCCGGGAGAGGTTCCAGGACCCGGCGCGTCTCGGCCGCCGCCGTGCCGCTCGCGCCGATGGTCCGGGCCCCGCCGAGCGCTTCCAGCAGCAGTGCGGAGATCCTGCCCTGGGTCTCCTGGTACTGGAGGAAGAGCCCCGAACCGCGGTTCATGAACATCCGCGCGATGAGCACCAACGGCGGCACGCCCAGCGAGAAGCAGAGCCCGATCCGCCAGTCCAGCAGCCACAGCGCGACCACGCCGCCGAACGAGGTCAGCACCGCCGCCGAGGCCGTGACCAGGGTGACCCCGGCCGCGCCCGCCTGCGCGCACCCCGCTGAGAGACGCCCCGCGAGGTCCCCCGCGGGGAAGTCCGCCGTACCCGGCACCCCCGCGTCCAGGGCGCGTCGGGCCAGGGACCGGCGGAGGGTGGCCACCGTGCCGGAGCCGTAACCCCCGTTGGCCAGGGTCTGGAGGGCCCCGGTGGTCACGACGAGGGCGAGGAGCGCGGCGCAGACGAGGACAGGACCGGTGGCGGACCGCCGGGCGACGACCGCGTCCAGGGCCCGGGCCATGGCCCACGGGAACGCCAGTGTGCCGGCCGACCCCAGGACCGCGGTGGCCGAGGCGAGGACGAACCAGCCACGCGTCCGGGCGGTCGCGTCCCACACCAGTCGCTGCGGAGACGTCATCGCGCTCCTTCCGGCCCTCCGTGGCATCCGCCGGGGTGAACGGGCACGGATTGCGGTGAGTGGGGCGTACGGGGAGTGGGGGTGTGCGGTACGGCAAGTGGGTTTGTGCGTACGGGGAGTGGGTGTGCGTACGGGAGGCACGGCGTGCGCCGGGCAGGCCCAGGGCGGGCCTGCCCGGCGCACGGCTGCTACTGCTGCTCGATGCTGGTGATGCTGCAGGTCCAGGTACACGTCCGGGTGCAGCCGGCCAGGGCGACGGACTCCTCGCCCTCCAGGGTCTGCAGCTCGTCGACGTCGACGGTCATGGCGTTGTCGATCATGGTGTGGTCCTTTCGTCGTGAGGGATGTGCCCGAACACCGCCGAGGGCCGGCGGTGTCGCACGGCCGCGTCGGCGACCGTGAGCTCAGAGGGTGCGAGGGTGCGGCGGCGGCCCGGGAATCCGGCCGTCAGGAAGCTCACCAGCCGGTCGGTGAGTTCCGCGCCGCCCCGCTCCTGGAGCGGGTGGTGGCCCGCTCCAGCGATGTCGAGGCAGTCGTGGGGGGCGCGGTCCGGGCCGTCCGCTCCGGCCAGCGACCGGTGCAGCCGACGCGTCTCGTCCACCGGCACGACGGGGTCGTCGGAGCCGTGCAGGGCGAGCAGCGGTACGCGGATGCGGTGGGCCAGCCGTTCGACGTCCCGGGGACCGAGATCGTCGTCCGGCGGTTCGCCCAGGCCGTGCCGGTCGATCAGCGCGCGCACGGCGGGCGACGACCGCTCGCGCAGTCCGCGCGCGGACAGGAACGGGGCGATCACCGCGCAGCGTGCCCAGGCGTACGGGTCGGCGCACACCGCCAGCAGGGCGAGGAAGCCCCCGTAACTGGTGCCGAGAAGCACGGGCGGTTCGGCGTCCGGCGGGCGTTGCTCCGTGAGCGTACGGACCAGGAAGCGGATGTCCGCGAGGTCGGGCACGCCCCACGCGCCGTGGATCGCCTCCGCGTGGGCCCGGCCGTAGCCGGTGCTGCCGCGCTGGTTGGGGGCCACCACCGCCGCCCCCGCTTCCGACAGGCGCGCCAGCACCGGGTCGTAGCCGAGCGTCCAGTGGTCCTCCGGGCCGCCGTGCAGCGCGACGACGACGGTGGGCGCGGTGCGCCGGTCGCCCAGGCGGACGGCCTCGAACCGCCCCGACGGGGTGGCGAACCACTCGGTCGCATCATGCGAAGACCGGCTGTGGCCATGGGCTTTGGGTGTGACGTCAGGGCCGCTGGACGTGGCGTCGTCCGAGGGGCCGCGCGTGGCGGTGTCCGGGACGGTGACCAGGTGGGCGGGGTGGTCCGGGGCCGCATACACGACGCGCAGCCCGCCCGCGCTCCAGCCGGCGACCGGATGGAACGCGCCCGGCGGCAGCGCGGCGGGCCGGGGCCGGTCCGCCGCCACGTCGTACAGGAAGAGGCGGGCCCGCGCGCCCCGGGAGACGCGCAGCGCCACCCGCTCGCCCGCCGGGTCGGCGGCCAGCGGAAGGACCGCGCCGTCCAGGGAGTTGAGCCGCTCCGGGAAGTCGAGCCGGGCCCCGTCGCCGAGGGTGGCGCGGGCGATCCGCAGCCGCCCGTCGCCGGGGTCGCTCGCCGTCAGCAGCAGCCCCGAGGCCGGTGCCGAGAGCAGCAGCCGGTGGATGCGGCCGCCGCCCGCCGGCGATGCGAGCGCATGCCACCTCCCGTCCCGGAGATCGAGGGACACGGGGCGGTACCCCTCCGGTCCTTCGAGGTCCGTGGCGTAGCGGCAGCCCGTCCCGTCCAGCGGCAGGAGGGCGGTGACCCGGCCCGGCAGGGTCACGGGGTCGCTCAGCCGCAGCGGCGCGGGCCGGACCCGCCAGACCCGGGTGCGGCCGTCGTGGGCGGTCTCCACCGCCAGCGCGAGCGTGCCGCGCGGGCCGCCGGACACCAGGCGCAGGCCCCGCGCCTCGACGGCCAGGGATTCGACGGCCAGGGACCCGGCGGGCAAGGGCTCGGCGGGCAGGGACCCGATGGGCAAGGGCTTGGCGTCCAGGGACTCGGCGGCCAGGGATTCGATGGGCAGCGACTCGGCGGCCAGGGTCCCGGCGGTCGCGGGGTGGGACAGCAGGAGCAGGTGACGGCCGGAGCCTGCCGCGCCGCGCAGCCGCAGCAGTCCGCCGTCCTCGGTCGGCAGCACCTGGGTGGCGGTGGTCTCCGCCGGAACGCCCTCCCGGTAGTGGGGCGTGTCACCGGCGTACGGGGGTCTCGTGCCGTCGAGGTCCCACCAGCCCGGAGCCAGCCCGCCGTCGGCCGCGCCCACCAGGCAGGCGGCGAAACGGGACCGAGCCGAGAAGCGGAAGCTGACGCGTTCCGGCCGCCGGTTCATCGCACACCCACCGCGGTGCGCGGGTGCCGTCCGGCGGGCGCGAAGAGCTTCGGGGCGTCCGGCATCCAGAGCCGGGGGCCGCCGTCGCGCAGCCGCAGCAGCATGCCCACCGTTCCGGCGAGGCCGGTCTGGTATCCGCCGGTGACCGCCTCCAGCGACTCGTCCGGCACCACCAGGAGGCCGTCGCGCCGTACGGCACGGGTACGGATGCACGCGGCCAACTCCCCTGCCTGGTGGCGATATCGGGGGTCGTCGGGGCCGTCGAGCACGGCGGACATGTCGAGCAGGAACTCCGCGTTCCCGGCGAGCCCGTGACAGGCCGCGGGGGAGGAGAGCCACATCGCCTCCCTTACCCCGGCCGCCGCGAGCACGGCCGCCTCCCGGTGGCGTTCGTCGCCGGACTCCGCCCAGAGCCGGATCAGGAACGTGCCGATGCCCGAGGAGCCGCTGCACCAGTGCGTCTGCCCCACCGGCCCGTCGGCGTCCCGGTCCCCGGCCGGCCAGACCGCCCGGCCGTTCCCGACCCGGGCCAGCCTCACCAGGGTGTCGCCCGCCGCGCGGGCCGCCCGGACGAGGTCCGCGCGTTCCGCGGCCACCCCGGCGGCCAGCAGGAACGCGCCGATCCCCGCGATGCCGTGGGCGAACCCGTAGTGGCGGGCTCCTGCGAGGTTCGAGTCGAAGGCGGCCGGGACGGGCCAGATCACCCCGGCGGAGTGCTCCTCGCCGGCCGCGAGGATCGCCTCGGCGCAGTCGACCGCCCGGTCGCGGAAGGCCGGGTCACCGGTCGTGCGCCAGAAGTGCAGTTGGGCCATTCCGGCTCCGGCCGCCCCGTGGCAGATGTCCCGGTTGGGCCAGTCGACGGGGACCGCGCGCGCCAGTGCGGTCGCCTCGGCGGCGGCGGTGTCGTCGCCCAGCAGCAGTGCCGCGTCGAGCAGCGCCCAGGCGGTGCCGGATCGGCCGAAGTGCAGCCCGGGCAGGAGCGTTCCGTCGGCCGTCCGGCCGGCGGAGAGATCGGTGAGACGCCGCCGCGTCCACTCCGTCAGCTCCGCCACCCCCTGCCGGACGTCGGGGCTCGCGCCCGCCGCCGCGGCCCGGGTGAGCACGGCGAGGACCCCGGCCGAGCCGTACTGGACGTTCAGCGGGTCGGTGGTCGCGCCGAACGCGCTGACGTCCCACAGGTGCCCGCCGCTGCCGGGACGGGTGCGGAGCAGGTACGCGACGCCGTCGGCGATGAGCCGCTCGCCCTCCTTGTCACAGAGGCGCGAAACGCCGCTCCTGCCGGCGGCGTCCGCGACCGTGCCGCCCACCCCTCCTGTCTCTCCGCCGGCGGACCGGCGGCCGGTTCCGGACAGCTCCGCGAGCGCCTTCCGCACCCGGGGCAGCTCCCAACGCGCCTCGGGGAGAGGGGCGCAGAGGGCCAGGAGCAGAGGCAGGAGCGGGGCCGCCCAGGAGTGATCGGCGACCGCCAGAGCGATCAGCGCGTCCGTACGGTCGCCCACCGGGCGGTCGTCGGGTACGAGGAGCATGTCGACGCCCGTCGCCAGGTGCAGCAGGACCGCACCGAGGCCGTAGAGATCGCTCGCGTACCTGGGGGCCGTGAAGTCGTAGTCCTGCAGCGAGGACACCTCGGGGCCGACGTAGCCGGGGGTGTAGCCGCGGCGGACCGGGACGCCCTCGGGGGCCACGTACTCGACGTCGATCAGCCGCACCCGGCCCTCCGGGTCGACCATGAGGTTGTTCGGCGAGAGGTCGCGCAGCACATGGCCGGTGCCGTGGACGGCCGCCACGATGTCGACGATCTGCCGGCTCAGGGCCAGGAACTCCGCGAGGTCCTGCACCGGGCGCTCCACCAACCGGTCGCGCAGCGTCCGCCCCGGCACGAACTCCTGGGCCAGGAACAGGTTGCCGCCCTGGGCGAACAGCTCGATCCCGGCCGGGGTGAAACCCAGTGGGGCCAGCTTCTCCAGCATCTCGGCCTCATGGCGCAGGGTGTCCTGGAGGTCGGTGCCGTCCATGCGCACGCCCACGTGCGCCCGCGCCTCCTTCACCACGACCTGCCGTCCGGTGGTCTCGTCGGTCGCGAGATACACCCCGCCCTTGAAGGCGTGCCGGATCGCCTTGGCGACCACGTAACGGCCGTTGAGGCGGACGGACTTCCTTGCGGGCTTGCTCGTCGTTTCCCTCGTCGGCTTCCTCGTCGGCTTCCTCGTCGGCTTCTTCGTCGGCTTCTGCGCCTCGGCCGTCTCCTGGGACGGGCCCGGCGCGGTGCCCGTTGAAGGCGCCGTCCCCGGGAACGCGGGCGGCGCCCACGCGGGGGTGGTCACCCAGGCCTGACGCCGGTCCTTCTCCAGCCCCCCGCCGGGGTTCCGCAGCCGTACGTCCGTGTCCCCGTCGTTCGTCGTCGTCCGGACCCCGCCGAACACCCCGTAGCGGTAGTGGACGAGGCTGCCCGGGGCGTAGGGCTGGTCCGACAGGATGCGCGGGCCGCGCAGTCCCAGCGTCGCCGCGTGCAGCCGTCGGGCCAGGCGGCGGAACAGCTCCGGGTCGTCGGGGTAGACCGTGATGAACTTGCCGCCGCCCCCGCGGTCGGCGCGCCCGCCCGTCAGCAGGGCGACCCGGTCCAGGGCTCCGGCGAACTTGAACGAGGCCCCTTCCTCGACCAGTACGTCGGCCGCCACCGCCAGGACCAGGGCCGCGGAGAGCGGTGTGGCCGACAGGTGCAGCTTCCAGCCCTGCTCGCCGCTCCGGTGTCCGCGCGGCCGTACCGAGCACCAGAACTCCCCCTGCTCGACCGCCCATCGCGTCGCGCCGCGCCGGTGCAGCACCCCCTCGACGATGCCGGGCAGCAGGCCGGCGTCCAGCGCGAAGAAGCTGCCGTTGTCGTGCGCGTCGCGATCGGTGCTCACGGGCGATCCTTCCGGGCCGGCGCGGTTCGGTGCAGTGCGATGCGGTGCAGTGCGATGCGGGGTGGATCGGGACTGTCCGGGCGGCGTCGGCGCCCGTGGGCGGGAGTGCGGCGGCGACACAGGGTGATGAACCGTCATATGCCTTTCAGCCACGGCGAAACGAAAGATCTGCCGAGTTGTCCGGGAATCGCGGACCGTCCTCGGTCAGCTGTGCCTATCGTGGCCGCGAGCGATCCCCTGATCGCCACGGGTGACGTTAGCGGTGTGCCGAGGGGCCGGTGCACCACCCGTTCTGGGGGGTTGCGATCAAGGGGGGGGCGTCGGATCGACAGAACGGAAACCGGGCTTCACCGGGCCCGGAAGACGATGGTCATCGCCACCGCGCTCTACCGCGGCAGCCACCTGGTCGCGGGAGGCGCCGTGGTCGCCCAGCACCAGCGCGACCGCCTGTTCCCGTGGCTGGCACTGGGCGCCGCGATCGCGTTCACCGCTCTGATCTGGTTCATGGCGGCCCGGCACCGGCGGCTCGTTCCGTGGGCCGTGGGGCTCGACGTCCTGGTGATCGGCTGCCTGCTGCCCTTCGGCGCGTACGCGTGGGGCGGGGCCCGCGCCCAGGAGTCGATCGCCTGGGTCATGCTCCTGGGCGGTTCGGCGTCGGCCATGGCCGCCGTCGCCTTCGGGGCACGGCTCCTCGTCGTCGCCGTGGCGCTCCTGGTGGCCACGCATCTCGCCGGGTACCTCATGGTCGAGGCGGACGCCGCCGTGACCGGCGCCCATCTGAACGCCCTGGTCTTCTCCGCCGTCGTCTCCTGGGTGCTCACCTGGTACCTCTGCCGACAGGGCGAGCAGGTCGACGCTGCCAACCGGCGGACGCTGGCCGCGGAGGCACAGCGGGCCAGGTTCGCGGAGCGCGTCGCCCATCACAACGCCCTGCACGACACCGTTCTCGCCACTCTGACGGCCATCGCCCGCGGTGGCGTCGACGCCAACACCTCGGTGATGCGCGAGCGTTGTGCGCGGGAGGCCGCCTACCTCAGGAGGCTCGTGGAGCAGGCGGACGACCGTGAGTCCGCCTCCGGGGTGCGGGCCGCGCTGGAGGAATCCGTACGCGCCGCCGAAGCGCTCGGGCTGCGGGTGACCGCCCGCTTCCACGAGCCGCCCGCCGTGCCCGGGGAGATAGCGCTGGCCATGGCGCGGGCCGCGACCGAGGCGCTCAACAACGTCCGGTGCCACGCCGGTACGGGGCACGCTTTCCTGACCGCCGCCGGGGACTCCGGCCGGCTGATCGTCACCGTGGTCGACCGAGGCCGGGGCTTCGACACCGGAGCCGCCGGATCAAAGAGATCCGCCGCATCGCAGGGATCGATCGGATCGCAGGGATCGGTCGGACCGGAGAGGTCGGGCGGTCCCGCCCGGCCGGCCACCGGCGGGATCGGGCTCGACCGCTCCGTGTACGCCCGGATGCGCGGCGTGGGCGGCCGGGCGTTCGTGGACAGCGCCCCCGGCGAGGGCGTGCGCGTGGAGCTGAGATGGCCGGGGTGATCACCGTCGCCGTGGTCGACGACGACCGTATGCTGCGGGACGGCATCCGGTCGTGGTTCGCGGGAGTCGAGGGGTTACACCTCGTCGCGTGCGCCGCGACCGTCGACGAACTGCTGGCAGGCCCCTGGGAGCCGCCGGACGTCGTCCTGCTGGACCTCATGCTGCGGGACGACCGGCCGCCCGCCGACAACATCCGCCGCCTGCGGGCGGCCGGCAGCCGGGTGTTGATGATCAGCGTGGTGGCGGACCGCGACCGGATCGTCTCGGCCATCACGGACGGCGCCGACGGCTTCCTCACGAAGGACCACGAGCTGTCCGTACTCGTCGAGGCCGTCGGCGAGATCGCGGCCGGGCGCACCGCCCACTCTCCGGAGCTGGCCTTCGCCCTGGCCTACGACCGTGGCCCCACCCGCCCCCGGCTCTCTCCCCAGGAACGCGAGGTGCTGGTGGGGTACGCCTCCGGGCTCACGTTGAAGGCGACCGCGCGCAGGGCCGGGATCACGGTGAACACGGCGAAGTACTACCTGGACCGGGTGAAGGCCAAGTACCAGGAGGCGGGGCGGCCCACCTACACCAAGATCGACCTGGCGACCCGGGTCCGCGAGGACGGCTGGCGTTGACCCGTCCGCGGGCGGCAACCGAAGATCGCTGGTGTGAACCACCCTCCTGATCTGCCTCCGCCCTCGTCCTCGCCCTCACCCTCGGGCGAACCGCCCCGTACGGACGGGCCGCCCTCGCCCTGGGCCCCGCCCTCGTCCTCGGCGCAGCCTTCGCCCTGGGCCCCGCCGCAGCCCTCGGC
Organism: Streptomyces sp. man185; assembly: GCA_002551355.1. Lineage (GTDB taxonomy): Bacteria > Actinomycetota > Actinomycetes > Streptomycetales > Streptomycetaceae > Streptomyces. Next base: position 69,469 of record NTHE01000010.1, on the reverse strand, counting down.
CCAGCCGCCGCGCCCGCCCGGGCCGGGCCACCAGGGCTGGGACCGGCCCCCGGAGTGGAGCCGTCCGCCGACCGGGCCGGTAGGGGCGCCGGCGGGCTCCCGCTACGACGAGCAGGGGCGCAACGGTCAGGGCGGGCGCTTCGGCTGGCTGGGCGAGCTGTCGGTCGTCGTGGCGATGGTCCTGGCGAGCATCCTGGTCATCAGCCTGGCCGGCCTCGTCATCGCGGAGCTGCTGGACGCGGGCCCCACCTCGGCGGACAGCGACCTCTTCTTCGAGGACCCCGTCGCGGATCTGGCCGTCCAGCTCCTCGGCATCGCGGTCGGCATACCCATCGTCCTGGGAGCGGCCCGGCTGCTGGGCCGCCGCCCCGCCGGGACCGTGTCCTCCGTCGTCGGGCGGCTGCGCTGGGGCTGGCTCTGGCGGTGCGCCGCCGTGGCCTTCCCGCTGATGATCGTGCAGATCGGTCTGCTGATCGCCTGGACCTGGAACGACGAGCCGCTCGGGGAGACGGGGAGCGGCTTCCCGGGGTGGCCCGTCTTTCTGCTGAGCCTGGCCGTGGTGCTGGCGCTCGTCCCGTTCCAGGCCGCTGCCGAGGAGTACGTCTTCCGGGGCTGGCTGGTCCAGGTCATCGGCCGGACCGTGCGGTCGCCCTGGCCCGCGATCGTGCTGGCGTCCCTCCTCTTCGCCCTGGCCCACGGGTTCGGTGAGTGGTCCGGGTTCCTGCTGCTGCTCTACTCGGCGCTGTGGTGGGGCTGGCTGGTGATCCGTACCGGCGGACTCGAAGCCGTGATCGTCATGCACGTCGCGAACAACCTGCTGGCCTTCGGGCTGGCGGCGGGCTTCGGTGAACTGGCCAGCACGGAGACCGCCGCCGACGCGCCCTGGCAGGCGATGGTGGTGGAGCTCGTCTTCGCCCCGCTGTACTGCCTCACCATGGCCCGGATCGCCGGTCGCCGCGGGGTCGAGCGGGTGAGTCCTTGATGCAGGCTCCGGCGGTGGAGAAAGCGCGACTGTGGAAGTCCTCCGTCCCGGTGGTGGCGAACCTGGTGCTCGGGATGCCGGCCGTGGTGCCGATCTTCCTGATCTGGTACGTCCTGTCCAACGGGCCCCTGGCGGAGCTGGGGTGGACCCAGCGGGAAGCGACCGAGAACGACGGGATGCTGTTGTGGCTGGTCATCGTCGTGCCGGTGGTGGCCTGCTTCGGAGGGTTCTGGACCCTGATCAACCTGTGGATGCGGCGCAGGCTGATCAGCGAAGCGTCCCCGTACCCGTACTGGTCAGTGGCGGTGACGCTGACCCTGGCCCCGTTCTTCCTGGGCGTCGCCTTCGGCTGAGGAACGCGGCGGTGCAGGCGAGGGCGACGGCGAGAGAGGCCGACACCTGGACGAGCACGCTGACCGACGAGGTCCAAAGGCTCGGAGGTCCAAGGCTCGGAGCTCCGAAGACTCAGAACGGTACGGTCAACTGGGCCTGGACGTGGGCTCGCAGGACGCCCGCCATGTCCGTCGTGCAGTCGCTGATCAGCCACTGGATCTGGAGTCCGTCCATCAGGGCGATCAACTGCTGAGCGGCGGCGGCGGGTTCGATGCCGTCGCGCAGCTCGCCCGCCTCCCGAATCCGGAGGTAGGCGCGTTCGGTGTTGGCGACGGACGTACGGTAGCGGGCCTCGAAGTACCCGTGCGCCGGGTGGTCGGGGGCGGTGGCCTCCGCCGCGACCACCGAGAACAGCTCCACGATCCCGCGCCGCTTGGCGTTCAGCTCGGCGAGGTCCACCAGCCGGCGCAGATGGTCCACGCCCCGGGTGACGCCGAGCGCCAGCCACTCGTCGTCCACGTCGTCGCGGCGCTGGAGGACGGCGAGGAGCAGGGCCTCCTTCGTCGGGAAGTGGTGCAGGAGGCCCGGGTGGGAGATGCCGCAGCGGGTGGCGATGACGCGCAGCGACGCGCCCCGGTAGCCGGCCTCGCCGAACAGGGTCATCGCCTGGTCGAGGATCTCGGTCCGCTTGGCCCGGCCCTTGGCGTAGCCGCGCCGGGTTCCCGGGGTCACGCGCATTCACCCGCTGTCATCGGACGCCCTCTCTCGTTCCGCCCCAGATTCTCACAGGGGCGAATACTTACCAAGCGGTCGGGATTGAGCGTACGGTGCTGCGAGTGCCGTCGTGGCCGTCGTGGCCGTCGTGGAAGGAAGTCCTGTGGGTCTCAAGCCGCCGTACCTCGACCCCGCGCTGCCCGTCGCGGAGCGGGTCGCCGACCTCCTGGGGCGCATGACGCTGCCCGAGAAGGTCGGCCAGATGCTCCAGCTCAACGCCAAGGAGGGTGTGCGGCACCTCGTCGTGGACCTGCACGCGGGCTCGATCCTGCACGCCTCGCCGGAGCGGGTGCGCGAGGCCGCCGCGCTCACCGCGAAGACCCGGCTGCGTATCCCGCTGCTCGTCGCGGAGGACTGCATCCACGGGCACTCGTTCTGGGAGGGGGCCACGATCTACCCGACGCAGCTCGGGATGGCCGCCACCTGGGACGCGGAGCTGGTGGAGCGGATCGCGCGGGCGACGGCGGTCGAGGTAGCGGCGACCGGGGTGCACTGGACGTTCTCGCCGGTGCTCTGCATCACCCGGGACCTGCGGTGGGGCCGGGTGAGCGAGACCTTCGGCGAGGACCCCTTCCTGATCGGTGAGTTGGCCTCCGCGATGGTGCGCGGCTACCAGGGCGACGGCCTCGACGACCCGACCGCGATCCTGGCCTGCGCCAAGCACTTCGCCGGGTACTCCGAGACCCAGGGCGGCCGGGACGCCAGCGAGGCGGACATCTCGCGGCGCAAGCTGCGCTCCTGGTTCCTGCCGCCGTTCGAGCGGGTCGCGAAGGAGGGCTGCCGGACGTTCATGCTCGGCTACCAGTCGATGGACGGCGTGCCGATCACGGTCAACAACTGGCTGCTCGACGAGGTGCTGCGCGGCGAGTGGGGCTACACCGGGACCCTGGTCACCGACTGGGACAACGTCGGCCGCATGGTGTGGGAGCAGAAGGTCTACGCCGACTACGCGCAGGCGTCGGCCGCGGCGGTCCGCGCGGGCAACGACATGGTGATGACCACGTCGAACTTCTTCGCGGGGGCCCAGGAGGCGGTGAACCAAGGCGCGTTGACGGAGACGGAGATCGACGCCGCCGTACGCCGCATCCTGACGCTCAAGTTCGAGCTGGGCCTCTTCGAGAACCCGCGCCATCCCGACGCCGGCCGACAGGCCGAGGTCATCGGCAGCGGGGCGCACGCGGTGCTGAACCTGGAGGCGGCGCGCCGCTCGCTGGTGCTGCTGACGAACGACGGCACGCTGCCGTTCGCGGGCGGCCTGACGGCGGACGAGAACGGCCGGGGCAGGCCCGCTGCCGCCTCCGACCGCCCCCGTACGGTGGCAGTGATCGGACCCAACGCGGATGACGCACAGACCCAGCTGGGCGACTGGGCGGGCTCCTCCGGGCAGGCCGACTGGCTGCCGGACGGCCAGCCGCGCGCCATGATCCGTACGGTCCTCGACGGCTTCCGCGACCATGTCCCCGCTGGCTGGGCCGTCTCGTACGCGCCCGGCGCCCGGATCCTGGACGTCGGGCCCGACCCGGAGGGGGAGTTCTTCCCCGACGGGCAGCCCCGACCCGAGGTCGTCGTCCCGGCCGCGCCCGACCCGGCGCTGATCGGCGACGCGGTCGCCGCCGCCGATGCCGCCGACCACGTGGTGGCCGTCGTCGGCGACCGGATCGAGCTGATCGGCGAGGGCAAGTCCACCGCGACGCTCGAACTCGTCGGCGACCAGGTGGCGTTGCTGGACGCCCTGGCGGCGACGGGGAAGCCGCTGGTCGTCGTGGTCATCAGCTCCAAGCCGCTGGTGCTGCCGCCGTCCGCGCTCGGTGCGGCGGCGATCGTGTACGCGGCCAACCCGGGCATGCTCGGCGGCCGGGCGGTCGCGGAACTGCTCCTCGGCCTGATCGAACCGACGGGCAGGCTGCCGCTGTCGTTCGCCCGGCACGCGGGCCAGCAGCCGACGTACTACAACCAGGTGCGCGGCCAGCACGGTTCGCGCTACGCGGACCTCACGCAGCGCCCGGCGTTCGCGTTCGGCGAGGGGCTGAGCTATTCGACGGTCGCTTACACGGACCTGGAGGTGCTGACGGCGGTGGTCGACGAGTCGGAGACCGTACGGGCCCGGGTCACGGTGACCAACACGGGGGCACGGGCCGCGCTGGAGACGGTGCAGGTGTACGTGAGCGACACGGTGACGTCGGTGACCTGGGCGGAGAAGGAGCTGAAGGCCTACCGGCAGGTGGAGCTGGCCCCGGGGGAGTCGCGCGAGATGCTCTTCGAGCTTCCGGTGGCCGACTGCACGCTGGTGGACGCGGAGGGCGTCCGCGTCGTGGAGCCGGGCCGCTTCGAGCTGCTGGTGGGCCCGTCGTCCCGGGACGAGGCGCTGCTGCGGGGGGAGTTCACGGTCAAGGAGTGAGTTCACCGTCAGGGGTGAGGCGGGGCGCGCGAGGGGAGGGGCGGAGTCACGGCCCTTCGGACGTCCTCGTCAGCTCGTACAGGTCCCAGGAGTCCGGGTCGCCGATGTACTGGTAGAGGTCGGGCCGGCTCTCCGTACCGCCGACGTTCCAGGTGCCGTACGTGCACGAGTCGACCCTGACGTCCACCACCTGTGACCATCGGTCCCCGCCGGGTTCGTACGTCCAGGTGCCCTGCCCCGTGCAGATGTCGCCGTCGTTGTCCCCGTCCTCATGCCCCCAGCCGCCGAGGTCGTCGTCGATGCCGTCGGCGGTGACCCGGCCGTCGGCCGTGAAGGTGAGCGTTGCGCCGTGTCCGTCGGACCAGCGGCCGACGAGGTCCGCCGAGGTGACCGCCGGCGGACGGTATTCCTTGAGCACCCCCGTCCCCAGGCCGACGCCGCCGAGGACGGCGGTGAGGACGACGGCGGCCACTCCCCACAGGGCCACCGGCCCGAAGACCCGCTCCCGGCGCGACCGCCAGAGCAGCGCCGGGACGGTGAGCGCGGCCGTGGTCAGGAACCATCCCAGGGCGGCGGCGCCGGCGCCCGCGCCGCCGGCCAGGGCGACGACGGCGCCGACGAGCACGAGGGAGACGGCCCCCGCCACCACCGGAACCCACCACCACACCTCACGCCCGCCGAACCGGCGCCCCAGTGCGTCGCTGAGCCACGCGGTCGGGAAGACGAGGCCCACGGACAGGGCGCCGGCGACCACGGTCGCGAACACGGCGATCACGGGCAGAAGGAAGATGAACATCGCCGAACCGCCGCCGCCCGCGTTCGGTGACTCCTGCGTGACGTCGTACACGACGGACACGACGAGCGCGAGCGTCGCTTCCAGGAGCAGCGCCAGGATCGAGAGCAGCAGCGACAGCCCGAAGAGCCGCTCCTTCCCCGGTCTTCCTGTCTTGTCCATCGTCAGTCCCCCTTGCACGCGGTGATGTACGTGCGGCACGCCCACCCGGGGCGGCAGCCACGGCCATCGTGCCAGAGCGGTTTGAACACGTTCAACGCGGGGTTGGCGGTGCGAGGGGGACGCCTGTGCGGGCGGGTGGCAGGGGGTCGAAAGCGGTCGGCTAGGACGGGTGTGCGGGCGCGCCCGGGCGCCTGAAGAAGAAGCGTTTCCGCGTGCGGGTATTCCCCCGTATGGGTGTGGCGCGGCCGTCCGGACGACGGCGGGGCGAGCACAATGGGGCGGCGGTTCGTGCAGAGGCGCGCAGGCGTCTCTCCCGCACCTTGCCCTCAAGGAGGACCGGTGGCGGACAGCTGGACGGTTCAGCGGACCGGGCCCGGGGATGCCGCGCGCACACAGGCGCGGGAACAACTTCTCGAAGCAGCCAGGGAGTTGTACGGCATCAACGGATACCGGGCGACCGCCGAGCATGATGTGTGCGAGGCGGCCGGTGTGCCGGTCGAGGTGCTGCGTCAGGAGTACGGCTCCCGGGAGGGGCTGCTCATCGCCCTCCACAACCGGGTCACGACGACCGGGCTGCGGGCGGCGGAGCGCGCCCTGCTGTCCGAGGACATCGAGGAGTGCTCGATCGAGGAGCGGGTCCGGCGGCTCTTCGACGCCTACGTGGAGGCCGTCACCAGAGACCCGCGCGAGGCCCGTGTGACGTTTGTCGAGGTGCTGGGCGTGAGCGCCGTGGTGGACGAGCACTGCAAGCTCTGGCGGGCGCTGTGGACGGAGTTCCTGACGGGGGAGGCCGAGCGGGCGGTGGACCGGGGCGAGGCGGAGGACCGGGACCACCGGGTCGACGTGATGGTGATGGTCGGCACGGTCCACGAACTGATGGCCCACCACGCCCGCCGCTGCCGCCGGGCCCGTCCCGGTGAGGTCTCCGGTGAACTGACGCAGCTGGCCCTGTCGATGCTGGGGTCGCAGCGGAGCGGGTGAGGGGGGCTGTCTCCGTCGGCATCGTGTCGACCCGCGGCGAGTGTTCTTCGCGCACGACTGCTCGGTCTGGGAGCCGCCTTCGGGGCGGGTCAGCCCTCCGCGGTGACCGGTCCGCCGACCAGCGCCGGCTGCCCCGCGTACGGTCCGCCCAGCCCCCACCCCTGGTGCATCGCGTCGGCGAATGCGGCCGCGAGGAGGTGTTCGCCGGTCGGGCCGGGGTGCGTGCCGTCGTACGTGTCCGTATGGATGTCGTAGCCCGGCGGGTGCGAGGCCAGGAGAAGCGGGGAGGCGGGGGTGCCGAGGTCGGCCACAGCCTTGGCGAGCAGCTCGTTGAAGCGGGCGCACGAGGCGGCGAAGGGGGCGTCCGTCTCGGCCCGGACGTTCGGTATCACCGGGAGCAGCACCATGCGGATGCGCGGGTTCGCCGTGCGCGCCGCCGTGACGAACGTGCGGGCGTTCGCCGCCGTCTGCTCGGCGTCCGTGTAGAACCCGAGGTCTATCAGGCCGAGCGAGACCAGCAGGATGTCCGCCTCCGCCCCGCGTACCGCGTCCGCGATCATCGGGGCCATGTGCAGCCAGCCCTCGCCCCAGCCGGACAGATGACGGCGGGCGGCGGGCGGGAAGGACGGCTCGGCGTACGCGTGGGAGAGCGGGGCGTTCGCCTCCGCGTCGTGCAGCGTCGAGCGCGGGCCGACGATCTCGTACGGGAGGCCGGGGAACGCCTCCAGGTGCTGCCACATCCGGTAGCGCCAGGTGAAGTCGCCGGCGCACCCGATGGTCATGGAATCGCCGACGAAGAGGAAACGCATGGCGTCATCATGGCCGATCATGCCTCCGGCCTGCGACGTGACGATGGACACTTGGGCCATGCGTTCGTATCTGACCGGCCCGGCGGGCACCCGTGCCGCCGCCCTCGCCGCCGCTCTTCTGCTGCTCGCCGGGGGCGGTCCGGCCGTGGCCGACGACGGCCGGGCCGACCGTGACTTCACGATCGAGGACCCCCGCATCACCGAGTCCAGCGGCCTCGCCGCCAGCCGCGCGCACCCCGGCGTCTACTGGACGCACAACGACAGCGACGACGGCCCCTACGTCTTCGCCGTCGACTCCCGCACCGGGAAGACCCTCGCGACCATCACCCTGCGGGGCGTGGGGGAGCCGAGGGACGTCGAGGGCATCTCGGTCGGGCCCGACGGCGACCTCTACGTCGGTGACATCGGCGACAACCTCGACGGCACCTGGGACCACGTCTGGATCTACCGCTTCCCCGAGCCGAAGACCCTGCGCGACGCGACCGTCAACGCCGTCCAGTACGACGTGAAGTACGCCGACGGGGCCCGCAACGCCGAGGCGCTGATGGTTCACCCGGAGACCGGCCGCGTCTTCATCGCCTCCAAGAACGAGGACGGCGGCGGCCTGTACGAAGGTCCCGCGAAGCTGACGGCCGGCTCCACGAACGTGTTCCGGCGGGTGGGTGAGGTGCCGTGGGTCACCGACGGGGCCTTCTCGCCGGACGGGAAGAGGCTGGTGCTGCGTTCGTACTTCAGCGCTCGCGAGTACGCCTTCGAGAACGGCCGCCTCGGCGAGGACCGGTCGATCGCCGCCCCGTTCCAGCGGCAGGCCGAGTCGGTGACGTACACGGCGGACGGCTCGGCCCTGATGTTCGGCTCGGAGGGGGTCCGCAGCGGTGTCGTCCGGGTGGAGGCGGAGGGTGCGGGCGGCGGCTCCGGAGGTGGCCAGGAGCCGGGGAAGCCCCCGGGGAGCGACGGCGCGGGTGACGATGCCGGTGGCGACGAGGGTGAGGGCAGGGGCGGAGCCGGGCTCGGTGCGGCGGTAGTGGTCGGGGTGGCGGTCCTGTGGTTCGCGCTCCGCCGGAAGCGGGGGCAGGGCTGAGGCCCACCCGGACTCCTCAGCCCTCCTCCGTCACCGGCCACACCTCGTAGTGCAGCGTCCGGTCCCGCTTCAGCCGGTGCGCGAGCGGGACGAGCACGCCCTGCACGACCGGGTACTTGCGCGACAGCATCCGCGCCGCGTGCGTGTTCTCCTTCGTGCCCGGCCGCAGCAGCCGTGCGTGCGCCCGGATCTGCGGTCCGGTCGGGCTGCCCCGCACCGTGCACGGTGCGAGCTCCACCCGCGGGTGGTTGCGCATCCGCTCGACCTTCCAGGCGGAGGAGAACGTGCGGATGAACGCGTGATCGCCTTCGACGGCGATGTTGACCGGTGTGCCGACGGAGGTCCCGTCCTGCCGGTGGGTGCTCAGCAGGACGGCGTACTGCTTGACGAAAGGAGCGAGCTCCCGGCTGGCGTCCATGTATCCATTGGGGCACGGGCCGCGGGCGCTGTCATTTCCGGGCCGCCGTCCGCTCCTGGACCAGGGCCTCGAAACCGGCGATCAGCCGGTGCAGCCCGAACTCGAAATGGTCGAAGTCGGGGCTGAAGGTGTCCTCCGCCATGCCTGCCATCTGCGGGTACGTGCCGCTGAGCATGGCCCGCTCCAGGTAGGGGCGCTGGTTGTCCCAGAACTCCTCGTCGCTCAGCCCGGTCTGCGCCACCGCCTCCGCCTCGTCGGCCCGGGTGCGGGCGAGGCCCTCCACGAAGCTGTTGACCGTGATGATCACGCTGATCAGCTCGGGGTCGCGCAGCCCCATGCCCCGCAGCCCGGTGAGCGCGAGCTCCAGTCCGCGCAGGGCGCTGGGGCCGAGCACCGTACGGGCCTGGTTGATCTTCAGCAGCCAGGGGTGGCGGCGCAGCGTGTCCAGGTGCCCGCGGGCCATCCGGTCGACCGCCTCGCGCCAGTCGGCAGGGGGCTCGCCGGGGTGGTCGGCGAACGGTTCGCCCAGCACCCGGTCGAGCATCAGATCCAGCAGTTCGGCCTTGCCGGGGACGTACCGGTAGAGCGACATCGTGCCCGTGCCGAGCTCGGCGGAGAGCCGGCGCATGGAGACGGCGGACAGCCCCTCCGCGTCCGCGACGGCGACCGCCGCGGTGACGATCCGGTCCAGCGTGAGGCCCGGTTTGGGTCCGCGGCCGGGGCGTTCCCCGGTGCCCCACAGGAGTTCCAGGCTGCGTGCGATATCGCCGCTCCCGGTGGCCGTGCCGTCCGTCGCCGCTGTCGATCCGTCTTTCGCCATGGAGGCAGCGTAGTGCTCCGGAACAGGGTTGGGTACACCGTACTCGCATGCGAGTACGGTGTACCCAGTTTGGGGTACGGTGTACTCGATTCTCTTTCGGCCAGTCGGAGAAAGCAGGGGGTTGTGCCATGTCCATGCTCCAAACCGGGATGCAAGCCGGGTCGGGGTCCTCGTCCGGTTCCTCGCCGGGGTCCTCGTCCGATTACGCGGTGTTCGCCGAAGGCGTCGTGAAGCGGTACCGGGGGAAGCGCGGGCCGGAGAAGCGGGCGCTCGACGGCTTCGACCTCGCCGTCCGCCCCGGCACCGTCCACGGCCTCCTCGGCCCGAACGGGGCCGGCAAGACCACCGCCGTGCGGGTCCTCGCCACCCTGCTGCGGTACGACGCGGGGCGGGCCGAGGTCGCCGGGCTCGACGTGGCGCGCGAACCCCGCCGCGTACGGAGCCGGATCGGGCTCACCGGCCAGTACGCGGCCGTCGACGAGGGTCTCACCGGGCGGCAGAACCTGGAGATGTTCGGCCGCCTCTTCCACCTCGGCAACCGCCGGGCCCGGCAGCGCGCCGGGGAGCTGCTCGACCGGTTCGACCTGACCGAGGCGGCCGACAAGGGCGCCAAGGAGTACAGCGGCGGCATGCGGCGACGGCTCGACCTCGCCTCCTCGATGATCCTCTCCCCCGACGTGCTCTTCCTCGACGAGCCGACGACCGGACTCGACCCGCGGGGCCGGGGCGAGGTCTGGGACGCGGTCCGGGCCCTGGTGGCGGGCGGTACGACCGTGCTGCTCACCACGCAGTACCTGGACGAGGCCGACAGGCTCGCCTCGCACATCACCGTCATCGACCGGGGCCGGGCCATCGCCGACGACACCCCGGACGCGCTGAAGAACCGGGTCGGCGGCGACCGCATCGAGGTCGTGGCCGCCGACCCGGGGGACCTCGCCGCGGTGGCGAGCGCCGTCGACCGGGTGGCCGGCGGCGGGCTCGTCGTCACCGACGTCCCCGCCCGCCGGGTGCACGCCCAGGTCGCCGACCGGGTCGCCGCCCTCACCGAGGTGGCCCGGAGTCTCCAGGACGACGGCATCGCGGTGGAGGACATCGGGCTGCGCCGGCCGAGTCTGGACGACGTGTTCCTGCGGCTGACGGGACATGGCACCGAGAACCTCGACGCCCCGGAGGTGGCGGCGGTATGAGCACCCTGACCACACGCGAACGGAATCCCGCGGCGACGGACGGGCCCCGCGCCCATGGCCTCGCCTACTGGGCGATCTCCGACTGCTGGAACATCACCCGCCGCACCCTCACCCAGTACCAGCGCCAACCCGCGGCGATCGTCTGGCAGTTGGGCTTCCCGATCCTCTCCGTCCTGCTGTACGGATACATCTTCGGCAGCGCGATGAAGGTGCCCGGGGGCGGGGACTACCGGGAGTTCCTGATGCCCGGCATGTTCGCCATGACCATGGCCATGGGCTTCATGAACACCGCGGTGGCCGTCGTCACCGACGCCTCCAGGGGCGTCGTCGACCGCTTCCGGTCCATGCCGATGGCCCCCTCCGCGTTCGCCTCCGGACGCGGGGCGTCCGACCTGGTGGTGGCCGCCGCCGAGCTGACCATCCTGGCCGCCACGGCCCTGCTGATCGGCTGGCGCGCGGACGGCGGCGTGATGGGCGCCCTCGGGGCGTTCGGACTGCTCCTGCTGCTGCGGTTCAGCCTGATCTGGGTGGGTGTCTGGCTGGGCATGCTGGTCCCCACCCCGGAGGCGGCCGGCGGGCTGTACGCCGTCGCCTTCCCCCTCACCATGATCTCCAGCACCTTCGTCTCACCGTCCCTGATGCCGGGCTGGCTGGGCACGATCGCGGCCTGGAACCCGATCTCCTCCACCGCGACGGCCGCCCGGGAGCTGTTCGGCAATCCGGTGGCGGGCGGCGGTACCTGGGTCGAGGAGCACGCCCTGTTGTTGGCGGTGGTGTGGCCGCTGGCGATCACGCTGGTGTTCCTGCCGCTGGCGGTCCGCCGCTTCCAGCGCCTGAGCCGGTGAGTCACTGAGCCGGTGACGCCGTTGAGCTGCCGAGTCCCGGAAGCGGGGGGTGGGGGCGGGTGCGGAGCACGTAGGGTCGGGCACCGTGCCGACGACCCCCGCGACCCCGCCCTTCACCACCGCCCGCCTCGACGCGCTCCCCCTCGATCCGGCGTACGCCGAGGAGATGGCGGTCGTCCTCGCCGACCCCGCGCTGTACGTCTTCACCGGGGGCGAGCCGCCGGAGCCGGCCGTGCTGCGGTCCCGGTACGAGCGTCAGTGCGCCGGTTCGCCGGACCCGGGGGAGCGCTGGTGGAACTGGGTGCTCCGGGTCCGTGGGGAGGGGAGCCTCGCCGGATACGTCCAGGCGACGGTACGGGGACCGCGCGCGGAGATCGCCTGGGTGGTCGGGACGCCGTGGCAGGGCCGGGGCTACGCGCGCGAGGCGGCGGAGGGCCTCGCGGCGCACCTGGCCTCGGCCGGGGGCGTCCGGGAGTTCGTCGCCCACATCCACCCCGACCACGCCGCGTCCGCGGCGGTGGCGGCGGGGGCGGGGCTCCGGCCGACCGGGGAGTGGGAGGACGGCGAACAGCGGTGGGCCGCGAGGGCGACGCTTGCGCCGATGCCGTAGGGCGACGTGACCGGGAGGAGGCCGGTCAGTCGGGCTGCTTCTCCAGATGGGCGAGGACGCGGTTCGAGATCCGGGCGAGGGCGTCCAGTTCCTCCTGGGTGAGGGCGTCGATGAACAGCCGTCGGACATGCTCGACATGCACGGGCGCGGCCTCCTCGATCGCCCGGCGGCCGGCGGGCGTGGCGACGATGAACGCCCCGCGTCCGTCGTCGGGGCAGTCCTCCTTGCCGACCAGCCCGCGCTTGGCCATCCGCGCCACCTGGTGGGACATGCGGCTCTTCTCCCACTCCACCAGTTTGGTCAGGTCCATGAAGCGCATGCGCCCGCCGGCCTCGGTGAGTTTGGCCAGCACGATGTAGTCGGATGGGGACATGCGGGAGTCGGTCTGGACCCGGCGGGAGAGCCGTCCGACGAGCTTCTCCTGCATGCGGATGAAGCCGTCCCAGGCGGCCTGCTGTTCCGAGGTCAGCCAGCGCGGCGGTGCGTCCATGAAAGGAGCGTAGCGAGGCCGTCCGGGGCGACTCCACCGGAGTCTCGGCGCTCGCGGCAAGTCTGCCGCCCGCAGGAGTGGTTGACGCATCAACCACTCCTGCCTAATGTGGATGACACGTCAACCACATGGTGTCGCAACGCCGGTCGTCGCCCGGGTCCACGGGCGCGACGCTCCAGAAGGGGAACCCCATGAGCACCCAGACCAAGGCCGGGCTCGACGCGCTGCTGACGCCCGAGGAGAGCGTCCTGGTGCTGATCGACCACCAGCCGTTCCAGTTCGCCAATCTGAACAGCCATGAGCCGACGATGGTCGTCAACAACGTCGTCGGGCTCGCCAAGGCCGCCAAGGCGTACGGCGTCCCGACCATCCTGACCACCGTCCTGGAGGAGCGCGGCGGGCTGCTGATCCAGGGCATCCAGGACGTGTTCCCGGAGCAGAAGCCGATCGACCGGACCTTCATCAACACCTGGCAGGACGAGCGCGTCGTCGATGCCGTCGAGGCGACCGGTCGCAGGAAGCTGATCCTCGCCGGGCTCTGGACGGAGATCTGCCTGGCGATGCCGGCCATCCAGGCGGCGGGTGAGGGGTTCGAGGTCTACGCCGTCACCGACGCCTCCGGGGGTGTGTCGGCCGAGGCCCACGACATGGCGGTGCGGCGCATGATCCAGGCGGGCGTCGTGCCGATCACGTGGCTGGCCGTGATGGGCGAGTGGCAGCGCGACTGGGCCCGCGAGGAGACCATTCCGGCGGCCGCCGAGGTGCAGGCCCAGCACGGCGGCGCCACGGGGGTGGCCTTCGCCTGGGAGACGCAGCTCCTCGCGGGGCACGCCCGGAGCGCCGCCTGACGCCGGGGGAGGGCACGATGACGGTGCGCCCCCTCGACCGGGCGGGTGCGGATGACGGACGAACAGAGGGCAGAGGCATGGCAGTCGAAGTGAAGGACGTTCCGGAGGCCAAGCGGTACGAGGCCCGGATCGAGGGGGAGTCCGAGGTCGCGGGCTTCGCGGACTACCTCCGTACGGCGGAACTCATCGCGTTCCTCCACACCGAGGTCCAACCGGAGTACGAGGGCAGGGGCATCGGTTCGGCGCTGGCCCGCACCGCCCTGGACGAGGCGCGCGCCGCGAACCTGCGGGTTCTGCCCACCTGCCCGTTCTTCGCCGGGTGGATCGCCCGGCACCCGGAGTATCAGGACCTGCTGTACCAGTCCCGCAGCAGGGTCAGCGACTGAACGGGCCGGGCACGGCCGTGACGGAGGCAGGGATGAGCAACGGTACGGAGAAGCGCACGGAGGAGAAGAAGTCCTACGAGGGCCGGTCGATCACCGTGACCTTCGAGGCCGGGCGCTGCCTGCACGCCGCCGAGTGCGTCCGGGGTCTGCCGGAGGTCTTCGACACCGGCAGGCGCCCGTGGATCAGGCCCGACGGCGCCGACGCCGAGCGCCTGGTCGGCGTGGTGCGGCGCTGCCCCTCGGGTGCGCTGCAGTTCGAACGCGTGGACGGCGGGGAGACGCGCCGCGAAATCACCGAGGAGACATGATCATGAGTGAACGTCCCGCAGGGGACGAGGCCCGGCGCAACACCGAGATCGTGCTCACCGCGATGCGGGAGCTCTTCGCCGAGAAGGACCTCACGGCGCTCGACCGGTACTGGGCCGAGCCCTATGTGCAGCACAGCCCCCGGATGCCGAGCGGCCTGGACACGCTCCGTGCCACGGTCCCGGATCTGGAGGGCTTCTCGTGGGAACCGCAGCGGATCGCGGCGCAGGGCGACCTCGTCTTCACCCACAGCGTCGTCCACGGCTGGGCGCCGGACCCCGTCGTGATCGTCGACGTCTTCCGGCTGGAGGGCGGCCGTATCGTCGAGCACTGGGACGTCGCCCAGAACCTCGTCCTGCCCGGGGCGACCGTCAGCGGCAACCCGATGGTCTGACCCCGGGGGCGGGAGGCGGGCTCTAGGGTGGTGCGCCATGACCGCACCTGATCCGTCACCCGGCTTCCTGCACACCACCCGGACTTCCTACGACGCCATCGCCGAGGGATACGCGAGCTGGACCCGCGACGAGTTGGCGTCCAAGCCGCTGGAGCGGGGCCTGCTGACCGTCTTCGCCGAACTCGTGGCGCGCGTGGCGAAGGACGGCGGCGGGCTTCCGCTGGCGGACGTCGGCTGCGGCACGGGCCGGGTGACCGGGTTCCTGCACGGACTCGGCCTGGGGCTCGACGTGTTCGGGATCGACCTCGCCCCTCAGATGCTGGCCGCGGCGCGTAAGGACCACCCCGGGCTGCGCTTCGAGGAGGGCTCCATGCTCGCCCTCGGCCTGCCGGACGCCTCGCTCGGCGGCCTGCTCGCCTGGTACTCGACGATCCACGTACCGGACGCGGAACTGCCGCGCGTCTTCGCGGAGTTCCGCCGTGTGCTCGCTCCGGGAGGCCATGTGCAGCTGGGCTTCCAGGTCGGCCACGAGCCGTTGCGGCTGACGGAAGCGCTGGGACAGGAGGTCTCGCTCGTCTTCCACCGCCGGCAGCCGGAGCGGGTGGCCGAGCTGCTGCGGGATGCGGGCCTGGAGGTGGTGTCCCGGGTGTGGCGGGAGAGGGACACGGACGGGCCGTTCCCGGAACGGACGCCGCAGGGGTTCGTCCTCGCGCGCAGGCCGCTTGTCAGTGGCGGCTGTGAAGATGGGGACAGCGACACAGCGAATTGAGGGGGAGGGGGATCCCCTGCCGCCCCTCCCAGCCGACCTGCGCCCGCCGGCCGTCCGCGCCGGGGGAGTAGGACGGAGTCCTCAGCCCTTGGTGCGGCCCGCGCGCACGATCTCGTCGACGTCGAGGGAGACTTCAGCGCCGATGGAGGCGGGCAGCGGGGCTTCCTGGCCGGGGGCGTAGACCTCGTGGCGGTCGTAGCCGCCGGGGAGCGGTTCGGTCAGGACGTGGAGCCGGCCGTGCTTGCGGTCGACGATCACGTACACCGGGATCTTGGCCTGGGCGTAGGCGGTGACCTTGTTACGGAGGTCGTTCTGGTAGTTCCCGGAGGTGACCTCCAGGACGAGCCGAAAGCAGGCGGGGTCGTAGGAGCTGTTCGCGGCCACGTGCTCGTCGAAGTCGGCATCGACGATCGCCAGATCGGGGATCGCGAAGTCCTGGGGGCCGCCGGGGAGCCAGAGGCCGACGCCTTGGAGTACTTCGCTCTCACCGTCGTCGAGACCCGCAAAGATGAAGGGGCGCATGAGCTTGGTGAGCGCGCGTGCGTGCGGTCCGTCCGCGGGCGGGGCCACGGTGATGACGCCTCCGATGATCTCGACGCGATGCCCCGGAAGCTGCTCGGTGAGACGGTTGGCCGTTTCCAGCAGCGTTTCCGGCTCACCGTCACAGGGGTGCTCGACTGCTGCTGCAGACATTGCGGGCCTCCTGGAATGGGCTGGTGTCGAGAGCATCATCGTAGGGCGGGACAGCCCAAGATCGCGCTTCCGGCATATGCTGCCCGGCCGAGTGAAGCAGAACGGCCCGGCGCCCACGTGGGTGCCGGGCCGTCTCCGTACAGCGGAGAGCCGAAGGGCTACAGCTTCTCGATCACGTAGTCGATGCACGCCGTCAGCGCCTGCACGTCCGCCGGGTCGATCGCCGGGAACATCGCCACGCGCAGCTGGTTGCGGCCCAGCTTGCGGTACGGCTCGGTGTCCACGATGCCGTTGGCGCGCAGCACCTTGGCGACGGCCGCCGCGTCGATCTCGTCGGCGAAGTCGATCGTGCCGATGACCTGCGAGCGCTTCGCCGGGTCCGTGACGAACGGGGTCGCGTACTTCGACTCGTCGGCCCAGCCGTAGAGGTGGCCCGAGGACGCCGCCGTGCGGCCCGTCGTGAAGTCCAGGCCGCCCTGGGTGTTCATCCACTTCAGCTGCTCGTTCAGCAGGAAGAGGGTGGACAGCGCCGGGGTGTTGTACGTCTGGTTCTTCAGGGAGTTGTCGATCGCCGTCGGCAGCGAGAAGAACTCCGGGACGTGCCGGCCCGAGGCGTGGATCCGGGCCGCGCGCTCCAGCGCCGCCGGGGAGAACACGCCGATCCAGAGGCCGCCGTCCGAGGCGAAGGACTTCTGCGGGGCGAAGTAGTAGACGTCGGACTCGGTGATGTCGACCGGCAGGCCGCCCGCGCCCGAGGTGGCGTCCACCAGGACGAGGGCGCCCTCGTCGGCGCCCGCGACGCGCTTGACCGGCGCCGCGACACCCGTCGAGGTCTCGTTGTGGGTGAAGGCGTAGACGTCCACGCCCGCCTCCGCCCGCGGGTCCGGGTGGGTGCCCGGGTCGGAGGCGATGACGGTGGGGTCGGACAGCCAGGGCGCGAGCTTCGCGGCCTTGGCGAACTTCGACGAGAACTCGCCGAAGTTCAGGTGCTGGGACTTCGACTCGATCAGACCGTGCGTCGCCACGTCCCAGAAGGCGGTGGAGCCGCCGTTGCCGAGGACGACCTCGTAACCCTCGGGCAGGGAGAAGAGCGCGCGCACCCCGTCCCGTACCTCGCCGACCAGGTTCTTGACCGGGGCCTGGCGGTGGGACGTACCGAGGAGAGAGGTGCCGGTGGCGGCCAGCGCGTCGAGCGCCTCCGTCCGCACCTTGGAAGGACCGGCGCCGAAGCGTCCGTCGGTGGGCTTGATGTCAGCGGGAATCTGGATGTCGGCCACGGGACGGAGCGTAGTCCCTCGGTGGCACGGCTTCGTAACCGTGTCCGTCCGGTGAGACGTGTGCTCCGACCCGTGGACTCCCCGGGACAGGGAACGTCTACGCCACGTGGCCGAACGGGCAGCCGAGCTTCACCGGCAGCTCGTGCAGGTCGTTCTGCGTCACGATCGGCTTGTTGCGCAGCTCGGACGCCGGGATGGCCAGCTCCAGCTCCGGGAAGCGTTCGTAGAGCGCCGGGAGCGCGATGCCCGCCTCCAGGCGGGACAGCGCCGCGCCCGGGCAGACGTGCGGGCCGTGGCCGAAGGCGATGTGGCGGTTCGGGGTGCGGGTTGCGTCGAACTCGCCCGCCGTGGGGCCGTGACTCTCCTCGTCCCGGCCCAGCGCGCCGAACGAGATGATCAGGCCCTCGCCCTTGGGGAGGATCCGGTCGCCGACCTCGATGTCCTCCGTCGCGAAGCGGATCAGCACGTGCGAGGTCGGGGTGTTCCAGCGCAGCGTCTCCTCGATCACGCCGTCCCACGCGATCTCCCCGTTCAGCACCTTCTTGCGCTGCTCGGGGTGGGTCTGGAGCGCTTCCACGACGTTGACGATCAGGCTGATCGTGGTCTCGTGTCCGGCGGCGATGATCAGTTGCAGCGTGTTGACGATCTCCTCGTCGGTGAGGTGGTCACCGTTCTCGGAGGCCGCGATCAGGGCGCTGGTCAGGTCGTCGCCCGGGTTCGCCCGCTTGCCGTCGACGATCTTCGTGAAGAGGGTCCCGAGGTCCGCCATCATCTGCGGGACCTCCTCCGGCGGGGTCTGCGTCGAGAAGAACTTCTCGAACAGCTCCTTCAGCCGCGGGTGGTCCGCCGCGTCCACGCCCATCAGCTCGCTGATCACGTTCATGGGGAGGGGGTAGGCGAACTCGGCCTTCAGGTCCACCGGCCGGCCGGCGGGCAGCGCGGCCAGCTTCTCCAGGCTCGCGTTCGTCAGCGCCTCGATCCCGGCCCGCAGCCGCTCCACCCGCTTCACCGTGAGCGCCTGCGCCACCAGCGTACGGAGACGCCGGTGGTCGGCCCCGTCGACCGTCAGCATGGAGCGGCCCGGGTTGGCCAGGCCGATCAGCGGCCAGTCCATCGGTATCTCGCCGCGCTGCCAGGCGTTCCAGACGTTGATGTCCTTGACCACCCGGCTGTCGGTGAGCAGCGCGCGGGCCTCCGCGTGGCGGGTGACCGCGTAGACGTGCACCCCGCCCGGCAGCTCCACCTCGGCCAGCGGACCGGCGGCCCGGAGCGCGGCGCTCTCGCCGTCGAGGTCTCTGACGAAGGGGTCGAGCGCGATGCGGGTCATGCGGGGCCTCCGTGGCTTCCGGGTCTGCCGAGGGCGGGCGTGGGCGTGAAGAGCACCGGCAGGTCCGTCAGACCGCGCAGCCACGGCGACGGGCGGCGGGTGAGCTGCTCGGCGGGGACGGCGAGGTCCACGTCCGGCAGCCGGTCGAGCAGGACCTCGATGCCGGTACGGGCGATGACCTCGGCGGTCTCCTGGGCGGGGAACGGGCAGCGGTGCTCGCCGTGGCCGAAGGAGAGGAAGGCGTTGTTGCCGCCGGTCAGTGTCGAGCCGTCGGTGCGCACCTGCGGGTCGCCGTTGGCGGCGGCGAGGCCGAGGAGCAGCAGGTCGCCGGCGCGGATGTGGCGGCCGCCGATGTGGGTGTCGCGGGCGGCCCAGCGGCCGGCCACGTTCTGCGTCGGGGTGTCCTCCCAGAGGACCTCGTTCATGGCCTCCGCGACGCTGTGCCGGCCGCCGGAGAGCGAGGCGGCGAACCGGTCGTCGGTGAGCATGAGCCGCAGCGAGTTGCCCATCCAGTCGGCGGTCGGCTGGTGACCGGCCGCCATCATCACCATGAGGTCCTGGGCGACCTCCTCGTCGGTGAACCCGCCGACGTCCGCGAGCATCCGGGTGGCCACGTCGTCGCCGGGCTCGGCGTGCTTGTCCGCCAGGAGCTGGAACATCGACACACCCAGGTGCTGCTGTCCGGCGAGCGCCCGCTCCCGGCCGTCGATCATGTCGTTGATCGCGCCGACCAGCGGGTGTGCCTCCTCGTCGGAGAAGCCGTAGATCCTGGCCAGCACGAGGGCGGGCAGCAGCTTGGCGTAGTCCGCGATGATGTCGACCGAGCCCTTGGTGCAGAAGCGGTCGATCAGCTCGTCCGCGAACTCCTCCGCGTACCGCTTCAGTGAGAACGGGTCGACGCCCTCCAGCGCGTTGCTGATCATCATGGCGCGGACGCTGTGGCGCTCGCCGACCGTGTAGAGGATCGAGGGCTGCTTGCGCCCGATCATGGGCAGCAGCGGCCAGTCGTCGGGGATGCGGTCCCACTGGTTCCACAGGTCGGAGTCCCGGCTGAAGAGGGCCGGGTCGCCGGTGACCTGGTGGAGTTCGCGGTAGCCGAGGACGAGCCAGGCGGGTACGTCGCCGTCGAGCACGACCGGGGCGATCGCCCCGTGGTCGCGCCGCAGGTCCCGGTAGAGCTGGACGGGGTCGCTCTGGAAGCGGGGCCCGGACAGCGGGACGGACGTGTGGGTGACGGGGCAGCCGGAGAAAGTGGTCACGGGGCGGGCTCCGGGGTCGGGCCGGCCGCCGCCAGGGCCGCTGCGGGGGCGGCCGCCTCGGAGGCGGCCGTTCCGGCGGCCTGGAGGCGGGCGGCGGAGAGCGCTGCGAGGTGCTCGACGAGCGTGATGAGCACGTACTTGCTGGAGGAGCGGTCGCGGGCGTCGCACTCCACCAGCGGTACGTCCTCCGACAGGTCCAGGGCCTCCCGGATCTGCTGCTCGCTGTGGAGCGGGCCGCCGAAGTCGTTGCACGCCACGATGAAGGGCGTGCCGTGGTGCTCCAGGCGGTCGATGGCGTACCAGGAGTCGGCGAGCCGGCGGGTGTCGACGAGGACGACCGCGCCGAGCGTGCCGGAGAACAGCCGGTCCCACAGGAACCAGAAGCGCTCCTGCCCGGGCGCGCCGAAGAGGTAGAGCACGGAGCGTTCGTCGAGCGTGATCCGGCCGAAGTCGAACGCCACCGTGGTGGACGTCTTGGCCTGGACGCCGTCGAGGTCGTCGACGGCCTCGCCCGCGCGGGTCATGGTCTCCTCCGTGTTGAGCGGACGGATCTCGCTCACGGATCGGACCATGGTGGTCTTGCCGACGCCGAAGCCGCCCACGACAACGATCTTGAGTCCGTTGTCGGCGGTGGAGCTCAGGGTGGCGCGGTCAGAGGTTGCGGAGTCCAACGAGCACCTGTTCCAGGATGTCGGGGTCGGGGAGCCGGTCCGCGACACGGGCTGTACGGGGGTGGCGGGCGCTGATCCGGCCGGTGTCGAGCAGGTCGCACAGCATGATGCGGACGATGCTGACGGGCAGGCTCAGGCTCGCGGCGATTTCGACGACGGCGGTGGGGCCCTGGCACATCCGCAGGATCGCGGCGTGCTCGGACTGCATCCCCGGGGACGGGTCGCACTCGGCGACGACGAGCGTCACCAGGTCGAAGGCGGCGGAGTCGGACCGGCTGCGGCCCCCGGTGAGGGTGTACAGCCGGTCCGGATCGTCGTCGCGGCCCGGTCGGGGGCGGGGCGCCGTCGTCATCCGGCCGGGACCTCGGCGGGGGTGCGCGGCGGTGCGACGAGATGTTCGCCGAGCTGCTCGACGAGCTCGCTCATGTTGTGGCCGACGAGGCCCACGTCGGAGTCCTCGTCGGCGACGACGGCCAGGTGGGCCCCGGCTCCCGCCTCGACGATGAACAGCACGCCGCCGTAGAACTCGGCCATCGCGGACCTCACGCCGCCGGTGCCGTCGCCGAACTCGATGGACGCGCCGTGCGAGAGGCTCTGGATCCCGGCGGAGATCGCGGCCAGTTGGTCGGCCTGGTCGACGGAGAGCTCGGGGGTGCGGCACAGCTTGAGGCCGTCACGGGACAGGACGAGGGCGTGGCGGGTACCGGGGGTGCGCTCCAGCAGCCCCTCCAGCAGCCAGTTGAGCTTCTCGTCGGTGGTCGCGGTCATCGGGTGTTGCCTTCCGGGTGCGGGGAGTTGGCTCGTACCGCCTTGCTGAAGGTGCTGAAGCGCGCTGCCTGGACCTTCGGGTCGGTGGTACGGGCCCGGGGGGTGTCGGCTTCGCCGGGGGCGGCGTTGCCGGTACGGGCTTCGGCGGCGGCCAGCGTGCGGCCGCGGCGGCGCTTGGGCAGGCCGCTCTCGCCGAACTCGGGCACGGCGCCGGTGGACTCGGATTCCGCGTCCACCGAGGAGCCCGGGGACTCCGCCGCCGGGGTCAGGGGCGTGGCGGCGTCGTCCTCGGTGCGGGCCCGGGGGGCCCGGGCCGCGGGGGCGGCGTCGGCGGGGTCCGTTCCGGCGGCCGAGGCGTGCGAGGGCTCCGGCTCGGCGGGGGCCGTGGGCGCGGTCGCCGGAACCACCGGGGCCGGGGCCGTCGCACGGGAGATGAGGTCCTGGGGGAGCATCATCAGCGCGCCGGTGCCGCCGCGGGCGGACGGCCGGAAGGAGACGGTCAGGCCGTGCTTACGGGCCAGCCGGCCGACGACCGCGAGCCCGAGTCGGGTGCCGGAGAGGTTGGTGAGGTCCTGGTGGTCGGCGGAGACCGCCCGCTCCGCCCGGCGCAGCTGCACCTCGCTCATGACGAGCCCGCTGTCCTCGACGGTGATGACGATGCCCGCCGGGACCTCCTCCACGTACACATGCACCTCGGCGGTGGGCGGCGAGAAGTTGGCCGCGTTGTCGAGGAGTTCGGCGAGCGCGTGCATGACGCCCTCGGCCGCGTGACCGGCGATGGCGACATCGCTGGTGGAGTGCAGGCGGACCCGCTGGTAGCTGCCGATCCGGCCCATCGCGCCGCGCAGGATCGACTCCATGACGATCGGCTTCGCCCAGCGCCGGCCGGAGCGGGCCCCGGTCAGCACGGCGATGGAGTCGGCGAGGCGGCCCGCCTGGGCGGTGCGGTGGTCCAGGTGGAGCAGGTCCCCGAGCACGGACTCGTCGGAGTGCCGGTGCTCCATCTCGCGGAGGTCGGCCAGCATGCTGGTGGACAGGGCCTGCATCCGCCCCGCCGCGTTGGCGCAGGCGGCGACGGCCGCGGACCGCTCGGTCTCGGCGCGGGTGGCGCGGGCCGTCAGCCGGTCCACGGTCACGCCGAGGCGGGCCTGCTCGGCGGCGGCCGCCGCGGTGATCCGCTCGTTCTCGGCGCGGGCCTCGGCGGCGACCCGGGCGGTCTCGGCGGAGGCGGCGCCCTTGATCCTGGCCGTCTCCGCGGTGAAGCGCTGGGCCTCGACGGCGGAGGCGGAGACCAGGCGGGAGGTCTCGGAGGTGAACCGCTGGGCGTCGGCGGCCCGCAGGGCGCGCAGCGTCCGCGCGGTCCCCAGGGTGTGGACGGTGACGGCCACGCAGACGCTCAGCAGCACGGCGGCTGCGCCCGCGCCCCAGGCCAGCGGGGTCCGTACCGTGTCAGGGGCCGCGGCGACGGCCCACAGGGTCAGCGTGCCGGTTGCGGCTGCCGATATCAGCAGGGCGAGTGCGGTGGGCCGGTGTGAGGGGCGCAATCGGAGTCCTCGGTGACGGACGGTGCGGTATGGGCGGAGCTGGCGGGGCGAATTCAGGACACTTCATCACGGGTGCGGGCGATCCTGCACAACTGGAACTGATACTTCCTGCGCAAGTCTTGGTCACTATAGGAGACTTGACGGTCTGTTTGGGAAGATCTTGTGGGCTTTTTTGTGCTGGTTGTCCAGGTTCATCCGTGCGCATCCCAAGAGTTCATCTGGACCGGCGGCATGCTGAAGGAATGGCCGAACAGCATCGACCGCATACCGGACCGTCCGCCGAGGCCGCCGCCCCGCCTTCCCCGGCTTTCGTCGCGGCGCTCCGCTCCGCCGTACGCGGCGCGAGCGACTTCGGGTCCTCCGCCCGGGCGTTGACGACGATGGACGCCTCCAACTACCGCCGCGTCCCCCTCGGCGTCCTCGCCCCGCGCGACGCCGACGACATCGCCGCCGCGCTGGCGGTCTGCCAGGAGCACGGGGTGCCGGTCGTCCCGCGCGGCGGCGGCACGTCCATCGCCGGACAGGCCACCGGCACCGGCCTCGTCCTCGACCTCACCCGCCATCTGCGCGCGATCCTCGACCTGGACCCCGCCGCCCGCACCGCCGTCGTCCAGCCCGGCGTGATCCTGGACGGCCTGCGGGCCGCCGCCGCACCCCATGGCCTGACCTTCGGCCCCGACCCGTCCACCCACAGCCGCTGCACCCTCGGCGGGATGATCGGCAACAACTCCTGCGGCGCGCACTCG
Source organism: Streptomyces sp. man185 (assembly GCA_002551355.1). GTDB lineage: Bacteria > Actinomycetota > Actinomycetes > Streptomycetales > Streptomycetaceae > Streptomyces. The sequence continues at coordinate 45,798 of NTHE01000010.1, read as the reverse complement.
GTGGCCTGGGGCACCACGGCGGACAACGTGCGGGGGCTGTCGGTCGTCCGGTACGGGGGCGAGGCGCTGCGTCTGGAACAGCGGAGCGGCGAGGGTCCTGCGGGCGTCGGCGCACGGGGGGCGGGGGCGTCACACGGCCTCCACGGCCCCCACGGCGTAACCGAACTGATCGCCGACCACCTCGCCCTTCTCCGCACCGGCTACCCCGACCTCCCGCGTCGCATCTCGGGGTACGCGCTCGACGCCCTGCTCCCCGAACACCCCGGCGGCCCCGACCCGGTCCGGGCGTTCTGCGGCAGCGAGGGCACCCTCGGCGTCGTCACCGAGGCCACCGTGCGCCTGGTCGAGGCCCCGCCCGCCCGCGCCCTGGCCGTCCTCGGGTACGCCGACGAGTCCGCCGCCGCCGAGGCCGCCCCGGGCCTCCTGCCGTACGGCCCGCTCACCGTCGAGGGCATGGCCGCCGACCTCGTACGCGAACCGGCCGGGCTGCTGCCGCGCGGGGCCGCCTGGCTGTTCGTCGAGACGGGCGGCGCCACCCCGGCCGAGGCCCGAGCGCACGCCGAACGCGTCCTGCGGGCGGCCGACGCGGTGGACGGGGCCGTCGTCACCGACCCGGCCGGGCAGCGGGCCCTGTGGCGGATCCGCGAGGACGCCGCCGGGACCGCCACCCGGATGCCCGACGGCAGTGAGGCCTGGCCCGGGTGGGAGGACTGCGCGGTCCCGCCCGCCCGGCTCGGCGCGTACCTCCGCGACTTCCGCGCCCTCCTCGCCGAACACGGCCTGCGCGGCACCCCGTACGGCCACTTCGGCGACGGCTGCATCCACGTCCGCATCGACTTCGACCTGATCAGCGCGGAAGGGGTGGCCCGCTTCCGCCGGTTCTCCGAGGAGACGGCCGACCTCGTCGTCGCGCACGGCGGCTCCCTCAGCGGCGAGCACGGCGACGGCCAGGCGCGCGCGGAGCTGCTGCCCCGGATGTACGGGGACGAACTCGTCGCCCTCTTCCGCCGGTTCAAGGACCTGTGGGACCCGGACGGCGGCCTGAACCCGGGGATGCTGGTCCGCCCGGACCGCCTGGACACGAACCTGCGCTTCTCCGTCCTCCCGAAGCGCCCGGTGGACGTCGAGTTCGGCTATCCGCAGGACGGCGGGGACTTCGCGGGCGCGGTCCGCCGCTGCGTCGGCGTCGCCAAGTGCCGTACGACGGAGGCGAGCGGCGCGGGCGTGATGTGCCCGTCCTTCCGGGCGACCGGAGAGGAGGCCCACTCCACCCGGGGGCGGGCCCGGCTGCTCCACGAGATGCTGGCGGGCGAGGTCGTCACGGACGGCTGGCGCAGTACGGAGGTCCGGGACGCGCTCGACCTGTGCCTCTCCTGCAAGGGCTGCCGCAGCGACTGCCCGGTGGGCGTCGACATGGCTACCTACAAGGCGGAGTTCCTGCACCACCACTACAAGCACCGGCTCCGGCCCGCAGCCCACTACGCGATGGGCCGCCTCCCGCGCTGGCTGCGCCTCGCCGCCCCCTTCGCCCGGCCCCTCAACGCCCTGGCCCGGCTGCGTCCCCTCGCCGCGCTCGCGAAACGGCTGGCAGGGATCGCGCCCGAGCGCACGCTTCCGGTGCTGGCGACACAGACGTACAGCCGGTGGCTGCGCGCACGCCAGGGCAGGGGCACACGCGTCCTCTCCACGAACCGGGTGGTGCGCCTCTGGGCGGACACCTTCACCGAGCACCTGTCCCCGCAGGTGGGCCGGGCGGCGGTCCGGGTGCTGGAGGAGGCGACGGGGCGTACGGTGCTGCCGCCCGTCCCCGGCCTGTGCTGCGGCCTCACGTACGTATCGACGGGCCAGCTCGGCGCGGCTCGCCGGGTGATGCGCCGCACCCTGGACCGGCTCGATCTCTTCCCCGGCGAACCGCTCGTCGTCCTGGAGCCGAGCTGCGCCGCGACCCTCCGCACCGACCTGCCCGAACTCCTCCCCGACGACCCGCGCGCCGCCGAACTGGCTGCTTCCGTGCGGACGTTCGCCCAGTACCTAAAGGAGTGCGCCCCCGACTGGACACCGCCCCGCCTGGACCGCCCGGCCGCCGGCCAGACGCACTGCCACCAGCACGCGGTCCTCGGCGACGCGGCGGAACGCGGGCTGCGCGAACGGCTGGGCCTGACCGGCGAACTCAGCGGCGGCTGCTGCGGGCTCGCCGGGAACTTCGGCTTCGAGAAGGGGCACTGGGGGGTGTCGGTCGCCTGCGCGGAGGAGCGGCTGCTGCCTGCCGTGAGGGAGATGGAACCCGGGACCGAACTCCTCGCGGACGGCTTCTCCTGCCGTACGCAGCTCGACCAGCTGGCCGGGCGGCGGGCCCGGCACCTCGCCGAGGTCATCGCGGAGGCTCTCCCGGAGCCCGGCCCGGGGATCGGTGAGCCGGGCCCCGGGCGATGATCTCGCGTGCCAGTGCGGCGAGTCGGGGGAGTGCCGGGTGGCCGGGGGCGTCGCGTCGGGCGAGGAGGACCGGGACGCCCGGGGCGTCGTCGAGCGGGACGTAGGCGACCCCCGCGTGCGGGTGCAGGTCCGCGGTCGAGGCGGTGGACACCCCGTTGCCCCGGCCGGCGGCGATGGCGGTGAGCCAGTCGTCGGTGTTGCCGACGGTGAGGGTGGCGGCCGGGCGGGCGTGCGGCGGCCACAGGTCCACGGTGGTGGTGCCGGAGACGGTGTTCAGGACGACGGGGCCGTCCGCGAGGTCGGCGAGTCCGAGGGAGGTGCGCGCCGCGAGCGGCCCGTCCGCGGTCACCGCCGCCACCCGCACCTCGGTGAACAGCACCTCGGCGACGAGCCCTGGCGCGTCCACCGGCCCGCGCAGCAGCGCCGCGTCGACCTCGCCCCGGGTCAGCCCGGCGGTGCGGTCGTCGATCCGGAGCAGCTCCAGCGGGGTGCCCGGGAACCGCTCCTGCCAGGTCCGCAGCAGCGGGGTGGTGTACGGCCCGAACGCGGACCAGGCGTGTCCGAGCCGCAGCGGCCAGGTGCGCAGCCGCCCGGGGTCGAGCGCCTCGTCGAAGGCGGCGACCGCGGTGGCGGCCTTGTCCCGGAAGGCGACGCCGTCGGGGGTGAGGGCGAGGTGGTGGGTGGAACGGTCGACGAGTCGGACCCCCAGGTGCCGCTCCAGCGCCGCGAGGGTGCGGGACACGGCGGGCTGGGTCAGCCGGAGGCGGGCGGCGGCGCGCGTGATGTTGAGCTCGTCGGCGACCGCGAGGAAAGCCCGCAGATGCCGGAGTTCCACGGGGCGGCCGGTGGAGGGTTCCTCGTTCATGCGCGCGAAGCATAACGAGAGCGTGATCGGCATTTCACGGAACGCGCGGGCGTCCTTACCGTGGAGGGAAGCCCGTGGCGGGGAGAGTTCCCCATCCTGTACCGTCCAGTGCATTGCAATGCACTTACCCGTTCGCCTCCGGAAGGTCCCCCGTGAACGACCAGCGCAGCGCCGCCGAACCGGCCGCCGTAGCCGTCGCCGTACCCGAAGCGGTGACGGCACTCGAAGGCGCCGAAGCGGTGACGCAGGTCGATGGGGGCCCCGGCGCGCCCGCCGGAGGGGCTTGGGCCGCGCGCCGGGCGGCGCTGACGCCGATCGCGCTGGTGGTCGCCGGCGGCCTGTCCGTCCAGTTCGGCTCGGCCGTCGCGGCGCTCCTGATGCCGAAGGCGGGCGCGCTGGGCGTCGTCACCCTGCGGCTGGCGGCCGCCGCGCTGATCCTGCTGGTGATCTGCCGCCCGAAGCTGCGCGGCCACTCGCGGGCCGACTGGGGCACGGTGCTCGCCTTCGGCGTCGCGATGGGCGGGATGAACACGCTCTTCTACCTGGCGCTGGACCGGATCCCGCTCGGTATCGCCGTCACCCTGGAGGTGCTCGGCCCGCTCGCCCTGTCGGTCTTCGCCTCCCGCCGCCTGGTCAACGTCGTGTGGGCGGGCCTCGCCCTCGTCGGCGTCGTCCTGCTGGGCGGCGGCGGCTTCGACCGCCTCGACCCGGTCGGCGCGGCGTATGCCCTGGCGGCCGGGGCGATGTGGGCGGCGTACATCGTGTTCAGCGCCCGCACCGGCCGCCGCTTCCCGCAGGCGGACGGTCTCGCGCTGGCGATGGTGGTCGCCGCGGTCCTCTCGCTGCCGCTGGGCGTCATCGAGTCCGGGGCGAAGCTCACCGTCCCGTCGACCGTGGCGCTCGGCGCGGCGGTGGCGGTCCTCAGCTCGGTCCTCCCGTACACCCTGGAGCTGATGGCCCTGCGCCGGCTGCCCGCGCCCACGTTCGCCGTGATGATGAGCCTGGAGCCGGCCATCGCGGCCGGTGCGGGCTTCCTCATCCTGGACCAGGCCCTCTCCACGACGGACGCACTCGCCATCGCCCTCGTCATCGGGGCGAGCATCGGCGCGGTGCGCAGCCGGTCGGGACCGCGCCGCGAGGGGTGAGCGGCGGCGAGGGGGCGCGGCCGGGCCCGGCCCTGAGCAGTCGGCCGGCAGGATGCGGAAGGAGTCCAGCCCGGGGGTCAGCGGCGACATGGAGCGGAAGTCGCTCTGGTCCAGGGTGAAGATGCGATTCGGTCGGTAACGGTCGGCGAGGACCACTCCGGCCGCGTCAGCCAGGTCGAGTCGCAGCCCTTCGTACGTCCGCCGGACCTCCTGGGCGGTGCGCAGGTCCGCGAGCTTGAGATCGGCGAGCCGGTACTGCCCGTCGCCGATGCGGGAGTTCAGCGCCTCCATCACTTGCAGGGCCGCCGAGAACCCCAGGTCGCGCTGGATCAGGTGATCCAGTTCGGTGACGACGAGCGGGGAGATCGCCAGTCGCTCGTGCTCCAGGATTTCGCCGCTGCCGAATGCTCGGTCTGGGCGGCGTCGAAAGCGGCGTAGAGGGCCGAGGTGTCGGCGGCGATGATCAACGCCGTGCGGCCCGTTCCTTTCCGTCACACCGACGCCGGGAACGGGAAGGGAACGTCGATCGACCGCCCCGACACCTCCCGCAGTCGCCCCCGGTCGCGGCGTCGACGGCGGCGCGCGCCCCTCACCGATTGCACGGCCGGTTGAGCTCGGTGATGGAGCCGGCCAGCTCGGCGGGGCGCTCGGGCCACCCCGTCCGGTGCCAGTGCTCGATGCGCCAGGACAGCCGCCGGGGCCGCAGCGGGGTCGCGGGCAGGCGCTCCACCGGTACCCGGACCGGGGCAGTCATCGACGAAAGGCTGACGCGGACCGCCGCCCCACCATCGCCGGAATGCCCTCGTCCGTACGGCGGCGGAGCCTACAGTCGCCGGACCGAGTCCCGTACCGCACCGGTCCGCCAGGAGGCCCCGCCATGACACCGACCGCATCGACCGGCAGCCACCCGGGCGTCGGCGAACGCCACGACCTGCTGGCGCTGGTCGCCGACCAGCGCACCAACTTCCTCTACACCGTCGCCGGACTCACCGACGAGCAGGCCCGGGCCCGGTCGACGGTCAGCGAGCTGACGCTCGGCGGCCTCGTCAAGCACCTCGCGGAGGTGCAGCGCAGCTGGCTGTCCGTGATCGACGGCACCGCCGCCCCCGAGGTCGGCTGGGCCGACCTCGACCCGGACGGCAACCGCATGACCGACGAGGAAACCCTCGCCGCCCACCTCGACGCCTTCCGTGCCGCGGCGGAGGCGTTCGACCGCGCGGTCCGCGAGGAGACCGACCTCGACCGGGAGGTCACGCTGCCGCGCTACCCCTGGTCACCGCCGCAGCCGGTCGTCTGGACCGTACGGCACGTGCTGCTGCACGTGTTCCGCGAGATCGCCCACCACAGCGGTCACGCCGACATCGTGCGCGAGGCGCTCGACGGGGCCAGCACCACCGAACAGATGGCGAAGGCGGCCATGGGCGGCGAGTGACGGGGGCGGCCGGGGTGGCGCGACGGGCGTCGCCCCGGACACCCCCGCACGCACCCCGACGCCCCGCACACGGGACACCCCGCACACCCCGGGCAGAAAATCATGCAAGCGTGCTTGATTGTTTCCTGGCGCGCTGCCATGCTCCTGGGCACCACACCCGGTCCCGAGGGGAGCGCCCGTGTCCGCTGTCGTAGCCGTGATCGATGATCTGCGCGAGGAGAGCGGCGAACTCGACGCCCTGGTGGAGGAGTTGGACGGACCGGGCTGGCGCGGCCCGACGCCCGCCGAGCGGTGGACCGTCGCCCACCAGATCGCCCACCTCAGCTGGACCGACGAGGTCGCGCTGCTGGCCGCCACCGAGCCGGACCGGTTCGGCGACGAGGTGGCCAAGGCCCTGGCCGCCCCCGAGACCTTCGTCGACGAGGCGGCCGACGCCTTGGTCGCCGCCCATGCCCCCGAAGCCCTGCTCGCCCGCTGGCGGGAGGGCCGGCAGCGGCTCGACGAGGTGCTGCGGGACGCCCCGGACGGCACCCGGATCCCCTGGTACGGGCCGCCGATGAGCGTCGCCTCCATGGCGACCGCTCGGCTCATGGAGACCTGGGCGCACGGCCAGGACGTCGCCGACGCGCTCGGGGTGACCCGGGCCCCCACCGCCCGGCTGCGGCATGTGGCGCGGATCGGCGTACGGGCCCGGAACTACGCCTACGCAGTACGCGGGATCACCGCGCCCGAGGAGGAGTTCCGCGTCGAACTGCACCTACCGGAAGACGAGTTGATCGCCTACGGGCCGCCGGACGCCGCCCAGCGGATCACCGGCCCGCTCCTCGACTTCTGCCTCCTGGTCACCCAGCGCGCCCACCGCTCCGACCTCGCGGTCACCGCCGAGGGGCGCGATGCCGATCAGTGGCTCGGCATCGCCCAGGCCTTCGCCGGACCGCCCGGACCGGGCCGCCTGCCCCGCGCCGAGCAGGACGCCCGATGAGCACCACCCCCGCCCCCCTCCGCATCGGCAATGCGTCCGGCTTCTACGGCGACCGCTTCGACGCCCTGCGCGAGATGCTCGCCGACGGCCCCCTCGACGTCCTCACCGGCGACTACCTCGCCGAGCTGACCATGCTCATCCTCGGCCGCAGCCGCCTCAAGGACCCGCAGAAGGGCTACGCCACCACCTTCCTGCGCCAGTTGGAGGAAGGGCTCGGCCTCGCCCACGAGCGCGGGGTGAGGATCGTCGCCAACGCGGGCGGGCTCAACCCGGCCGGACTCGCGGAGGCGGTACGGAAGTTGGCGGCCACCGTCGGCGTGCCGGTGCGCGTCGCGCACGTCGAGGGCGACAGCCTGCCCGTCCCGGACGGCTTTCTCACCGCCAACGCCTACCTCGGCGGCTCCGGGATCGCCGCCTGTCTGCGGGCCGGGGCCGATGTCGTCGTCACCGGCCGGGTCACCGACGCGGCCCTGGTCACCGGCCCGGCCGCCGCCCACTTCGGGTGGGGCCCGGACGACCTGGACGCCCTCGCGGGGGCCGTGGTCGCCGGGCACGTCCTGGAGTGCGGCGCACAGGCGACCGGCGGGAACTACGCCTTCTTCGCCGAGCACGACCCCCGCCGCCTCCGCCGCCCCGGTTTCCCGCTCGCCGAGATCCACCCCGACGGGTCGTCCGTCATCACGAAGCACGACGGTACGGGCGGGGTCGTCGATCTCTCCACCGTCACCGCCCAACTCCTCTACGAGACCGGCGGATCCCGGTACGCGGGCCCCGACGTGACCGCCCGCCTCGACACCGTGCGGCTCAGCGAGGACGGGCCCGACCGGGTCCGCATCGACGGCGTACGCGGCGAGGCCCCGCCGCCCACCCTCAAGGCCGGGCTCACCCGGCTCGGGGGCTGGCGCAACGAGGTCGTCTTCGTCCTCACCGGCCTCGACATCGAGGCCAAGGCCGGCCTGGTGAAGGACCAGTTCGCCGACGCTCTGGAGCGGGGCGGCGGCCGCCCGCCCGCCGAGGTGCGCTGGGAGCTGGCCCGTACCGACCACACCGACGCCGACACCGAGGAGCGGGCGAGCGCCCTGCTCCGGCTCGTCGTCCGCGACCCGGATGCCGAAGCGGTCGGCCGGGCCGTCTCCGGGGCTGCCGTGGAACTGGCCCTCGCCGGCTACCCGGGCTTCCATGTCACCGCCCCGCCCGGAAAGGGCGCGCCCTACGGGGTGTTCGAGGCGATCCACGTGCCGGCGGGGGAGGTCGAGCACACCGCCGTGCTGCCGGACGGGACCCGACAGGTCATGGAACCACCGATCCGCACGCAGGAGTTGGTGGAAGCCGACGGACCTCCGCTCCCCGACCCGTATCCCCTCACGCCCACCCGCCGCGCCCCCCTCGGCCTGATCGCGGGCGCTCGCAGCGGCGACAAGGGCGGTGACGCCAACGTCGGCGTATGGGTGCGTGACGACGACGCCTGGCGGTGGCTCGCGCACGAGCTGACCGTGGAGCGGCTGAAGGAACTCCTGCCGGAGACAGCCGCGCTGACCGTTGTCCGTCATGTCCTGCCGAACCTCCGCGCCCTGAACTTCACCGTGCACGGCCTCCTGGGCGAAGGCGTCGCCGCCCAGGCCCGGTTCGACCCGCAGGCCAAGGCGCTGGGGGAGTGGCTGCGGTCCCGGTGGCTGACCGTCCCCGTACCGCTGCTGGCGGACGTCCCCCTCCCGGAGGTGACCGCATGACCGTCCTGCCCACCACGCTGGACACCAACGGACCCGAATACGCGGCGCATCGGGCCACCATGCTGGAGAAGCTCGCCGGGCTGGAGGCCGAGCACGCCAAGGCGCTCGCGGGCGGCGGCGAGAAGTACGTGACCCGGCACCGGGGGCGCGGCAAGCTCCCGGCCCGCGAGCGGATCGAGCTGCTCGTCGACCCCGACACCCCGTTCCTGGAGCTGTCACCGCTGGCGGCCTGGGGCAGCGACTATGCGGTCGGGGCCTCGCTCGTCACCGGGATCGGAGTGGTCGCGGGCGTCGAGTGCCTGATCACCGCCAACGACCCGACCGTGCGCGGCGGGGCGTCGAACCCCTGGACGCTGAAGAAGGCCCTGCGCGCCAACGAGATCGCCTTCGCCAACCGGCTCCCTGCCATCAGCCTGGTGGAGTCGGGCGGCGCGGACCTGCCGTCCCAGAAGGAGATCTTCATCCCCGGCGGGGCCCTCTTCCGCGACATCACCCGGCTCTCCGCCGCAGGAATCCCCACCGTGGCCGTCGTGTTCGGCAACTCCACCGCCGGAGGCGCGTACGTCCCCGGCATGTCCGACCACACCGTCATGATCAAGGAGCAGTCCAAGGTCTTCCTCGGCGGACCGCCCCTGGTGAAGATGGCCACCGGCGAGGAGAGCGACGACGAGTCCCTCGGCGGGGCAGAGATGCACGCCCGCACCTCCGGGCTCGCCGACCACTTCGCCGTCGACGAGCACGACGCGATCCGTCAGGCCCGGCGGATCGTCGCCCGGCTCAACTGGCGCAAGGCGCACACCGATCCGGGCCCCGCCGAGCCGCCGAAGTACGACGAGGACGAGCTGCTCGGCATCGTGCCGGGCGACCTCAAGGCCCCGTTCGACCCGCGCGAGGTGATCGCCCGCCTGGTCGACGGCTCGGACTTTGACCCGTTCAAGCCGCTGTACGGGACGAGCCTGGTCACCGGGTGGGCGCGGCTGCACGGCTACCCGGTCGGCATCCTCGCCAACGCGCAGGGGGTGCTGTTCAGCGAGGAGTCGCAGAAGGCCGCCCAGTTCATCCAGCTCGCCAACCAGCGTGACATTCCGCTGCTCTTCCTCCACAACACCACCGGCTACATGGTCGGCAAGGAGTACGAGCAGGGCGGCATCATCAAGCACGGCGCGATGATGATCAACGCGGTCGCCAACTCGAAGGTCCCGCACCTGTCGGTCCTGATGGGCGCGTCCTACGGGGCCGGGCACTACGGCATGTGCGGCCGCGCCTACGACCCGCGCTTCCTCTTCGCCTGGCCGAGCAGCAAGTCCGCCGTCATGGGGCCGCAGCAGCTCGCCGGTGTCCTCTCCATCGTCGCCCGCGCCTCCGCCGCCGCGAAGGGGCAGCCTTACGACGACGAGGCCGATGCCGGACTGCGCGCCATGGTCGAGCAGCAGATCGAGGCGGAGTCGCTGCCGATGTTCCTGTCCGGGCGGCTGTACGACGACGGGGTCATCGACCCGCGCGACACCCGGACCGTCCTCGGGATGTGCCTGTCCGCGATCCACACCGCACCGGTCGAGGGCGCCCGTGGCGGCTTCGGCGTCTTCCGGATGTGAGGCCCAGATGACCACCGCTAACGATGGGGCCCGGATGACCATCACCACGTTGCTCGTCGCCAACCGGGGCGAGATCGCCTGCCGGATCTTCCGCACCTGCCGCGACCTGGGCATCACCACGGTCGCCGTGTACTCCGACGCGGACGCCGACGCCCTGCACGTACGCGAGGCGGACCTGGCCGTACGGCTCCCGGGCGCGGCTCCCGCCGACACCTATCTGCGCGGCGACCTCGTCGTGGCCGCCGCCCTGGCCGCCGGGGCGGACGCCGTGCACCCCGGCTACGGCTTCCTCTCCGAGAACGCCGCCTTCGCCGCCGCCGTGCAGGACGCGGGGCTCGTGTGGGTGGGGCCGCCGGTGAAGGCCGTCGAGCTGATGGCGTCCAAGACCCGGGCCAAGGAGCTGATGGCCGGGGCCGGGGTACCGCTGCTGGCCCCCGTGGACCCGGCGACGGCCGGAGAGGACGATCTGCCGCTGCTGCTGAAGGCGGCGGCGGGCGGCGGCGGGCGCGGGATGCGGATCGTCCGCGAACTCGGCTCTCTGCCTGCCGAGCTGCTGGCAGCGGCGGCCGAGGCCGCGTCCGCCTTCGGGGACGGCGAGGTCTTCGCCGAGCCGTACGTGGAGCGCGGGCGGCACGTCGAGGTCCAGGTGATGGCGGACGCGCACGGCACCGTGTGGGCGCTCGGCACCCGGGACTGCTCGCTCCAGCGCCGCCACCAGAAGGTCATCGAGGAGGCTCCGGCCCCCGGTCTGGACGACGCCCTGCGCACCCGGCTCCACGACGCGGCCGTGGCGGCGGCCCGTGCCGTGGACTACCGGGGTGCGGGCACCGTGGAGTTCCTGGTCTCCGCCGAGGGCCGCCCGTACTTCCTGGAGATGAACACCCGCCTCCAGGTCGAACACCCGGTTACCGAAGCCGTGTTCGGGCTCGACCTGGTCGCCCTGCAACTGCGGGTCGCGGAGGGCGAGCCGCTGCCGGCCCCCGAGCCCCCGCAGCCGTCCGGCCACGCGGTGGAGGCCCGGCTGTACGCCGAGGACCCGGCCCGCGACTGGCAGCCGCAGACCGGCGCGCTGTACGCACTTCAGGTGCCGGACGCCCCGGGCCTGCGCCTGGACACCGGGTACACCGGCGGCGACACCATCGGCGTGCACTACGACCCGATGATCGCCAAGGTGATCGCCCACGCCCCGACCCGCACCGAGGCCCTCCGGCTGCTCGCCCGCGCGCTGGAACGGGCCCGGATCCACGGCCCGGTGACCAACCGCGACCTGCTCGTACGGTCGCTGCGCCACCCGGACTTCGCGGCGGCCCGCCTGGACACCGGGTTCTACGACCGGCACCTGGCCGGCCTGACCGCCCCGGGAGCCGGTGACCCCGGCACCGCCGCCCTCGCCGCCGCCCTCGCGGAAGCCGTCCGCCCCGTCCCGGCCGGGGGGCCCGCCCCCATCCGCTTCGGGGCCTGGCGCAACGTGCCCTCGCAGCCCCAGCGCAAGCGCTACCGCGGCGAACCCGACGGCACCGAGCACGAGGTCGCCTACCGCACCCCGCGCACCGGAGTCCCGGAGCCGTACGAGGCCCCGGGCACCCGGGTCCTGGCCGCCACGCCGGACCGCGTCACCCTGGAAGTCGACGGCGTAGCGCGGAACTTCGCCGTCAAGGCCGAGCGCGACCGGGTCTACGTGGACGCCGCCGACGCCTCGTACACCTTCACCGCCCTGCCCCGCTTCACCGACCCCGCCACGCACACCGCACCCGGCTCCCTGCTCGCCCCGATGCCCGGCACCGTCGTCCGCCTCGCGGAGGGCCTGACCGCCGGGGCCCCCGTCGAGGCCGGGCAGCCGTTGATCTGGCTGGAGGCGATGAAGATGGAGCACCGCATCCTCGCGCCCGCCTCCGGCACCCTCACCGCCCTGCACGCCGCCCCCGGCCACCAGGTCGAGGTCGGCGCGCTGCTCGCCGTGGTCCAGGAGGACCCGGCCGCCATCCCCGTACCGGAGGAGACCGCATGAGCACCGCACGCACCGTCCTCGAAACCGAAGAGCACCAGGCCCTGCGCGCAGCCGTCGCCGCCCTCGGGAAGCGGTACGGGCGCGACTACATGACCACCGTCATCCGCGAGGGCAACCACACCGACGAACTGTGGGCGGAGGCCGCCAAGCTCGGCTACCTCGGCGTGAACCTTCCCGAGGAGTACGGCGGTGGAGACGGCGGCATGGCCGAACTCTCCATCGTCCTGGAGGAATTGGGGGCAGCCGGCTCGCCGCTCCTGATGATGATCGTGTCGCCCGCGATCTGCGGCACGGTCATCGCCCGCTTCGGCACTCAGGAGCAGAAGCGGACATGGCTGCCGGGCCTCGCCGACGGCAGCCTCACCATGGCCTTCGGCATCACCGAGCCGGACGCCGGCTCCAACTCCCACCGCATCACCACCACCGCCCGCCGGGACGGCGACGACTGGCTGCTCACCGGCCGCAAGGTCTTCGTCTCCGGCGTCGACATAGCCGACGCCACCCTGATCGTCGGCCGCACCGAGGACGCCCGCTCCGGCAAGCTGAAGCCCTGCCTGTTCATCGTCCCGCGCGAGTCTCCCGGGTTCGGCCGCAACCAGATCGACATGGAACTCCACGCCCCCGAGAAGCAGTTCGAGCTGGTCCTGGACGACGTGCGGCTGCCGGCGGACGCGCTGGTGGGCGACGAGGACGCGGGTCTCCTCCAGCTCTTCGCCGGACTCAACCCCGAGCGGATCATGACGGCCGCCTTCGGCATCGGCATGGGCCGCTTCGCGCTCTCCAAGGCCGTGGAGTACGCCCGTACCCGCCAGGTCTGGAAGGCCCCGATCGGCTCCCACCAGGCCATCGCGCACCCGCTCGCCACCGCGCACATCGACCTGGAGCTGTCGCGGCTGATGATGCAGAAGGCGGCCCGGCTCTACGACGACGGCGACGACATCGGGGCGGGCGAGGCGGCCAACATGGCGAAGTACGCGGCGGGCGAGGCCTGCGTGAAGGCCGTCGACCAGGCGGTCCATACGCTCGGCGGCAACGGCCTCACCCGCGAGTACGGTCTCGCGTCGCTGATCACCGCGTCGCGGGTGGCCCGGATCGCCCCGGTCAGCCGGGAGATGATCCTCAACTACGTCTCGCACCAGTCGCTGGGCCTGCCGAAGTCGTACTAGCCCGGGCCCGCCCCGGCCGGAGAGAAACGCGTCCGACCCCTCCCCGTACCTCCCCCACAGGGGTGATTCTGACCCTCCACACCCGCACGGCGTCCCGCGCCGCCACCCGGGCGGCGCGGTCCACCGCGACGACAGGGGACCGCCATGGTGTTCCGCAGCGAGTACGCAGACGTACCGGCCCTCGACACGCCCATCCACGACGCGGTCCTCGGCGGGGCCGCCGGGTTCGGTGACACCGTCGCCCTGATCGACGGGACGAACGGCAGCTCCCTCACGTACGCCCAGCTCGACGGCTTCCACCGGCGCATCGCCGCCGCGCTGGCCGAGGCGGGGCTCCGGAAGGGCGACGTCCTGGCCCTGCACAGCCCGAACACCATCGCCTACCCCGCCGTCTTCTACGGGGCCACCCGCGCCGGGGCCTCCGTCACCACGGTCCACCCACTGGCCACGCCCGAGGAGTTCGCCAAGCAGCTCGCCGACAGCGGGGCGCAGTGGATCGTCACGGTCTCCCCGCTCCTGGCCACGGCCCGCCGCGCGGCCGAACTGACCGGCGGCGTACGGGAGATCTACGTCTGCGACCAGGCCGAGGGCCACACCTCGATCCTGGACATGCTGTCCTCCACCGCCCCCGAACCGGAGATCACGATCGACCCCGGCGAGGACGTCGCCGCCCTCCCGTACAGCTCCGGCACGACGGGCACCCCCAAAGGCGTGATGCTGACGCACCGCTCCATCGCGACCAACCTGGAGCAGCTGAGACCGTTCATCCCCATGGGCGAGGGCGACCGCATCCTGGCCGTCCTCCCGTTCTTCCACATCTACGGGCTCACCGCCCTCATGAACGTCCCTCTGCGCTGCGGCTCGACGGTCGTCGTGCTGCCCCGCTTCGACCTGGCGCAGTTCCTGGAGGCCATCCAGACGCACCGCATCTCCGGCCTGTACGTGGCCCCGCCGATCGTGCTGGCGCTGGCGAAGCACCCGCTGGTGGGGGAGTACGACCTCTCCTCGCTCCAGTACATCGTCAGCGCCGCCGCCCCGCTCGACGCCGACCTGGCGGCGGCGTGTTCGGCGCGCCTCGGGGTGCCGCCGGTGCGGCAGGCGTACGGAATGACGGAGCTGTCGCCGGGGACGCACGTGGTGCCGCTCTCCGTCGAGCAGCCGCCGCCGGGCACGGTCGGCAAGCTGTTGCCGGGCACCGAGATGCGGATCGTGTCCCTGGAGGACCCGGCGAAGGACGCGGAGCCGGGGACGGACGGCGAGATCCTCATCCGGGGCCCGCAGGTGATGAAGGGCTACCTGGGCCGCCCCGACGCCACCGCCGACATGATCGACCCCGACGGCTGGGTGCACACGGGCGACGTGGGCCGGACGGACGGGGACGGCTGGCTGTATGTCGTCGACCGGGTCAAGGAGCTGATCAAGTACAAGGGTTACCAGGTGGCCCCCGCCGAGCTGGAGGCCCTGCTGCTGACCCACGAGCAGGTCGCGGACGCGGCGGTGATCGGGGTGTACGACGCGGAGGGCAACGAGGTCCCGAAGGCGTTCCTGGTCCGGGGTCCGGCGGCGGACGGGCTGACGGAGGACGACGTCATGGCGTACGTCGCCGAACGCGTCTCCCCGTACAAGAAGGTGCGGCGGGCCGAGTTCATCGACGCGGTGCCCCGGGCCGCCTCCGGCAAGATCCTCCGGCGCGAGCTGCGCGACCGGGAGAAGACGGAGGAACAGTGACTCTGATCGTACGCACGGGGGACCGGGGCATCGCGACCCTGACGCTGGACTCCCCGGCCAACCGCAACGCGCTCTCGGCGGCCCTGGTGGGCGCGTTGCGCCAGGAGCTGGCGGTCTGCGCGGCGGACGACACCGTACGGGCGGTGCTGCTGACCCACACCGGCACGACGTTCTGCGCCGGGGCGGACCTGACGGCTCCGCCGGACCCGGAGGCGTTCGTGGACCTGATGCGGGAGATCGTCGCGCTGCCGAAACCGGTGGTGGCCCGGGTGACGGGCCATGTCCGGGCGGGCGGCCTGGGCCTGCTGGCGGCCTGCGACATCGCGGTGGCGGGCGAGGCGTCGTCCTTCGCCCTCACCGAGTCCCGCCTGGGCCTGGCCCCGGCGGTCATCTCCCTGACCCTGCTGCCGCGCCTGGACCGTACGGCGGCGCACCGCTACTACCTCACGGGGGAGCGGTTCGACGCGGTGGAGGCGGCCAGGATCTCGCTGGTCACGGAGGCCGCCGAGGACGTGGACAAGGCGCTCGAACCGGTCCTGGACGGTCTGCGGCGGGCCTCACCGCAGGGGCTGGCCGCATCGAAGGAGCTGGTCACGGCTACGGTGCTGAGGAGCTTCGACCAGTACGCCGAAGACCTCATCGCCCGATCAGCAGCGCTGTTCGCCTCCGACGAGGCGAGGGAGGGGATGACGGCCTTCCTCGAACGACGGGACCCGGCATGGGTGCGGTGACCTCTTCCTCCACCTCCAAAGCGGTGCACGCGCCGAAGCAGGACCGCAGCCGGGCGACGCGGCAACGGCTCCTGGAGGCGGCGGTTGCCTGCCTGGCCGAACACGGCTGGGCGGGCTCCACCGTCGCGGTCGTCGCCGAGCGCGCCGGGGTCTCGCGCGGCGCGGCCCAGCACCACTTCCCGACCCGCGAGGACCTGTTCACCGGCGCGGTGGAGTACGTCGCCGAGGAACGCTCCGCCGCCCTGCGCGCCCTCCCCGTCCAGGGCCGCGCCGAGGTGGTGGCCGCCCTGGTCGACCTCTACACGGGCCCGTTGTTCCGGGCCGCGCTCCAGCTCTGGGTGGCCGCCTCCAACGAGGCCCAGCTCCGGCCGCGCGTCACGGAGCTGGAGGCGCGGGTGGGCCGCGAGACCCACCGGATCGCGGTCGAACTCCTGGGCGCGGACGAGTCCCGCCCCGGGGCCCGCGAAACGGTCCAGGGCCTCTTGGACATGGCCCGCGGCCTCGGCCTGGCCAACCTCCTCACCGACGACACCGCCCGCCGGGCCCGGGTGGTGGCGCAGTGGGCGGCGCTGGTGGAGGAGGGGCTGGGGTGAGCCTCAGCGGTACCGGATCACGTGCAGCGTGTGGACACCGGTCGGGTCGAAGGACACGGGTTCGTCGGACGAGCCGTCGAGGAGCAGCACGCCGTCCGCCGTGGTGAGTCCGTTGACGAGCCACCCCACGGCCTCACGGCCCCGGCCGTCCGTGCGGCGGATCCAGATCAGGGCCCGTGAGCCGGCCGGGAAGGACGACAGTTCGTCGACCGCCGAGGACCAGACCTGGTGGTCCGACGTCGACAGGACGGGCCCGAGCTGGGCGAGGGTCGAATCGAACCAGTCGGCACGGCCGGGCGGGGGCGACGCGGGGAACGTCCCGGTGCCGGGGCGTCCGCCGGCGTCCCAGTGGGCCAGCCAGTTCCAGGGGTCCGCGTTCGGCAGACCGAAGGGCTCGGAGGCGTCCTTGGGGACGACCAGCGTCGCGTCGAGCATGGTGTCCTGCCAGCGCCCGCTCTCCCGATGACGTCGCGTGTCGCAGGAGAAGACCCAGCCCCGGCGGGTTTCGTCCTCGGTGGTCGGACCGGCCAGTTCCGCCTTGCCTCCGTAGGTGTTCTCCAGCCACAGGCGTGCCTTGGTGACCGCCGCCTCGAAGTCGTGGGCCTCCTGCTCCCACGGCCGACGGGGAACCCTCAGCGACTCCGGCAGAGCCCTGACGAGCACCAGCTCGCGCACCTGCTCGGTGTCCAGCCGGGCGAGGGACGACGTCAGGCCGTCGAAGAAGACGACCTGCCCCTGGTGGTTGTGCGCGTAGACCAGATTGCCCGTCGCTTCCGGCCCGCCGATCTCGCGGCGCACCCACACCAGGCCACGGCTGTCGGGCCCGTGCTCCGCGACTGCCTTGACGATCTCGTCCCAGCTGTTCACGCTCACGCGCTCGAACTCGGGGAAGTAGCGCCGGGTCAGCCTGCTCCACCAGCCGGGAGCCTCGTCCGCCGGCTGCCAGGCGAGCGCTGTGGAGGGGCTCTTGCCGATCGCCGAGTGCAGGGCCACGACCGCGCCACGGGCGTTGATCCTGCGCCCCTGGTTCTGGACCCGCGCGACGGCCGCGTCGTACGACGCGGCGGGCTCCAGGTCCGCGAGGGGCGCGCTCGGCGCGGGATGGAAGGGGGAGCTGCCGTCCTTGGGCACGACGACGGAGGACGCCAGCATCGGGGTGTGCGGGAACCCGGGCTGCTGCACGGTCCGGCAGGCCATGAGCCAGGCCGAGGCCGACTCGGCCACCGGGTGCGGTGCCGCCAGTTCCGCGAGCCCGCGGTAGGTGGCGGCGAGCCAGGCGGCGGCCTGCTGGTCGGGGCGGAGCATGCTACTGCCCTTTCTTGGGCGGCCAGTTGCCGGAGGCTTGGAGGGCCATGTATTCCGCCGGCGGAGGGAAAGTGGGGGCGAAGTGGGCGGCCGACCCGTCATGCGGAACGACGACCACGGAGGTGAACGGGGCCTGAGCGAAATCCCCCGTTTCGATGTGTTCCTTGAAGTCGAAACGGACGGTCCAGCCGTAGGGGAACTCGATGGCCGTCTCCGGGAGCATCACCACGGAGTCCGCCCGGTCGGGGTGAGCCACCTTCTTCAGGAATTCGGCGGCGCCGACCACGGCTTCGTCTTTGGATACCATTTACGGAACTCCATTGCGATAAGGGATGTGCCCGATGGAGGAGACGTTTTTCTCCAGCATTCCCAGAGTTCCGCTCTGGCCATCGAGGAAGACGACGCCGTGCGGCGTGTTCACGGCGTTGAAGATATGTGCTGTGCCGTCGGGCCTGCTGAGGTAGACGGCGCTTCTCGATCCCTCCCCGCGGGCCTGGAGATCACGGATGATGTCATCATAACTATTGACGAAGTCGTAGTGTCCCTTGGCCCTGTCCTTCAGCCCCAGCTGCTCCGGAGGAATGTGGTCGCCGCCCGCCTTGGGGGCCGCACCGACCTCGATGCCGTCCATGCGGCGATCCACGGTGACCGTATTGTGACTGCAGTTCATCGTGTATCCGTGGTGCCCGGTGTTGTTCACGTCCTTGAGCCAGGGAAACTCGGAATCCAGGAATTCCTGAGCACGCTTCGGGTCGACCGAATCGTAGTGAATCGCCTTCTCTTTCACGGAGTCGGTGCCGCGCGCCAGATCGTTCCATTTGGACGGGGTGGGGCCCGGAACGTTGTCTGCGTACTTCAGCCCGAGGCGGGTTCCGCTGCGGGCGAAGCCTGCCCCCTTGGTGCCGACGAGTTCGGGGAGGAGCCGGCCGATGAACTCGGAGGGATCCTTCTTGAACCCGTCCACCGCGGCCTGGACGACCCGTTCGGGGTGCGCCGCGGTGGACACCAGCCCGGACAGCGTCATGTTGACGTTCTGGACGTATGCGGCGGGGTGGGTGAGGTTGTAGGGGTCGAGCGGGTTGAGCCCTCGGGCGAAGTTGACGATTCCGGAGGCGCCCTTGAGGACGCCACCGGCGACGTGGGTCAGCTCGGTGTTCACCGCGTGGTAGCCGTCGGCGATGTTGTCGCCGAGCCGGTCCAGCGGCGGGGGCTCGGCAGGAGCGTGCGCCAGCGCTTCCCTGACCCTGCTCCGGGCCTCCGCGGCAGCCGAGTTCCGCTGCCGGCGGGCCTCGGCCAGCTTGTCCCGGGCCGCCTCGATATCGGCTCTGCCGGGATCCTTGAAGGGCTCCGGCACCGGACCGGGGTCCTGGTCGGCCTTGATTTTCGCGTTGTAGGCGTCGATGCGCTGGTTGTACGCCTTCACCGCCTGCTCGGAGGCGAGCTTGCCCTCCTTGTAGAGGATGACAGCCTCTTTGGCCTGCGCCTGAGCCCACTTGACGGTGTCGGCGTACCTGGCCAGAGCCTTGCCTGCGGTCTCGCAGGCGTCCGACGCGTGCAGCCACTTCTTGGGCTGCATCTCGACTTTCTTGCGGAAGGCGTCACCTGCCGCACCTTTCCAGTGCGCGGAATCGAGACTGCGCATGCCCCGGCCGACCTTGTCGAAGGCCGACTGGAAGTCCGTGAGGTGCTTGGCGCTTTCGGAGATCCTGCCGGGATTGCCGTGGACGAGCTCATTGGCCTCCTCGGTCTGGCCGAGCTGCTGCTCACCAGGGGTGGCACCGAGGTCGGACGCGACGCCGTCCCCCCAGTCGTGGACGGCATCAGCGGCGCCGTGCAGACCCACGTGGTCCAGGCCGTCGCCGACCTTGTTCGTCCCCCAGTCGACGCCCTCTCCGACGAGCCTCTTTCCCTCGTCGAAGCCGTCCTCAAGCGCGCCGAGTCCGTCGTTGACGCCGTCCTTGACATCGCCGCCGAGATCCTTGAGGCCGTCGCCTATGTCGCCGAGGACGCCCATCAGCCCTCACCCCCCTGCTGCTGCGCGGCTTCGGCCCGCGCCTCGGGAGAGGGGCCGAACGTGTCGTCCAGCATGCGGTTGTACTCGGCGTCGGAGACACCCATCCCGGTGCGCAGGTTCTCCGGGTTGAGCCCCATCGGGCCGACGGTCCGGGACGTCATCACGTCCCGCCCGGCGTCCTTCCAGCCCTGCTCGATGTTCTCCCCGGCCCGCTCCCACGACTCCCGGCTGTAGTCGACCCCGCCGTAGGCGCCCGAGGTGGCGATGTCCTTCCAGCCCTGCTGGGTGACCTCGTCCTCCGAGGCGTACGGGTTGCCGATGGCCGCGTTCGTGACGACCTTGAAGGTGCCCTCGATGTACTGCTCGTTCTCGTAGAACGAGCCGGCGGACAGGCCCGTGGCGACCGCGATGCCGTTGCCTTCGCTAATCAGGGAGCGGACGCCCCACTCCCAGCGCTCGCAGAACGATGAGAACTCCTGCGTGAGTCCTTCATTGCCCAATTCCAGTCCGGAGAGCTCGATTTCGCCGAATCCGCGTCCTCTTCCGGCCTGGCCGACCATGCCCAGCTCTTTCAACTCGCCGAGCGCCTCGGTCAGTCCCTTGGCTATCAGGTTCAGACCCTGGGTCCTGAGGTCTTCGCCTCCCCCGTTCACGTGATTCCCCTATCCCTCTGTGTATGCATCGATCGCGGCCTCTTCGGGCACGATTCCTCTGACCGGCGGGAGCACCAGACCCTCCGCCCCGTCCGCGCAGTCCAGCGCGACCCCGCACGGCACGCCGGCCGCGGGAACCGCCACGTCCAGCAACCGTGCGCCGAGGACGGTCTGGTAGCTCCACTCGCTGTGGAACATCCCCTGGGCCTGCGCGTAACGGGCGAGCGCCTGTTGGTCGGAGAAGGCGAGGATGAAGCGAATGCCGTTCATGTCGGCAGTCAGAAAGCCGCCTTCGGCGTCGGTTGACCGACTTCTTCCCAAAGGCACCAGGACAGGTGTGCTGCGGAACCTCTCCAGAAGCGCCATGAACTCAAGCCGTCTGCTGGTGACCAGCGGATCCTCGCCCGGGGCGTCTCTCGCCGTGGTCGCCGTACGCGGTGGCGTCGGAGTCCCCGGCCGCGGACCGGACGAGTCGGCGGGCGGGCTGACCGGCCGGCCCCCCGAAGCGGCGGCTCGCCTGTCGCCCGCAGGCATATCGGCATAATCCGCCAGCCTCGGCCTCCGAACGCCGCCTTGCGGCTGGGCGCCGTCCCGGGCCTCGTAGTCAGACATGGCGCACATCATCACATCTGCAATCTGGTCGGCACAACGTGCGTCTGCTCATGCCCCTTTCGCAGCCGCGGGCTCCTGGCGGACGGCTCGGACCGCTCGACGGCTCGGACCGCTCGGGCCGGCCGGACGCGCCCGACCGCCGACACGTCTGTGCTTCCGTGCTTCCGCGCTTCGGCTGAGCCTCACGGCCCGGGGACGGGCGTGGCCTGGTGGTAGTACATCCGCCAGTCGGCGCCCGCCTCCCCGGACCGCTTGCGCCACAGTGAGCTGCGACGGGCCCGGCGACCGCCGATGGCCGACTCGTACGTGAGGTGCACGATTCCGGGGGCCAGGACGACCCCGGTCATACCGGAGGGCGCGAAGCGCGGCCCGTTCCCGTCCCCGCCGTCCAGGCCGGGGAGAGCGGCGAGCATCTCCTCATACGTCCACCGTCGGCCCGAGGCCCCGACCTCGACGAACTCCGGGTCGAGGAGTCGAGCGGCGAGCGGCCGTGACGCGCGCACGGTGGGGTCCATCAGCTGGAGTTCGGCGGCGATCGCCGCGCTCACGTCCGCAGTTTCCTGGCTCATCAGGCCATGATCGCCGACGAGGCGGTCAGGCCGCGGCCCCGGGGGATGCGCACCGGCACTCCCCGGGGCACGGAAGTCAGGGAGTGTTTCGTCCCTGGGAGGCGCTGCCGTCGTAGACGTTGTCCGGGGTGGCGATCCGGGTGACCGCGCGGGCGAGCAGCGTGGACGGCTCCTGGCCCCCGCTCAGCGAGTCCGTGTTGATCATGATGACCATCGTGGCCTTCTGCGCCGGCAGGTAGACGGTCACCGTCTCGTACCCCGGCAGGGAACCGTTGTGCCCGATCCACCCGTCGGCGTCGAAGATGCCCAGGCCGTAGCTGAGCCCCGGGAACCCGGTCGGCAGGGTCTTGAGCCGCTGCGCCTGCGTCCGGGGGCTGAGCAGCTCCCCGGTGGCGACGACCTTGGCCCACCGCCGCAGGTCGTGGAGATCGGAGATCATCGCCCCGGCGGCCCACGCCCAGCTGGGGTTCCAGTCCGTGGCGTCCTCGGTCTCGCCGCTCAGCGTCTGGTCGGTGTAGCCGTGGGCGTGCGGCTCGGGGAACTCCGCCCCGGTCGGGAAGAGCGTGTTGTGCAGGTGGGCGGGGCGGAGCACCCGCTCGTGGATGACGCGGTCGAGGGGCTGACCGGTGACCTTCTCGATCACGAGCCCGAGCAGGACGAGGTTGGAGTTGGAGTACTGGAACTCCGCGCCCGGCTTGAAGGTGTTCTTGTGCTTCATGCCGTACGCGAGCACACCGCGCGGGGTGAACGAGCGGTACGGATCGCTCAGCAGGTCGTGCACGAAGTCGGCGTCGGCGGTGTACGGGAACAGGCCGCTGCGCATCCCGGCGAGCTGGCGGAGCGTGATCCGGTCGCCGTTGCGCACGCCGGGGACGTAGGCGGAGATCTTGTCGTCCAGCTTGACGCGCTTGTCGTCGACGAGTTCGAGCAGCGCGGTGACGGTGAACGTCTTGGTCTCACTGCCGATCCGGATACGGGTGTCGGCCGACATCGGCTCACCGGTGACCTTGTTGGCGACCCCGCTCGCGCGGACGTAGCTGCCCTTCCCCGGCATCCACAGCCCGACGACGGCACCGGGAATGCCGGCCTGCTTCCGGACCTGCTCGATGGTCCTGTCCAGCTTGGCGGTCAGCGCGGGGTCGAGACCGCCCGGCGGACAGTCGTGCCGGTCGTGCCGGTCCTTCCCGCAGTGCCGTTCGTGCCGGTCGGGGCCTGCGGCGGCGTGGACCGCCGGGGCGGGAGCCACGGCCATCGGGGCCAGGACGGACGCCGCGAGCAGCATCGCGGCGAACAGACGTCGGGTGGGGGAGCGTCGCATGGCGGGAAGCCTTTCCAGGCCGGGGAGGGGAGAGGACGGCAACGACACCATCCGCCCCACGGGCTCCGCACCGCATACCGGCCGCGCCCCGGCAAGTCCACTCGTTCGGAGCCGCGCGGCACGGACCCGCCGACCGCCGCGCTCACATCCGAGGCTTCCCGGCTCGTCCGGTCCTGACCACCGATCGCCGCAGCGGCCGTCTGTGGTCCTGCTTCATCGATGCAGACCGTGCCGGGGAGTGCTACGCATCGGCCTGGCTCACGCCTTACGCCGACGGGCCCTAGGCCAAGAGGCCAAGCACGGCTCGAACGAGATGACCGCTATGGGGCCTTGAGCATGTCGCGGAGCCCGGCGATGTACGCCCGGATGTCGGGGGCGTCGGCCGGTGCCCCGGTGGGGCGGATCGGCGTCGCACCGGCCCCGGACTGGTGGTCGGCGCGGCACGGGCGGCAGAGACCGTCGGGGAGCGCCTCGGGGCGGCCGGGGACACGGCATTCGGTGCACTCCATCAGGACGCGGTGGGCCGGGGCCCCGGGTGGGGTGTGCTCGGGGGACAGCCGGGGCGGGATCTTGTCGGCGAGGCGGCGGCGGACGAAGCGGACCGGGACGTCGACCCGGTCGGGGAGTCCTGCGGTGAGCGCGGCGATCAGGTACTCGGCGTCCACACCCCGGGCGAACCATTCGGCTGCCTGCGGCTCCAGCACGGCGCAGTCGTCGGCGGACAACGCCAGGCGGTGGTCCTTGCGGCCGAGGCGGGCCAGGGCGAGGTAGGCGGAGGAGCGGGGTGCGGTCGGAGCCTTCGCCCGTGCAGTGCCCTGGTCCGGGTCCGGCGCGGGGGCCGTGTCCGGGGGCTCGGCCGGGAAGCGCTGGTCCGGTACGGAGACAGGAGCAGAGGGCTCCGGTGGCGGCGGGCCGTCGGCCGGGCCCCAGGGCGGCAGGGCAGCGGTGTACGGGGCTGGGGCGACCGGCGCGGGGCTCATGGCCGGGGCGGCGTTCTCGGCGGCGAGGTAGGTGTTCCACCACTCGTTGTCGCGGGCGGTGCGGGACCAGAAGGTGCGGAAGACCCAGCGGGTCTCGTCGCCCGCGCCGACCGCGCACCGTACGCGCCGCAGATGTCCGGCGACGGACAGGGCGGTCAGGGCGGTGGAGATGGCTTGTTGCCCGTAGAGCGGGAGCTGCTTGGACAGGGTCTTCACGCTCATCGCGGCACCCTCGGGGAGATGGTCGACGAACCCGGCGACGTAGCGCTCGCGGGTCGGGAGGAGAGTGAAGTCGTCGCGGGTACGGACCTGTTGGTCCGGCGCGGAGCGTTTGCCGTAGCCGGGCTTGGCCATCGGGTGCGCGGCGGAGCGTGCGGGGGTGAGCAGGGCAGGGCTAGTGTGCTGGTTAGCCATGGGATCGGCTTTCTGGGTAACGATCTTGTGGTGAGACCCCGGCCTGGTGCTGTAACACCGCGTCGGGGTCGTTTGGTTCTCGCACCGTAAGCAGTCGTGACGCTGCGCCGCAAGCTGTCACGATTAGTCATACTGCCTGGCCGTGACGGGGTGGGGAGGTGAGGGGGGTTTCCCAATCCCCCGCCTGTACCGGCCGGTTAAAGAAGGCGCTCGCATCCCGGGTCCCGCATCCCGAAGCCCGAGTCTCGGAACCCGAGCTTCGGGCTGGAGCCTCGCCCACGCGCCCCCGGAAGAGTGAACCGTCCGCACCGAAGCTCGGGGCTCAGGGCCCGAGCTTCGGAGGAGCGCTGCTTCGTGCGGTCGCCCAGGTCAGTGCGCAGCCGGTCGAGGCTTTCCTGCGCCAGGAGTCCGTCGGCGACGAGTCGCTCGGCGTCAGCGAGGTTGACGACCAGCGCGACGCCGCCGTGGTACCGGATGCCGAACGCGCGGGTGATCGTGTCCCCTTCACGTACCCACCCCGGCAACTCGGCCAAGCGTGCCGAAATCTCCTCGTGCGGCAGCGGATCCCGGCCGCGTGCGCCGTCGGGCCCCGCGCGCCCATGGGCTCGGCAAGATCTGCGGGCAGCTCGTGCCGGGACGCGATCAGCCGCGCGCCCTCACTCCTGGCGCAGGCTCGTGATCAGGTCGCGGGGCAGGCCATGGGTGTCGTGGAGGTAGTGGAAGTCCTCCTCGGTCAGGGTGCCTTGGAAGCGGGGACGGGTGAGTACGTGCCGTCCGCGCTCCAGGAGGCGGCGGAACCTGTGCTCTTCTTCGCGCAGCATCCGGAGCACCTCGGCCGGGCGG
This sequence comes from Streptomyces sp. man185, assembly GCA_002551355.1. Taxonomy (GTDB): domain Bacteria; phylum Actinomycetota; class Actinomycetes; order Streptomycetales; family Streptomycetaceae; genus Streptomyces. The sequence goes on along the minus strand of NTHE01000010.1, from coordinate 20,682 downwards.
ATGTCCTGCCGGAAATGGTCCACGGTGTGCCGGACCAGTTCTTCCGGCAGGTCCCCGAGACTGCGCGAGGGGTCCTCCCGCCAGAGCACGGTGAGTACCCGTCGTACCAGGCGGCGCAGCACGTAGCCCCGCCCCGTGTTGGCCGGGCGTACCCCGTCGCCGAGCACCACGACGGCCGACCGCAGGTGATCGCTGACCAGACGGCAGTCGGGCTCCTCCAGGGGCCACAAGGGCGGCACGAGGCGGCGCCAGGGGTCGAAGACGTCGCAGGCGAAGACGGACGGCTTGCCCTGGAGCAGGGAGGCCAGCCGCTCCAGGCCGAGGCCGGTGTCGACGTTGCGCCGGGGGAGCGGCACCAGGGAGCCGTCGGCGCGTCGGCGGTGGGTCATCATCACGTGGTTCCACACCTCCACCCAGCGGTCGTCGCGGGTGGGCGTCGACTGCGGCGGGCCTTCGCCGCTCCACAGGAAGATCTCCGAGTCGGGGCCGCAGGGGCCGACGGGTCGGTCACTGCCGTCAGTACCATCGGGGCTGTTGGGCCACCAGTTGTCCTCCACTGTGGGTTCCACGGGGACGCCCAGGCCCTGCCACAGTTCGAGAGAAGCGGTGTCCGGCCCTGTCCGGCCGTCGCCGGCGTGGACCGTGGCGTGCAACCTGCCGGGATCGATGCCCAGGCCCTCGGTGAGCAGCCCGTATCCCCAGTCGAGGCTGAGCGGGCCCCCGTAGTCGCCGAGCGACCAGGTGCCGAGCATCTCGAAGACCGTCAGGTGGGTGGCGTCCCCGACCTCGTCCAGGTCCGTGGTGCGCAGGCAGCGCTGCACGTTCACCAGCCGCTTTCCCAGCGGATGGGGGCGGCCCTCCAGATACGGGGTGAGCGGGTGCATGCCGGAGGTCGTGAAGAGGACGGAGTCGCCGGGGGGTGGGAGGAGGGTCGAGCCGGTGATCCGGCGGTGGCCGCGTTCCTCGTAGTACTCGACGAACGTGCTGATGAGTTGGTCCGTACGCATGGGGGTGGCTCCTTCGCGTGGCAGCGGGGGGAGGCACCGGAGAACGGACCGTTCAGTCACCCGGCCGGGGCCAGGGGCCACGGCACCGCCGACGGACCGTTTCCGGTCGCCGGGGGTGGAGAGACGAAAGTCAGGCGGCGGCAACCGGCGAGCTGGTCGCTCGCGCGGTCGCGGTGGTGCTGGGGCCGGTGACGTTCATACGGGCGACGTTAGCGCCCCCATCCCGCCGACGCACGCGGATTTCCTGACCCGGGGATGCCCCCGGACTCGCTCGGGTGCCGACCGGGCCTCGGGCCTGCCGGACTTCCGTCCGGCGTACCCGCGCAGCTTCACACCCGGGATCTCAGCACGTCGACCTCGCAGCCCGGCGCGAACGGGTCGAAGCCGTGCTCGATGAGCCAGCGGACCGCCAGCAGGCTGCGCAACGACCACCACGCGTGGATCACGTCGAGGTCGACATCGCCGCCATAGCCGGCAAGGACGTCGTCGAGGCGCTCCTCGTGTCCGAGGGTGAAGGTGGCGAGGTCGTACAGCGCGTCACCCCGGCCCGCCTCGGACCAGTCGATGATGCCCGTCACCTCGTCGCCGTCGACGAAGACGTGCGCGATCTGCAGGTCGCCGTGGGTGAACGCCGGAGTCCACGGCCGCAGCGCGGTCTCGGCCACCTGGCGGTTACGGGTGACCAGGTCGGCGGGCAGGAGGCCCATCGCCACGAGCGACGCGCATTCGGCGTCGAGCTCCGCCGACAGTCCGACGGTGCTGCGGCCCGCCCGGCCGGGCCGGGGCGGCAGCGGAGCGTCGTGCAGCCTCCTGATGGCGGCGCCCGCCGCGGCCCACGCCGCCGGCGAGCCGGTCGACGGCCCGCCGAGACGCCCGAGCGTCGTGCCCGGGAGTGCGGCGATCGCGAGCACGGGCGGGCGGCGCCACAGGATCTTCGGGGTCGGGACCGGCGCGAGGGACATCACCGCGACCTCGGCGTCGATACGTGCCTGATCGGCGTCCACCTTCAGGAACACGTCGCCGACACGGAGGGTCGCGCGCTCGGAATGGGCGACGACTACTTCGACCTCAGCCATGGGCGACCAGTATTCCGGAGGTGATCGCCCATGTCGACGTCATTGGGGCGGCATCAGCGCTGGGCCGAGCCGCTCTGCGAGGTCGTGATCAGGCGTGGCCGCGCGAAGTGCGTGTTGTCCACCACCGCGTCCATCCTCGGCAGCGGGTCCACCTCGTCGAGGTAGAGGCGCTCCGCCACCAGGTACCGGTCGCGGTGGATCGCCTCCGCGTCCGAGCCCGCCCAGTCCTGGTCCCGTTCCGCGCCCCGGCGTACGGAGAGTTCGGCGTCCACGTCCATCCAGAGCCGGAAGTCCCAGTACGCGTCGATCTCAGGGCGGAACGCGAAGACGCCGTCCACGATCAGGACTGAGTCCCGGGCGAGCGGGACCGTTTCCTCCGCGTGGTTCTTCTGCGTCAGCGGGTCGATCGAGCACAGTGCGCAGAGGGTCGCCTCCGGGTTCCGGCAGGGGTCCAGCAGAAGGCGCCTGGCCGAGGCGTAGTCGTACGCGTTGCGGTAATAGCCCTCGCCCGACTCCCGGTCGTACAGGTGGCGGTCCTTCCACGGGTTCTTGAAATCGTCCAGCGTGGCCCGGAGCACCGGTCGGCCCGACTCCGCTATCCGCTCAGCCAGTTCGTGGCCGAAGCTCGTCTTTCCCGCCGCCGTGAAGCCGTCGATGCCGACCAGGAGCCGACCCGGGCCCCGGTCCCGTATGCGCTTCGCGAGTGCTTCCGTCAGGGCGCTGCGTTCCGCCGAAGCCGGTGCGGGGCAGGGCTGTTGCCAGGTGGAGGGCGATTGGCGTACGGATGCTGCCTCATGGGGTCCCATCGGCCGATCCTCGCAGGGGTTCCTGGCGGGCCCTCAGGTGGGCCCGTTCGCCCTGGTGGCCGAAGAGGACCAGGAGTTCGACCGTCCGGTCGTCGTCGGAGCCGAGCCAGTGGGGGACGTGCGTGTCGAACTCGGCCGCCTCGCCCGGCTTCAGGACCAGCGTCCGGTCGCCCAGGATCAGGCGTAGCCGGCCGGCCAGGACGTACAGCCACTCGAAGCCCTCGTGGGTCCGCGGGGTCGGTTCCCTACCCGCCGGGCTCGGGCGGATCAGCAGTTTGTGGGCCTGGACGCCTCCCGGGCGGCTCAGCGGTACGTAGGTCAGGCCGTCCCGCGTGACCGGGCGGATGTGGATCCGGGGGTCGCCCGTGCGGGGCGCCCCCACCAGTTCGTCCAGCGGGACCGCATGGACCTCCGCCAGCGGCAGCAGCAGTTCCAGCGTCGGCTTGCGCGTGCCGCCCTCCAGGCGGGACAGCGTGCTCTCGTTGATCCCGGTCCGCTCGGCCAGCTCGGCCAGCGTCATGCCGTGTCTGCGTCGCAGGTCGCGCAGGCGGGGGCCCACCGCCGCCAGGACGCCGTCCCGGTTCCTGCCGCCCGATGCCGATGGTGGCTGTTCTGCCGTGTCTCCCATACGCCCCAGGTTGCCGAAACGGCATGGAAGCTTGCAAGGGCGGCAGGCTGCGGCGCACCTTCCTCCCAGAAACAGAAACAGAAACAGAAACAGAAAACGGAAGCGAAAGGAATCTGCCGTGAGCAGCGACACCACCCGTGCCACCGAGACCACCGACTCCGCCGCGTTCTGGGAGAACCACTACGCCGGCGTCGACCCGACCTGGGGCACCCGGCCCAACGCCGTCCTGGTCGAGGTCGTCACCGCCCTGGCCCCCGGGCCCGGCGGCGGCGGTCGTGCCCTCGACCTCGGCTGCGGGCACGGCGGCGACGCCCTCTGGCTCGCCTCGCTCGGCTGGGACGTCACCGCGGTCGACGTCTCCGCGACCGCCCTGGGACGTGTCGCCGCCGGGGCCGCCGCGGCCGGACTGACCGACCGCGTCCACCCGAGCCGGCACGACCTGGCCCGGTCCTTTCCCGACGGGACCTTCGACCTGGTCACCGCCGGCTACTTCCACACCCCTGTGGAGATCCCCCGGGACCAGGTGCTCCGGCGCGCCGCCGAGGCCGTCGCCCCCGGTGGTCTCCTCGTCCTGGTCGAGCACGCCTCGCTCGCCCCCTGGTCCTGGCGGGACGGCCATGAGGACGTGCGGTTCCCCAGCCCGGACGACGTACTCGCGTCCCTGGAACTCGACGACGGATGGCGCGCCGAGCGGTGCCACGCGCCCGAGCGGACCGCCACCGGGCCCGGCGGGGAGACGGCGACCGTCACGGACAACGTCGTCGCCGTCCGCCGCGGCCGCCACGGCTGAGTTAGGGCTGCGCTTCCGGCTCCGCCTGCCGTGCCGGGCCTGCCGGGCCCGCCGGGTCGGGGGCCACCGCGTCCTGGACCGTCACCCGGTCCTGCTCGGCGATCTCCCGGGTCTGCTCGGCCACCCACTCGGGGCTGATCGCCGGGGGCTCGCCCGGGACCTGGTCGGTCACAAACAGGCAGAACGGGTGGCCCGCCGGGTCGAACAGCACCCGTACGTCGTGCTGCGGCTGGAACTCCGCGGGCGTCGCGCCCTCCGCGACCGCGTGGGCCACGGCCGTCTCCAGGTCCGCCACCTCGAAGTCCAGGTGCAGCATCATCAGCTGGTCGCCGAGGGCGGCGGGCCAGACCGGGGGCACGTACGGCTTCGCGGTCTGGAAGCCCAGGCCGGGGCCGCCGCCGGGTGGAAGGAGCTTCACCCAGCCGGGCTCCTCCTGCACGGGCTCCCACCCCAGGAGCCGGCGGTAGAAGCCCGCCAGCTCCGCCGCGTCCGGGGCGTCGAGCACCGTGCTGGACAGGGTCAGGGACGGGCGGGGCGTGGTCATGGTGTGCCTCCTCATGCCGGGAGTGCGCCAGGAATGCGCCGGAAACGTGCCGGTACGCCTACCCCGTACCGACGCGTTCACCAACCAGGGAGGCTCCGGACCCGACCGGCCCCCGGGCCCGGCTCACCGCACGATGTGCTCGTACCCCTCGATCTCGCGCGGGTTCCGCGTCCCCGGGCCCACGTACGTCGCCGACGGGCGCACCAGGCGGCCCGTGCGCTTCTGCTCCAGGATGTGCGCCGACCAGCCGGCCGTACGGGCACACGTGAACATCGACGTGAACATGTGCGCCGGGACCTCCGCGAAGTCCAGCACGATCGCCGCCCAGAACTCCACGTTCGTCGCCAGGACCCGGTCCGGGCGGCGGTTGTGCAGCTCCTCCAGCGCCGCCTTCTCCAGTGCCTCCGCCACCTCGAAGCGCGGCGCGGCCAGCTCGCGGGCCGTGCGGCGCAGGACGCGGGCGCGCGGGTCCTCGGCGCGGTAGACGCGGTGGCCGAAGCCCATCAGCCGCTCGCCCCGGTCCAGCGCCTGCTTCACGTACGCCGACGCGTCGCCCGTACGCTCGATCTCCTCGATCATGCCGAGGACCCGGGACGGGGCGCCGCCGTGCAGCGGGCCCGACATCGCGCCCACCGCGCCGGACAGGGCGGCCGCGACGTCCGCACCCGTCGAGGCGATGACCCGGGCCGTGAACGTGGAGGCGTTCATGCCGTGCTCCGCCGCCGACGTCCAGTACGCGTCGACCGCCTTCACGTGCTTGGGGTCCGGCTCGCCGCGCCAGCGGATCATGAAGCGCTCGACCACCGAGTGGGCCTTGTCGATCTCGCTCTGGGGCACCATCGGCCGTCCCTGACCGCGTGCCGACTGGGCGACGTACGACAGTGCCATCACGGCCGCCCGCGCCAGGTCGTCGCGAGCGGTCGCCTCGTCGATGTCCAGCAGCGGCTTCAGGCCCCAGACGGGGGCGAGCATCGCGAGCGCGGACTGCACGTCGACCCGGATGTCACCCGAGTGCACGGGGATCGGGAACGGTTCGGCGGGCGGCAGGCCGGGGTTGAACGCCCCGTCCACCAGCAGGCCCCAGACGTTGCCGAAGGAGACGTGACCGACCAGATCCTCGATGTCGACCCCGCGGTAGCGCAGCGAACCGCCTTCCTTGTCCGGTTCGGCGATCTCCGTTTCGAACGCGACGACTCCCTCAAGACCGGGTACGAAGTCGGACATCAGGCGGCTCCCTCAATTCGGCGGGCGGTGCGCGGCTTGCTGGGCTGTGCGGAGGCCACAGCGGCCTGCCCCAAGATATTGGCGGGTTCCTCCGATGCGGGGAAGCGTGACATCCGGCACAGGAGCCCATTTCGACGGCGCGTGGTTACGGCCCCTCAGCGCCGGGCACACTCGGCCGCTGCGGCAGGATGGGCCCGTGACTCCATCAGATCACTCCGTGCCGCATCCGGATCACGCTGTGCCCGCACCGGGCCAGCGGGATCCCCGGGCGACTTCGCCCCTCGACCCGGCCGCCATGCGTGAGCAGTACCGCTCCGAGGACTTCACCGAGCGCGACCTCAGCGACGACCCGATGGAGCAGTTCGCCCGCTGGTTCCGCCAGGTCGCCGTCGGCGGGGTGCTGCACGAGCCCAACGCGATGATCGTCTCCACCGCCGACCCGGACGGCCGCCCGTCCGCGCGCACGGTGCTGCTCAAGCAGTACGACGACCGCGGCTTCGTCTTCTTCACGAACTACGACTCGCGCAAGGGCCGCGAGCTGGCCGCGAACCCCTACGTCTCGCTCCTCTTTCCCTGGCACCCGATGGCCCGCCAGGTCATCGTCACCGGCACCGCCTCCCGTACCTCCCGGGAGGAGACCGTGGGCTACTTCCGCACCCGCCCGCACGGCTCCCAGCTCGGCGCGTGGGCCAGCGCCCAGTCCAGCGTCGTCGGCTCCCGCGAGGAGCTGATCGCCCGGTACGAGGAACTGGCCGCCCGCTACCCCGAGGGCGAGAAGGTCCCGGTCCCGCCGCACTGGGGCGGCTTCCGGGTGGCGCCCGAGACGATCGAGTTCTGGCAGGGGCACGAGAACCGGCTGCACGACCGGCTGCGGTACGTCAGGGAGGGCGAAGAAGCGTTTGGCAGGACGTGGCGGGTGGAGCGGCTCTGCCCGTGAAGCCGTAGCCCAGCACCCGTACAACGCAGAAACCCGCAGGCTCTGGTTCCTCCGTGCACGGAGGAGCCGGCCGGACTTACCGGCGAGCCTGCGGGTCGGTGACTGCTTGGGATTGGCCGGCGACCGGCCTGCACTGCAAAAGAGTGCGATGACGGGCGTCAGCCCGCAGCCACCTCACGAGTCCGAAGAGAAATCACTTCCGGAACACCTCCTTTCCTGTGTGCTCCACAGCCTACGAGCGCCCCGGATCGCGGTTCAACCGATTTATTCGCCGGGCCGGGTCAAAGATTTGGGTGAAGTGGATGTGTGCTGGGTCACGTTCGAGTTGAATGGTCTGACGTGCAGCAATACACGCGGCGACGCGTGGGGAAACGGCCGACACGTTCTGCGGGGGGTGCGGAGTGGGTGCTTCCAGGAGCAGCGGGACCACCGACGAGCTCGGACCGGACGAGGATTCCGGCGGCGGGCCCCCGGGGCTCTCCGTGGACCCCGGGGGCCGGGCCGGCGAGGACGCGATCCCCGGTGCGCCCGCCGGGTCCGAACTCCTTGCGGCGCTGCTCGACGGCATGGACGCCGCGCTCTGCGCGTTCGACGCGGCCGGCACGGTCACCCACTGGAACCGCGAGGCCGAACGCGTCCTCGGCTGGTCGGCGGACGAGGCCGTCGGCCGGAGCGGCTTCGCCGGCTGGGCGGTGCGGCGGGCCGACGCGGACGAGGTGCGGGCGCGGCTGATGTCGGCCATGGACGCGCCGGGGCGGCAGGTGCACGAGTTCGCGCTGCTGCGCAAGGACGGCGGCCGGGTGCTGGTGCGGACCCAGTCCGCCGGGGTGCGCGGCGCGGACGGACAGCCGGCCGGGGTCTACTGCGCGTTCAGCGAGGTGCACGCGCAGATCGACCTGGAGCGGGCCATCGCGCTGAGCGAGGCGCTGCTGGAGGACGCGTCCTGGGGCGTGGTCCTCGTCGACGTCGACCTGCGCCCGACGGTCGTCAACGCCTACGCCTCCCGCGCGCTCGGCGGGGCCCGCACCGGCCTGCTCGGCCGCCCGCTCGGCGAGCTGGTCGTCCAGGGCGTCGAGGAGCTGGAGGCGGCCCTGCACCATGTGCTCGCCGAAGGGGCCCCGAGCGCCCCGGCCGAGCTGTGGGTGACGCTGCGGACGGCGGAGGGCGAACGCCGCCGGTGCTGGCGCAGCGGGTTCCTGCGGTTGGCCTCGCCGCTGACGGAGGAGCCGGTTCCGCTCGGGGTGGGGTGGCTGTTCCAGGACGTCACCGCCGCCAAGCTCGCCGAGCAGGAGGCCGACCGGCTGCGGTTCCGGACGAGCCAGCTGCACCGGGCCGCCCGGGCGGCCTCCGAGTGCGAGGACCCGATGGAGGCGGCGACCTCCCTGCTGGACTTCGCGCTCGCCGGGTTCGCCGACCACGTCCTGGTCGATCTGGTGGCGGGCGAGCGCCTGGTGCGTACGGCGGCCACGCCCCTCGACGCGCCCGGCCCGTGCCTGCCGGTCGCGGGGGGCTCCATCCCGGCCCGTTACGGTCCCGGGCACCCCGCTCTCCAGTCCGTCGAGCGCACCGGAACCGTCCGGACGAGCGCGGCCGCCCGGGCCGCCGATCCGGCCGCCTGGGCCGGGGAGCGCCGCTGGCCCCGGGACGCGGCGCACGCGCTCTGCGCGGTGCTCCGGAGCCGGGGCCGGACGCTGGGCGTGCTGACGTTCCTCCGCGCCGCGCACCGGGCCGCGTTCGAGCGCAGTGACGCGGCGTACGCGGAGACGGTCGCGGCCCGGGTCGCGGGGGCGGTCGACCTGGCCCAGGTGACCGGGGCGGCGGACAGCCCGTAGGAGCCCCGGGGCTCCGCCCCCCCGGGGTTCCCCCGGCCCCCTTCACGCCGCGTGCAGCGCCAGGGTCGGGGAGAGCCGGGACGCCCGGACCGCCGGGTACAGGCCCGCCACCGTGCCGATCGCCAGCGTCGCGCCGAAGCCGCCGCCGACCGCCCACAGCGGGACCACCCATGGCAGCCCGCCGGAGTGCGCGTACACCCCCGTCGCCGCCGCGCCCAGGGCCACGCCCGCCAGGCCGCCGAGGCCCGACAGCATCAGCGACTCCGTGACGAACTGGATCCGGATCTGGCCCCGGGTCGCGCCCAGCGAGCGGCGCAGGCCGATCTCGTACCGCCGCTCGAGCACCGAGATGATCATGGTGTTGGCGACCCCGACGCCCCCGACGAGCAGGGCGATGCCGCCGAGGCCCAGCAGCAGGCTGCTGAACGCTCCCTCGGTCGCCGCCTTCGCACGGAGCGCCGACGACGGGTCGGTGACCTTCACGTTCTGCGGGTTCTGCGGGTCGATCGTCGCCGCCATCACCTTGCGTACGTCCCCGACCGCCGCGTCCGTCGAGCGCTCGTACACCGACGTCGGGTGGCCGTCGAAGTCCAGCAGGCGCTTCGCGCCCTCCCAGCCGACCAGGGCGGAACGCTCGATCTCCGGGGCGAGGGGGAGCGGGGCGAGGATGCCGGTGACGGTGAAGTAGCGGTCGCCCAGCCATACTTGCTCGCCCGGCTTCGTGACGCCGAGGCGTTCGGCGGAGACATGGCCGAGGACGACGGAGGGGTAGCGGCCGGTCGCCGCGTTCAGCCAGCTGCCGCTGCTGACCTCGCCGCGCAGGACGCGCAGCAGGTCGGCCGTCGTCGCCCTGACCGCGATCCCGCCCGTGTCGTCCTCGTCGACCTTCTCGTTGCGCCGTACGGTCGCGTCCAGATCGGCCGTCGCGCCGACGTCCCGCACGCCCTTGATCCGGCCCACCATCCCGACCGATTCCTCGGGCAGCTTCACGTCCTCCCCGGCGAACATCGACTCACCGGGGGATGCGACGAGGAGGTTGGTGCCCAACTTGTCCAGCTCGCGCAGGAGTTGCGCCTGGCTGGAGGCGGAGATGCCGACCACCGAGATCATCGTGGCGATGCCGATGGCGATGCCCAGGGCCGAGAGCACCACCCGCATCGGGCGGCTGCGCAGACCGGACGAGCCGACGTGGGCCACGTCCCGGGGGCTCAGGCGGGCCGCTTTCAGCCGGTCCCGTCCCCGGCCGCGCGGGGCGCTCACAGCTCCGCTCCCGTCGTCACGGCGACTCCGTGGGTCACGTCCGCGACCACCTGGCCGTCCCGGATCCGCACCTCGCGCGGCAACCGAGCCGCGATCTCCGTGTCGTGCGTGATCACCGCGATCGTGGCCCCCTCCCGGTTGAGGTCGCGCAGCAGCCGCATCACCGCCTCCCCCGACGCCGAGTCGAGCGCCCCGGTCGGCTCGTCGGCCAGCAGCAGCGCGGGCGCGCCGACGACGGCCCGGGCGATGGCGACCCGCTGCTTCTGGCCGCCGGACAGCTGGTGCGGCTTGTGGTCGAGGCGGTCCGCGAGGCCGACCCGCTCCAGGGCCTCGGCCGCCCTGCGGCGGCGTACCGAGCGGGGGAGGCCCGAGTAGAGCAGTCCCTCCGCCACGTTGTCGCGGGCGCTGACGCCCGGCACCAGGTGGAACGCCTGGAAGACGAAGCCCACGTGCTGGGCCCGCAGCGCGGAGAGCCTGCGGTCCGAGAGCGCCGCCACGTCGTGGCCCGCGATGTGGACGGAGCCCGCGGTGGGGCGGTCCAGGGTGCCGATGATGTGCAGCAGCGTGGACTTGCCGGAGCCCGACGGGCCCACGATGCCGAGGAGTTCGCCCTCCTCGACCGTGAGGTCCACCCCGCGCAGCGCGGCGACCGGGCCCGGGTACTCCTTGGTGACGCCGGTGAGGGCGACGACCGTACGGGGGCTGGGCGCCGGGCCGGTGGCGGTGCCGGTGCTCATATCTTCGGCACCCCGACCTTCATGCCCTCGCGCAGACCCCCGCCGGACACCTCGACCCGGCCCTCGGCGAACATGCCGAGCTCGACCTTCACCTCACGGGCCGTGCCGCCCCGGACGACCTGGAGGCCGAAGCCGCCGCCGGGCAGGGCGAGCAGCGCGTTCACCGGGACGGTCAGGACGTCCTTCCTGGTCTCGCCCGTCAGGTTCACCGTCACCGGCGACTGGTCGAAGCCGCCGACTTCGTCCGGGTCGTCGAACGAAACGGTCAGCGTCACCTTGGGGCTGTCGTCCTGCGGGTCGTCGCCGGGCTTCGCGGTGCGGCCCACCGATGAGACCTTCCCGGGCGCGGTGGTGCCGTCCGGCAGCTCCACCTCGACCTTCGTGCCCGCCTTCGCCAACTGGCTCTCCGCGACGTCCAGCCGGAAGGTGACGATGCGCTCGGAACCGGTGGTGACCAGGACCGGGGCGCCCGGCTGGGCCTGTTCGCCCACGCCCGCGCCGATGCTCCTGATCCGGACCTTCCCCGGGGCGAACGCGACGTCCCCCGGCCCGACCTTCCCCGTCTGCTTCACGCCGTGGGACTTCTGCCAGCGCTTGACGGCCGCCGCGGTCAGCTCGGTGTACTCCGCGTCCGGGGTGAAGCCCGTGTAGCCCAGCTCCGCGAGATTGCGTTCCAACTGCTCCACGTCCCGGCCCTCGTCGCCCGGCTTCAGCGTCCGGTACATCGGCCCGGAGCCGTACATCAGACGGACCGGCCGGCCGTCGATCTCGTACAGCCGCTCGTTCCGCTCCACGGTCGAGCCGGTGCGCGGTGTCCAGGTCATGGTGCCCGGCGCGCCCGCGTTGACCTTGCGCTCCTTGTCGTAGCCGAGCGTTCCGTCGGCCTGGGCGCTGTCGCGCAGGTCCCCGCGCTCGACCGGGGCGGTGGCCGGGGGCAGCCCGGTGTTCTTCGCCCCGCCGGTCTCCTCGCCGGACCCGAGCTGGGTGAGGGCGAGGGAGCCGGCCGCCACGGCGAGCACCGCCACCGCCGCCGCCACGGCCCGTCCGCGCCTCATCGGCCGACGCTTTCGCACGCCTTGTTGGCCTTCTCGAACTTCTTCATGTCCTTCTGCTTCAGCGCGGGCGCCGCCTGCATCGCCCCGCCGTCGAACTTCGGGTCGGGCATGTCGAAGCCGTTCTTGCGCATGCACCGGGCGAAGGCGACCATCTTGTCCTTCTCCGCCTGCGTCAGCTCCTTGGGCCCGCCGCCGACCGCCTTGTCCTCGCACGCCTTGAACGCCTTCTCCATCTTCTCCTTGCCCATCGAGCCGCCGTCGATGGTCACGCCCATGCCGTTCTCGCCCGGCTTCGGCTCGGGGATGTCCAGGCCCTGGTCGCGCAGACACTTGCGGTGCTCCAGCGCCTGGTCCTCCTCCGTCTTCTTGGTGTCGGACGCCGATCCGCCGTCCTCCGTCCCGCCGCCGTCGCCCGAGCACGCGGTGGCGGCCAGGGCGAGGGCGGCGGCGAGCGCGCAGGCCGCGGCGAGGGAACGCCCGCGCGAGCGCGCGGCGGTCCGGCCGGAAAGGGTCTGGTTCATGGGGGCTCCTCGTCGGTTGCTGACAGGCCGGTACGAACGGCCCGAGCGTGCGCGAGGACGCGGTCTCGTTTCTGTCGGCCCGGATGCTTACACCGGCGAAACATCGCTTTCGGGTACACAGGGCCCATGCGCGTGCTGGTGGTGGAGGACGAGGAATTCCTGGCGGAGATGATCGCCGAGGGACTGCGCCGCGACGCCGTGGCCGTGGACATCGCCCCCGACGGCGCGGCGGCGCTGGAGCGGCTGCGGTTCGGCGCGTACGACGTGATGATCCTCGACCGCGATCTGCCGGGGCTGCACGGCGACGAGGTGTGCCGGAGGGTCGTCGCGATGCGGCTGCTCACCCGGATCCTGATGCTCACCGCCGCGGGGACCGTAAGGGACCGGGTGGCCGGCCTCGGTCTCGGCGCCGACGACTACCTGACCAAGCCGTTCGCGTACGACGAACTCCTCGCCCGGGTTCTCGCGCTGAGCCGCCGCGCCCGACCCGCCCTGCCGCCCGTCCTGGAACGGGCCGGACTGAGACTCGACACCGCCCGCCGCCAGGTCTGCCGCGACGGCCGCTTCCTCTCCCTCTCCCGCAAGGAGTTCGCCGTGCTGGAAACCCTGCTGCGGGCCGAGGGCGCCGTCGTCAGCGGCGACGACCTGATCGAGGAGGTGTGGGAGCAGGACACCAGCTACCGCACCAACGCGGTCCGCGTCACCCTCTCCAAGCTCCGCGCCAAACTCGGCGCGCCCCCGGTGATCGAGACCGTCCCGGGAGCCGGCTACCGCATCGGGGAGCGCCCCGCGCCGGAAACGGGGAACGCCCGGTGAACAGTGAGCGCACCCGCCTCGCCGCGCTGTACGGCGGACTGCTGGTCATGGCCGGCGTCCTGCTCCTGGCCATCGTCTATCTGCTGGTCAGCGAAGGCGTGTACGCCGGGATCGTCACGGCCGTCGCCCCGGCCGTCCCCACGGCCCGGATGGACGTCGGCTCCGTCCCGGCACCCGCCCTCCCCACCTCGGACTGGGCGCAGACCGCTGTCATGGAGCCCGGCCAGTACGCCGTCGCTCAGAAGGTCAGCACCGCGGCCGGCGACGCGGCCCTCAGCCAGCTCCTCACCGTCTCCGGGGTCTCCCTCGCCGTCTACTCCGCGCTCTCCGTGGCCCTCGCCTGGTGGATGGCGGGCAGGGTGCTGCGGCCGGTCGGCGTCATCACCGCCCGGGCCCGCCGGCTCTCCGGCTCCAACCTGCACGAACGCCTCGCGCTGAAGGCCCCGCCCGGTGAGCTCAAGGAGCTGGCCGACACCTTCGACGGGATGCTCGACCGGATCGAGCAGCTCGTCGCCGCCCGGCAGCGGTTCGCCGCCAACGCCGCCCACGAGCTGCGCACCCCGCTCGCCGTGCAGCGGGCCGCCGCCGAGATCGGGCTCGCCGACGACCCGCCGCCCGAGAAGGTCGCCTGGATCCGGGACAAGCTCATCGACACCGCGGCCGACAGCGAGCGGCTCATCGAGGGGCTGCTGCTCCTCGCGGTCTCCGACGAGGGGCTGCGGCGGCGGGAGCGGGTCGCGCTGGACGAGACCACCGCCACGGTCACCGAGGCGCTGGCGGCCGAGGCGGAGGAGCGGGACATCACCGTGGAGGTGACGGCCCGGCCGGTGACGGTCGAGGGCGATGCGGTCCTGCTCGACCACCTCGTGCACAACCTGGTCGCCAACGCGCTGCGCCACAACCACCCCGGCGGGACCGTACGGGTCCGGGTGGGGCCGGAGGGCCTGGAGGTCGCCAACACCGGGCCCGAGGTGGCCCCGGCGACCGTGCCGCTGCTGTTCGAGCCGTTCCGCCGGGCGCGGGCCCGCCGCCACGCACCGGGCGAGGGCGCGGGCCTCGGGCTCTCCATCGTGGCCTCGGTGGCGCGGGCGCACGGCGGGGACGTTGCCGCGCGGGCCAACCCGGGCGGCGGCCTGACGGCCCGGGTCACCCTTCCCACGCGCCTCCCGGCGCCTCGGGCCGAGTGGCGGTAGCCGCGCCTGCCGGAGGTGCTCGCCCAGGTGCTCGCCCAGGTGCCCGCCCAGTGGCGGTAGCCGCCCCCGCCGGAGGTGCCCGCTCAGTGCCGGTAGAAGATCCGGTCCCGGTACTCCGTCATGACCCGGCCGTTCCACTCGTGGCCGCCGTCGACGTTCCCCGAGCGCAGCATCGGCGGCTCGACGCCCCGGGCCACCAGCCGCTCGACGGCGGCCGCCAGCATCGCCTGCATGATCGCGCTGGTCACCACGGTCGAGGCGGGGGCGAACGGGGCCTCGACACCGGCGGCCGTCAGCTCCGCGTCGCCGATCGCGATCTTGCTGTCCAGGACGATGTCGCAGTGGTCCCGCAGGAAGCCGCCCGAGGCGTGCCGGGAGCGGGTGTTCTCCGCGTACGCGACCGAGGTGACGCCGATGACCTTCAGCCCGAGGGCGCGCGCGTTCTGCGCCATCTCGACCGGCAGGGCGTTGCGCCCGGACAGCGAGACGATCACCAGCAGGTCCCCGGCGGTGGCGGGGCTGGAGTCCAGGACGGCCGAGGCGAGCCCGTCCACCCGCTCCAGCGCCGAGCCGAGCGTGGCGGGCATGACGTCCACGCCGACCACGCCGGGCACGGTGAGCAGGTTCATCAGGGCGAGGCCGCCCGCGCGGTAGACGACGTCCTGGGCGGCCAGCGAGGAGTGGCCTGCGCCGAAGGCGAAGAGCCGCCCGCCCGCCTCGACGGTGTCCGCGACGGCGGCGCCGGCGGCGGCGATGCTGTCCGCCTCCTCGTCCCGCACCCGTGTCAGCAGGCCGATCGCCGCATCGAAGAACTGACCGGCCAGCTTGCTGTCGCTCATCGGGGAGAGCCCTTCTCGACGGGTGTGGGGCGGGGGTGGAACGGGTGGTGCGCAGCGCGTTCGGCGGCTCGGGAATGCCCGTGCCGCCGATCACGTTGCGGTCTGGACCAGTGGACTGTCAATACCGCCCGGCGCCCCCGCGCGCATGCTCTTCCACCGGTCTTCCACCGGGGCGGCACGGTTGTCGGCGCTATGCGTCAGAATTGGTGCAGGGCCATCGCACGACGTTTTCTAGTCACAGCATCGAGGGGCACGTATGTCCGGACTGATCGACACCACGGAGATGTATCTCCGCACCATCCTCGAACTGGAAGAGGAAGGCGTGGTCCCCATGCGCGCCCGCATCGCCGAACGGCTGGACCAGAGCGGTCCGACCGTCAGCCAGACGGTGGCCCGCATGGAGCGCGACGGACTGGTCCAGGTCGCGGGGGACCGCCACCTGGAGCTGACCGAGGAGGGCCGTCGCCTCGCCACCCGCGTCATGCGCAAGCACCGGCTCGCCGAGTGTCTGCTCGTGGACGTGATCGGCCTGGAGTGGGAGCAGGTCCACGCCGAGGCCTGCCGCTGGGAGCACGTGATGAGCGAGGCGGTGGAGCGGCGGGTGCTGGAGCTGCTGCGCCACCCGACGGAGTCGCCGTACGGGAATCCCATCCCGGGCCTGGAGGAGCTGGGCGAGAAGGCCGGGGCCGAGTCGTTCCTGGACGCCTCCATGGTGAGCCTGGCCGAGCTGGATCCGGGCGCCGAGGGCAAGACCGTGGTGGTGCGGCGGATCGGGGAGCCGATCCAGACCGACGCCCAGCTGATGTACACGCTGCGCAGGGCCGGGGTGCAGCCCGGGTCCGTCGTGAGCGTGACCGAGTCGCCCGGCGGGGTGCTGGTCGGCTCCAGCGGGGAGGCCGCGGAGCTCGACTCCGAGGTCGCCTCGCACGTGTTCGTCGCCAAGCGCTGACACGGTGGCCGGCCCCGCGCCGGCCACGGCAACACAACCGTGATGTGCGCTTGCCGATTTCCGTCCGGAATCGCAGCGGCCGGACGCGTCGCGTGCCAGGCTGAGGCCAGGCAGAGGACCTGAGGGTGTCGGCCGGCCACGGCCGGCACGGTCGGGGAGGGAGCAGGGAATGCGCCCGTCGTACCGTCACGCGCACCGCACGGTGCCCGTCGCGCTTCGAAACGCCCTGGTCCCGGCTGGTGCGAGGCGCCTGGCGCCGCCGCTTGCCATCGTTGTCGAGTCCGTCGGCGGCCGTCCCCGGACAGGGGGCGGCCCCGGCGTCCGAAGGCGCCGGGGCCGTTCCTCCCCTGTGCTGACCCGGAGCCCCGAGCTCTCAAGGTCATCTCCCGCGGGCCCCTGTCCCCGAGCGGCCCGCCTCCCGCTGAAGATCTCCCCAGGCCGGCCGGCATCAATCCTTGACGGGTGTCACTCGAACGTGGGGTGTTGGGTGGCGGAACCCCGTTTTCGAATACAAGTTCGATAGCCTGGCGGCGCGACCACACGGTGATCGAGGACCAGAAGGGGGTGCCAGGACTATGGTGCGGCGCATCGACGTAACCGGAACCGACGGCGTACGCCTCGCGGCATGGGAGTTCGCCGACCCGCCCAAGGAGCGTGCGGAGGCGAACGGCGCTCCCGGGGTCTTACTGCTGCACGGGCTGATGGGCCGGGCCTCGCACTGGGCCCCGACCGCCCGCTGGCTCACCGAACGGCACCGCGCGGTCGGCCTCGATCAGCGCGGCCACGGCCGCAGCGACAAGCCCGCCGACGGCCCGTACACCCGCGACGCCTACGTCTCCGACGCCGAGGCCGCGATCGAACAGCTCGGGCTCGGCCCGGTCACCGTCGTCGGCCACGCCATGGGAGCGCTCACCGGCTGGCAGCTCGCCGCCAAGCGCCCCGACCTCGTCCGCGCCCTCGTCGTCTGCGACATGCGGGCCTCCGCCCTCGGGGCGGCCTCCCAGCGTGAGTGGAGCGACTGGTTCGACTCCTGGCCGCTGCCCTTCGCCACCCTCGCCGACGTACGGAAGTGGTTCGGCGAGGACGACCCCTGGGTGGAGCGGCCGAACCCCGCGCGCGGCGAGTTCTACGCCGAGGTGATGGCCGAGTGCGAGGACGGCTGGCGCCCGGTCTTCTCCCGCACCCAGATGCTCCGCTCCCGCGCCACCTGGGTCTTCGACGCCCACTGGGAGGAGCTGGCCCAGGTCCAGTGCCCCGCGCTGGTGCTGCGCGGCCTCGACGGGGAGCTGGGCCGCGCCGAGGCCCAGGAGATGGTCCGCGTCCTCCCGCGCGGGCAGTACGCGGAAGTGGCGGACGCGGGCCACCTCGTCCACTACGACCAGCCGGAGGGCTGGCGGGCCGCGGTGGAGCCGTTCCTGGAACAACTCGCGGAGGACAACCGCGACGACCGCGAACCGGTCTCCCCGTAGCCCCCTGCGAGGGCTGTGGCTCAGCCCTTGCTGACCGCCGCCAGGATCTCCGGCAGCCGGTTCGCCGTGCGTCCGGCGGCGATCCGCAGTCCCACCCACCCGATGAGCGCCCCGTACACGAGCCCGCCCGGCACCATGAGCCACAGCGCGTCGTGGTGGTCCGTGACGTGCATCCAGACGGTCGGCACGATCACCGGCGCGGACAGCAGCGCGGCGGCCAGCATGCCGCCGAGGATCGAGATCCAGGCCAGACCGCCCTGCCCCGGCACCACGTTCTTGAACGCGCCCTCCTGCGGAATCGAGTACGGGAACAGCGCCGAGGCCACCGCCCCCGTCGCCAGCATCGATCCCAGCAGCGCGAAGGACAGGCCCATCGCCCCCGGCAGCGACTGCCAGTCACCGATCATCGCCGCCGTCACCCCGCACACCAGCAGCGTGAACGGCAGGGTGAGCAGCAGCAGGACCAGTGCCCGCGCCCGCAGTTCGACGTACGCGTCCCGGGGCGAGGAGATCGTCAGCGCCACCATCCAGAAGGCCGAGGTGTCCTGGCCGAACTGGTTGTACATCTGCATGCCGAGCATCCCGGCGGCGAAGCACGCGAAGTAGACCGAGCCGGTGCCCTGGACCGCGTTGAGCAGCGGCACGATCGCCCCGACCGCCAGCGCCGTCACCCAGGCCGCCTTGGTCTTCGGGTCCCGGGCCACGTACCGCAGGCTGCGCTGCATCACCGTCGCCGTACGGCCCTCCGGCAGCAGCGCCGAAAGACCGCCCCGGCCGGACTTCTCGCGGGTCGGCTCCGCCGCCGCCAGGGTCGAACCGTCCGGCGCGGTCATCAGCTTCACCAGGCTTCGCTGCCACATCCACATCAGCGCCACCAGGGCGCCGACCGTGATCAGCAACTGGAGGACGGCGACCCCGTACGAACCGTCCGATGCCGCGTCCACCGCCGCCACGGCGGAGGCGCCGGGCAGCCAGCGCACCACGTCCGCCGCCGGGTCCAGCGTGGAGAGCCCGCCGGCCTGGCCGAGCCGCTGCGCGCCGAAGTTGACGAACTGGATGCCCACCGCGATCACCAGCCCGCTGAGCACCGCGAGGTCGCGGCCCTTGCGGGAGTTCAGCAGCCGTACGTTCGCCGTGGCCACCGCCCGGGACAGAGCCACGCACAGCAGCATCGTCAGCGGGACCGCGAGCGCCGCGAACACCACGCCCGCGGCCCCGTGCGCCAGCGCGAGGACCGAGCCGACCACCAGGCACAGGGTGAACAGCGGGCCGATGCCGATCATCGAGGACACCAACAGGGCCCGGATCAACGGCTTCGGCCGCAGCGGCAGCATCACCAGCCGGGTCGGGTCGAGGGTGTCGTCACCGCTCGGGAAGAACAGCGGCAGCACCGCCCAGCCGAGCGCCACGACCCCCGTGAGCAGCACCACGACGGTGCCCGCGTGCTCGTTGCCGCGCAGCAGCACCAGGCCGAGCACCTGGCCCGCGGCGAGCAGCAGGGTGAAGACGAGGGAGGCGATGAACGCCGCCTTGCGCCCGGAGGACTGCCGCAGCCCGTTGCGCAGCAGCGTCAGCTTGAGCCGGACGAAGATCGGGGTGAGGCCCGTCGTCGGCGCGGCCGGGGCGGTGGCGGTGACCGGGGAGTCCAGCACGCTCATCGGGCGCCGCCCAGCCAGTCGAGGGAGTCGCCGGTGTCCCGGCCGCCCGCGCCGACCAGTTCGAGGAAGGCGCTCTGCAGGGATGCCGCGTCGCCGCGCACCTCGGCCAGCGTGCCCTGCGCCTTGATCCGGCCCGCCGCCATCACGGCGACCCAGTCGCACAGCGACTCGACCAGCTCCATCACATGGCTGGAGAAGACCACGGTCGCCCCGGACCGGGTGTAGCGCTCCAGCACCCCGCGGATGGTCTGCGCCGACACCGGGTCGACGCCCTCGAACGGCTCGTCCAGGAACAGCACTTCAGGATTGTGGAGGAGGGCGGCCGCGAGTCCGATCTTCTTCCGCATGCCGGTCGAGTAGTCGACGACCAGCTTGTGCTGCGAGCCGGCGAGATCCAGCACGTCCAGCAACTGCGAGGCCCGCTTGTCCACCTCGTCGCCGGGCAGCCCGCGCAACCGGCCGTTGTAGGCGAGCAGTTCACGACCCGAGAGCCGCTCGAACAGCCGCAGCCCCTCCGGCAGCACCCCGATCCGGGACTTCACCTCGACCGGATCCGTCCATACGTCGTGGCCCGCGACCTCGATCTTCCCCATGTCGGGCCGCAGCAGCCCGGTGACCATCGAGAGCGTCGTCGTCTTGCCCGCCCCGTTGGGTCCGACCAGGCCGATGAACTTCCCCGCGGGCAGCTCCAGATCGATCCCGGCGACGGCGACCTGCTCACCGAACCGCTTCCACAACCCCTGTACGCGGACGGCGGGTCGCGCCTCCCGCGCACCGCCCGCCGCCGCGTCTGTCTCCGTACGCACATCTGCCCGGTCCGGCATGGCACAGCCTCTCGATATCCCCACGTGGTGGGGACCACCCTACGAAAGGCGTCCGGCGAAGGCCTCCGGCGTCCTACGAGGCCCGGGCGCGGGCGTCGGCCGCCTCCCGGGCGCAGGCGTACGCCAACGGGCTGATCAGCTCGTCCACATCGGGCAGCCAGCGGTTGGCGTGGGTGGGCCTGCGGGCCCACTGGACGGCGCCCCGGCCGCCGACCCGGGTGGGCGGGGCGGCGATGTAGTGGCCCTCGCCGCGGCCGGTCAGATCGATCGCCTCGGCGTTCCAGCCGAGCGCCCGCACCAGCTCGGCGGCCTTGGCGGCGGCCCCGGGCAGCACGAAGAACAGCATCCGGCGGTCGGGGGTGCGGGTGACCGGGCCGAGGGTCAGGTCCATCCGCTCCATCCGGGCCAGCGCCAGGAAGCCCGCGGACTCGGGGACCTCCAGCGCGTCGAAGGCCCGGCCGGCCGGCAGCAGCACCGAGGCGCGGGGCTGCCGCGTCCACATGCGCCGGGCCGCGGC
>NTHE01000001.1 GCA_002551355.1 Streptomyces sp. man185 | reverse complement strand
GTCCGGACGGGGGTGCGCGGGGCGGCGGTGGTGCGGGCCGGGGCGGGGGGATCCTCTTGCACCCGACCACGGTACTGGCCGCAGCCGGCGAACGGGGTGCCGAGCCCGGGCCCCGGCCCGCGGAAGGAGGCCCGCTCTCTGCTGAACAGGCCTCCGCCCGCGGAACGAGCCCGCAGTCCGCGGAACTGGCCCGTGCTTCCGGGACGGGACGCGCCGGGGCGGCGTGACGGGGGGCGGCGGCGGTCGTTATGCGGGGCGGGTGAGGGCTCGGCCGGGCGGTAGTCGTTGGGGGTTGGCAGGCGATGGTGGTGCAGCAGTACAGGGACGGATGCGGGGCCCGTGCTGCCCGCGCCCTGGCCGTGGCCGGGGTGATCGCGGTCACCGCCGGGTGCTTCGGCGGGGACGAGGGAAGCGGCGCGGACGACGGCTCCGGGCAGCGCTCCGTTTCCGCCGACCGGCCGCTCGATCTGCTCGGTCAGGCGGCCGACGTCCTCGTCCGGGCGGGCGGTGCGGAGACCCGTACGTCGATGGAGACGGCGGCCGGCGGGACGCGGGTGACGATCCGGGGGCAGGGCGCGTATGACTTCCGCAGGCAGATGGGGCGGCTCAAGGTGGTGCTGCCCCAGGACGCCGCCGGCAAGGACGCCGCGGGTGCGGACGACCACCGGCCGATCACCGAGCTGCTGGCGCCCGGCGCGCTGTACATGAAGAACCGCGGCGCCGGGGTGCCCGACGACAAGTGGGTCAGGATCGACACGACCACGCTCAAGGACGGCAATCTCGTCACCGGTGGGGTCACCGACCCGATGGCGGCGGCCGAACTCCTGCGCGGCGCGGCCGATGTGACGTACGCGGGGAAGTCCGAGCTGGCCGGCGTGACGGTGCATCACTACCGGGGCGTCGCGGACCTGGGCCGGGCCGCCCGGGCCGCCTCGCCGCAGTCGCGCGGGGCCCTGGGCGCGGCGGCGAAAGGGTTCAGCAAGGACGCCGTCCCGTTCGACGCGTACCTCGACGAGGACGGCCGGCTGCGGAAGGTCCGGCACCGTTTCACCTTCTCCTCCGACTCCCGGGGCCCGGAGGTTTCGGTGGTCTCGACGCTGCTGCTGTACGGGTTCGGGCTCCCGGTCACGGTGACGCTGCCGGACGAGGACGCCATCTACACCGGCGAGATCCGGCAGGGCTGAGGGTGACGGGCAGCGGGGGCGGACTCACCGGCCGGGGAAGCCGGGCCGAGCCGGGACAGGCACGGCAGGGCCGAGCCGGGACAGGCAGAGCCGAGCCGGGATGGGCCGGGAAGGCCGAGCCGGGACAGGCGGGGCCGGGAATGGCCGGATCGGGCCGGTGCCGGCAGGCCGGGCCGGGGCAGGCGGGACCGGCCGGGTCGGGCCGGGGGGTGGGGCCGGTTGGGAGGGGGCTCAAAATGGTCCGTCCGTGCCATGCGCGGTGCGTATCGCGCTCCCTAGGCTGGGAAGCCGGTGTGCCAGTGGCCGATGACGCCCCGGGATACGGCAGAGAGAGGTGACGCAGGTGGTGACGATCAGCGCTCCGAACGCGCAGGACTGTGTGGCCCTCGCCGAGATCGAGCTGTGCGGCGAGCTGATGATCGCCGCGTCGGCGGCGGGCGAGGAACGCCTCAGCCCCGACCGTATCGACGAAGTGCTCGACGTCCGGAGCGCGGAGTCCTGGGCGACGGTCCCCCGGCAGGCCGTTCGCCGGGGGTGATGTCCGCGACACTCGCGACCGGTGGGCGCGCCGGGTGCCGGCCGCGCCTCAGGTGCGGAGCAGGCGGGCGATGGCCTTCGTGGCCTCCTCGACCTTCGCGTCGATCTCCTCGCCGCCCTTGACGGCCGCGTCGGCGACGCAGTGGCGCAGGTGCTCCTCCAGCAGTTGGAGGGCGAAGGACTGGAGCGCCTTCGTGGACGCCGAGACCTGGGTGAGTATGTCGATGCAGTAGACGTCCTCGTCGACCATGCGCTGCAGGCCGCGGATCTGGCCCTCGATCCGGCGCAGCCGTTTGAGGTGCTCGTCCTTCTGGTGGTGGTAGCCGTGGATGCCGCGGTCGTGGTCGGTGACGATGTCCACAGGGGCGACCGCCTCCGCGTCCGGGGCCGTCACGCCCGCCGATTCCGCTCCTGTGGTCCCGGTCGTGGTCATCCGCGTCCTCCCGTTGCCCTCATGTGTCCTGCGGTCTTCCCGCTGACCTCTGGCCGTCTTATACCCCTGCCGGGTATATCGTAACGAATCCTGCCGAAACGTGACCGGGGGTCCGTGCTGATCGCCCTGTTCGATGGGCGACACTGAAGAACGCCGGTTAGCCGTGGCCGGATGATGCGCCTAGCATCAGCCTGACCGAATCCAAAGCATCCCGAGGACCCCACGTGCGCTTTCGTCTGACCCCCAGGGAGACGAGCTTCTACGACATGTTCTCCGCGTCTGCGGACAACATTGTCACGGGCTCGAAACTCCTGATGGAACTGCTCGGGGCGGATTCTGCCTCCCGAGTCGAGATCGCGGAGCGTATGCGGGCAGCGGAGCATGCGGGGGACGATGCCACCCACGCGATCTTCCACCAGCTGAACTCCTCCTTCATCACGCCGTTCGACCGCGAGGACATCTACAAGCTGGCGTCCTCGCTCGACGACATCATGGACTTCATGGAGGAGGCCGTCGACCTGGTCGTCCTCTACCAGGTCCAGGAGCTCCCCAAGGGCGTCGAGCAGCAGATCGAGGTGCTGGCCCGGGCGGCGGAACTGACCGCCGAGGCCATGCCGGGGCTGCGGACCATGGCCAACCTCACCGAGTACTGGATCGAGATCAACCGCCTGGAGAACCAGGCCGATCAGGTCCACCGCAAGCTGCTGGCCCAGCTCTTCAACGGCAAGTACGACGCCATGGAGGTGCTGAAGCTCAAGCAGATCGTGGATGTGCTGGAAGAGGCGGCTGACGCGTTCGAGCACGTCGCCAACACCGTGGAGACCATCGCGGTCAAGGAGTCCTGAACCTCGTGGACACCTTTGCGCTGATCGTGACCATCGGTGTCGCGCTCGGCTTCACGTATACGAACGGCTTCCACGACTCGGCGAACGCCATCGCCACCTCGGTCTCCACCCGGGCGCTGACCCCGCGTGCGGCCCTGGCGATGGCGGCGGTGATGAACCTCGCCGGTGCCTTCCTGGGCCAGGGGGTCGCCAAGACCGTCAGCGAAGGCCTGATCGCCACGCCCGTCGGGCAGAAGGGGATGGGCATCCTGTTCGCGGCGCTGGTCGGCGCGATCATCTGGAACCTCATCACCTGGTACTTCGGCCTCCCCTCCTCGTCCTCGCACGCCCTCTTCGGCGGCATGGTCGGGGCGGCGCTGGCCGGCGGGACGGACGTCATCTGGTCCGGGGTGCTGGAGAAGGTCGTCATCCCGATGTTCATCTCCCCGTTCGTCGGCCTGATCGCCGGCTATCTGGTGATGGTCGGCATCATGTGGATATTCCGGAACGCCAACCCGCACAAGGCCAAGCGCGGCTTCCGGATCGCGCAGACGGTCTCGGCGGCGGGCATGGCGCTCGGCCACGGCCTCCAGGACGCGCAGAAGACGATGGGCATCGTGGTGATGGCCCTGGTCATCGCCGACATCGAGGGCCCCAACGACGAGATCCCGGTCTGGGTCAAGATCGCCTGTGCGCTGATGCTTTCGCTCGGTACGTACGCGGGCGGCTGGCGCATCATGCGGACCCTCGGCCGGAAGATCATCGAGCTGGACCCGCCGCAGGGCTTCGCCGCCGAGACGACCGGCGCGTCGATCATGTTCGGTTCGGCGTTCCTGTTCCACGCCCCGATCTCCACGACGCACGTCATCACCTCCGCGATCATGGGCGTCGGCGCCACCAAGCGGGTGAACGCCGTGCGCTGGGGCGTCGCGAAGAACATCATCCTCGGCTGGTTCATCACCATGCCGGCCGCGGCGCTCGTCGCGGCGCTGAGCTACGGCGCGGTGCTGCTGCTCTTCGGCTGAGCCGCCCCCCCGTACCCCACACCTGCCACATGGGTCCGCCCCCGCTCTCCGTACCAGGGAGAGCGGGGGCGGACCCTTTCGCCTTGCGGTGGCACCGCCATGCAGCACCACAAGGCCGTTCATGAGGGAGTGACTCAGCCGAAGCGGCCGGAGATGTAGTCCTCGGTGGCCTGGACCGACGGGTTGGAGAAGATCCGCTCCGTCTCGTCGATCTCGATGAGACGGCCCGGCTTGCCGACCGCCGCGAGGTTGAAGAACGCGGTGCGGTCCGAGACGCGGGCCGCCTGCTGCATGTTGTGCGTCACGATGACGATCGTGAAGCGCTCCTTCAGCTCGCCGATCAGGTCCTCGATGGCGAGGGTCGAGATCGGGTCCAGCGCGGAGCACGGCTCGTCCATCAGCAGCACGTCCGGCTCGACCGCGATGGCGCGGGCGATGCACAGGCGCTGCTGCTGGCCGCCGGAGAGGCCGGAGCCGGGCTTGTTGAGGCGGTCCTTGACCTCGTTCCAGAGGTTCGCGCCGCGCAGGGACTTCTCCACGACGTCGTTCAGCTCGCTCTTGCGGTAGCTGCCGTTCAGCCGCAGGCCCGCCGCCACGTTGTCGAAGATCGACATGGTGGGGAAGGGGTTCGGGCGCTGGAAGACCATGCCGACCGTGCGGCGCACGGTGACCGGGTCGACGTTGGAGGCGTAGAGGTTCTCGTCGTCCAGCAGCACCTTGCCCTCGACGCGGCCGCCGGGGGTGACCTCGTGCATCCGGTTCAGGGTGCGCAGGAAGGTGGACTTGCCGCAGCCGGACGGGCCGATGAAGGCCGTCACGGAGCGGGGCTCCACGGTCATCGAGATGTCCTCGATGGCCTTGTGGCTGCCGTAGAAGGCGCTGAGGCCGCTGATGTCGATGCGCTTGGCCATGGAGATCACTGCTTCTTTCGGGAGGTCGCTGATGGCCGCGTCAGCGACCGGTCTTCGGGGCCTTCCAGCGGGCGATGCCGCGGGCCACGAGGTTGAGGATCATGACGAAGGCGATCAGCACCAGGGCCGCTGCCCAGGCGCGGTCGTACGAGGCGGCCTCGCCGATCTTGTACTGCTCGTAGATGTAGAACGGCAGCGAGGACTGGGCGCCTTCGAAGGGGTTCGTGTTGATCAGCTGGCTGCCGAAGACCAGCAGGATGATCGGGGCCGTCTCACCGGCGATACGGGCGATGGCGAGCATGACGCCCGTGGTGATGCCGCCGATCGCGGTCGGCAGGACCACCTTCAGGATGGTGCGCCACTTCGGGATGCCGAGCGCGAGGGAGGCCTCGCGCAGCTCGTTGGGGACGAGCTTGAGCATCTCTTCGGTGGAGCGGACCACGACGGGGATCATCAGGATCGTCAGGGCGAGCGCGCCCATCAGGCCGGACGGCTCCAGGTTGGCGATCAGCATGATCGACAGGATGAAGAGACCGGCCACGATGGACGGGATGCCCGTCATCACGTCGACGAAGAAGGTGACGGCCCTGGCCAGCGAGCCCTTGCCGTACTCGACGAGGTAGACGGCGGTCAGCAGGCCGAGCGGGGCGGAGATCACCGTGGCGATGCCGACCTGCTCCAGGGTGCCGATCAGCGCGTGGTAGACGCCGCCGCTGGCCTCGGAGCCGAGCACACCGGCCATGGAGTGGGTGAGGAAGTAGCCGTCCAGCCGCTCCGCGCCGCGGACGATCGTCGTCCAGAGCAGGGAGGCCAGCGGGACGACGGCGATCAGGAAGCAGACCCACATCACGCTGGTGGCGAGGCGGTCCTTGGCCTGGCGCTGGTTCTCCACGACCGTCGTGGCGACATAGGAGATGGCCAGGAAGAGCAGGGCCGAGATCATGCCCCACTGGATGCGGCTCTCCCAGCCGGCGGCCAGCGAGAGGCCGACGCCGAGCGCTACCGAGACGACGGCGAAGCCGAGCGGTGCGAGGCGGGGCAGGGAGCGGCTGCCGAGGCTGCTCTTCGGGGAGGGCGATGCGGGCGTCGGGCGTTCCATGACGCCGGTGGGTGCGTGGCTCATGCGTTGGCCCCCGAGTACTCCTTGCGGCGGGCGATGATGAGCCGGGCCGCGCCGTTGACCAGCAGGGTGAGGACGAAGAGGACGAGGCCGGAGGCGATCAGGGCGTCCCGCCCGAACGCGTCGGCCTCGCCGAACTTGGCCGCGATGTTCTGGGCGAACGTGCCGCCGCCCGGGTTGAGCACGTGCAGCGAGATGAGGAAGTTCGGGGAGAGGACCGTGGCGACGGCCATCGTCTCGCCGAGCGCGCGGCCGAGGCCCAGCATCGAGGCGGAGATGATGCCGGAGCGGCCGAAGGGCAGCACCGAGAGGCGGATGACCTCCCAGCGGGTGGCGCCGAGGGCGAGCGCGGCCTCCTCGTTCATCTTCGGGACCTGGAGGAAGACCTCGCGGCTGACGCTGGTCACGATCGGCAGGATCATGATCGCGAGCAGGATGCCGACGGTGAAGAGCGAGCGGGCGACGCCGACCTCGGTCTTCTCGAAGATGTACGTCCAGCCGAAGAACTGGTCGAGCCAGAGGTTCAGGCCCTCCAGGTACGGCACCAGGACGAGCGCGCCCCAGATGCCGTAGACGATGCTCGGTACGGCGGCCAGCAGGTCGACCACGTACGCGATCGGGGCGGCCAGCTTGCGCGGCGCGTAGTGCGAGATGAACAGGGCGATGCCGACAGCGATCGGAACCGCGATGACCATCGCGATGATCGAGCTGACGACGGTGCCGAAGAGCAGGACCGCGATGCCGAAGACCGGGGGGTCGCCGGCCGGGTTCCAGTCGAAGGTGGTGAGGAAGTTGCCCTCGTCCTTCGAGATGGCGAGCACCGAGCGGTAGGTGAGGAACACGGCGATCGACGCCATGATCACGAGCAGCAGGATGCCCGAGCCGCGGGAGAGGCCCAGGAAGATCTTGTCGCCCATGCGCCCGGTGGACCGGGGGCTGGGCCGCGGGACCGGCGGCGCCGGTGGCGTGTCTATCGGTGTGGTGGAAGCCATGGTCTTTCCGGTCTGTGTGGGGGAGCGGGAGGCTCCCCTGGCGGCGGTGCACCGGATGGAGAGTGGGGCGGGTCACGTCGGCGGGGCGGCCGGTCCGGGTGGTCCGGCCCGGCCGCCCCGGGGTGTTACGAGAGGGAGCCGATGGTCTCGCGGACCTTGGCGTTGATCTCGGCCGGGATCGGGGCGTAGCCGGCGTCGGTCAGGATCTTCTGGCCGTCGTCGGAGGCGGCGTAGGAGAGGAAGGACTTGACGGTGTCGAGCGTCTCGGGCTTGTTGCCGCTGTCACAGACGACCTCGTACGTCACCAGGACCAGCGGGTAGGCGCCCTCGGCCTTGGTGGTGTAGTCGAGGTCGAGAGCCAGGTCCTTGCCGGTGCCCTTGACCTTGGCGGCGGCGATGGCCTTGGAGGCGTTCTCCGAGGTGGCCTGGACCGGGGCGGCGCCGCCGGTGTTGATGTCCACGGTCGGGATGGACTGCGACTTGGCGTAGGAGAGCTCGAAGTAGCCGATCGCGCCGTCGACCTGCTTCACCTGGGCGGCGACGCCGGAGGAACCGGACGCGGCCTGGCCACCGGGGGCCGGCCACTTCTTCTCGGCCTCGTACTTCCAGTCGTCCGGAGCGGCGGCGCCGAGGTACTTGCCGAGGTTCTGCGTGGTGCCGGAGTCCTCGGAGCGGTGGAAGGCCTGGATGGCCTTGTCCGGGAGGTCGACGCCGTCGTTCAGCTTGGCGATCGCCGGGTCGTTCCACTTCTTGATCTTGCTGTCGAAGATCTTGGCGAGGGTCGGGGCGTCCAGCGTGAGCTTGTCGACACCCTCCAGCTTGAAGCCGATCGCGACCGGGCCGCCGACCATCGGGAGGTTGATGCCCTGGCCGGTCTTGCACATCTTCTTGGAGTCGGCGACCTCCTCGGGCTTCAGCGCCGAGTCGGAACCGGCGAAGCCGACGGTGCCCTGGTTGAAGGCGACGATGCCCTCGCCGGAGGAGGACGAGTTGTAGTTGATCTCCACACCGGAACAGGCCGCCATGTAGTTCTTGACCCAGAGGTCCATGGCGTTCTTCTGAGCGCTGGAGCCGGAAGCGCGCAGCTGGCCCTTGGCCTTGCCGCAGTCGACGTTCGACGCGGCGGTCGTCTTCTCGCCGGTGCCGGCGGCGCCGCCGCCCGTGTTGTCATCCGAACCGCACGCCGTGAGGACCAGGGCGCCGGAGACGGCGAGGGCACCGAGCGCGGTGGCACGAAGCCGGTTCTTGCGCTGAAGCTTCACTTTCGGGTGTTCCTTCCAGGAGCCGCCGTGGTCAGTTCGTTCTACGACGGCGTGCGATGAGGAGGGGTGCTGTGGCTTGCCGCCGCGCACCTTGTACGTCCGAAATTAGGCAGAACAGGTGAAGCCGCCGACGGGGGAGAGTGAACGGCAGGTGAACCGTGTCGGGCAGGCGGGTGCGGGGGCTCCGGTCAGGGCGTGGCGAGGGCGTCGAGCAGGGCGGTCAGCTGCCGGACGTCACGGGGCTGCGTGAGCCGGACGCGGGCGGCGTCGGGGGCCAGCCACACGATGCGGTCCACCTCGTCGTTGGCGGTGAAGGAGCCGCCCGTCGCCTCGGCCGCCCAGTACGCGACCTCCTTGGGCCGGCCGTCCACCGGATAGCGGGAGGTCGGCAGCCGGGCCCCGGGGGCGCAGTGGTGGCCGGTCTCCTCCAGCACTTCCCGTACGGCGGCGGCCAGCGGGTCCTCGCCGCGCTTCAGCTTGCCTTTCGGGAAGGACCAGTCGTCGTAGCGGGGCCGGTGGACCAGGCAGATCTCCACCCCGTCCCCCTTCCCGTCCCCGCCCGGGGCGCGGCGCCACAGCACGCAGCCCGCCGCCAGGACGGTGCCGGTTCTCGGGCGGTGCGCCGCGGGGTCGCGGCGCCCGGCTTCCCCGCTCATGGGGCCGTCAGGGCCGTGGCGTACGGCCAGCTCTCCCGGAACACCGCCCGCGCGGCCTCCACCTCGTGGCGCTGGTCCGCGTGGAGCACGCCCAGCGCGTACGCCGTGGCCGGGGCGATCCGGGGGGTGCGGGCCGCCGCTGCCGCCGCCCCGGCCGCCTCCACGGCGTCCCGGTGCAGGTCGAGGGCGTGCCCCGGTGCGGCCAGGGCCGGGTCGGCGGCGCCGAGGACGACCTCGTGGGCGTACCGGTGCAGCCGCAGCAGCAGGCGGGCCTGGTGCCAGGCCGCGTCCTGCGCCTCGTTGTACGGCTCGCTGTCCTCGGGCGGGAGGGCGGCCACCGCGGTGAGCAGGCGTTGCTCGGCGCGTTCGGCGGGCTCCAGGAGGGCCTCGGTGGTCCGGCCCGTGGTGCCGGGGGCCAGCGGTACGTCGGATGCCAGGAGGGCCACGGCGTCGGCGACCGCGTGGAAGCGGGAGGAACCGAGCGCCTGGAGGGCCGCGGAGTGCGACCGGGTCCGGGCGAGGGTGAGGCGGCGTTCCAGCAGCGCCCCGGCGCGCGCGGCCCCGACCCCGAGGGCGGCGCGGCCCTGGGCGTCGGACGCGGCGCTCTCCCCGTGGGCCCGGGCGCCCCGGGCGGCGGGGAGGGAGGGGCCGGAGAGCTGGTGCAGGGCTTCGACGAGCCGGGTGAGGCGGTTCGCGTAGGCGTGCTCGCGGGCCAGGATGCCGGAGAGCCAGGCCAGCTCGGCGCGGAGCTGGTCGGCCCAGTGCGGGTCGAGCGCGGCCCGGAAGGTGTGCAGGGAGCCGCTGATCCGGCGGGCCGCGCGGCGCAGTGCGCGGGTGGCGGCCGCGGCGTCGTGGCCGCCGGCGTCCGCGGGGGCACTGTGCTCGTGGTGCAGGCGCAGGCTGCGCAGGAAATCTGCGGCCTGCCCCCGGAGGTAGGGCGCGAGGACCGCCTCCGTGGTCAGGTCCCCGGTGGGTCCGCTTCCGGTGGGGCGGGATGCGGCGGGGCCGGAGAGACGTGGGGCCCCCGCCCCCGTGGCCCCGTCGGGCGGCGCGTCCGGGGTCGTGCCCGGGGCCGGATCCGTCGTGGGCCGGGTCGTCGTCTGCTGGTCAGGGCGTCGCACGCCTGCGCCTCCGGGCTTCGATGAGCATTTCCTGGACGTGCCGCAGCGGCTGGCCCTCGGCGTCCGTGGCGTGCCGGGTCCAGTTCCCGTCGGGGCCCAGGTGCCAGGAGGAGGTGGTGTCGGCCATACCGGTCTCCAGGAGTCGGCTGAGTGCGGCGCGGTGAGCGGGGTCGGTGACCCGGACCAGGGCTTCGATCCGGCGGTCGAGGTTGCGGTGCATCATGTCGGCGCTGCCGAACCACACCTCGGGCTCGCCGCCGTTGCCGAAGGAGAAGATCCGGGAGTGTTCGAGGAAGCGGCCGAGTATGGAGCGGACCCGGATGTTCTCGGAGAGCCCGGCGACCCCGGGGCGTATCGCGCAGATCCCGCGCACCCAGATGTCGACGGGGACGCCCGCCTGGGCCGCCCGGTAGCAGGCGTCGATGATCGCTTCGTCGACCATCGAGTTGACCTTGAACCGGACGTAGGCGGGGCGGCCCGCGCGGTGGTGGGCGATCTCCTTGTTGATCCGGGCGATCAGCCCGTCGCGCAGGGACTTCGGGGCGACCAGGAGGCGGCGGTAGGTCTCGCGGCGGGAGTAGCCGGAGAGCCGGTTGAACAGGTCGGAGAGGTCCGCCCCGACCTGCGGGTCCGCCGTGAGCAGGCCGAGGTCCTCGTACAGCCGGGCCGTCTTGGGGTGGTAGTTGCCGGTGCCGACGTGGGAGTAGCGGCGCAGCGTGTCGCCCTCCTGGCGGACGACGAGGGAGAGCTTGCAGTGGGTCTTCAGCCCGACGAGGCCGTAGACGACGTGGCAGCCGGCCTCCTCCAGCTTGCGGGCCCACTTGATGTTGGCCTGCTCGTCGAAGCGGGCCTTGATCTCGACGAGGACGAGGACCTGCTTGCCGGACTCGGCCGCGTCGATCAGGGCGTCCACTATCGGGGAGTCGCCGGAGGTGCGGTACAGCGTCTGCTTGATGGCCAGCACGTCCGGGTCGCCGGCCGCCTGCTCCAGGAACGCCTGGACGGAGGTGGAGAACGAGTCGTACGGGTGGTGGAGCAGCACGTCCCGCTCGCGCAGGGCGGCGAAGATGTCGGGCGCGGATGCGGACTCCACCTCGGCCAGGTCCCGGTGGGTGCCCGCGACGAACTTGGGGAACTTCAGCTCGGGCCGGTCCAGCGAGGCGATCGCGAAGAGCCCGGTCAGGTCGAGCGGCCCGGGCAGCGGGTAGACCTCCGCGTCGGACACCTTCAGCTCGCGGACCAGCAGGTCCAGGACATACGGGTCGATGGACTCCTCGACCTCCAGTCGGACCGGCGGGCCGAACCGGCGGCGCATGAGCTCCTTCTCCAGGGCCTGGAGGAGGTTCTCCGCGTCATCCTCCTCGACCTCCAGGTCCTCGTTCCTGGTGACCCGGAACATGTGGTGCGCCAGCACCTCCATCCCCGGGAACAGCTCCTCCAGATGCGCCGCGATGACGTCCTCGATGGGCACGTACCGCTGGGGCGAGGCCTCCAGGAAGCGGGTCAGCAGCGGCGGGACCTTGACCCGGGCGAAGTGGCGGTGGCCGCTGACCGGATTGCGGACGACGACGGCGAGGTTGAGGGAGAGCCCGGAGATGTACGGGAAGGGGTGCGCGGGGTCGACGGCCAGCGGGGTCAGGACCGGGAAGACGCGCTGCCGGAAGAAGGTGAACAGGCGGGCCTGTTCCTTCTCGGTCAGGTCCGGCCAGCGGATCAGCTGGATGCCCTCGTCGGACAGGTCCGGGGCGATGTCCTGCTGGAAGCAGGCGGCGTGCCGGGCCATGAGCTCGCGCGAGCGGGTCCAGATGAGGTCCAGGACCTCGCGGGGCTGCAGGCCGGAGGCGGAGCGGGTGGCGACGCCGGTGGCGATGCGGCGCTTCAGGCCGGCCACCCGGACCATGAAGAACTCGTCCAGGTTCGAGGCGAAGATGGCGAGGAAATTAGCCCGTTCGAGGATGGGCGTGGCCGGGTCCTCGGCCAGTTCCAGAACGCGCTCGTTGAACGCGAGCCAGCTGCGTTCGCGGTCCAGGAAACGGCCCTGGGGCAGCTCGTCGCCGTCCCGGTCGGGCTCGTAGGCGTCCGCGTCGGCGTCCAGGTCGGGATCCAGGGCGGCGGCGGTGGAGAAGCCGACCCCGTTGGACGCGGGGGTGGCGTGCGGCCGGTGCGCGGCGAGTGAGCCGACGGACGGCTGGGCGGCGGGCTGGACAGGGACCTCGGAGCTGGGCTGCTGGCTCATGGACCTATTCTTCCGCGCGAAGGGCTCCTCAGGCGCGTCGGAGCCCGGAAAGATCGCGGAAGGCCCGGGAAACCCCGGGTCACGGCGGGGTGAGCCGGCGGGGGAGCCGTGGGGGGCGTCTCCCCGGGCTCTCCCGTTGCGGCGGGGGGCGGGCACAGCTGGCTGCATCCCGTGAGGGTCGCAAGGGCGTCTGAATGGCCGGTAACGGCGACATGACGTACAGGAAGCGGTGTGCCTGCGGGTGAACCTCGCCGTCACTGTACGTGTTCGTTGCGCTGGGCTGTCCTCGGGGGGCGGGCGTGCGTGCTCGCCGTCCGGGCCCATTCCTCGTGGGGCCCGGACGGCGGTCTTCCGGCGGGGCGGGTGCGGTCAGCCGTGCAGGCGGCGCAGGGCCCGGAAGGCGGCGAACACGGCGAGGGCGGCGAGGGCGAGCAGGATGCCGGTCTCGACGAGCTGGAGGGGCCAGTAATGGGAGGCGGGGTGCACCTCGGCGAACGGGGTCACCCCGCCCCGGTCGCGCATACAGGCGTCGTAGCCCTCCACCGAGCCGGCGTGGTAGCAGTCCCGCCAGTACACCTTGCTGCCCGACGCTGTGAGCATGCCGCCTTCCAGGTGCCAGTCGCTGTCACGCAGCAGTTTGGGGCCTTCCTCGCCCTGACGGAGGGCGGCGGGCCACAGCAGGTACCGCCGTGTGCTGAGGCCGATGCCCACCGCCGCGAGCACGAGCGCGCTCAGGGCCATGGACAGCAGGGTGCGGCGGACGAGCACCGCGCACAACGCCCCGACCGCGACGGCCAGCAGCGCGTAACCGAGGATCGCGGGCCCGGTGCCGGGGAACACGCCACTGGCGTACCACCTGAGCCCCGGGCTGTCCGGGCCCGCCCGCAGGGCCCACAGCCCCCAGCGGAGGACGACGACCAGGACCGTCAGACCGGTGACCGTCAGCGCGGCGGGCACGGCCAGCCGGGCGGCCAGCCAGTGGGCGGGGGAGACCGATTGCGCCCAGGCCAACCGGAAGGTGCCGCTCTCCAGTTCGCGGGCGATCAGCGGGCCCGCCACGAAGACTCCGATGAGCGCGGCCAGGAAGACCAGCACCGTGCCGCCGTTGACCAGGAAGCCCTCGGCGGACGTGTGGGCGTAGCTGGAGACGTAGAAGTCGTCGCCGCACCGGGTGGTGTCGCCGTCGGCGCAGCGCACCGGGGAGGACGCCATCCAGACGCGGAGCGCGACGACGATGCCGATGCCGATGACCAGCAGGGCGGCGCCCGCCCACAGGGCCTTGCGGTGCAGGCGCAGCAGCACCCGGACGGGCCCGCGAAGGGTGGGGGCCGTGGTGACGGTGTCGGTCTTCGGGCGGATGAGGGTGCTCACGCGGACGCCACCTCCGCACGCGTTCCGGCCCAAGCGCTCGGGGTGAGCAGCGGCGGCGCGTCCGGGGATCGGAGGTGGGCGAGCAGCAGCTCCTCCAGGGACGGCTGGGTGACGGCCCAGGCGGCGGTGTCCACGGGGCCCTCCTTCCGGACGAGGGCGGTGAGCTGACGGCCCGTCGTGCGGGATTCGACGACGGTGTGCGGGGAAAGGTCCTGCGTCCGGCCGGTGAGGAGGGCGTGGGCGGAGACGATGTCCTCGGCCTCGCCGCCGAGCCGGACGCGCCCCCCGTCGACGAACAGCAGGTAGTCGCAGGCGCCCTCCAGCTCGGTGAGGATGTGCGAGGACATCACGATCGTGGTGCCGTGCTCGGCGGTCTCCGCCATCAGGACGCCCATCAGCTCGTGCCGCGCGAGCGGGTCGAGGTCGGCCATCGGCTCGTCCAGCAGCATCAGTTCGGGCCGCTTGCCGAGCGCGAGGGCCAGCGCGAGCCGGGTGCGCTGGCCGCCGGAGAGCGTACGGACGCGGGTGCGTCCCGGCAGTGGTCCGGCGATCCGGTCGGCGGTGGCGCGGTCCCAGCGCCCGGGGTTCAGCTCGGCCCCGGCCCACAGGGTGTCGGCGACGGTGAGCTGCGGGTACAGGGGCTTGTCCTGGGCGACGTACGCGATCCGGTCGCGGACGTCCCCGGGCTCGGTGGAGCCGAGGACGGCGAGGGATCCGGCGCCGGGGCGGTCCAGGCCGGCCGCCAGGTTCAACAGGGTCGACTTGCCCGCGCCGTTGGGCCCGACGAGGGCGCAGACGCGGCCGGCGGGCAGCCGGAACGAGCAGTCGTGCAGGGCACGGTGGCCGCCGCCCCTGCGCCCGTAGGTCTTTCCGAGGCCGTGTGCCTCGATCGCGACGCCGGTCATCGTTCCTGGTCCCCCTTGGGTGAACGGTCCGCGTTGGGTGAACGGTCCGCGGTATCGGTGCCGTTCGTGCTGTATGTGCTGTCCAGTACGGCGGTGAAGAGCGCGCCGACGTCGTCCTTCTCCAGCCCGGCCGCCCGGGCCCGGCGGGCCCAGTCGGCGAGTTCGGTGCGCAGCGGTGCGTCGGCGGCGGTCGCGTCGGCCGCGCCGCCCAGTGTCCGGCGGACGAAGGTGCCGAGCCCGCGGCGGGCCTCGACGAGGCCTTCGCGCTCCAGCTCCCGGTACGCCTTGAGGACGGTGTTCGGGTTGATCGCGGTGGCTTCGACGACCTCGCGGGCGGTCGGCAGCCGGTCGCCCGGTTCCAGCACGCCCAGGCGCAGGGCCTGCTTCGTCTGCTGGACGATCTGGAGATAGGTGGCGACGCCGCTGCGCCGGTCGATGCGGTACTCGACCGCTGCGGACCCGGCTGCCATGTGCAGCACCACCCTTTCACTAATTGAGTAGTGAAAGCATGGTGAAAAAGTGGAGCGGCGTCAAGTGACGCCGCCCCCGTGAGGTGTTTCGGAGAAGGAGCTGTCGGGCGGTCAGGCGGCCGGTGGGGCCGGGGCGCGCCCGGCGCGCAGCTCCTCGTTGATGCGCTGTGCCTCTTCCAGCTGGTCCTCGAGGATGACGATGCGGCAGGCGTCCTCGATCTTCGTGCCCTGGTCGACCAGTTCGCGGGCGCGGGCCGCGATACGCAGCTGGTAGCGGGAGTAACGGCGGTGGCCCCCGTCCGAGCGCAGCGGGGTGATCAGGCGGTTCTCGCCGAGCGCGCGGAGGAAGGCGGGGGAGGCGCCGAGCATCTCGGCGGCCCTGCCCATGGTGTAGGCGGGATAGTCGTCATCGTCGAACTTGTCGGTGGGGCGGGTACTGCGAGGGGGCATAGCACCTCTTCTTTCGGGGACACGTCGGGGGGCCCGAGCACCTTGCGGTGCTCGGGCCCCGAGCTTTCAACACCATCTGCCGGCCGACTGCGCCGGCTCATCTTTTCCGCCGGTCCGCCCGGGAGGGCGGGGGAGCGGGGATCGTGGATGCTTGACCGGGGACCACCTTCCGTTCCGGGGTCTGCGGTGCCCGAGCGGAGTCTTCCTCGCTCAGGCGATCCTGATGGCGTCTGCTCCTTACCTCGATCGGTTCGTCGTATCGGTACTGCCGGTACTGCGCGTGCCGGTGCTGCGGTTACTGCACGCGGCCCCTGGGACCGCCTGGCCCGGCAGCCAGTGGGGGAGCCCACCGTTTCCGGCTCCCTCGCTCCACTGCCGTGCCCGTTCCGTACCGGCCGCTCTACCGGCCACGAGGAAACGCTAACGCCGCCGCAGGCCGGATGTCTACTCCCACCGCAACAGATTGTCTGCCGGGTCGGACGGGCCTCTTCTGCGGCGGCGGCGCTCCGGAAGCTGTCGTGGCCGACGGCCTCAGGACTCCGTGCGGTACATCAGGTCCACCTCGTGCGTGGTGAAGCCCATGCGCTCGTACACCGTCACGGCCGCCGTGTTGTCCGCGTCCACGTAGAGCATCGCGGTGGGCAGCGTCTGGGCGGCCAGGTGGTGCAGGCCGATCGAGGTCAGCGCCTTGCCGAGACCGCCGCCCTGGGCCTCGGGCAGGACGCCGACGACGTACACCTCGCCGAGCTGCTCCTCGGCGTGCACCTTCGTCCAGTGGAAGCCGACGATCTCCCCGTCCCGCTCGGCCAGGAAGAAGCCCTTCGGGTCGAACCACGGCTCCGCCTTGCGGTCGTCCAGGTCCTGCTGGGTCAGTGAACCCTGCTCGGGGTGATGGGCGAACGCGGCCCGGTTCACCGCGAGCCAGGCGGCGTCGTCCCGGCCCGGCTCGAAGGTCCGTACGGTGACGCCTTCGGGCAGGACCGGCTCGGCGAGGTCGAGTGGGACCAGGCTCCGCCGCAGCTGGCGCAGTTCACGGAAGAGGGAGAGGCCGAGGACCTGGGCCAGGTGACGGGCCGCGGAGCTGCCGCCGTGCGCCCAGACCCGCAGCCGCTTGCCGGTCGCGGCGAGGAGGGCGGCGCCGAGCGCCCGGCCGTGCCCGTTGCCGCGCCGGTCGGGGTGGACGACCAGCTCGGCGGCCGGGGCCTCGACCGGGTCGGTGTCCTCCAGCTGGGCGTACCCGCAGAGCGTGCCGTCGACGGTGAGGAGGAAGTGCCGTACGCCGTCGCGGTGTCCGCCCCGGATCCGGAGCCTGCCCTGCTCGGAGACCGCCTGCCGGCCGTCGGACCCGGCTGCCTCGGCGAGCAGGGCGAGGACGGCCTCGGCCTGCTCGGAGTCGAGTGCGTCGAGGGCCTGAACCTCGCGTCCGGGGGCGGGGAGGGGTGCGTCAGTCGTCATGCGTCCGAGCGTACGGCGAGGGGTGCGCCCGGTGGCGGCGCGGCGGGGCGGGGAGCGGAAGCCCGGTCGTCCGGCGTGTGCGGTCGGGGCGTCTGCCGCGGGAGGCGGGCCATCTGCTGCACACAAGGAGCCATTTGGCCGGATGGCAACCAGTCCGTAACCCCGAACATCTGTTGCGCTACGCGCGTTGACTCTAGGCTGCGGCACGCAGGATGCAGCACTGACACCACTGAGACACAAGGGGACCGATGTCAGCGACTCCGCAGAAGAACCGTGCGACACGGCGGGTGCTCGCCGCCGCGGCCGGTCTGGCCACCGCGGGCGCGCTCGTCGCCGCGATGCCGGCCGGCGCCCATGACCGGGGCCACGGGCACGGCCACAAGCCCCGTACCGTCGATGTGCAGTTGCTGTCGTTCAACGACCTGCACGGCAACCTGGAGCCGCCGGCCGGCTCGGCGGGCAACGTCTCCGAGACGCAGCCCGACGGCACGGTGAAGGCGATCCCCGCCGGGGGCGTCGAGTACCTGGCGACCTCGCTGCGGACCGCGCGCAAGGGCAACCCGTACTCCGTCACGGCGGCCGGCGGTGACATGGTCGGCGCGAGCCCGCTGCTGTCGGGCCTCTTCCACGACGAGCCGACGATCGAGGCGCTGAACGGCCTCGACCTGGACGTCACGGCGGTCGGCAACCACGAGTTCGACGAGGGCGCCACCGAGCTGGCCCGTCTCCAGAACGGTGGCTGCCACCCGGTCGAGGGCTGTTACGAGAAGGGCAAGAAGTTCAAGGGAGCGGACTTCCCCTACCTCGCGGCCAACGTGACCAAGGAGAAGACCGGCAAGCCGCTGCTGAAGCCGTACACCGTCTGGAAGAAGAACGGCGTCAAGATCGGCTTCATCGGAGTGACCCTGGAGGGCACGCCGGACATCGTCACCGCCAACGGCGTCAAGGGCCTGAAGTTCCACGACGAGGTCGAGACGATCAACAAGTACGCCCGTGAGCTGGACCGCAAGGGCGTCAAGTCGATCGTGGCCCTGATCCACGAGGGCGGGGCCCCGGCCTCGACCTCGTACAACTACGACTGCGACAGCCCCGGCGCGGGCGACGGCATCTCCGGTCCGATCGTCGACATCGCCAAGGGCATCACGCCGAAGGTGGACGCACTGGTCACGGGCCACACCCACCAGGCGTACGTCTGCACGGTCCCGGACCCGGCGGGCAAGCCGCGCATGGTCACCTCGGCGTCCTCGTTCGGCAAGCTCTACACGGACACCACGCTCACCTACGACCGTCGCACCAAGGACATCGTCCGTACGTCGGTGAAGTCCGCGAACCACGTCGTGACCCGGGACCAGCCCAAGGCCGCCGACATGACCCGGCTGATCGACCGCTGGAACAAGCTCGCGGCCCCGATCGCGAGCAAGCCGCAGGGCTGGATCAGCGCCGACATCAACGGCCGCGGCTCCACGGCTCCCGAGAAGCCGCTCGGCAACGTCATCGCCGACGCCCAGCTCGAAGGCCTCGCCCCGGCCGACAAGGGCGGCGCGGAAGTCGCGTTCATGAACCCGGGCGGTATCCGCGCGGACCTGGTGCACAAGGCGTCCGGCAGTGAGGGCGACGGAGTCGTCACCTACGGCGAGGCGTTCACCGTGCAGCCGTTCACCAACATGATGAACGTCGTCGACCTGACCGGCGCCCAGCTCGTCACCGCGCTCCAGCAGCAGGTCAGCGGCCCCAACGAGGCCAGCCCGAAGATCCTCCAGGTCTCCAGGGGCCTCACCTACACCCTCGACCTGACGAAGAACGGCGCCGACCGCGTGGTCGCCGACACCGTCAAGCTGAACGGCGAGGCGATCGACCCGGCGCGCACCTACCGTGTTGCGATGAACGAGTTCCTCGCGGGCGGCGGCGACGGCTTCCCGGCCCTCGGCGCGGGCACGAACAAGCTGGTCGGCGCGTCCGACCTGGACCTGTTCAACGCCTACCTGGCGGCCCACTCCACGGCCGCGGCTCCGCTGGCCCCGCCGGCGACGGACCGGATCACGGTCATCCAGTAGCCGTCGTCATGTGACGTGGTGGTCATGCGACGTGATGAAGGGGCGGCGGGCCTGCGGGCCGGCCGCCCCTTCACCTTGTGGGCCGACGCGCACCGCCGGGAGCGGGCACTCGGCGTCCTCGTCGAGGTGAGGGTGGTGTTTCGGGGTGGCGCACAGTAGAACTGGGCCCATGTCCGACCAACAGCCGCCCCTCCACCGGCCCCAGGCGCCCGGTGTGCCCTGGGGATTCGCGCCGCCGCAGGCCCGGGAGGTCACCGCCGGCTACCGGCGCTGGGCCGGCATCCTCACCTGGTCCGCGATCGTCGTGGGTGCCCTCATGGCGGTGGCGCTCGTGGTGAGCATCGTCCTCCTCGTACGGGCGGACCAGGACGTGGACAACGCCGCCTACGGCTACCTCGCCATCTTCCTCTGGTTCGGCATCGCCGCCGGGGTCCCGGTCCTGCTCGCGCTCGCGATCCCCGGTGCGCTCATGCGGAGGCGGGTGCGGGAGCAGCAGCGCCAGCCGGAGCGACGCGGT
The DNA here is from genome assembly GCA_002551355.1 of Streptomyces sp. man185. Lineage (GTDB taxonomy): Bacteria > Actinomycetota > Actinomycetes > Streptomycetales > Streptomycetaceae > Streptomyces. The sequence goes on along the minus strand of NTHE01000001.1, from coordinate 206,946 downwards.
GGATCGGGCCGCGGTGCGTAGGCCCTCGCTGTGGTGTGCGCGGGTTTCGCGGCAGGCGCGGCAGTGGCCGGGGGCGGGTGAGCGGAAGGCTCGGTCGCAGTCGTCGCAGGTCTGGAAGGGCGTGACGGCGATGCGGCCGGCTCGTGAGGTCGCGCAGGGATCGGGCCGCACCTGCCGCATGCCCGGGACCGGTTTCACGGGCTCCAGGAGACGGCGAAGTACCTGACGCGGTCGTCCTCCCCGACCGGCCGCATGCCGGCCGCTGTCATCACGTGCTGCGACGCCGTGTTGTCGTGGTCGGCGTCGCCCCTCACCGAGACGACGCCCTCGGCCCGCGCGAGCGACAGCAGGGCGCGGAGGGCCTCGGAGGCGTAACCCTTGTTCCGGGCCGACGGGACGAGGCCGTAGCCGATCGTGACGCTGCCGTGTTCGTCCGGCGGGCGGTGGAAGCCCGTGCCGCCGATCGCCCGGTGGTCCGAGCGGCGGCGGATCACGTACGGGCCGAAGGGCTGAGGATCGCCGGTGGCCGCGCAGTGTTCCAGGAAGCGCTTGGCCACGGACACATCGCCCTCGGTCGGGAATCCGGGTTCCCAGCGCGCCTCGGCGTCCGGCCTGCCCGCCGTTATCTGCTCGGCCTCGTCCACGGACATCGGGTGCAGCACGAGTCGTTCGGTCATCAGGTCTCCCATGGCAGGGAGGTGTATCACGCGGTCCGGGCGGGGCGCGCGCGGTTGTGAGTGCGCCGGCCTGCGGGTGGGGAGGGCCCTGCCGCCCTCCCCTCCCTCGGCGGTCAGGTCGGGAACTCCCCGCACCACGCCCGGCTGATCAGGTGCTTCGGCAGGCGCGGCAGCGTCGCGTCCACCGGGAAGTCGCCGTCGTGGGCGAGGCAGGCCAGGGCGAGCGGACCGAGGGCCACGTGGCTGCGGGGATCCGGTGAGCCGGACCAGTAGTGGTCGTGGAGGGTCACGGCTTCGGCGAGGATCTCCGCGAACGCCTCGTGGTTCCCGGTGATGAGGCGGTGGAAGAGAGCGGCCGGCTGGTAGTCGATCTGGTTCAGCAGGGCCGGTGCGGTGCCGGTCGCGACCTTGGGGTCGGACGTCTCCATCGTGGCGATGAGCTTCTGGGCGATGTCGTCCAGGGACGCGCCGCGCCAGTAGGTCTGGAGCGTGTCGATCCAATGGAACAGGTAGGCGTCCTGTGCCGGATCCGCGCGGCGCAGGTCGTCCAGGGGGATCTGCGCCAGCCGGGACAGGCGGTCCCGCTCGCGGCAGACGAGGGCGAACCAGAAGGCGTCCAGCCAGGCGCGGGCGTTCGCCTGCGGGGACGGGCCGCTGGCAGGCAGGGTGATCACGCGGTCGCCGATGCGGTACTCCGCCGGGCCCGCGTGCGGGAGGGTGGTGGCGAACAGGGCGTCGCCCAGCTGCATGGCGGTGACCCAGGCCTCCCAGGTCTCCAGCTTCGCGCTGTCGGGGTCCTCGGCGCAGCGGGCGAGTGCGTGGGCCGTCGCCGCGCGGAAGGCCTCGGGGAGTACGGCCGGGTTCTGGGGGATCCGGTCCGTGAACTGCCGTGCGGTGGTGGCCAGTTCATCGGTGCCAGGGGCGGTGTTGGCTCCGGTCTGTTTTGTGTCGCCCTGGCCCTCCGCGTGCAGCCTGCGCATCAGGTCCATCAGCTCCGGCGGCGGCACTACCTGCATCGCGCGGGTCTGCTCGTCGAAGGCGGTGAGGCAGACCAGACCGTCCCGACGCCACCAGTACAGCAGCGGGTTGAGGGAGCCGGGCCCGTCCTCGTACGCGCCCACTGCGTACATGCCCATCTCGTTGACCGCGTCCACCACGGTGGCGTCGACGATCGGGTGGAACGCCAGGAGGTGCCGGGTCGGTACGACGACGAGCGCCCCGGCCTCCGGCAGGTCCCGGCCGGTGAGGGCGCGGGCCAGGTCCCCCAGGACGAGGGCCTTGCTCGCCACGAAGTGGGAGTCGCCGTACACCGAGTGCAGGAGCGCGCCCGACGGCGTACGGAGTTCCTCGTGCTCCACCGGTTCGGCCAGCAGGTTCGCCCGGCCCGCTGCCTTCAGCGCGTCGAGGCCGACGCGCTCGACGTCCGCGTCGGTGAGCATGCGTACGGAGTCGGGGGCGTCCAGGGCGAGGGCGGTCACCAGGCCGTCGGCCGGCTGCCAGGCATAGCGGTGGCCGGCCGCCGCGTCCCCGGTGAGCGCTTCGGCGGGCAGCAGGCGCAGGACGGTCCGGCGCAGCAGCTCCTCGGCGCTCTCCCCGCCCTGCGCCACCGTGTCCATGGAGGTGAAGTGCCGGGCTATCAGTGCCGGCCAGTCCTCCGGGGCCTGCGCCCCGCAGCGCTGCGCCAGGGTGGTGAGGTTGTGCGTGGAGCGTTCGCGTACGGCTGTCGCTCCGTCCACCTGGGGCCGGGCTCCGTCCCGCGCGCTCAGGTCGTCGGCCACCAGGCGGCGCAGGTGGTCGGCCCGGTCGGCGGCCAGCGCGGGCAGATGGGCGTCGGGTGCGTTGCTGTCGTTGTCCTGGGTCACCCGGAAACCCTACTGAGGGCCGCCGCCGGGGGGTGAAGTCGTCCCCGGCGAGGGAGAGGAGGTCCGGGAGAAGGGCTACTTCAGGGACTTCTGCGTCGGGACCACCACCCCGTACAGGTCGCCGATGGTGGCCAGGGCGCCGTAGTGCACCTGGCAGGCGTCGAGGTCGGTTCCGGCGACCGGCAGGGACCGGGTCGCGCAGGCGTCGGCGACGACGGTGGGGCGGTTGCCGCGCAGGAACGCGCCCTGGGCCGTGAACGCCACGCACATGTGCGTCATCCAGCCGGCGATGATCACGTCCTGGCCCTCGGGGACGTGCTCGCCGAGGTCGGTGCCGTGGAAGGCGTTCGGGGCCTGCTTGATGACGACGGCCTCTCCGTCGGCCGGGGCGACGGCCGGGTGGATCCGTCCGATCTCGGCCCGGATGTCGTACGGCGTTCCCTCCCCGCCGTCGTTGATGACATGGACGACCTTCGTCCCCGCCTCGCGGGCCCGTTCCAGCAGCTGCGCGGCGGCGTCCAACGAGGCCTGCCAGCCGTCGAGTTCCATCACGCCACGGGTGTAGGTGTTCTGGAGGTCGATCAGGATCAGCGTCGAGCCGGTCAGCGCGGCCGGGGTCGCGTCGAAGCCGTTGAGTTCGCGCAGGGTGGTTCGGGACATGGGTGTACCTCTCGGGGTCGTACGTCGGGGAGGTGCTCGCCCGTTCCGTGCGGCGAGCTGTTCTCCACGCTAGGAGCCGCCTCGCATGTCCACAATGACGTCTAGCATGCAGATACCGACATGGGTGGGAGTCATCGGCGTCAGGAGGTACCCCATGGACACCGGCGAGCGAACGGCCACCCTCCGGCGGCTCGTCGTCATCGTGCTCTTCGACGGCGTCGATCTGCTCGACGTCACCGGGCCCCCGGAGGTGTTCTCCCTCGCCCGACGCGAGACCGACGACGCGGCGGGATACGAAGTCGTCCTGGCCGCCGTGGCATTGGAGCCCGTCACCACCGGTGCCGGGGTCCGCATCCTGCCGGACCTCACCTTCGAGGAGGCCGCCCGGCGCAGCATCGACACCCTCATCGTGCCCGGCTCGGTGGAGATCGACAGCGAGCGGCGGGTGCACGCCCTCGTCGACCCCGAGCTGGTGGAGCGGGTGAGGGAACTCGCCGCGCGCACCCGCCGCGTCACCTCCGTCTGCGTCGGGGCGCATCTGCTGGCCGCCGCCGGGCTGCTCGACGGCAAGCGCGCCACCACCCACTGGTCGACCGCGCGGCAACTCGCCGCCGATCACCCGGAGGTCGAGGTCGACGCCGACCCGATCTTCATCCGCGAGGGCGATGTGTGGACCGGGGCCGGCATCAGCGCCTGCCTCGACCTGTCGCTCGCCCTGATCGCGGACGACCTCGGCGAGGCCGTCGCGCTGCGCGTCGCCCGGCAGCTCGTGATGTATCTGAAGCGGCAGAGCGGACAGAGCCAGTTCAGCGTTCCGCTGGAGCAGATCTCCGCGACGCGGCGCATCGAGGATCTCCGCCACCACATCCTGCGCAACATCGGCCGTCGGCTCACCGTCGCGGACCTCGCGGCGTTCGCGCATGTCAGCGACCGTCACCTGGCCCGCATCTTCAAGACCGAACTCGGCATGACCCCGCACGCCTACATCGAGTCCGTACGCGTCGAGAAGGCCCGCAACGAGCTGGAGTCCTCCGACGCCACCCTCGAACGCATCGCCTCCGTCTGCGGATTCGGCACCGTGGACACTCTGGTACGGGCGTTCCGGCGGCGGTTGAACGCGACGCCGACGGAGTACCGGAGCCGGTTCCGGTCGGCCTGACTGGTGGGCCGGAGCGACGTGTTGCCCCCGGCCCAGGGACAGCGGCAGGCCCCGTGGCCGGAGCCGGACCGGTCGAGCGGGAAGAGCGGTCGCGGCGTCGAGGGGTGCGGCCTTGATGCGAGGAGAAGGGGGCCGGGGGCCCGTGACGACGGGAGGGGGCGGGGGCCCGTACAAGGCCCCCGCCTCCTCACCCTTCATCGTCCTCGCGATCAGACGTCCGCGCCGGTCCTCCGGCGTCGGGCGACGAACACCGCAGCCCCGCCGAGCAGCACGGCCGCGCCGCCCGTGAGAGCGATCGTGGTGGTGGCGGACGACGAACCCGTGGCGGCGAGGCTGCCGTTCGTGCCGGTCGCCGCCGGGGTGCCCGACGTCGAACCCTGCGGCGTGGTACCGGTGTTGCCGGCTCCGGGCTTCGTGGTGGCGGAGGGCTTGGCGTCCTTCGGCTTGCCGGGCTTGCTGTCGGCGGCCTTGACGTCGAACTCGTACATGTCCGCGCCGGGCGCTCCGCCGCAGGAGCCGTCCTCGTTGGAGAAGTCGGCCGCGATGAACGCGACGCCGTTGCCGGCGGGGGTGGCCTTGTCGAGGGTGAGGCGCAGCTTCACATCGGCGTGCGCGCCGGGCTTCAGGGCGCCGACGCTGTCGATGTAGGTGTTCTCGTCGGCGGTCTGCCACTTGGGGGAGGAGGTGGTGGACCACTGGAGGCGGAAGAACTCGCCCGTCTCCTCGCGACCGGTCTTGTCGGTCGCGTGGACTCCGGCGTACGCGATGACGTCGTCCATGTGCCGGTCGGAGCCGTTGGTCACCCGGACGGAGAAGCTCGTGGTCGTCCCGGCGACGAGCTTCTCCGGCAGGCCGGTCACCTCGGCGGTGAGGTCGTGCTCGGGCGCGCAGTCCTCGCCCTCGCCCTCTTCCTCCGCCTCCTTGATCGCCTGGGCCAGCCTGTTCGGTCAGCGGTCAGCCTCTCCCTTTGCTGTTGCCGCTTCGCCGAAGAGGCGGCGGTATGAGCCGGGCGTCGTCCCCAGCGCGGTACGGAACCGGCGCCGCAGGTTGACCGCAGAGGACAGGCCCACCCGGGCGGCGACCGTCTCCACGGGCAGGTCGGTCCGCTCCAGCAGGGACCGTGCCGCGTCGATGCGCTGCTGGAGCAGCCACTGCCCGGGGCTGACACCGACCTGGCGGGCGAACCGGCGGGCGAAGGTGCGCGGGGAGAGCCCGGCGTGCCCGGCCAGCCGGGCGACGGAGAGGTCCGTGCCCAGCCGGGTCAGCGCCCACTCCAGGACCGGGGCGAGCGAGACGTCCGTGCCCTGGCCCGTGGGGGTGGGCGGGGCCGCGTACTGGAGCTGGCTGCCCTCCCGGTGCGGCGGCAGCACCATGCTCCGGGCCACCTGGGAGGCGTAGGACGAGCCCAGGTCGGACCGTACGAGGTGGAGGCAGAGATCGATGCCCGCGCCGCTGCCCGCGCTGGTCGCCACGTCGCCGTGGTCGACGTACAGCACGTCCTCGACGACGGTCACCTCGGGGAAGGCGTCGGCCAGTTGGCCGCTCCGCCGCCAGTGGGTGGTCGCGCGGCGCCCCACCAGCAGCCCGGCACGTGCGAGGACGAACGCGCCGGTGCAGATGGACACGATCCGCGCCCCGCGCCGGTGCGCCGCCCGCAGCGCGTCGAGGACGTCGTCCGGTACGGGCCCGCCGGCCGGCTGCCAGCCCGGCACGATCACGGTGTCCGCCCGCCGCAGTGCGTCCAGGCCGCTCTCGACGAGCAGTGCGTGCCCGACGGTGGTCGGCAGGGGGCCGGGCCGCCGCGTGCAGACCTCGAAGGTGTAGTGCGCGGGCAGATCCGGGCGGACGCTGCCGAAGACCTCGGCGGCACAGGCGAGTTCGAAGGGCGACTGCGGCTCGTTGAGCAGCGCCACCACGTGATGCTGCCGGGATGCGGGCATGGCAGAAAAGTACCTGAGGATGTCAGGTGGGACACTCGTGCGGGGTGCCCGTCGCGCGGCACGGTGGAGCCATGAGCGAGGACACGCGAAGAGACGCGCCGAGCGTCCTGAGGGCGAACACTCCGGAGGCGAGCGTCCTGAAGGCGAACACTCCGGAGGCCAGCGGCCTGAAGACCGTCGTCCAGGTCGACGACGTCGAGCCGCACGAGGTGGCTCCCGGCATCTGGCGCCGGAGGCTGCCGGGCACGGCGTACGCCCGGGGCTGGCTGATCGACTTCTCGGCGGGCACGGAGTGGCCCGAGGTCGACGAACACCCCACCGAGGAGCGGTACTTCGTCCTGAGCGGCGAGGTCATCGACGGCGGGGAGCGCCATGGGCCGGGGACGTACGTGGTGTTCGCGCCGGGCAGCGAACACCGCCCGCGTACGGAGACGGGGGCGCGGATGCTCGGCGTCTCGCTGATGGCCGCCTGAGCGTCTGGGCCTGGGTGCCTGGGCGGTCCAGGTGGCCGACGGGGACCCGGCTGTCCCGCCCCGTCCGCCCGGAACAGGGGACCGGGCGGACGGGGCGGGGGCAGGGGATGCGCGGGTGGCCCGGCCGTGCCCAATCCCCTCGCCGGGCGGCTACGAACTACTGGTGAGAGACCGCTCAGCCCCCTCGCCCAGCAGGTGGGACCCATGACCGCACGTGCCCTGCCACTCCCGATCTTCCGCCCCGCTGCGTGACGCCGGACCTTCCCGGGGCCCGCGCCCCGACAAGCCCGATGCCGACCGCCGGCACGGCGGCGGGATCCGGGCCGGACCGGGACCGTGTGCCGGAAGCCTGGGCCGCGGGCACGAGTGGGGCTGCTAGCGTCCGATCACGTGGATGACAGCGTGTACGTGGGCAACGCGGGCAAGGACGCGGCACTGGACCGAGGATGGCTCCTCGGGCACTTCAAGGACGTGGGCGACCCTCGTCACAGCGAGGCCGTGGAGATCAAATGGGGCGTCCATCCCCGCGCCGATGAGCGAGCGCAGTGGGTGAGGGGCGAGGAACGCACGGCTCTCCTGGTTCTCATCAGTGGCCGCTTCCGCGTCGAACTGCCGGGCCGCAGTGTCCTTCTGGAGGAGCAGGGTGATTACGTCGTGTGGGGACGCGGAGTCGATCACTCATGGTTCGCGGAGGAGGAGTCGGTGGTACTGACGGTCCGGTGGCCGTCCGTTCCCGGCTATGCGGTGGATGGCCGAGGCGAGCACCCGCACACTTCCGCTGTTACGCGGTAGCGCACCCCGCCGCCTCTGTGCGGGCCCCGCGCCGGAGATCCCGTACGTCCCGCCACGTGGGGCGGCCCGGCGGGTGGTGTGCGCACACCACCCGCCGGGCCGCCGAGGATCGGATCAGTGCGGGTTCGTCACCGGTTCGCGGCCAGGGAGCCGCAGTTGGTGCCGTTCTTGCCCGCCACCTCGCCGGAGATCTCACCGCGCCACGTCACGCACAGGCCGCGTGCGTCGAGGTGGACCGGTCCCGCGTACGTGGTGTAGTACCCCGTGTCCGAGACCGTCGTGGTGGGCGAGGCGAAGCCGAGCGAGGCCGTCATGTGCACGGCCTTTCCGGGCTTGGTGCGGATGGTCACCACGCAGTTCTTGCCGGTGGCGGAGTTGTAGGTGAGGAAAACCGTGCCCTTGGAGCCGATCTGGGCGGAGTTCACCACGGAGTAGCCGCCGCCACACGCGCCGTTGTACTTCGCGGCCGCCGCCTTCGTCGCGGCGGTGGCCCGGTGGGCGGTCGGCTCCGCCGCGACGGCGGCCGGTGCGAGGGCGACCGCGGCGCAGGCGGTGGCGGTGACGGCTGCGCCGATGGCTGACGCACGTCGGATGTTGGTCATGTCGTTCCCCGGTTTCTTGATGCGGTCACTGCGCGACGCCTGGTCGGGCGCCCCGGAGCCCCACCCCTCGAAGTGGCGTGAGTCACACCCTGTCGGACAGGTCGTGACGCGGAGGAGTTGTGCCGTCGGCGCGCTGTTACGAAGTCATGACACAAGGGGACAAGATCGCCTTTCTTGATCCATGTCTGATGGATGAGGATCCGGTGTCCTCGGATGCGATGAGTTTCGGTGCCGTCCGGGGTCTCATACGGCAGACGTGGCCACAGGCCACAGGCCACCGGTTCGAGTGGAGGCAGCCGTGAAGAGCGACGCGAAACGCGGGATCTGGCGCATGGTGCACGCCGAGCGTGCGGCGCTGGTCGAGGACCTCGCGGGGCTGGAGCCCGGGCGGTGGGGAGCGCCGTCGCTCTGTGCGGGGTGGACCGTGCACGATGTGGCCGCCCATCTCGTGGACACCGCGCTGACGACACGTATCGGCTTCGTCGCCGGACTCGTGCGGGCGAGGTTCGACTTCGACCTGCAGAACGCGCGCGGTGTGGAGCGTCTGCGCGGGGCCTCGCCCGCGGAGTCGCTGGAGCGGCTGCGCCGGGTGGTGTCGCGGACGACGGCGCCGCCGGCCTCGCTCGACACCCGGCTGGTCGAGGAGGTCGTCCACGGCGAGGACATCCGCCGGGCGGTGGGCCTGGTCCGCTCCTATCCGCAGGAGGCGGTGGTCCGGGCGTTGCGCCTCCAGGTGCGGACTGGGGCGTCGTTCGGCGGAGCGAAGGAGATGGTGGCGTCCGTCCGGCTGACGGCGACGGACGCCGACCTGTCGATCGGGGAGGGGCCGGAGGTGGCGGGCCCCGCCCTGTCCCTGCTCCTGGCCGTGTCCGGACGCCGGGTGGCGCTCGGCGACCTCGACGGGCCGGGGGTCGGGCCGCTGGCGGGGGCCGCCGACTGAGGCGGGGCCTCGTGGCCCGGCTCCGTGCGGGGCCACGAGGTGGCACCCGTCCTCACCCTCCCCCGGGCGGGTCAGCTACCGATCTGGTAGAGCTCGAACTGCTCCCACGAGCCCGTGACTTCGAGAGAACGGGCGCGCAGCGCGTACTGGAGCGATCCCGTGTAGCCGTTCTCCATGGCGACGAAACGGCCGTTCAGCGCGGACTGGAGCGCCCAGCGGTCCAGGTCCTCGTTGTGGTAGAGGCTGAACCGCTCCCAGGTGCCCGCGCCGGTCGAGCGGGCGCGGAGCAGGTTCTGCGTGGTGCCGGTGTAGTTGCCCTCGACCGCGACATAGCGATTGTTCGCCAGGGACTTCAGAGCGTAGGTCTGGGTGGCCTCGTGCCATTCGAAGGCGAAGCCTTCCCATGCGCCGGTCACTTCTGCGGAACGGGCCCGCAGCGCACCGGTGTTGGGTGCTGTGTAGTTCTTCTCGGTGGCCGTGAACTTTCCGTTGCGGGCCGACTTGAGGGCGAACGTCCCGGACTCGTCCGCCAGGGCGGAGGCGCTGCCGCCCGAGGCGCTGCGGTCGGGAGCCGACGGGGCCTCGGTTCTCTTGCCGTCCCCGGTGATCCGCGCCAGCTCGGAGCCGTCCACCGGCTCCCAGCCTGCGGGTACGGCGGCCGCCCGGTCGTTCTGCGGGGTGGCCCCGGCTACGGGGGCGGCCAGGACGGAGGCGGTCAGCAGGGCGCTCAGGGAGAGGAGGGCGGAGGTCATGCGTCGCACAGGTCTTCCTCGCAAGATGTCTCAGGGTTTCCGCGACGGAGGGAAATGCGAAGGCGAATAAGGGTGCCGGGTTGCTCGTGGGCATGCCGGAGAACGCCTTTTCCTCGGTGCGGTGCCGGTCGATTTGATCGGCCAAGTGGCCTCAGAATAAAGGCATTTCGTGATCTCCGGCAATCCTTTTATATGGCTTCGGCAATTCCGGTCGGCGACATGTTGAATATGCTGTTCCGCGGTATTCCGTTCATCTCGATACCTCTCCTCGGTGGGTGTGCGCAGCCGCGTGCCGCGGCGGGAGGTGTGCGCGTCCTCTTTCCTCTGTGACGTGCACCCGACAGAATCCAAGGGCTCGGCCCGGTCCACCCCCCACGGCCCTTGGAGGCACCCGCATGTCGACTCCCGCGCGCACGCCCGAGCCCCTGTCCCGGCCCTCCCGCAGAGGCTTTCTGGCCGGCGCCCTCGCCGTGTCCGCCACCGCGATCGTCGGCGCGGCGCCCGCCGTCGCCGCGACGCGGGAGCGGCCCCGGGCGGTCCGGGGGACGCAGGACTGGATGGCCGCCCTGCCGGACGGCACCGCGCTCCAGCGGCTCACGATCCCGGGCACGCACGATTCGGGGGCCCGGTTCGGCGGTCCCTGGTCGGAGTGCCAGAACACCACCATCGCCCAGCAGTTGACGAGCGGCATCCGCTTCCTCGACGTACGGTGCCGGCTCATCGACGGCTCGTTCGCGATTCACCACGGGGCCTCGTTCCAGAACATGATGTTCGGCGATGTCCTCGTCGCCTGCCGGGACTTCCTCGCCACGCGCCCGACCGAGACCGTGCTGATGCGGGTCAAGCAGGAGCACTCCTCCGCGAGCGACGCCGCGTTCCGGGCGGTCTTCGACGACTACCTGGACGTGCGCGGCTGGCGGTCGCTGTTCCGCCTCGACGCCACCCTCCCCGACCTCGGCGGGGCTCGCGGCAAGGTGGTGCTGCTCGCGGACAACGGCGGTCTGCCCGGAGTGCGTTACGGCGATTCCGCCCTCTTCGACATCCAGGACGACTACATGGCGGAGCCGTTCGCCAAGTACCCGAAGATCGAGACGCAGTTCCGCAAGGCGGCTCAGCAGCCGGGCAGGTTCTTCATGAACTACGTCTCCACCGCGGCCCTGATGCCGCCCCGCTGGAACGCCGACCGGCTCAACCCGCAGGTGCACTCCTTCCTGGCGCGCTCCGAGACGGCCGGCTGGACGGGGCTCGGCATCGTCCCGATGGACTACCCGAACCAGCGGTCCGGGCTGGTCGAGTCGCTGATCCGGCACAACCCGGTGGGGTGAGCGCGGGGATGGGCGGGCCGAAGGCCAGGCCCGTCCATCCACCCGGGGCCGCAAGGTCAGGCGGTCGAGGAAGACACGTTCTTCTCGCCCCGTACGGCGCGGATGTCCTCGACGAACAACTGGAAGAGGAGCCGTGTGATGTCGGTTCCCCCGAGGGAGATGCTGAACGGCTCCTTCTTCTCGGGCTTCACGCCGATGTACCCCGCCAGCGCGCCCTCGCCGCCCGCAGCCTCCGGGAAGGAACTGCCGCCGCTCTCGCGGGTCTTCCTGATGTGGTACGGGGTCCCCTGGTCGCCGGAGATCGCCATGTACTCCGGCGAGAAGAAGAGTTCGTGCGCGCCGGGCTTCAGCGTGAACTCCACCATTGCCTGGGTGTCCTCGTCGTGGAAGTACTCGGAGGCCTGCCCCACGTCCCCCAGGTGGTTCTCGACCGGCATGACCCCGGCTTCGCCGTTCGCCACCGCGCCGCGGAAGCGCTTGGCGATCCCGGCCTTCTCCGTCTGGGAGCTGATCCACTCCTCCGTGCGGGCGGCCAGCCCCTTCCACTCCATGATGGCGATCGCCTCCGACGCCATCATCGTGCGGTAGAGCTTCAGCCGCCCGGTCTCGCCCTTGTCGCTGAGGGCCTTCAGGTCGGCCAGGAGCGCGGGGCCCACCGTGGCCAGGATGTCCTCCAGCTTCCTCGCGGGCGCCTTCGGCTTCTTCTTCCCCTTCTGCTTCGGCGCGAGCAGGGGATGGCCCGCCGCCGTCATCTCGTTCTTCCAGTGGTCCGCCCCGAGCATGTCCTGCGGATCGCCCACCCGCTGCACCACCGCCTCGGGAGCAGGGCGGCCGGACAGGTCCGGCGCCCGTTGTACGTCGGTACGGGCCGGGGCGGCCATCACCCGGCGCGCGTTGGCCTCGGCGGCCCGCTCGAACCGGTCGGAGGGATCGGAGACCTTCAGCCCGCTGCCGTTGTCGGTGCCCGCGACCTGGCCCTGGCGCTGCTGGATGACGTGGGTGAGCTCATGGGCCAGGGTGTGCTGGTCCCCGCCGCCGTCGCCGATGACGACATGGCTGCCGGAGGTGTAGGCACGGGCGCCGACCTCGGCCGCGGACGCCTTCGCCGCACTGTCGTTGTGGACGCGTACGTCGGAGAAGTCCGCACCGAGGCGCGACTCCATGTCCGCGCGGACGGTGTCCTCCAGGGGGCGGCCGGGGGTGCGCAGGACATCGTGAACGGCGGAGCGCTGCACGGTGGGCCGCTGCGCCTCCTCATGACCGCAGCCCGCGTCGTGCCGGTGCTCCTCCCGGTCCTGGAGCCCGGCCCGGCGCAGCATCTGGACGGCCACCGCGTTGCCCACGGTGGCCTGGAGGGCGAGAAGCCCCTGCGGCGCTGCGGCCCGCTCCCCGGCCCGTGCCTCCCGCGCGGCGTCGGCCTGGTCCTGCTTGCTGCCGGAGCGGCCTGTCCTGTTGGTGCCCTGTGTCCGCACGGAGAGCCTTTCCCTTGATCAGCGGCGTACCTTCCTGGATACAGGGACGACCCCCGGGGCGGCGAGGGCCCTGGGGGCAGAGTCCGCCGACCGCGGGGGCACGGCGTGCGTGCCGGGAGCGGAGGCTTCGGCGGCTCCCCGGGCCTTGTACCCCCGTGCGGCCCCGCGGGCCTCACACTCCCGGCGGCGGTGCCGGTGCGCCCGGCAGCGTGATCGTGGCGACCGTTCCGGGGCCCGCGTCCGGCGCCGGGTGCAGGGCGATCGTGCCGCCCGCCTGGTGCACCGTACGGGCCACGATGGACAGGCCCAGGCCGGAGCCGGGGAGCTGGCGGGCGGATGGGGAGCGCCAGAAGCGTTCGAAGACGTGCGGGAGTTCCTCGGCGGGGATGCCGGGGCCCCGGTCCCTCACCGTCAGCTCGCCCCGATGCAGCGTCACGTCGATCGTGCCGCGCGGCGGGCTGAACTTCACCGCGTTGTCCAGGACGTTGACGATCGCCCGCTCCAGGGCCGCCGGCTCCGCGCGTACGTACCAGGGGGCCAGGTCCTCCGTGACGTTGAGTTCCGGGCCGCGCAGGCGGGCGCGGCGCAGGGCGGTGCGGGTGATCTCGTGCAGGGCCACCACCTGGAGCGGGCCCGGCCCGGCCGCGTCGGGGCGGGCCAGTTCCTGGAGGTCGCCGATCAGTGCGGCCAGCTCCGTCATCTGGGCCTTCACCGAGGCCATCAGGGCCTTGCGGTCCTCCGGCGGGATCACCCGGCCCGTCTCGTCGCTGCGGGCCAGCAGCTCCACGTTCGTCCGGAGCGAGGTCAGCGGGGTGCGCAGCTCGTGGCCCGCGTCCGCGATCAGCTGGGACTGGCGGTCGCGGGAGGAGGCGAGCTGGGCGGCCATGGAGTTGAAGGAGTGCGACAGGCGGGCGATCTCGTCCTCGCCGTCGACCGGGATGCGCACGGTCAGGTCCTCCGTGCGCGCCACGTGCTCGACCGCCTCGGTGAGTTCGTCCACCGGGCGCAGCCCCGCCCGCGCCACCCACAGCCCGGCCGCGCCAGCGCCGACGACGCCGATGCCGCCGACGAGGGCCAGCACCCAGGCGAGCGTGGACAGCGGTGCGTCGATCTCGCTGAGCGGGCGGGCCACCGAGACCGCGAGTTCGTTGTTGGCCTGGCCGGAGCTGACCACCGGCGGCAGCTTGCGGGTGTAGACCCGCATGTCCTGTCCGGCGTCGTTCTCCGTCGTGTGCAGGGCGTCGGCCTCCCGCCCCGCCGCCACCGCGATGTCGCTGGGCTGGGCGGGGACCGGCGTGGTGTTCGGGGCCGTGCAGTAGTCGCCGTTCGCCGCGACGATCTGCACGGTGTACTGGCCGGGGAACTCCTGGGCGGGCAGCTGACCGCCGCTCAGGCACGAGGTCAGCAGATCGCGCATCGGCGCGTTGTCCATCTTCGCGTTGCGCAGCGAGTCGTCGAGCTGGTCCTCCAACTGGGCCCGGGTCACGAACCAGCACGCCACCGCGACCGCCGCGACCGCGACCGCCACGGCCGTGGCCACCAGCAGCGCCAGCCGGGAGCGCAGCGGCAGCGCCCGGAAGCGGCGTACGAGCCCCCGCCGGTGCCCGGCGGGGCGCGCCTCGCCCGAGGGAGGGCCCGCGTGGGGCTGCGCCGTGCTGCCCCCGGGAGGCTGCGCCGTCCCGTCCTCAGGAGGTTGCGCCGTGCTCACGCCTCGCCGCTCCCGCCCGTACGCAGCGCGTAGCCCACCCCGCGCACGGTGTGGACGAGGCGCGGCTCGCCGCCCGCCTCCGTCTTGCGGCGCAGGTACATCACGTACACGTCCAGGGAGTTGGAGCTCGGCTCGAAGTCGAAGCCCCAGACGGCCTTGAGGATCTGCTCCCGGGTCAGCACCTGGCGCGGGTGGGACAGGAACATCTCCAGCAACGTGAACTCGGTGCGGGTCAGCTCCACCCGCCGCTCACCCCGGGTGACCTCGCGGGTGGTCAGGTCCATCCGCAGGTCCGCGAAGGACAGCACGTCGTCATCGGGGACGTCCGCGCCCGCCGCCGACCCCGCGTACGAGCTGCGGCGCAGCAGCGCCCGGATCCGGGCGAACAGCTCGTCCAGCTCGAACGGCTTGACCAGGTAGTCGTCCGCCCCGGCGTCGAGGCCGGTGACCCGGTCCCCGACGGTGTCGCGTGCGGTGAGCATCAGGATGGGCGTGGTGGAGCCGGTGGCCCGGATGCGGCGGGCTGCGGTGAGGCCGTCCATCCGGGGCATCTGGATGTCCAGGACGATGAGGTCGGGGCCGTACGCCTCGGCCATCGCCAGGGCGTCGTACCCGTCGACCGCGACCTGCGTCCCGTACCCCTCGAAGGCGAGGCTGCGCTGCAGCGCCTCGCGCACGGCCGGCTCGTCGTCGACGATCAGGATGCGCTGGGGATCGTCTTCGGCGGGGCTCATCGCTGCTGGTCCTCTTCTCGTGTCGACCCGGTCTGCGGGGGTGCTCTCAGCCTTGCACGGCCGGGGCGCCGCGCGGGATCAGGAGCCGTCGCCCGCGCGCAGGGTGTCCAGGTCGGCCTTGAGGGTGTTCACCGGGATCGCGAAGCCGAGGCCCACGCTGCCCGCCGAGGAACCGCTGCCTGCCGCCGACGAACTGGGCGCGTACATCGCGGAGTTGATGCCGATGATCTCACCGTCCATGTTGATCAGCGCCCCGCCGGAGTTGCCGGGGTTGAGCGAGGCGTCGGTCTGGAGCGCCTTGTACGTGGTCGTCTCCTCGCCCGTGTCGCCGTTGAACTGCTGCCCGCCGAACTCGAACGGCCACTGCCCGCCGCCCTGACCGCCCTGACCGCCTTGGCCCTGGCCCTGCCCCGAGCTGCCGGAGTCGTCCTTGGCGACCGTGACGTCCCGGTCCAGCGCGGAGACGATGCCGCTGGTGACCGTGCCGGTCAGACCCTCCGGCGAGCCGATCGCCACGACCTGGTCGCCCACCTTGACCTGCGAGGAGTCGCCGAGCGTGGCCGTCTTCAGCCCGCTCGCGCCCTGGAGCTTGATGAGCGCGAGGTCCTTGGCGGGGTCGGTGCCCACGACGTCGGCGGTGTAGGTCTTGCCGGTGGAGAGGGTGACCTGGATCTGCTGCGCGCCCGAGATCACGTGGTTGTTGGTGACGATCTCCCCGTCCTCGGTGATCACCACCCCCGACCCGGTGGACTTGCCCGCCGACGAGGTCGCGCCGATCTCCACGATGGCCGGCGAGACGGCCTCCGCGACGCCCGAGACGGTGCCCTTGCTGCTCTGCGAGACGGTCGTGCCGTTGACCGCGCCGCCCGAGCCGGTGGCGCCGGAGCCTCCGTCGTTGAGCTGCCCGACGAGGGTGGCGGTGCCGCCGCCGATCACACCCGCCGCGAGCGCCACCGCCGCCAGCAGCGCGACCGGCCGCTTCGCCTTGCGCCGGCCGGTGGCGGGGGCGTACGGGGGCGGCGGCGGGTAGCCACCGGCCGTAGCGGCGTGCGCGGTGCCGGTGTGCGCCGCGCCGTCATACGTGTACGGGGAGGCGTACGGGTACGAGGTCGGGTCCTGGTCCGTCGAGTGCGCGCCGCTCGGGCGAAGGTTGTCCGTCATGTGCACCAGGCTGGGCGGCGAAGATGAGAAGGGCCTGAATACGTCCTGAGAAGCCCGGTAGAACCGCGTATGCCCGCTGTAAAGACCGAAGCCCGAAGCCCGGCGGTCAGCGGGCCTGGGGCGGCTCCCCGCAGCCGCACGAGCGCCGGACCACCAGCGCGGAGGGGAACTGCTTCAGCCGCTCCCGCCGCGATCCGGAGACCCGCAGTGCGTCGTCCAGCACCAGGTCCACGGCAGCCCGCGCCATCGCCGGACGGTCGGAGTAGACCGTGGTCAGCGGCGGATCGGTGAGACCCGCCTCCTTCACGTCGTCGAAGCCCGCCACCGCCAGCTCCCCCGGCACGTCGATGCGCAGCTCACGGGCGGCCCGCAGCACGCCGAAGGCCTGGTCGTCGGTGGCGCAGAAGATCGCCGGCGGCCGGTCCGGGCCGGCCAGCAGCCCGAGGGCCACCTGATAGGCGTCGTAACGGTTGTACGGGGCCTGGAACAGCCGGCCCTCCGTGGAGCGGCCCGACTCGTGCATCGCGCGCCGCCAGCCCTCGACGTGGTCGGCGACCGGGTCTCCGACCGACGGGGTCTCCTCCGTACCGCCCAGGCAGGCCACGTACGCGTTGCCGTGCTCCAGCAGGTGCCGGGTGGCGAGCTGGGCGCCGCCCACGTCGTCGGTGACCACGGCGACGTCGTCGATCGCCTCGGGGCGCTCGTGCAGCAGGACGACCCGGGCGTCCCAGGCCTCGATCTCGGCGGCGGCGCGCTCGCTGGGGCCCTGGCTGACCAGGATCAGCCCGGAGACGCGCATACCGAGGAAGGCCCGCAGATAGTGGACCTCGCGCTCGTCGCGGTAGTCGGAGTTGCCGACGAGCACCATTTTCCCGCGCTCGGCCGCGGCCTGTTCGACCGCGTGCGCCATCTCCGCGAAGAACGGCTGCCGGGCGTCCGGCACGATCATGCCTATGAGGTCCGTGCGGCGCGAGGCCATGGCCTGGGCGACCCGGTCGGGCCGGTAGCCCAACTGCTTGATCGCGGCGAGCACCCGCTCGCGCGTGGCCGGGGCGACC
Organism: Streptomyces sp. man185; assembly: GCA_002551355.1. Classification (GTDB taxonomy): domain Bacteria; phylum Actinomycetota; class Actinomycetes; order Streptomycetales; family Streptomycetaceae; genus Streptomyces. Next base: position 189,631 of record NTHE01000001.1, on the reverse strand, counting down.
GGCCGGGGTCCGTTGTTGATGACGTAGCTGACGACCGCGGTCGACGTCCCCGCCAGTCTCGCCACATCGTCCCGCGTCACCTTGGCCACGCGCGGCAGTCTACGCGGATGGAACTACCTCTTGGCAGCCTCCACCGGGGCTTCTTCCGCCGCCGTGGCCGAGGAGGACTGCTCCGATCGGGCGACCGGCCGGCCGGCGGGGTCGGCCGCGTTCTGCCGGGCGGCGGCCCGCTCCTTCGCCTCCTCCGCCGCGCGCTCGGACTTCTCCGGCTTCTCCGGGGTGACGAAGCGGTAGCCGACGTTGCGCACGGTGCCGATCAGCGACTCGTGCTCGGGGCCCAGCTTGGCGCGCAGCCGCCGTACGTGGACGTCGACCGTCCGCGTCCCGCCGAAGTAGTCGTACCCCCAGACCTCCTGGAGGAGCTGGGCGCGGGTGAACACCCGGCCCGGGTGCTGGGCGAGGTATTTCAGCAGCTCGAATTCCTTGAAGGTCAGGTCCAGGACCCGGCCCTTGAGTTTCGCGCTGTACGTCGCCTCGTCCACGGAGAGATCACCGTTGCGGATCTCCATCGGGGAATCGTCGGAGGTGATCTGCTGGCGGCCCGTGGCGAGCCGCAGCCGCGCCTCGACCTCCGCCGGACCCGCCGTGTCCAGCAGGACGTCGTCGACGCCCCAGTCGGCGGTGACGGCCGCGAGGCCGCCCTCGGTGACGACGAGGATCAGCGGACAGCCGGGGCCCGTGGACCGCAGCAGCTGACAGAGCGAGCGGACCTGCGGAAGGTCGCGCCGCCCGTCGACGAGGATCACGTCGGCGCCCGGGGTGTCCACGAGGGCCGGGCCCTCGGCGGGGGCCACCCGCACGCTGTGGAGCAGCAGCCCCAGAGCGGGGAGCACCTCCGTCGACGGCTGGAGTGCGTTCGTGAGAAGCAGCAGTGAACTCATCGCCGCCCACCTGCCTGGTTCGGTCGATCGTGTTGCACGGTTCGCTCGCCCATTACGTCGGTCCTCCTCGTTCCCTGCGAGAGGGGCACTCCCGGGGCGGACCCGGGGGAGTATGCGGCACTGCTTCGTACGTCATGCGGTTCTTACGGTGCGGTCCCGCGCCCTGGGACCGCTGAGCTTGTGGAAACGTCGTCGTAACAACGCCGGTAAAGCACAAAAGGACCCGGGGGCTGCATTGCCCGGATCCTCTTCGCAGCAGAATAGCCCACATGAGTTCCGTGTCCGAGGGTCGATTCCCGGGTTCCTCTGTTCCCTTGCTCACGCCACCCCCACGATTCGCCACATTGCTGACGGATGACGGCGTGCCGGTCGAGGCGGTGTACGAACCGTGTACGGCGGGCTTCGGCGCGCCGGGCGGCCGGGCGGCCGGGACTCCCGCGGCCACCCCGGCGGCGACCCCCGCGATCGTCGTCGCGCACGGGTTCACCGGTTCCGCCGACCGCCCCGCCGTACGCCGTGCCGCGCAGGTGTTCGCCCAGCGTGCGGCCGTGATCACGTTCTCGTTCCGGGGCCATGGCCGGTCCGGCGGGCGCTCCACGGTGGGCGACCGCGAGGTGCTGGACCTGGCGGCGGCGGTGGCCTGGGCGCGGGAGCTGGGGCACACGCGGGTGGTCACGGTCGGGTTCTCGATGGGCGGCTCGGTGGTGCTCCGGCACGGCGCTCTGTATACGGCGGACCCCGTGGCCGGGAGCGCGGAATCCGGGGCCGGGGGTACGGCCGTTCGCGTGTCGGAGCGCGAGGGGCGCCGCGAGGGGCGCGGGGAGCGTGAGGGGCGCATACAGCGCACAGGGGCGCACTCGGACGCGGTTGTCTCCGTCAGTGCGCCCGCCCGTTGGTACTACCGGGGGACGGCCCCGATGCGTCGGCTGCACTGGGTGGTCACCCGCCCCTCGGGCCGTCTCGTCGGCCGCTACGGATTCCGTACCCGCATCGCCACCGAGGACTGGGACCCCGTCCCGCTCTCCCCGGTGGCCGCGGTCCCGCTCATCGCCCCGGCCCCGCTGCTGCTCGTGCACGGCGACCGGGACCCGTACTTCCCGCTGGACCACCCGCGGATGCTGGCGGAGGCCGCCGGTCCGGGCGGTGCGGAGCTGTGGCTGGAGCGGGGGATGGGCCACGCGGAGAACGCGGCGGACGACGCCCTCCTCGCCCGCATCGCCGACTGGGCGACGGCCACGCCGCCCGCGTGACCCATCATGGAGAGCTACGGAGAGCTGGCGCACGAGGCGTCCGACGAAACCGACCGAAGGAGTGGCGCCATGGCAGCGGGGACGATCCGCTACTGGGCTGCGGCCAAGGCCGCCGCGGGCACCGCGGAGGAGCCGTACGCTGCGGCGACCCTCGCCGAGGCGCTCGACGCGGTGCGTGAGAGGCACCCCGGCGAGCTGAGCCGGGTGCTCCGGCGGTGCTCGTTCCTCATCGACGGGAACCCCGTCGGGACCCGCGGGCATGAGACCGTACGCCTTGCCGAGGGCGGCACGGTCGAGGTGCTCCCGCCGTTCGCAGGAGGGTGAACCGCAGGCCATGAGCAGCAGCGATCAGCAGTACCCGTATCCGTACGACCCCGAGCACCAGCCGCGGCCTCCCGCGCCGCACTGGCCCGACGGAACGGCCGGGCAGCACGCCGCGCCCCAGGAGCCGGCCGCCTTCGACCAGGGCGCGACGCAGACGTGGCAGGCGCCGACCTGGGACACGCAGTACCAGCCGACGATCCGCCCGGACGGGGACCCGCAGGGGGCGCAGGGGCACGGCCGGCACGGCCACCGGCAGCCGCAGGAGCCGCAGCCGGACCCGTACGGACAGCAACAGCAGCAGCCCGGTTCCTACGGGGCGCCTCAGCCGCACGCTCCGTACCAGGAGCAGTACCAGGAGCCGTACGGGGACCAGTACCAGCAGCCTCAGCACTATCAGGAGCCACAGCGCTACCAAGGGCAGCAGCAGCCGCAGTACCAGCAGCAGCCGTACCCGACTCCGGTGGCCGACACCGCGTATCTGCCGCCTCAGGGCGCCTCGGGCTCCTTGCCGCTGCCGCCCGAGGTCCCCGCCACACCCGTCGTACCGGCCGCACAGCCCGCTCCCGCTCCTGCACCCGAGCCCGCGAGCGCGGCCGCGCAGGCCGGGCCCGGCGACACGGGGTACAGCGCGCCCACGACGCTGGGCAACGCCCGGATCACCGACGCCCAGCGGGCCCGCGCCGAAGGGCGCTCGCCGGTCATCGCGCCGGGGATGCAGCCCGCGGCGCTCACCGCCGTACTCGGGCTGCTGCTCGCGGGGGGCGCGGCGATCGGGCCGTACGCCCTGCTCGTCCCGGTGGTGCTCCTCCAGGCTGTCACGGCCGCCGGCTGGTTCCGGCTCAACGGCATGTGGCCCGCCCGCCAGGGCATCGCGCTCGCCTTCGCCGGGGGTCTGGTCGCCGACGTCGTCCTGCTCGCGGCGGGCCGGGAGCACGGCCCCGCCGCGCTGCTGGGCACCCTGGGCGTCTGGGTGCTGCTCACCGTGGTCCTCCAGCTCCGCAGCCACGCGGGGGCCGACGAGCGGATGTACGGCCTGATGGCCACCGTCGTCTCGGCGTCCCTCGCGGTGCTCGCGGGCGGACACCTCGCGGCGCTCCCGGACGCGGTGGTCGTCGGCGGGGTGGCGGTCGCGGCCGCCGTGCTCGCCCGTGCGGTGCCGCTGCCCGGCCCGGTCTCCGTCGCGGTCGCCCTGCTCGCCGGCGCCGGCGCGGGCGTCGCCGCGGGTGCACTGACGGACTTCGGCGCGAAGGGCGCGCTGCTCGGTCTCGCGGCGGGCGGGGCCGCGGTCATCGGGCTGCGGGTGGCGAGCTACGACTACCCGTCCCGGTTCGTGCACATGACCGCCGGGGTGGCGCTGCCGCTGACCGTGGCGGCCCCGGTCGTCTACCTGGTCGGCCGCGCCGTCCTCTGATCTCGTCACGCTGCTGACGGCCCCTCGGGAACCGGCGGGGGGCCGTCGCTCGTCGATCATCCAGGGCGTCCACTCCAGCCGCAGTAGGCTCACGGTCGCCAGGGGGACCGATCGGCTCAGGGTGGGGGAACGACACACATGCGCGCACTGCGAATACTGCTGGTTCTGGTGGTGGTGCTCGGCGGCCTCTTCCTCGCCGTCGACCGCGCGGCCCTCTGGTTCGCCGAGTCCGAGGCCGAGGACCGGGTGACGATCAGCGGTGACGGTCCCGCCACGACCGAGATCTCGATCAAGGGCTTCCCCTTCCTCACCCAGCTCGCCGGATCGAAGCTGGACCGGGTCGACGTCGACCTCACCGGCATGAAGACCAGCGCGGCGGGCCGCACGATCCGGGTCAGCGAGGTCCGGGCCCGGCTGCACGACGTGAAGCTCGGCTCCGGCTACCGCAGCGCGACCGCCACCCGCGCCACCGGCACCGCGCTCGTCAGCTACGAGGACCTGACGGCGGCGGCCAGCGACGGCGTCGTCGTGGAGTACGGCGGCAAGGGCAAGGCGAAGGTCACCGGCACGGTCGAGGTCCTCGGCCGGCCGATCTCGCGCAGCGTGCTGTCCACCGTGACCCGCGTCGACGGCCACACGATCAAGGTGCGCGCGGACGAGGTGCCGGGCGAGGGGATTCCCGGCGTCGAGGAACTGGTCCGCAAGAAGACCGACTTCGAGGGTGACATCGACGGGCTGCCGAAGGGCCTGGAGCTCAAGGAGGTCAAGGTGACGGAGAAGGGCCTGGAGATCTCGGTGACCGGCTCGGACGTCTCCCTGACGGGCTGATCCGATAGCCCGATCCGGATAGTGAGACGCCCGCGTCCGGTCCGCAGATGAGGGGAAGGCCCGGGGGAGCCGGGCCGGGGATCCGCTGCCCGCCACGCCTTCCGCATCCCACATCGCGGATGATCGTGTCTCATCATTCGACACGACGGTGACATCTCCGTCCGTACCTCCCTACGATCGGACCCATGAAGCGACAGGCGGATCTCACGAAGCGGCGGGCAGTAGACCTGTGCCGCGTCGCCGCCATGCTCTGTCGCACCTTCTGAGCGGGGCGCTCGCACCACCGCGGCCACCCCGTTTCCCCGGCCCTTCGACCGTCGCCCTTCGACCGTCATCGGGGCCGACCCCGTGCCCCGTACGCGCCGCGTTCCGTGCCTCCGCGCGTACACCCGCACCCAGCGAACTCCGCATCTCGCACCACCCCGCCGCAGACTGCCCCGGAGGAGAACAACATGAGCCGCAGCGACGTCCTGGTAGACGCCGACTGGGTCGAGGCCCACATCGACGACCCGCAGGTCGCCATCGTCGAGGTGGACGAGGACACCTCGGCGTACGAGAAGAACCACATCACGAACGCGATCCGGATCGACTGGACGAAGGACCTCCAGGACCCGGTCCGCCGTGACTTCGTCGACCAGGCCGGCTTCGAGAAGCTGCTCAGCGAGAAGGGCATCGGCAACGACACGCTGGTCGTCCTCTACGGCGGCAACAACAACTGGTTCGCCAGTTACGCCTACTGGTACTTCAAGCTGTACGGCCACGAGAACGTGAAGCTCCTCGACGGCGGCCGCAAGAAGTGGGAGCTCGACTCCCGCGACCTGACCGACGCCGTCCCGACGCGCCCGGCCACCCAGTACACGGCCAAGCCGCAGGACGAGTCGATCCGCGCCTACCGCGACGACGTCGTCAAGGCCATCGGCAGCCAGAACCTGGTCGACGTGCGCTCGCCCGACGAGTTCAGCGGCAAGCTGCTCGCCCCGGCCCACCTCCCGCAGGAGCAGTCGCAGCGCCCCGGCCACGTGCCGAGCGCCCGCAACATCCCGTGGTCGAAGAACGCCAACGACGACGGCACCTTCAAGTCGGACGACGAGCTCAAGGCCCTCTACGAGGCCGAGCAGGTCGACCTGGCGAAGGACACCATCGCCTACTGCCGCATCGGTGAGCGCTCCGCGCTCACCTGGTTCGTGCTCCACGAGCTGCTCGGCCAGGAGAACGTCAAGAACTACGACGGCTCGTGGACCGAGTACGGCTCCCTCGTCGGCGTGCCGATCGAGCTCGGCCCCGCCAAGTAACCCCACCGACCAGCACCACTTCGACCTGAAGGACAGAACCATGTGTGGAGCACAGGCCGGTGGCCCCGACGCTTCGACCATCAAGCCCGGTGAGACCACCATCCAGGGCAGCGTGACCCGCGACGGCGAGCCCGTCACCGGCTACGTGCGCCTCCTGGACTCGACCGGCGAGTTCACCGCCGAGGTCCCGACCTCGGCGACCGGACAGTTCCGGTTCTACGCGGCCGAGGGCACCTGGACGCTCCGCGCCCTGGTTCCGGGCGGCAGCGCCGACCGCACGGTCGTCGCCCAGACCGGCGGGCTCTCCGAGGTCGCCATCGCCGTCTGATCCCCCGGGATCCACGGCACGCCGTTGAGTACGGCACCCAGATCGGCCGAAGGGCCGCACCCCAGGGGGTTGGACGCCACCTGACGCGGGGTGCGGCCCTTCGTGCCGTCGGCGTACGGAGTCCTACGCTGGAAGCATGTACGCCCGACGCAGGCGGAACTACTTCCTGATGATGGGCGGATGCGTAGCGCTCTTCGTGTCCGCCTGGGCCGTGGTGCGCCTGTGGTCCATGCCGGTGGCCATCGCCATGTGCGTGGTCGCCATGGTGATCCCGCCCATCGCCGCGATGATCGCCAACCGGCGTGGCCCGGACGACCGTTGGTGGGACGACCCGTCCGGCGACCCGAAGTCCGACGAGTGGTGGGACGAGCTGGACGGCAGAAAGCGCCACTGAGGCCGGCCCCGGGCGGGCGTCAGTAGACGAGCGCCTGCGTGTCGTCCGCCATGGCCTCCTGCACGAAGACCTGTGCGCCCGCGATGCGCACGCCCTCCAGCACGTCCTTCTCCGTGATCTCGCGCCGGGCCGCGCACTGGGTGCACAGGGTGATCCGGCCGCCCGCCAGGATCGAGTCCAGCAGGTCGGGCAGCGGGGCGGCGTGCGGCAGTTCGAACTCGGCGGCCCGGCCCGGCAGTGCGAACCACGAGGACTCCCCGGTCAGCCAGAGCGAGACCTCCACCCCGCTGGCGACGCCCACGGCCGCCACGGTGAAGGCCTGCGAGCAGCGCTCGGCGGCCTCGGGCCCGGCGGTCACCTTGATCACAAGCTTCTTCGGCATATGCCGAACTGTAATCGTCCGGGACGCAACCTCCTTGCTGACCTGGGGGTCACTTGTGCGCGCAGGTAAGGGAACCCGCGCCTCAGGTCTCTTGGGGGGACCCTTTTGGAACCGAACGACACCATTCCCGCCGCGCCGGAAGGTCAGCCGTCCGCGCCGACGGAGCCGCCCGTTGCGGGAGATCCACCCGGGCCCCGCCGGCCGCGCGGCCGGACGACGCTGATCATCGCGGCGGCCGCGCTGCTCGGGATCTCGGGCGGGACGGCGGTGGGCTACGGCATCCAGGCCGAGCGGGCGCCGACGCCGCTGGCCGTGCTGTCGCAGCCCGGCGTCGGCTACCCGGCGAAGCCGCTGCCCGCCGACCGGGTTCCGGACAGTCTGCCCGCAGCCCAGGACCGGCAGGTCAGGACGGACGGCGACCTGCGCAAGCTGCTCGTCGACCGGCCCGAGGGCGCGAAGAAGACACTCACCGACGAGCTGGGGCTCGACGACGGCTGGGAGCCGATCGACCAGTACGCCGAGACGTACTACGACGACCCGCACTTCATGTTCGAGTCGCTGGCCGAGCTCGAACTGCGCCGGGTCGCCTCGGTCGCGTGGCGGCAGGGGGAGCAACGGGAGACCGGTGTCCAACTGCTCCAGTTCCGGTCCGGCGACCGGCACGGCGCGGCGGAGCACTTCGGCGACCAGCTGATGTACATGCCGTGGGACGAGGACGGCGCGGGCAACTCGGGGGACCCGATCAAGGGCAGCCGTGCGGGCCGCTACTTCCTCTACCCGGTCGAGCGGAAGGCGGGATACCTCCCGTCGTACCGGGCCAGGGCTCTGGCCGTACGCGGTGACATCGTCCTCGACATCAACATCTTCGACACCGTCCCGATCGGCAAGAAGGACATCCGGACGCTGGCCGAGCGACAGCTGGAGCGGCTGTGAACGACGACGAAACGAACCCCGTCACCGGCGCGACCGAGCCGGCCGACTCGGCTACGACCCCCGCACCCGTGCCCGCCCCCGCCCCCCGGATGCGCCGGGTGGTGCTGACCGCGCTGCCCGTCGTCCTGGTGCTCGGGGCGGTCGGCGGCGCGGCCGCCTACACGAAGAACATCGCGGACACCGCGGACCGGACGGTCACCACGACCGTCCTGGACGTGGACCACGTGCCCTCCGGCGAGGACTCGGCGGGCGGTCCGGCCCGGGGCCGCCACGACACCGAGCTGACGAAGCTCCTGCTCCCGGTGCCCAAGGGCTACCGCCTCGGCCCGGACATCGGAGAACTCGGCAACGACAGCGAGACGAGCGGCGCCGAGGCCGCCGCCGCGATGAAGGAGATGGGGCGCGGTCTGGCCGGGAAGGACCGCCGCGCGCTGAACAAGTCCGTCGAGAGGCTCCGTATCCGGGGCATCGCGCAGCGCTCCTACACCTCGGACGCCAACGACCTCGTCGTGAACGTCCAGGTCATGAAGATGCGGGACAAGCAGGCGGTCCGCTCCTCGTACGTGAACCGCAAGGAGCTGCTGGACTCCTTCGACGCCTTCCGCAAGGGCCCGCCGGTCGACGGTCACGAGAAGGCCACCTGCTACCGGCTGCCCAAGGGTGGCAAGGACACCCTCGACGGCGTCATCTGCATCGCGTACGAGGGAGAGGTCTCGGTCACCGTCGACGCGAACGGCCGCAATCCGTTCAGCCCGTCCGACGTCGCGGATCTGGTGAAGGACCAGCTCGACCACATCGCGTCCCCGGGGGAGTACATATGAGCGAGCAGACAGTAGCCCCCGGTGCGACCGGGACGCCCGCGATGCCCGAAGCGCCGCCGTCGGTCAACGTGTTCGCGCCGCCGCTCCTTCCGCCCGAGGCGCCCGGCGCGCCGCCGAAGCAGCCCCGCCGGGCCCTGCGCGCCGTGGGGCGGTGGACGGCCGCCGCCCTGGCGTTCGGGGTGCTCGGCACCGGTACGGCCTTCGGGATCGCCTCCTTGGAGCGGACCGACGTCCCCGGGCTCGCCACCGCGAGCGACGGACGCTGGGACTACCCGGAACTGTCCCTGCCCGCGCTCCCGGCCGGTTCGCCCCGGCCGTTCGGGGCCGGCAACCCGGCCGAGATCCACCACGCCGACCTGCGCGAGCTGTTGCTCCCGGCCCCCGCCGGAGCGGTGCCGGACAAGAAGCTGCCGGGCGGCTGGATTTCCACGGAGACGTTCCTCGACGCCTACCGGCAGCAGGACCGGCCGTCGGTGTCCCAGCTCCTGAAGGACGCCGCGCCGCGCCACATCGCGGCACGCGGCTGGACCATGCCGGACGGTACGGCGTCCCGGATCTACCTGGTGCGGTTCAACTCGACGGCGTTCGCGAGCGGCATGCTCGACGACCTGAACGTGGGATCCTCGGCCGGCACGCCGCTGGACCGCACGGACACCACCGAGATCGACGACTCCTGGAGCTCGCAGAACGACTTCGAGAACACCTTGTCGTTCGTCTTCGCCGAGCAGGCGCCCTTCGGGGCCGAGCACGTCCGGCAGGCGTACACCCTGGCGGGGGACACCCTCGCCCTCGTCGTGCACGAGCGCGCCGGGAAGCGGGAGACCGGCCGCATCCCCTTCCAGCAGACGCTGATCCTGCAGAACCAGCTGCTCGCCTGAGCCCCGCGGCAGCTGCGTCGGCCGACACCTGGACGAGAAGGCCGGGCCCCCACCCATTAGGCTGGGGGCCCGGCCCTGTCACTGCCGCCACCCGCTCGTCACGAGGAGCCCCCTGTGCTTGAGGCATTCTTCTCCGCCCTGCTGATCCTGGTCTGCGTGGGCGTCACCGCCTTCGCCGCGATCACCGTGAAGAAGCTGTACCAGGGCCAGCGCTGACCCTCGGCGCCCAACGGTTCCCGCCCACCCCTCGCACCCTCACAGATCGTCTGAGCCGCTCATGATCGAGATTCCGTCCGACCTCCACCCGGACCTCGTCCCGCTGGCCTTCCTCCTCGGCAACTGGGCGGGCGCGGGCGTGTCCGACTTCCCCGGCGCCGAGAAGTGCAACTTCGGCCAGGAAGTCACCTTCAGCCACGACGGCCGGGACTTCCTGGAGTACGTCTCCCGCACCTGGGTCCTGGACGAAGAGGGCAAGCAGGTCCGGCCGCTGGAGACCGAGACCGGGTACTGGCGCATCGACAAGGACCGCAAGGTCGAGGTCGTCATGGCCCGCGACCAGGGCGTCATCGAGATCTGGTACGGCGAGCTGGCCGACCAGAAGCCGCAGATCGACCTGGTCACCGACGCGGTGGCCCGCACCGCGGCCTCCGGCCCGTACAGCGGTGGCAAGCGGCTCTACGGGTACGTCAAGAGCGACCTCATGTGGGTCGGGGAGAAGGCCACCCCCGAGGTCGAGCTGCGCCCGTACATGTCGGCGCACCTGAAGAAGGTCGTCACCCCGGAAGAGGTCGCCGAGATGGCGCGGAACCTCGAAGACATGCCGGACGACGGCATCGCGTTCTTCAAGTAGGCGGCCCCTGCGGAACGGGTCCTGCCGGTCGGCGCTCACTCCGCCCTACACTGGCCTTGTGGTGAGCACCGACTGGAAGACCGATCTTCGGCAGCGCGGCTACCGGCTGACGCCTCAGCGTCAGCTCGTGCTGGAGGCGGTCGACGCCCTGGAGCACGGGACTCCGGACGACATCCTGTGCGAGGTGCGCAGGACCGCGTCCGGCGTGAACATCTCCACCGTGTACCGGACCCTGGAGCTCCTGGAGGAGCTCGGGCTGGTCAGCCACGCGCACCTCGGCCACGGCGCCCCCTCGTACCACCTGGCCGACCGGCACCACCACATCCACCTGGTCTGCCGGGACTGCGAGAACGTCATCGAGGCGGACATCTCCGTCGCCGCCGACTTCACCGAGAAACTGCGCGCCGACTTCGGCTTCGACACCGATATGAAGCACTTCGCGATCTTCGGCCGCTGTGCGGACTGCACAGCGGCGAAGACGGCCGCGAAGGACGCTTCCGCCAAGTCGTAGGCTGGGCGCATGAAGAGCCCCCTGCTGTCCCTGCCCGGCGCCGTCCCCGCCGAAGGCCGCGACGAAGGTGTCGCCGCGCACTACGGCGACCTGTTCCGCGAGCAACGCGCCCTCGCCGACGGCAACGGCTTCGTCGACCTCTCCCACCGGGGCGTCGTCGCCGTCACCGGTGACGACCGGCTGAGCTGGCTGCACCTGCTGCTCACGCAGCACGTCAGCGACCTCGCCCCGCACCAGGCCACCGAGTCCCTCATCCTGTCCGCCAACGGGCACATCGAGCACGCGATGTACCTGGTGGACGACGGCACGACCGTGTGGATGCACGTCGAACCGGACACCCAGGCCGACCTGATCGCCTACCTGGAGTCGATGAAGTTCTTCTACCGGGTCGAGGTCGCCGACCGCACCGCGGACCTCGCGGTGCTCCACCTCCCGGCCGGCTCCATCGCGGAGGTCCCGGAAGGCGTGGCCGTACGGGAGACCCCGCAGGGCCGCGACCTGTTCCTGCCGCGCGCCGAGCTGGAGGCGTACGCCGCCGCCAACGGGCCCGCCGCCGGGATCCTGGCGTACGAGGCGCTGCGCGTGGAGGGGCACCGGCCGCGCGTCGGCTTCGAGACCGACCACCGCACCATCCCGCACGAGCTGGGCTGGATCGGCACCGCCGTCCACCTCCAGAAGGGCTGCTACCGGGGCCAGGAGACCGTGGCCCGCGTCCACAACCTGGGGAAGCCGCCGCGCCGGCTCGTCTTCCTGCACCTGGACGGCAGCGAGGTGCACCTGCCCGGCCACGGGACGCCGGTACGCCTGGCCGCCGACGGCCCGGAGGGCCGCCAGCTCGGCTTCATCACCACCTCGGCCCGCCACCACGAGCTGGGCCCGATCGCCCTGGCCCTGGTCAAGCGGAACGTGGCCGTCGACGCGGAGCTGATCGCCGGGGACACGGCGGCGGCCCAGGAGACGGTCGTCGAGCCGTAGCCGTAGCCGTAGCCGTCCCGCGCCCGGCGCCGTACGGCTACACCTCGACGATCACCGTGAACGGGCCGTGATTCGTGAGCGAGACGCGCATGTCCGCTCCGAACCGGCCCGTCTCCACGTGCGCCCCCAGCGCCCGCAACCGCGCCACGACCTCGTCCACCAGCGGCTCGGCGACCTCGCCCGGCGCCGCGGCGTTCCACGTGGGCCGGCGGCCCTTGCGGGCGTCCCCGTAGAGAGTGAACTGAGAAATCACCAGGAGGGGCGCATTCACATCCGAACAGGACTTCTCGCCCTCCAGGATGCGCACCGACCAGAGCTTGCGGGCCAGCTGTGCCGCCTTCTCGGGGGTGTCGTCATGGGTGACCCCGACCAGCACACACAGGCCCTCGCCGACGATCTCCCCGACGATTCCGGGTGCCGACGGATCGTCCGTCGCGCCGGCGACGGAGACGCTCGCGCCATCCACTCTCTGTACCACTGCACGCATACAGACCAACCTATCTTGGGCTGAACGGGTACAAGACGTCAGCGGGGGCACGGGGAGGGGTGGCACGATGCACGATGTCGGTGTGCCGACGCACCGGTCGAGGGGACAAAACAGCATGAGCACATATGGAGCCGGACAATCTCCCGGTGCCGTACCGGGGGCCCGTACCAGCACCCTGAGGTCACCCGTACAGCGCAGTCTGCCGGGACATGCTCCCGTGGTGCCACCCGCCACGCCCGCCACCGCCTCCGTGCCGGAGCAGGCCGGCGGCGACGCGGGCTTCGGCGGGCTGCGGCTGCCGGAACTGCGGACGCTGCGCCGGGACGCCCAGCGCGACGAGGCCGATCTCAGTTACGTACGCCGGCTGGTGCAGGGCCGGATCGACATCCTGCGCGCCGAACTGGCCCGCCGCCGGGATCCGGAAGCCCCGGTGGAGGACGCGGCGGTGGTGAGCCGACTCTCGGAGATCCTGGCCGACACCCCGTCCCGGCACCGCTCCTCCGCCCGGCACGTCACGCTGACGACGCCGCGCGGCGACGAGTTCCGGCAGCTCGCCGCCGAGAACCTCGCCGAGGTCGAGCTGTCCGACCTGGACGCCCGCACGGACGAGGAGCTGCACACGGCGATGGGGCGGCTCGTCCGCTGTGAACAGCAGGTCTCCCGGCGTCGTCACGAGCTCCAGCGCACGGCCGACGATTGCGGCGCGGAGATCGCCCGCAGGTACCGTGACGGGGAAGCACAAGTGGACGACCTGCTCGCCTGAAGCGACCCTTCCGGGCGCGGGTCCCGCACCCCCGTCCCCGGAAGGCCGCCATGACGTCGCCCGACGCCCCGTCCGTCATATCCTCCGCCCCGGCACCCGCCCCGCCCGTCCTGGCGGAGGTGGTGCGCTCCGGGTTCACGGAGGGGCACCACCGGGGGGCGCTGGTCCTGCTGGCCGCCGACGGCAGCGTGGAGCGGGCGATCGGGGACCCGGCGGCGCCGGTCTTCCCCCGGTCCTCCAACAAGCCGATGCAGGCCGCCGCGATCCTGCGGGCCGGACTCGACCTGTCGGGCGAACGGCTGGCGCTGGCCGCCGCGAGCCACTCCGGGGAGCCCTTCCACCTCGACCTCGCGCGCAAGATGCTCGCCGAGCACGGGCTGAGCACCGCCGACCTCCAGACCCCACCCGACCTGCCGCTGGACCCGGTCGAGGCGGAGACGTACCTCGCGAGTGGGAACGTACGCGAGCGGATCACGATGAACTGCTCCGGCAAGCACGCTGCGATGCTCGCCGTCTGCGTCCGCAACGGCTGGGACACCGCCACCTACCTCGCCCCGGACCACCCGCTCCAGCAGCTCGTCGGCCGGGTCGTCGCCGAGGCGGCGGGCGAGCCCGTCGCCTCGGTCGGCACGGACGGCTGCGGGGCCCCGCTGATGGCGATCGGGCTGACCGGCCTGGCCCGCGCCTTCCGGTCCTTCGTGCTGGCGGAGCCCGGGAGCGCCGAGCGCCGGGTGGCGGACGCGATGCGCGCCCACCCGGAGTACGTCGCGGGCACCCGGCGTCCGGACACCTGGCTGATGCGCGAGGTGCCCGGGACGCTCTCCAAGATGGGCGCCGAGGCGGTCCAGGCCGTCGCCCTGGCCGACGGCCGGGCCCTCGCCTTCAAGATCGACGACGGGTCCGTCCGGGCGCTCGGCCCGGTCCTCGCCCGAGCCCTGGAACTGCTGGGCGTGGACGCCCCGGTGGTCGCCAGGATCGGGCGATCGCCGCTGCTCGGCGGGGCGGCGGAGGTCGGGGAAATTCGCGCGACATTCTGAGCCGTGCCTGCCTAGCGTGGAGGAATGAGCCTTGATGTCCGCACCGTCACCGCGTCCGACTACCCCGACTGGCTGAGGGCGGTGCAGAACGGTTTCCTGACGCCCGGCAGGCCGGGTGAGGACGATGTCGCGGACCGGCTCGCCGACACCGATCTCTCCCGTGTCCAAGGCGCTTTCGAGGCAGGGCGCTGCGTGGCGACGTTCCGCTCGTTCCCCCAGGAGCTGACCGTGGTCGGCGGGGCCGCCGTGACCGCCGACGCGGTCAGCGGGGTGACGGTGGCGCCCACGCACCGCCGCCGCGGACTGCTCAGCCGGATGATGGCGACGGACCTGGCGGCGGCCAAGGAGCGGGGTGAGCCGGTAGCCTCGCTGATCGCCGCGGAGTACCCGATCTACGGGCGGTACGGCTTCGGCCCCGCCGCCCGGGCCGCCGAGTGGGAGGTCTCCGTGCACCGGGCCGGCCTCGACCCGCGCCGCTCCGGGCAGCCGGCGGGCGGCGGGCGGATCGAGATGGTGGACGGCGCCGACGTCCGCAAGATCGGCCCCGAGGTGCATGGAGCGCTCGCGGCCCGGCAGCCCGGCATCGTCACCCGTGACGAACGCTGGTGGCGGCAGCGCACGGGGGCCGGGCCGCGCCCGGAGCACGACAAGTGGACCGAGCCCTTCTATGTGGTGCACCGCGCCGCCGACGGTACGGCCGACGGCCTGCTGGTGTACGACGCGGACGACAAGTGGGGCGACGGCAATCAGCCGCAGAACACCGCCTCCGTACGGGACTTGATCGCGCTGAACCCGGCGGCGGAGCGGGCCCTGTGGCACTACCTCTGCTCGGTCGACTGGATCGCCACCGTCCGCTCCGGCTACCGCGCTCCCGACGACCTGCTTCCGCTGCTGCTCCCCGACCCGCGCGGGGCCCGGATCGTCACCGACACGGACTGGCTGTGGCTGCGGATGCTGGACGTGCCGCGCGCCCTGGAGGCCCGTACGTACGCCGTCGGAGCGTCGCTGGTCCTCGACGTCCGGGACGACGCGGGGCTGGCCGGGGGCCGCTTCCTGCTGGACGTCTCGGACTCCGGCGCGCGCTGCACCCCGACCACCCGGAGTGCCGATCTGTCCTTGGGGGTCGCGGAGTTGGCCACCCTGTATCTGGGCGACGAGTCCGTGCGGCGGCTGGTGGACCTGGGCCGGGTGGAGGAGCTGCGGCCGGGTGCGGCGACGACGGCGGACGCGGTGTTCCGTACGGGCCGGCGGCCTTGGTGCCCGGACGTGTTCTGAGCGGTTGGGGGGAGCGCCGGAGCACGGGAGCGCCGGCCGCCCCGGGCGGTCAGCGCGTCCGGATCCGGAACAGCGTCCCGGAGGCGCTGATCGCCACGGCGAGCGTCCCCGCCGCCCAGGCGAGCGCGATCCAGGGCGTGTTGCCCACATCCTGGCCGAGCAGCAGCCCGCGCAGTGACTCGATGGCCGGGGTGATCGGCTGGTTGTCGGCGAAGCCGTGCAGCCAGTCCGGCATCTTGTCGGTCGGGACGAACGCGCTGCTCGGGTAGGGCAGGAACGACATGAAGAACGTGAAGCCGCTCGCCGCCTCCGGGGTCCGGGCGAGCAGTCCGATCGCCGCCGAGATCCAGGACAGGGCCACGATGTAGGCGACCAGCACGGCGGCCACCAGGAGCCAGCCGCTCAACGAGGCGGCGGGGCGGAAGCCGATCAGCAGCGCGACACCGAAGACCAGGGCGGTGGCGCAGAGGTTGCGGACGGTGCTGGCCGCCACGTGTCCGGCGAGCACCGGCGTACCGCCCACGTCCAGGGAGCGGAAGCGGTCGATGATGCCGCCCTTCATGTCCTCGCTGACAGCGGTGGCGGTGGTCGCCGCGCCGAACCCGGCGGACAGGAGCAGGACGCCCGGGACGACGTACATGACGTAGGAGTCGTGGTCCGGCCCGGTGTCGATCGCGCCGCCGAAGAAGTAGACGAAGATCAGCATCAGCATGATCGGCAGGGCCAGGGACGTGATCAGCGCGTCGGTGTTGCGGCTGCTGACGCGCAGGGCACGCGCCGCCATGACGACGGTGTGGGTGAGCGGACCGGGCCTGCTCCCGGGGTCCTCCGCGCCCCCGTCGGGCTGCCGGGCCGGGGCTCTTCGCTGGACGGCGGTGTCAGACATGGGCGGACGCCTCCGGGGTCGGGGTCGGGTTCTGGGGCGTGGGCGCGTTCGAGGTGAGGCTCAGGAAGACGTCGTCGAGGGTCGCAGTGTGCAGGCTGAAGCGTTCGACCTCGCGGCCCGCCGGGTCGATCTCGTCGAGCAGGGCGCGCACCTGGGCCGCCGAGCCGTCGGTGGGCAGGCCGAGCGTCAGGGTCTCGGGGGAGTGGTGGACGGCCCGGCCGGCCAGCCGGAGGTAGGCCTCGCTGCTGGTGAGGACCAGGTCGAGACGGTGTCCGCCGACGCGGGACTTGAGGCCGACCGCCGTGCCCTCGGCGGCGATCCGGCCCTGGTTCAGCAGGGCGATGCGGTCGGCGAGGCGGTCGGCCTCCTCCAGGTACTGGGTGGTGAGCAGGACGGTCGCCCCGCGTGCGGCCAGTTCGCGGACGACCTCCCACAGCTCCTGACGGCTGCGTGGGTCGAGGCCGGTGGTCGGCTCGTCCAGGAAGAACACCCCGGGCTCCGGTGAGCCGACGAGCCCGGCGGCCAGGTCGAGGCGGCGGCGCATGCCTCCGGAGTACGTCCGGACAGGGCGGCGGGCCGCCGCGGTGAGGTCGAAGCGCTCCAGCAGCTCCGCCGCACGGCGCCGGGCGGCGGCCCGGGACAGTCCGGTCAGCCGGGCCATCATCCGCAGGTTCTCCTCGCCGGTCTGGGTCTCGTCGACGGCGGCGAACTGCCCGGTGAGGCTGATCGACCGGCGTACCGCGCTCCGCTCGGCGACGACGTCGTACCCCGCGACGCGGGCGGTGCCGGAGTCGGCCGCGGTCAGCGTCGCGAGGATCCGCACGGCGGTGGTCTTGCCGGCCCCGTTCGGCCCGAGGAGGGAGAAGACGGTGCCGCGGTCGACCTGGAGGTCGACGCCGTCGAGAACGCGGACGGCGGGCTTTCCGTAGGACTTGGTGAGGCCGTACGCCTCGATGGCGGCGGAAGCGGCAACGGCGGTGGGATTTCCGCTCGGTCGGTTCGGGGCGGTCATCTCGGGATCCCCTTCTGTGTATGCCATACGCGTAATTGCGTAAGCATTACGCATCTCTAGGATGGGGTCAAGGCGCACGGGGGCGGCGGCAGGCCGGCGCCGCGGACGAGAAGCCGGGCAAGGGGATGCGGTGACGGACAAGAACAGCGCGGGCGGCGGTGACCTCCCGGCCAGCCTGGAGGCGGCCTGGGGGCTGCGGGAGCGCCCGGCCAAGGGCCCGAAGCCCGGACTGAGCCTGGAGCGGATCGTCGCCGCGGCGGTGGGCGTCGCGGCGGCCGACGGGCTCGCGGCGGTGTCGATGGGCCGGGTCGCCCAGGAGCTCGGCGCGTCCACGATGTCCCTGTACCGGTACGTCTCCGCCAAGGACGAGCTGTACGTCCTGATGCAGGAGACGGCCGTCGGCCCGCCGGAGCCGCTGGCCGCGCTGAAGGCCGGAGCGGGCTGGCGCGCGGCGCTCACCGAGTGGGCGTCCGCGCAGCGGGACCGGTTCCGCGCCAACCTCTGGGTGCTCCGGATCCCCGTAGGGGGACCGCCCGCGACCCCCAACTCGCTCGCCTGGTGGGAGCAGGGGCTCCAGGCGCTGGAGGGCAGCGGACTCGACGAGGGCGACAAGATCTCGGTCATCCTGCTGATCTCCAACTTCGTCCGCAGCGAGGCGCTCCTCATGAGCGATCTGGCCGCCGCCGCGACCACGCGCGGTGTGTCCCCCGAGGAGCTGACGGCTTCCTACGAGCGCACGCTCAAGCGGCTGGTCCACCCCGAGCGGCATGCGGGGATCGCCCGGCTGCTGGAGGCCGGGGTGATGAGCGAACCGGACGACCCGGAATACGAGTTCACCTTCGGCATGGGCGTGCTCCTGGACGGGGTGGAGGTGCTGATCCGGAAGGCGGCCGACGGCTCCCGTGCCCCGGACGGCGGCGTCAAGTCCGCTTGAGATCAAGGGCGTACGCTTCATGGTCATGAGCGGAGAGAAAGCCGGGAACAGCGACAGTGCCCGACCCGGAACCGGAACCGGAACCGGAACCGGTGCGGCTGCGGGTGCGGATGCCGGTATCGGCGGCGGGCCGGCGCGGGGCGGTCTGCGGGAGCGCAAGAAGCGGCTGACCTACCAGGCGGTCTCGGACGCGGCCGTCACGATGTTCCTGGAGCGGGGCTTCGACAAGGTGTCGGTGGCGGAAGTGGCGGCCGCGGCGGACATCTCCAAGCCGACGCTGTTCCGGTACTTCCCCGCCAAGGAGGACCTGGTCCTGCACCGGTTCGCCGACCACGAGGACGAGGCCGCCCGAGTGGTCACCGGCCGCTCCCCGGACGAGACCCCGCTGGACGCCCTGCGCCGCAACTTCCTCGCCGGCCTCGACCGCCGCGACCCGGTGACCGGCCTCTGCGACATCCCCGAGGTCCTGGCTTTCCTGCGCCTGCTGTACGGCACCCCGTCCCTGGTCGCCCGCCTGCACGCCTACCAGGGCCGCTCCGAGACGGCCCTCGCCCGCGCCCTGGGCGGCGGAGTCCCCGACCGCCTCGCGGCCGGCCAGATCATCGCCGTCCTGCGCATCCTGGCCCTGGAGAACTGGCGCCGGATCGACGCGGGGGAGAGCGCGGACCGGGTCTACGCGGGCGCGGTGCAGTCGGCCGAGCAGGCGTTCGTCCAACTGCGGACGGGCCTGGAGCCGCAGCGGCGCGGCTGAGGGGGCCCGCTCCGGGGCCCGGGCGGCCGGACGTGCGCGGGCGGTCGGTGCGCGGCGGTCAATGCGCGGCGTGGAGGTGACGGTCAGTGCCCGGCGAGGAGGGCGGCGGCAAGTGCGCGGCGGTGGTCTGCCAGCCGGCCCTGGTGCCGGTCCCACGCCGCACGCCCGCTCTGCTCGTACGCCGCCGTGTACGCCGCGTCCCCCTGCTCCACCCGCCGCTCGACGAACGCCCGGCACGCCGCGGTGGCCTGCTCGATCACCCGAGGCAGCACGGTCCGGTCCGCGCGCCCCAGCCCGTAGCCGTCGGCCAGGACGCGCAGGCGGTGCGGCGGGTCCAGGCCGGCGCGGCCCCGCATCGGCACCCAGTAACGCGCCGCCATGGCCACGTCCCACACCGGGCGCCCCGGCGAAGCCAGGTCGAAGTCGATGAGGGCGGCGGCGTGACCGCCCCGGAACACCACGTTCTCCAGGCACACATCGTTGTGACAGATCACGGCGCCGGGAGCCGCCGCCCCCTCCGGGTCGGCCAGGTCGGCGGGCCAGCCGGCCGCACGGTCGAACGGAACGGCCGCCGCCGCGTCGTGCATCCGCCGGAGCAGCGTCCCCACGGAGCACAGGGCCTCGTCCGTCCAGGTCCAGGGCGGGTGCGGGGCGACGGAGACCTCCCCGGGGACGTACGAGAGCCGCTCGCGCTGCCCGGAGGCGGAGACTCCCAGGGGCACGGGCAGGCCGTCGAACCCCTGCCCCCGCAGCGCCCTGAGGTGGGCGTGCAGCGGGGCGACGTGCGGGGGAGCGGGGCGTTCGACGGTGTCGCCGTGGCGGAGGACGGCTCCGGCGTTGGCCAGTCCACCGGCCAGGGCCTCCGGTTCCCGGTCCATGGGGCTCAGCGTTCCCGGCCCGGCCGCGGGTCCTGTTTCGCGCAGGGCCCCAACGCCCTTCGCAAGTCCGCCGGTTCGCGGTAGAGGACGGTGGTCATGCCGAGGGCGGCGGCCGCGTCGACGTTCTCCTGGCGGTCGTCCACGAACAGGCACCGCTCCATCGGTACGCCCGCCCGCTCGGCCGCGATGCGGTAGATGGCCGGGTCCGGCTTGGCCACCTGCTCCACCGCGCTGCTCACGACCGCGTCGGCCAGGTCGGTCAGGCCCAACAGGGCCAGGTCCGAGTCCAGTTGCAGGGTCGCGTTGGTGATGAGCACCAGGGGGACGTGCGCCCTGGCCCGCCGGAGCAGCGCCACCACCTCCTCGTCGGCCCGGAACGGCGCGTCCGCGAGCGCCCGGCCCAGCTCGCGGGCCTGCTCCGGCCCGACCCGCTTTGCGAGTCCCGCGACGATGGACGCCACCCAGGCGTCCGGGGTGATCCGGCCCAGGAGCAGCGGGAGATCGACCTCGGGCGCGTACGCGATGTCCGTGGTGGTGCCTTCGGGCAGTCCGGCGGCCCGCTCCAGGGCGGTGAGCGGGGCGGTGTCGTAGAAGCGGACGACGTTGTCGAGATCGCAGAGCACGGCGTCGAAGGCGCGGCCGGGGGGAGCGGCGGCCGGGGCGTTGCCGGGGGTGTGGTGCGTAGTCATGCCTGTTCTCCTGCGGTGGCCTTCGATGCCGACGTGGTCGGCCGCCGGGCTCACGCCGTCGGCGGCGGAGGTGGCGGGGCCCACCTCCGCCGGCTCCGTACGAGGGTCAGAGCGGGGTGGGGCCCGGGTGCAGGCCGGCGAGCAACTCGGCGGCCTGCTCGGGGTGGACGAGCCAGCGCAGATGGCTGCCTTCGAGTGTCCGGACGTCGAAGGGGTTGTCGGGTGTGAGCGCGTCGGCTTCGCGGATCATGCGGTCCTGCAGGGCGGGCGGCAGGCTGGTGTCGGCGGCCAGGCGCACATAGGTCCTGGGTATCCGGCCCCAGGTCGCGGCCTGCGCCCGGTCGGCGGACGTACCGACGTCGAGGTTCTCGTCGGGCTGGAAAGTGTTGATGAAGGTCCGGAACTCGTCATCGGTGAGGTCGGCGGCGAACGCCTGCCTGAACGCGGCGAGCGCCGTCGGGTCAGCCGTACGGAAGTTGACGCGCAGCAGCCCGAGTTCGGCCGGGTTCCCGACGAGCGCGAGGGCCAGGGCGCCCGCGTCGACGTCGGCCATCTCCGGCTCGGCGTAGTAGTCGCCCACGTCGAGGGCGACGGGGCACCAGGCGGAGACGTAGACGATCCGGTCGATCAGGTCGGGCCGGGCGTTGGCGACGGCGGTGGCCGTGGCGCCGCCCCGGCTGTGGGAGACGAGGACGGTGGGCCCGTTCCGCTTGGCCCGTTCGAGGACCTCGATCACACGGGCCGCGTTGTCCGCGAGCTTGACTCCCTTGATGGCCCCCGGTTCCGCAGCGAGGCCTTCGAGATCCTGGGGCGCTTGGTAGGCGGCGGGGAAGGTCGCTTCGAAGCCGTGGCCCGGAAGGTCGACCGCGGCCGAGCGGTGCCCGAGCAGGGCGAGTTCGGCCTGCAGCGGCGCGAACGAGAACGCGTTCGCGAAGGCTCCGTGAACAAGGACGAATGTCGGTTGATTCGGCATGCTTCAGCCTCCAACAGAACGATCTTCGGAGCAAGATCCAGAGCTCGATTCCCGACGGGCCGGCGCCTGCCCCGGACGGACGGTGAGCGGATCGCCGGAGCGGTGGCCGAAGCCAGGACGGACCGGGAATGCCCCCTGCCGCGATGCTCATCGATGACGTACATACGCTTGAGTTCCGAACTCAGCCGCGCAGCGCGCCGAGGAGAAGAATTGATCACGGAGTACCAGCAGCAGCTGCGCGACCGCTACATCGCCGCCCCCGTCGTGCCGGCCCCGGAGCCGTGGCGGCCGGTGCTGGACCGCAGGACGCCCATCGGAGGCCTCCTCGGTATCGGCTTCGCCGTCCATCCCGACAGCGGCCACGACCTCGTCATGGTTGTCTCCGGCGACGGCCACGGACTGTTCGACGCGGTCACCGGTGAGAAGATCGCCCGCGACCGGGATCCCGACCCCGGGACGAGCACCCCCGACGACGACCCGGACCTGACCTGCCCGGGGCTCGGCCCGATCGCGGGCGTCCCGGTGCGGACGGCCGGGCTGTACGGCGGTGGCCTGCACAGAACCACGTCGGAGGGCTGGGTCCTGGACGTCGTCAGCCCCGAGTGGCCCCACGACCGTGTGATCCTCTCCGCCGGCGGCGGGGCGCACACGGGACCGGTGGCCGGGGGGACGTGGTGGCACATCTTCCACTCCACGTACTCGGAACTCCGCGCAGCCGGGTTCTCCCCCTCCGGCCAGACCCTCGCAGTCGCCACGAGCAGCGACCTCACGCTGTGGACCCGGCGCGAACCGACCCGGCGCGAACTCCACGTCGACGACTGAGCGGACAGCGGACAGCGGACAGGGGGCAGCGGGCACGGCGGGAGGGAGGACGGGTGGACCGGGCGGAACTCGTCGCGAGGCCGTCCGCCGCGTTCCGGTGACGCTGTGCGCCGGCTCGCTGAGCCATCACCAGATGGCGCGCCGGGCGACCCGCGCACTCGCCGGACTTCTGGAGCTGCCTCTGATCGACATGCCCGGCAACCACCTCGGCGCAAGCGCCGAGCCGGCGGAGTTCGCCCGCGCCCTCGGGCTTCTGCTCGAACCCTGAGCGAGCCGGTGGCGCGCGACACTTTTGCAAGCGCCTGCTTGCAAAAGTTAGCAAGGGTGTTGCACTATCGGGTCATGGCATCACTCAACGTCGGCAATCTCGGTGAGTACCTGCGGGAGCAGCGCCGTGCAGCGCAGCTCTCGCTGCGGCAGCTCGCCGATGCCACCGGGGTGTCGAACCCGTATCTCAGCCAGATCGAGCGCGGTCTGCGCAAGCCCAGCGCGGACGTGCTCCAGCAGGTCGCCAAGGCGCTGCGGATCTCGGCCGAGACCCTGTACGTACGTGCGGGGATCCTCGACGAGCGGGAGCGGGAGGAGCTGGAGACGCGGGCGGTCATTCTGGCCGATCCGTCGATCAACGAGCGGCAGAAGAACGTTCTGCTGCAGATCTACGACTCCTTCCGCCGCGAGAACGGATTCGCCCCCGGGCCCGACGCGGACGCGGAGGCGAACGCCGACGTGAACGTGAAGGCGGACGCGGACGCTGACTCCGCCGATGGCGTGAACGCGGACGCCGATACCGACGCGGGCGGCGATGCCGGGCCCCGTAACGGCGACGACGCCGGTACGGACGTCACCAAAGACCAAGACCCTCACAGCTAGCAGCTGGTTCTGATGATCCGGGAGGACCACAGTCATGGCCATCACCGATGACCTGCGCAAGACCCTCACCGACCCCACCCCCCTCTACTTCGCCGCGGGTACGGCCGACCTGGCCGTGCAGCAGGCGCGCAAGGTCCCGGCGCTGATCGAGCAGCTGCGGGCCGAGGCGCCCGAGCGGATCGACGCCGTGCGCAACACCGACCCCAAGGTCGTCCAGGAGAAGGTGACCACGCAGGCCAAGGAGGCCCAGGCCACCGTGCAGGCGAAGGTCACCGAGGTGTTCGGTTCGTTCGACGCGGCCGACCTGAAGAAGCTGGGCGAGAACGCCCAGGACCTTGCGCTCCGCAGCGTGGGCGTGGCCGCCGAGTACGCGATCAAGGCCCGTGAGACGTACGAGAAGGTCGCCGAGCACGGCGAGCAGACCGTACGGACCTGGCGCGGCGAGACGGCCGACGAGATCGTCGAGATCGCCGCAGTCGTCGAGGCCGAGCCGAAGACCGGCCCCAGGACCGCGCCCAAGGGTGAGGCCAAGAGCGCCCCGGCCGCCGGCGGCGGCGTGAAGCCCGCCGCCCCGGCCAAGCCGGCCGCGACGAAGACCGCGCCCGCCGCCAAGCCCGCCGCGACGAAGACCGCGCCCACCGCGGTGAAGTCCGCCGAGGCCAAGGCCGCGCCCGCCAAGAAGACGCCCGCGCCGCGCAAGCCCGCGGCCAGGAAGACCCCGCCGCCCGCCGGCAAGTGACCTTCGGAGGTCCGGCTCCACAGGCCCGACCTCCATGGGGCCTTCCGGGGCGCGGTACGCGTGACCGGGGCGCGGGGCGGGCACCTTTAGGGGTGGCCGGCTCGTTGTCCCGGTACCTTGGCCTTCACGGCCGCAGGGCGCTCATCCACTCACTAGGCGGTACACACCATGTTGCTCTCAGCATTCGGCTCACTCCTCCAGCTGCTCTATCTGGCGATGCTGGTGCTGGCCGTGGTCGCGTTCGTCTTCGCGGCGACCGCCCGGGAGGACGCCTACCGTGCCGCCGACAAGAAGAAGAAGTCCTTCTGGCTGATCATCCTCGGTGTCGCCGTCGCGGTGAACCTGCTCATCCCGATGCTCTTCCTGCAGCTCGCGGGTGTGATCGCGTCGATCGTGTTCATGGTCGACGTGCGTCCCGCGCTCAAGGCGGTCTCGGGGGGCAGCGGTGGTGGCCGCAAGGGCGGCTCCAGCAGTGACGGACCGTACGGTCCCTACAACGGCGGGCGCTGAGCCCTCGCCGCCCTCGCGGGCGGCGACGGCGGCCGGTCGACGGACGCGGGGTGGGAGCGCGGTGCGCTGCCGCCCCATCGTCGTATCCGCTCCGGATCGCGGCCCAGCAGCAGGACCGCCACATCGTCGGTCAGCTCGCCGCCGTTCAGCTCCCGCACCTCGGCGACCGCCGTCTCCAGCAGTTCGTCGCCCGTCAGGCCCTCCGCCAGCCGGCCGTTGATCATCGCGACCATGCCGTCCTGCCCGAGCCGCTCGCTCCCGCCGGTCCCCACGCGCCCCTCGATGAGCCCGTCGGTGTACATCATCAGGCTCCAGGCGGCGCCCAGCTCGACCTGACGGCGGGGCCACCGGGCCCGCGGAAGCAGCCCCAGGGCCGGTCCGCCGTCCTCGTACGGGAGAAGCCGCGCCGGCCGTCCGTGGCGGGCGAGCAGCGGCGCGGGGTGTCCGGCCAGGCAGAGTCCGGCCCGCCGTCCGTCGGGCGCGATGTCGACCGTGCAGAGCGTCGCGAAGATCTCCTCGCTCTGCCGCTCGTGCTCCAGCACCTGCTGGAGCGTGGAGAGCAGCTCGTCCCCGCACAGCCCGGCCAGGGTCAGCGCCCGCCAGGCGATCCGCAGCTCGACGCCGAGCGCCGCCTCGTCCGGGCCGTGGCCGCAGACATCGCCGATCATCGCGTGCACCGTGCCGTCCGGGGTGCGGACGACGTCGTAGAAGTCGCCGCCGAGGAGGGCGCGGCTGCGGCCGGGGCGGTAGCGGGCGGCGAAGCTCAGTCCGGAGCCCTCCAGCAGCGGGGTGGGGAGCAGGCCGCGTTCGAGGCGGGCGTTCTCCTGGGCGCGCAGCCGGGACTCGGTCAGCTGGTGCTGCGCGATGTCGGCGCGCTTGCGCTCCACGGCGTACCGGATGGCGCGGCTCAGGACGCGGGCGTCCAGCTCGCCCCGGAAGAGGTAGTCCTGCGCCCCGACGCGTACCGCCTCGGCCGCCAGAGCGGTGTCGTCCTCGGCGGTCAGCGCGAGGACCGCGTGCAGCGGGGCGATGCGGAGTACGTGAGTGAGGGCCGCCAGCTCGTCGGCCCGCTCGGAGACGGGTTCACCGGAGCCCGCGACCGGCAGCGCCAGGTCCAGCAGGATGCAGTCCACGTCGTCGGTGAGCAGTCGCGCCGCCTCGGTGAGGTTGCGGGCGGTACGGATACGGACCCGGGTGCCGGCCGCGGCCGAGAGTTCGGGGACGGTGATGGTGGTGCCCGCCGGGTCGTCCTCGATCACCAGCAGGGTGAGGTCGCCGTGCGAGGTCTCCGCAGCGGGAACGGAGCGCTGCTGCGGTACGGGTACGGGCATCGGTTCAGGTTTCCTTCCCTCCCCCCGAGGGCGCGGCGGGTCGACGATCGACGATCCGCCAGTCGGGGACGATAGCGGTCCGCGGTGGGGGAACGGAATGGCACACAGGGACCGGCCCCTGCCATATGCGCCGTCATAAGCCGCGTCCCGACACGGATCCGGCGCGATGGGCCGCCGTACGGGGGCGGAAGCGCCCATGACAAACATCACGCGCCCACCCGCGGCGGCGTGGCCCCGCTCACAGGGCCCGATCGCAGGGTCTCACCGGGCCGATCGCGGGGCCTTTGCAGGCTCGATCACGGGGCCTCACGGATCCGGTCACGGGCCACCCACGGGTCCGATCGCGGGCCCCGCCAGGCCCATCGCGTCGGGCGGATCGCTCCTGTTCCCGCCGCGCCGCTACTTGTCCGGGCGGACCACGCCGAGGATCTTCATCGAGCCCGCGCCCGCCAGCGTGACGTTGCGGCCGGGGCGCGGGGAGTGGACGATCGCGCCGTCGCCGACGTACATCCCGACATGGCTGGCGTCGGCGTGGTAGATGATCAGGTCACCGGGGCGCATGTCCTGGATGTCGATACGCGGCAGCAACCGCCACTGCTCCTGCGAGGTACGCGGGATCGGGCGCTTCGCCGCCAGCCACGCCTGCGAGGTCAGCCCCGAGCAGTCGTACGAACCAGGGCCCTCGGCTCCCCAGACGTACGGCTTGCCTATCTGCGCCGTCGCGAAGGCCACCGCCGCCGCTCCGGCCCCGCTCGCCTCGCCACTGACGTCCTTGACCGCACCGGAGGAGAGCCAGGCGGTCTGCGCCTTGTCCGCGGCGTCCTGCTCCAGCCGGCGGAGCCGGTCGCGCTCCTTGCCCTCCAACTGCGATTCGAGCTTCTCCGCCGCCTTGATCTGGGCGTTGATCTTCTTCTTGGCCTTGGCCTGCTTGACCCGGTTCGTCTCCAGCTTCTCCCAGTTGGCGCTGGCGTCCTGGGTGTACGTCTCCAGGTCCTGCTGCGTCTGGTTCAGCTCGGTCAGGAGCGACTTGGAGGCCTGCTGGCTCTGGTGGACCTTGTTGATCCCGTCCAGGAAGAGCTTCGGGTCGTCGCTCAGGGCCAGCTGTGCGCCGGGCGGCAGGCCGCCGTTGCGGTACTGCTCACGGGCCTGGGCGCCGGCCCGGTCCTTCAGTGTGGCGATGCGCGCCTGGCCGTCGACGATCGCCTTGGCCAGCTTCACGATCTCGCCGGACTGCTTCTTCGTCTGCTCCTCGGCGAGGTTGTACGCGTCCGTCGCCGCGCCCGCCTTCCGGTACAGCATCTCGATTTTCTCGCGGACCTTGTCCAGGTCCGCGTTGGAGTAGCGCTGCGGCGAGTCGGCGGGGGAGGAGGGCGAGGGGTCCGGGAGCGGGGCGGCCGTGGCCTGGCCCGTGGACGTCAGCAAGGCCAGTGCACAGACCAGCGTGATGGCGGCAGTGGCGCAGTGACGTCGGTTCACGAGCTCCCCCTCCGGGCGCGTATCTGACTTACCGTCAGTAGCTTCTGGGCAACGTCGCGATCGTGCCACGCCGTCCCCCAAAGCGACAGAGGCAGACGGCACCTGACGCGCCACATACCGCCCGCGAGGGGCCACTTCGGCAGGAAGCCCCCGACGCGCGATGTATGCGGTCCGCGTCATCCCCGCATCCCACTCACTGGGACGAATGATGCCGCCGTGACGTTCCCGGACGGCCCCGCATGTTCCCGGAGCAGGCGATCTCTGCCCTTCCGGGCCATGGTTCAGGGGCTGTTCGGCCGCAGGGCGTTCCACGCCACGGTGATCTCGCCCTGCCGCCAGCGCCGTACCCCGTCCGTCACCGGCCAAGCGGCCGCCACCGCCCGCACCGCCGCGATCCAGCGCTGCCGCGCGCCGAGCGAGGCGTACGGGGAGGCCGCCGCCCACGCCCGGTCGAAGTCCCGCAGGAACGCGTGGACCGGCTCGCCCGGCACATTGCGGTGGATCAGCGCCTTCGGCAGCCGTTCCGCGAGGTCCGAGGGGCGCTCCAGCGAGCCGAGCCGGGTCGCGAAGGTGACCGTGCGCGGCCCCTCGGGGCCCAGGGCCACCCAGACGTGCCGGCGCCCGATCTCGTCGCAGGTCCCCTCCACCAGGAGCCCGTCCGGGGCGAGGCGGGAGCACAGCCGCGCCCAGACCTCGGCGACCTGGTCCTCGTCGTACTGGCGCAGCACGTTCGCCGCCCGGATGAGCGTGGGCCGCACCGCGAGCGGCACCTCGAAGCCGCCGTGCACGAAGGTGAGCCCCTCACGCTCGTACGGCTTCGCCGCCGCGACCCGCTCCGGGTCGATCTCGACGCCCGCCACGGCGGTGCGCGGCTCGGCGGTACGCAGCCGGGCCAGCAGCTCGACGGCGGTCCAGGGGGCCGCCCCGTACCCGAGATCGACGGCCACGGGCGTCCCGGCGCGGCGCAGGGCGGGCCCGTGCGCGTCGGCGATCCAGCGGTCCATGCGGCGCAGCCGGTTCGGGTTGGTGGTCCCGCGGGTGGCGGTGCCGATGGGGCGCTGGCGCATGGGTCGAGCGTATGCGACGCGGTGAGGGGTGCCCGGTCCCACTCGGTTCCGCCCGGCCGGGCGGGCGCGCCGCGCCGAGGGCCGCGTAATGATTTGGCAAAGCGGAAATGAAAGGCGGCACTCCTCTGTTTCGACCTTCGGAGGGACCCCACGCCCTCCCCCGCAGCATGCCCCTATCGAGGAGGACCGACGAGGTGAGCCAGTACGTCTCCCGGCTCGGCTCCACCCGGACGGCCGCGCGCCTCAGGTTTCCCGGAGGTTTCTCCGGAGCCTCCCGCAAGCCGCGCCGCATCGCGATGCTCTCCGTGCACACGTCCCCGCTCCACCAGCCCGGCACGGGCGACGCGGGCGGGATGAACGTCTACATCGTCGAGCTGGCCAAGCGCCTCGCCGCGATCAACATCGAGGTCGAGATCTTCACCCGGGCCACCACCGGCTCACTGGCCCCCGCGGTCGAGCTGGCCCCCGGCGTGCTGGTCCGGCACGTCGACGCCGGGCCGTACGAAGGGCTCGCCAAGGAGGACCTGC
Source organism: Streptomyces sp. man185 (assembly GCA_002551355.1). Taxonomy (GTDB): domain Bacteria; phylum Actinomycetota; class Actinomycetes; order Streptomycetales; family Streptomycetaceae; genus Streptomyces. Next base: position 160,485 of record NTHE01000001.1, on the reverse strand, counting down.
CCGCCCAGCTCTGCGCCTTCACGCACGGCGTGATGCAGGCCTGGGCCGGTCAGCGCCCCGGCTACTACGACCTCGTGCACTCCCACTACTGGCTCTCCGGTCAGGTCGGCTGGCTGGCCGCCCAGCGCTGGGGCGTCCCGCTCGTGCACGCCATGCACACCATGGCCAAGGTCAAGAACGCCTCGCTCGCCGAGGGCGACACCCCCGAGCCGGCCGCCCGGGTCATCGGCGAGACCCAGATCGTGAACGCCTCCGACCGGCTGATCGCCAACACCGCCGAGGAGGCCGACGAGCTCGTCCGCTTCTACGACGCAGACCCCGCCGCGGTCGCCGTCGTGCACCCCGGCGTCAACCTGGACCGCTTCCGTCCGGCCGACGGCCGCGCCGCCGCACGGGCCCGGCTCGGCCTGCCGCAGGACGCGCTGATCCCGCTCTTCGCGGGCCGCATCCAGCCGTTGAAGGCCCCCGACGTGCTGCTGCGCGCGGTGGCGGTGCTGTTGGACCGGGACCCGTCCCTGCGCTCCCGCATCGTCGTGCCGGTGGTCGGCGGCCCGAGCGGCAGCGGCCTCGCGAAGCCCGAGGGGCTCCAGAAGCTGGCCGCGCGGCTGGGCATCGCCGACGTCGTACGGTTCTGTCCGCCGGTGGGCCAGGACCGGCTGGCGGACTGGTTCCGGGCCGCTTCGGTGCTGGTCATGCCGTCGTACAGCGAGTCCTTCGGCCTGGTCGCGATCGAGGCCCAGGCGACCGGTACGCCGGTGGTCGCGGCGGCCGTGGGCGGGCTGCCGGTGGCGGTACGCGACGAGGTCAGCGGCTTTCTGATACCCGGGCACGAGCCGGAGGTGTACGCCCGCGCGCTCGGGCGGTTCGCGGACACGCCGGAGCTGGTCGAACGGATGGGGGCGGCCGCCGCGGCGCACGCCCAGTCCTTCGGCTGGGACACGGCCGCCTCGGCGACCGCCGACGTGTACACGGCCGCGCTCTGCGACCACCGCCGCCGGGCCCGGGCGCACCACGGCTGACCGCGTCGGGACACCGGGGTGCATCACGGCCCGGGCAGGCCCCTCCTGCCGTCCGGTGCGGGCTGTCGTACGCTCGCAGCATGGCTGACGTACCCGACGAGACAGCAGCGGCCCAGGTCATCGAGGCGACGCTGAACGATGCCGGGCTTGCATGGGAGAGCCCGGAGCGCGGCAACTACGTCGTGACGCTGCCGGGCACCCGCAAGCTGTCGACGACCTGTTCCCTGATCGTCGGCAAGCACTCCCTCTCCCTCAACGCGTTCGTCGTCCGGCATCCCGACGAGAACGACGCCGAGGTGCACCGCTGGCTGCTGGAGCGCAACCTCCGGCTGTTCGGGGTGAGTTACGCGATCGATTCGCTCGGCGACGTCTATCTGGTCGGCAAGCTCCCGCTCTCGGTGGTCACCGCCGATGAGCTGGACCGGCTGTTCGGCGTGGTGCTCGAAGCGGCCGACGGGGCGTTCAACACCCTCCTGGAACTCGGGTTCGCCAGCTCGATCCGCAAGGAGTACGCGTGGCGGGTGTCGCGCGGCGAGTCCACCCGGAACCTGGACGCGTTCAGCCACCTGACCAAGCGCCCGGCCGAGGACTGACCCCGGCCGCGCCCGAGGCGTCGACGGCCTTGCCCGCGTCGATCGCCTCGACCGCCTCGACGAGGTGGGGCGCGACCAACTCCCGGGTCTCGTCGGCTGCTTCGGGATCGAGGCCCCGGGGAACGGTCTCGACGAGCATGATCAGACAGAGATAGGCGCGATACAGGGCATAGCGGGTCCGCAGCGATTCCGTGAACTCCACTTCTCCGCCGCTGGATTGCGCGTACCCGTCGAGGAAGTCGCGGTCCCGCTCGATGTCCCCGAAGAGGGCGAGCGAGACGAAGTCGGCCACCGGGTCGCCCCAGAACATCCGCTCCCCGTCGATGATCCCGCCGATCGTGCGCGCGCCGGGCTCCCCGGTGACCAGCAGGTTTCCCGGCCACAGGTCGAAGTGCACGAGGGCGGGCCGGGTGACCTCGTCCAGGGCGTGGGCCGCGCCCGCCAGCACCGTACGGATACGGCCGACGGGGTACGGCAGCCGGGCCCGGTAGGTCTCGGCGTCGGCGAGCACGGCCTCGGTCATCGCCGTGAACGCGGTACGCCACGTGGGGGCGAGCGGACCGAACGGCTCGGCGGGGTAGCCGAATCCGGACCCCGGGCCGGAGGGTTCGGCCACGGTGTGCAACCGGCCGACCAACTGCCCCAGTTCGCGTCGCAGCCGGGCCTCGTCGCCGCCGCCCGTACCGCCCTCCGTCATGCTCACCTCGTGCCAGGGGCGGCCGGGGCGGGCGGTCATGACCAGATACGCCCCGGTCGGCGAGGACGGGTCCGGCTCGCCGCGGACGACGCGAGGGATCGTGGGGCTGCCGGACCGCGCGGCCGCGGTATAGAAGGCGACCTCGTTGACGAGAAGGTCGCGTTCGTAACGCAGGGCGGCGGTGTGCGGCGGGGGCGTCTTGACCACCCAGTCACGGCCGTCGGTGAGCGTGACGCGGGTGACGGTGTTGTAGGTGCCACCGGTGGGGGTGGCACGCGAGGCGATGTCGCGTTCGCGGACCCCGAGGGCGGCGAGAACGCGGGCGAGAGGGGCGACGGGGGCCTGGTCGGACACGCGGATGACGTCCTTTCGGCTGCGGCGGCGGTCTTGCCCCGGAGGGTTGTACGACGGTTCCCCACAGTGCGCTCACAGGATGATCACAGCAGAATCACGATCACCGGAGGGGGTCGCTGGACCGGACATCGAGCACAGGTTCGATCGTAAAGTGTGCTCACTGCGACGGCCCGTCCCAGACGGCGTCGAAGTGCCGACGGGGGAGGGACGGTTGCTCCTCGAACCGGAGAGAAGAACCATGCGCGCCACTGCCGTACGACGTACCGCCCTCGCCGCCTCCGCGGCCGCTCTCGCCCTGCTGGCCACCGCCTGCAGCGGCTCGTCGGACGCCGACGCCAAGGACGGCGGCAAGGACGCCGCGAACGGGAGCAGCTCGGCCCCGAAGACCCCGGCCAAGGCGCTCACCGCCGCCGAGCTGGAGAAGGCCGCCCTCGCCCAGGGCGACGTGAAGGGCACCAAGATCACCAAGGCCGGCCCGGCCGACGAGGTTTCGGCGGACGACGTGAAGGCCGACAAGGCGGCCTGCCTGCCGATCGCGCACGCCATGTCCGGCATACCGGAGAAGGGGGCGGTGGCCACCACGAAGCGCAAGGTGATCGAGGAGCCGAAGAAGACCGGCGACAAGAAGCTGGAGGACCTGGCGGAGGGCGAGGCCGAGGACCTGTTCAAGGACGCGTTCAACCTGACGTCCACGGCGGTCGTGCTGAGCTCGTACGAGGGGACGGCGGGTCCGGACGCGTTCGCCACGCTGAAGAAGGCCGCGGCGGACTGCGCGGGCGGCTTCACCACCACGGTCGAGAAGACGCCGATGAAGGTCGCCTCGATCACCGAGGAGAAGGTCACCGGCGGCGACGAGGCCGCGGCCTGGACGGTCACCTCCGAGGACGACGGCGACGCCGTCCCGCTCAAGCTGGTGGTGCTCCGCAAGGAAGGCACCGTGGCGACGTTCTTCTCCTTCAACCTCGCTGCGGCGGGCGGCGAAGGCGTCAAGTTCGAGGTGCCGACGGAGGTCGTGGCGGCACAGGACGGGAAGCTCGCCTGACGTACGCCAGGGGTGCCTCTGCCGTGGCTGATCAGGGCAGGGGCACGAGCCGGACGACGGTGACGGACCGGGAGACGTAGTAGAGGACGATGGCCCCGGCGACGGTCGCCTCCCGCCGGTCCCGTTCGCTCTTGACGGCGGAGGAGGCGTGGCCGTACGGCTCCTGGCCGAGAGTGCGGGCCATCTCGTCCCGGAAGGACTCGCCGCCTCGCATCTTGGCCAGGGTGTCGTCGGCGGGCGGGGCGTAGGAGATGCGGAAGCTCAAGCGACGCTCCGCCTCTCGGCCTCGTCCTGCGCCAGCCGGTCCAGGATCTTCTCGGCCTCGGGATCGGGGACGGCCTCCAGCATCCAGTGCCGCATGACGGCCTGGATCTCGTGCACCCCGGCCTCGTTGATCGCGAGATCGAACTCCTCGCGTCTCTCGTCGGGGAGCGCCGCCCGGATGTCCGGGATGCTGTTGGGCACCTCGACCTCGGTACCGCCGACGAAGGTCCTCAGAGACTCACCCATGATCGCGCTCCTCGATCTCCTTGCCCTGGAAGCAGACGGACGGCATGGGCCCACCGTAGTGCGTACGAGGGGTATTTCGGCCTGGTCGACCGAGCACGGATCGGCCACGGAACAGGTACGACGCGACCGTCCGACCGAGCCGCTCAGCGCCGGCCGAGCCGCTCAGCGTCGACCGAGCTTCTCCGCGACCCGGTCGCGCAGGAGTGCGTACTCCTCCTGGAGCCGCGGCAACGCGCCGGGCGGCCGGACGACGACGTCACCGCCGACGACGATCTCCTCGGGCCCGAACTGCTCCCGCGTCAGGTCGATTTCCACGCCCAAGCCCAGGCGGTTCCACCAGTGGAAGTCGGTGCGCACCCCCTCCACATGGACCTCGCCCCGGATCAGCTCGCCGCCCAGCAGATCGTTGAGCACCATGGCGGTCACCCCGCACTGGTCCCGCGCCGGATTGTCCGGAGTCCAGCGGTCCCGGTACTCCGGGGTGCAGGTCTCGGCGCTCCAACTGCCGCGCAGAGCCTGTTCGATGTCGGTGAGGAGGTAGATCGTCATGAGGGCCATCGTGGCAGGGGGCACTGACAACGCCGGGCCGGTGCCGGGGAGCCGTCCGCCGTCGAATTGCGTCGACAGGCTCCCCGGGCGCACGGCAGAGTGGTCGCCCGTGACGAGCAGCGAACTGTGGACCCGAGCGACCGCCGACCGCTACGACGCCGAGGAGGCCGAGAACTCCTCGCCCACCGTCCTCGAACCGACCCTCGATTTCCTTGCCGAACTCGCTGGAGACGGGCGGGCCCTGGAGTTCGCCATCGGAACCGGACGCGTGGGCGTGCCGCTCCGGGAGCGCGGTGTTCCGGTGACGGGCATCGAACTGTCCGAGCCCATGGCGGAGGTGCTCCGCCGCAAGGTCGACGAGGACACCCTCCCGGTGACCATCGGGGACATGGCCACCACCGTCGTCCCCGGCGAGTTCACCCTGGTCTACCTCGTCTACAACACCATCTCGAACCTGCTCACCCAGGACGAGCAGGTCGAGTGCTTCCGCAACGCGGCCCGCCACCTGGCGCCCGGCGGCCGGTTCGTCATCGAACTGGTCGTGCCACCGCTGCGGTTCCTGCCGGCCGGCCAGGTCGCGGTGCCGTTCGACGTCTCCGAGCGGCATCTCGGCTTCGACACCTTCGACCTGGTCGAACAGATGCTGGTCTCGCACCACTTCACCCGCGACGGCGACGACGGCCGCTACCGCCGAGGCGCCTCCCGCCACCGGTACGCCTGGCCGGCGGAGCTGGACCTGATGGCCCGCATCGCGGGGCTGGAACCGGAACGCCGGGTCGCGGACTGGGACGGCGCGCCGTTCACCGACGATTCCGGCAAGCACATCTCGGTGTGGCGCAAGCCGACGGACTGAGGTCGGCGACCCACTGCCCCGAGGTACGAGAGGCCCGCTCCTCTCCAGCGAGGCCGGGAGCGGGTACGGAACCGAGGCGTCCGGGTACCGGATGCCGTCGAAACGCCGTCGGTCTCGGGGCTACCCGGATCAACCGCAGCCGCACGGGGCTGCGGCCGCGGTCGCCCCGGCCGCCGCGGCGCAGCAGCCGTCGCCGACGCTCTCGGCCCGGGCGCTCTTGCCCAGGGTGTCGGCGTCGGCCTTGACCACGTAGACCTCCCAGGGCTCCCGGCCGGGGCCGTGGACCCAGACCTTGTCCTGGAGGGCGTAGCAGCAGGACGTGTCGTTCTCCTCGAACGTCGCCAGCCCGGCCTCCTTGAGGCGGTCGGCGGCCGCCGTGACCCGGTCGGCGGACTCGACCTCGACGCCGAGGTGGTCGAGACGGGTTTCCTGCCCCGGCTCGCCCTCGATGAGAACCAGCTTGAGCGGGGGCTCCGTGATGGCGAAGTTGGCGTACCCCTCGCGGCGCTTGGCCGGTTCGGTGCCGAACAGCTTCGAGTAGAAGGTGATCGACGCTTCCAGGTCGCTGACGCGCAGGGCGAGTTGAGCGCGAGGCATGGCGGTACTCCCTTTCGCTTGCATTGATGTTCGTCGATTCAACAGTGCGCGTTGAATCGAAGGATGTCAACATAGAGAAATGTCGAAGCAAGAGATTGTGGTGTCGGGGCGGACCGATGGGGCCGGCGCGTGCTGCCCGGGGCTGCTGACCGCCCCGCTGGACGAGGGACAGGCCACTGACCTGGCGAAGGTCTTCAAAGCGCTCGGTGATCCGGTGCGCCTGCGACTGCTGTCCATGATCGCTTCGCAAGCGGGCGGCGAGGTCTGCGTGTGCGACCTGACCCCGGCCTTCGGCCTGTCGCAGCCGACGATCTCGCACCACCTCAAGCTGCTGCGGCAGGCCGGTCTGATCGACTGCGAGCGCCGTGGGACCTGGGTCCACTACTGGCTGCTGCCGGAGACGACCGATCGCCTCGCGGGCATCCTGAGCCGCCCCGTCGGCACGCCATCGCCTGCCTCCCCGGTGTTGCCCGCCTCCCCGGCGACACCGGGCGCCGCTTCGTGAGCACCGGTACACCTGAACAGGGCGTGGCTGCGCGGCTGTCGTTCCTCGACCGCTACCTGGCCGTGTGGATCCTCGCCGCGATGGCCGTCGGTCTCGGCCGGGGCCGCCTGATGCCGGGGCTCGGGGACGCGTCGGCCACGGTGGCCGTGAGCGGCGTCCCCCTGCCGATCGCGCTGGGCCTCCCCGTGATGATGTACGCGGTGCCGGCCGAGGTCCGCTACGACCGGCTCGACACCGTGACCCGCATCGCGCTGCCGCTGCTGGTCCACTTCGTGCTCATGCGGGCCGGATCGATGCTGCTGCTCAAGGCGTCGGCCTCGACCACCCGCGCAGCACCACGCTCGCCTTCACGTCCGAGGGCAACGACTTCGAGCGGGCCGTCGCCGTCACGATCGCCGCCTTCGGCCCCGCCTCGGGGCAGGTTCCGGCCGGTGTCGTCGGGCCGCTCATCGAGGTACCCGTCCTGATCGGCCTGGTCTACGCGGCCCTGTACGCGCGCCGCTACTTCACCACCCCGACTGCCCCCGCACCGCAGGGAGAGCCCACCCGTGCCTGACACTCCGCCGCAGCCGTCGGTGCTGTTCGTCTGCGTCCACAACGCCGGACGCTCGCAGATCGCTGCCGCCTTCCTCACTCACCTCGCCGGTGACCGTGTCCACGTCCGGTCCGCCGGATCCGCCCCGGCCGACACGGTCGACCCGGCCGTGGTCGACGCACTCGCCGAGGTCGGCATCGACATCTCGGCCGAGGAGCCCAAGGTCCTCAGCGTGGACGCCGTCCAGGCCTCCGACGTCGTCATCACGATGGGCTGCGGCGACACGTGCCCCGTCTTTCCCGGCAAGCGCTACCTCGACTGGCAGCTCCCCGATCCGGCCGGACGAGGCGTCGCAGCCGTCCGCCCCATCCGCGACGAGATCGAACAACGTGTCCGTGCCCTGATCGACGACATCGCACCGGCGGCCCGCGCATGACCGGCGCCCCGGTCGTCCACATCGAACCGATGCGCGCCGAGCATGCCGACGACGTCCTGACGATCTACCGACTCGGCATCGACGAGGGGAACGCCACCTTCGAGACCGCCGCTCCCACATGGCCGGCCTTCGACGCCACCAAGCTGCCCGGACAGCGACACGTGGCCCTCGACCGCGTCGGCACCGTGCTCGGCTGGACCGCCGCGTCCGCCGTCTCCGACCGGTGCGCGTACGCCGGGGTGGTCGAACACTCCGTGTACGTCCACCCCGACGCTCGTGGCCGGGGCATCGCAACCGCCCTGCTCGGGGCTCTCATCACCTCGACCGAGGCGGCGGGCATCTGGACGGTCCAGTCCGGCATCTTCCCCGAGAACACCGCAAGCCTCGCCCTGCATCGCAGGCTCGGCTTCCGGAAGATCGGTACCCGCGAACGCATCGGCCGGCATCACGGAGTCTGGCGAGACGTCGTCATGATCGAACGACGGAGTCCAGCCGTCGGCCAGGACATGTGAGGACCCACCGCGTCCACCGCATCCGTGCGCGACGGCCCGCCTCGGCCCAAGCGCACGGAAGAGCCCCCTCCTGGTAGCAAAACCTCGGGGAGGGGGCTCCTTCGAGGGCGATTACTTCTTCTTGCCCTGGTTCTTCACGGCCTCGATGGCCGCCTTCGCCGCGTCCGGGTCGAGGTAGGTGCCGCCCGGCTTCAGCGGCTTGAAGTCGGTGTCCAGCTCGTAGGAGAGCGGGATGCCGGTCGGGATGTTGAGGCCCGAGATCTCCTCGTCCGAGATGCCGTCCAGGTGCTTCACCAGACCGCGGAGGCTGTTGCCGTGGGCGGCGACCAGGACCGTGCGGCCCGTGAGGAGGTCCGGGACGATGCTGTCGAACCAGTACGGCAGCATGCGGACGACGACGTCCTTCAGGCACTCCGTGTCCGGGCGCAGCTCCGGGGGAAGGGTCGCGTAGCGCGGGTCGTCGAACTGGCTGTACTCGGCGTCGCGGGCCAGCGGCGGCGGCGGGGTGTCGTACGAGCGGCGCCACAGCATGAACTGCTCCTCGCCGAACTCGGCGAGCGTCTGCGCCTTGTCCTTGCCCTGGAGCGCGCCGTAGTGGCGCTCGTTCAGGCGCCAGGAGCGGCGGACCGGGATCCAGAGGCGGTCGGCGGACTCCAGGGCCAGCTGCGCGGTGCGGATCGCGCGGCGCTGGAGGGAGGTGTGCAGGACGTCGGGGAGCAGACCGGCGTCCTTGAGCAGCTCACCGCCGCGGACTGCTTCCTTCTCGCCCTTTTCGGTGAGGTTGACGTCCACCCAACCGGTGAACAGGTTCTTCGCGTTCCATTCGCTCTCGCCGTGGCGGAGGAGGATCAGCTTGTACGGTGCGTCGGCCATGGGACCGAGCGTAATCGAACCCGTGCGACCCCCGCGCGCCCGCCCGTAACGCGGACGGTGCCGGGCCGCGGGCGCCCGGCGTGCGGACGATTGACGGGGGGCGTCAATCCAGTGGCGGGCGGGGAGCCGGGCTTCGTAATGTCTCGAACGGTGTCGGGGGTGTTACCCGAGACCCGCTTCCGCATCCGTCGTCATGTCCCGTGGGGGGAATCCTTATGTCCGTCGCCGGTCTGCGCACAGCCGCCCGCGAGACCGTCTCCGGGATGCCCCGCGAGTTCTGGTGGCTGTGGACCAGCACCCTGGTCAACCGCCTCGGCGCGTTCGTCGCGACCTTCATGGCCCTCTACCTGACTCTGGACCGGGGCTACTCGGCCTCGTACGCCGGGCTCGTCGCCGCCCTCCACGGGCTCGGCGGCGTCATCTCCTCGCTCGGCGCGGGTGTGATGACGGACCGGCTCGGGCGGCGTCCCACCATGCTGATCGCCCAGTCGTCCACCGCCGTGTCGGTGGCGGTGCTCGGGTTCATGCAACACCCGTTCGCCATCGCCACCGTGGCGTTCTTCGTCGGCATGGCGAGCAACGCGTCCCGCCCCGCCGTCCAGGCGATGATGGCGGACATCGTGCCCCCGAAGGACCGGGTCCGGGCCTTCTCGCTCAACTACTGGGCCATCAACCTCGGCTTCGCGATCTCCTCCGCCGGGGCCGGATTCATCGCCGAGTACAGCTACCTCGCCGGCTTCATCGGCGAGGCCCTGATGACGCTCGTGTGCGCTGTCCTCGTCTTCCTGAAGGTGCCGGAGTCACGGCCCGAGGAAGCGGTGGTGAAGACCGTCGGCGGCAAGCGGCCCAAGGACGAGGTGCGGCTGACCACCGTCCTGCGCGACGGGCGCTTCATGGGGGTCGTGGGGCTGTCGTTCCTGGTGTCGCTGATCTTCCAGCAGGGGTACGTGGGGCTGCCGGTGGCGATGGGCACGGACGGGCTGTCCAGCTCCGACTTCGGTACCGCCATCGCCGTCAACGGCGTGCTGATCGTGGTCCTCCAGATCCCCGTCACCCGCTTCATCCAGGACCGCGACCCGCGCAGGCTGCTGATCATCTCCTCGCTGCTCGCCGGCTACGGCTTCGGGCTCACCGCCTTCGCCGGGTCGGTCGCGGCGTACGCCCTCACCGTGTGCGTCTGGACGCTGGCCGAGATCGTGAACGCGCCCACCCAGACGGGGATCGTCGTGCAGCTGTCGCCTTCCCGTGGCCGGGGGCGCTACCAGGGCATGTACACGATGTCCTGGTCGGTGGCCGCGCTCGTCGCGCCGCTGATGTCCGGCTTCGTGATCGACCACTACGGAGCCGCCTGGCTCTGGGCCGCCTGCGCCGTGATCGGCACCGTCGCCGGGCTCGGCTACTGGCTGCTGATGCGGAACCTGCCGCGCGCGGAGCAGGCCGGGGCGGACGTGCTGCCCGAGCCCGCGCCCGTACCGGCCGAGGCCCGCCCGGACCAGGCCGAGCCGGCGGCGGCACCCGCGGCGGCGGTCGAGGCCGCCCCGGCCGCGGTGGAGCGGGCCTGCTGAACCGGCCCATGACGTTCGTACGGCCGCGGCGCCCGTCCGGATTCCTCCGGGCGGGCACCGGCCGTCGGGTGCGCGGCGCGGTTCAGCCGGAGCAGCCGCCGCACTGGCACGGGGCACCGGACTGGCAGCCGCACCCGCAGCCCGACCCGCACCCGCACGCGCCGAGCACGCCTCGGTGCACCACTTCGGTCGGGGTCTCCTGCTGGGGTTCGGTCGTGGGGGAATCGGCCATGGTCCCTCCTCAGGGCATACGGCAGGGCGGCGGACGCCGGTGCGCCGCCGCCGGGGACGTACGGCATGACCCGCTGCGTACGGCCACGGCGCCGCCCCCGCCCCATTGCATGCCCATCCCGGCGGGCGCATCAACGGCGCACGCGCGCAAGAACGGATGTGCGACTCGCGTACGCCGGTGATGCGCCGGTACGACGTGGAGGCGCGGGAACAGCCCCTACGCGCCGCGCCCTGCCGGATCGGCCCCTACGCGCCCTCGACCGGGGCCGCCGCCTGGATCTCGTCCGCGTGCTCGCCGGTCACCAGGTAGACCACGCGCTTGGCGACCGACACCGCGTGGTCGGCGAAGCGCTCGTAGTAGCGGCCCAGCAGGGTCACGTCGACGGCCGTCTCGATGCCGTGCTTCCAGCGGTCGTCCATCAGGTGCTGGAACAGCGTGCGGTGCAGCAGGTCCATCTCGTCGTCGTCCTGCTCCAGTTGGAGCGCCAGATCGACGTCCTTGGTGATGATGACCTCGGCCGCCTTGGCCATCAGGCGCTGGGCGAGCTGGCCCATCTCCAGAATGGTGGCGTGCAGGTCGTGCGGGACCGCCGTCTGCGGGAAGCGCAGCCGGGCCAGCTTCGCCACGTGCTGGGCGAGGTCGCCCGAGCGCTCCAGGTCGGCGCTCATCCGCAGCGAGGTCACCACGATGCGCAGGTCCGTCGCCACCGGCTGCTGGCGGGCCAGGAGCGCGATGGCGCGGGCCTCCAGGTCGTGCTGGAGGTCGTCGACCTTCTGGTCGCCGGCGATCACGTTCTCCGCCAGCGTCAGGTCGGCGTCGAGCATTGACGTGGTCGCCCGGCCGATCGCCGAGCCGACCAGCCGGGCCATCTCGACCAGGCCCTCTCCGATCGAATCGAGTTCCTCGTGGTAAGCGTCGCGCATGGAAGTCCCTCTCCAGTTCCAAACTGAGGCCGGGGTCTCGGACCGACCCCCACGGTTACACGGTGGGGGCACAACGCGTCCGGATCCGACCCCCTAAGTGAACCGGCTCCTACCCCTCGGTGAACTCTGGGCGACGAGTGTTCGAGAAGGCACTCGGACGGCTGGGAGGGAGTCGGCACACCCGCATAACCTTGAAGCATGGACGTGAACGCGGCGGTCGCCGCAGCTGCAGCGATCGCCGGTCTCTGTACCGGTGTGATCGCCATGCTGGCGTTCCGCTGGAGCGAGCGCGACCTGAAACGGCCCACGCGTACGTCGCTCCGGCCGGACAGCAACGCCGCTCTTCCCCCCGGGGTGGACACCGTCCTCTCCGTTCTCAGCTCCTCCGCCGTCGTCCTCGACGAGAGCGACAGCGTGGTCAAGGCCAGCTCCGCGGCGTACGCCCTGGGTCTGGTGCGGGGAGGCCGGCTGGCCGTCGAGCCGATGCTCAACATGGCCAGGGACACCCGGCGGGACGGCGAGATAAGGCAGGGCGAGCTGGACCTGCCCCGGCGCGGTACGGGCCGGGGCGACACGCTCGCCGTCTCCGCCCGGGTCGCCCCACTGGGCTCCCGGCTGGTGCTGCTGCTGGTCGAGGACCTCACCGAGGCCCGCCGGATAGAAGCGGTACGGCGCGATTTCGTCGCCAACGTCAGCCACGAGCTCAAGACCCCGACCGGAGCGCTCTCGCTGCTCTCCGAGGCGGTCATGGACGCCTCCGACGACCCGGAGGCGGTGGAGCGGTTCGCCGGGCGGATGCAGATCGAGGCGACCCGGCTGACCAACCTCGTCCAGGAGCTCATCGACCTCTCCCGGGTGCAGAACGACGACCCGCTGGAGGACGCCGAGCCGGTCAAGGTGGAGACGCTGGTCGCCGAGGCGATCGACCGCTGCCGCCAGCAGGCCGGCTCCAAACAGATCACCATGGCCTCCGCGGGAGCCGAGGGCCTCACGGTCTGGGGCAACCGCGGCCAGCTCGTCGGCGCGCTCGGCAATCTCGTCGAGAACGCCGTCAACTACAGCCCCGCCCACACCCGCGTCGGCATCGCCGCACGCCGCCTGGCCTCGCCGGGCGGGGACCTCATCGAGATAGCCGTCACCGACCAGGGGATCGGCATCTCCGAGAAGGACCGCGAACGGGTCTTCGAGCGCTTCTACCGCGTCGACCCGGCCCGCTCACGGGCCACCGGTGGCACCGGTCTCGGCCTCGCCATCGTCAAACACGTGGCCGCCTCGCACGGCGGGGAGGTCACCGTCTGGAGCTCCGAGGGACAGGGCTCCACCTTCACCCTCCGGCTGCCCGAAACGGGCGCCACGAGGGAGCGCACCACCGGCGGACCGCTTATCGTCAACGGCGACGACGAGGGGCCGTACGAGACCGACTCCTTTGACCCCTTCCCTGCCCCGGAGGCTCTTCCGTGACCCGAGTGCTTGTCGTCGAGGATGAGGAATCCTTCAGCGACGCCCTGTCCTACATGCTGCGCAAGGAAGGCTTCGAGGTCGCCATCGCGGCGACCGGCCCCGACGGTCTTGACGAGTTCGAGCGCAACGGCGCCGACCTGGTCCTCCTCGACCTGATGCTGCCCGGCCTGCCCGGCACCGAGGTGTGCCGCCAGCTCCGCAGCCGCTCCAACGTTCCGGTGATCATGGTCACCGCCAAGGACAGCGAGATCGACAAGGTCGTCGGGCTGGAAATAGGAGCCGACGACTACGTCACCAAGCCGTTCTCCTCCCGCGAGCTCGTCGCCCGCATCCGCGCCGTCCTGCGCCGCCGCGGCGAGCCGGAGGAGGTCACCCCGGCCGCCCTGGAGGCGGGACCGGTCCGGATGGACGTCGACCGGCACGTGGTCACCGTCTCCGGCGGCAAGGTCGACCTTCCGCTCAAGGAGTTCGACCTCCTGGAGATGCTCCTGCGCAACGCGGGCCGCGTGCTGACCCGCATGCAGCTCATCGACCGGGTCTGGGGCGCGGACTACGTCGGCGACACCAAGACCCTCGACGTCCACGTCAAGCGCCTGCGCGCCAAGATCGAGCCCGACCCGGGCGCTCCGCGCTACCTCGTCACCGTGCGGGGCCTGGGGTACAAGTTCGAGCCGTAAACCGCTAGCCACGCGGGCGGTGTGTACGCCGAAGGGGCGCTTCCCGGCCGGGAAGCGCCCCTTCGGCGTATGCGGTGCGTGGTGGTGCGCCGGTGTGCGCCTGCGTTGCGGGGCCGGAGCGCCGCGTCAGTTCGCCGCGGGCACCGAGGCGGCGTCGCCCGCGCCCGTACCGGCCTCGCCCTGCGCGCCCGTCTCGCCCTGGGCGCCCTCGGCGGCCGCGCCGTCCGCCGGCGTGCCGGGCGCCTCGCCCTCGGCCGCGCCAGGGTTCTCCGCGTCGCCGGTCGCGCTGCCGGACGGCGTCGGGGTGGGCTTCGGGGCGGGCGCCTCGGCCTGCGGGCTGGGGCCGAAGTCCTTGAAGAAGCCCTCGGCCGGGAAGACGCTCGCGCCGAGGCCGACGTCGCCGGTCAGGCTGAGCTTGAAGACGACCTGCTGGACATCGCCGTTGCGCGCGGCCTCGCCGCTGTTCTCGATCACGGCGGCGGCGTTGCCCTTGCCGCCGATGATGACCTGGCCACCGGCGGGGACGACGATGGGACCCTTGCCGCCGGCCGCCTGGAGCTTCACCTCGACGTTGCTGCCGGGCAGCGTGATGGCCTCCAGCACCTCGCGCTCGGTGCCGTCGTTGAACAGCGTCGCGGCCACGACGGCGGGGCCGTCCGCGCCGCCCTCGGGCAGCGTGATCACGTTCGCGTTCTGGACCTTGATGTTGCCCACCGTGGTGGCCGGGTTGTCCGGCCTGACCTTGAGTGTCTCGGCGTTGTTGCCCGCCGCACAGGCGGACAGGGAGACGATCGAGAACAGGGTGGCGGTGGCGGCGAGAGCGCCGTGTCGAAGGCTGCGGCTCACGGCGGCGGCAACTCCTTGAACGATCGGACTGCGGGCTTCGGGACGTCGAACGTCGAGCGGTGGTGTAAAGCCGCCCTAAGGGTGTGTCAGCGGCCTTAGGCTACCGAGCCGCCGCGCCCGCCCTGCACCCGACCCGCCTCTAGGGGGAGTCTCGTCGATCAGGGGCGGGTCGGCGCTCCCTCCAGCAGTGTTCTACCGGTGGGTAGGTCATGCGCCGTTCACATAATCCGCTTGATCAATTCTTCCGGACGCCCCGCCGCTTCTTCCCATTCTCCGCTTCACGGCTTCTTCGCCTTCGTGTTCGCGGGGCGGAAAGCGGCGTCCGGTGCGTGGCTTGATCAATTTCATTGCGCCCGGACAGTTACGTCCGCACGAGTGAGCGATCGCCGAACGGAGTAGGGAATGATCGCCATCCCGAAACCGACAAAACGGGACTTTCGCCCTCTTCTGTGGGGCTTCCGGGCTGTGTGACGTGGGTGTTTCGCTCCGGGCGCACAGTGGCTCCGACCTGCGAATACCGTCTTCCGGAAGCCTTCCGCAGCACGTTCGTGTTGCTGTTGTCAAGCCCCGAGATATGCCCTGACCTGCGAAAACGCCATTCAGGAGACGCGATTCTCGTGTTACTCTGGATAGCCACGGAAGGGGTACCTGTCACATGACGTTCAAGGTTGGCGACACCGTGGTCTATCCCCATCACGGGGCCGCGCTGATCGAGGCTATCGAAACTCGCCAGATCAAAGGCGTGGACAAGACCTACTTGGTGCTCAAGGTCGCCCAGGGCGACTTGACGGTTCGTGTGCCGGCGGACAATGCGGAGTTCGTGGGCGTGCGCGACGTGGTCGGGCAGGACGGGCTGGACCGGGTCTTCGAGGTGCTGCGTGCACCGTATGCCGAAGAGCCGACGAACTGGTCCCGGCGTTACAAGGCAAATCTCGAGAAGCTCGCCTCCGGCGATGTCATCAAGGTCGCGGAAGTCGTCCGTGACCTGTGGCGTCGGGAGCGCGAGCGCGGTCTCTCCGCCGGGGAGAAGCGCATGCTCGCCAAGGCCCGCCAGATCCTGGTGAGCGAGCTCGCCCTCGCGGAGAACACGAACGAGGACAAGGCCGAGGCTCTGCTCGACGAGGTCCTCGCGTCCTGACACCGGATCACACCGGTCGTATGAATGTGCCGCGGTGCCCGCTGACCAGTCGTTTTCACGCTGTGTCGTCGGGCGCTGCGGCATGTTCGGACCCGAATCCGGTGTACGGCCGAATCCACTGGCCTACTGAATCCGGTGCCCGACTGCCGGTGGTGCCCGTGCTGTGAACTCCACGCCCGCGGTGTGACTCCGCGTACGTGGAGGCCGCCGACCAAAGCGACCCCCCGGGTGCTGCGAGCCCGTCCGCCACGACCTGTGCTCGACCGGGCGGGTCACGGAAGGGGCCCGGTGCGAGTCAGGGCGTCACGCCCGGCTCGCTGGGCCCCTACCCATGTAGGTCGTGGAAACAAACCTGCGAACCTTCGGACCTTCGGAGTGCAATCGATGTCATCGACGCCACCCCCGACCGACCGGCCGCGCCCTCCCCGTACCGCCGCGGTGATCCCCGCGGCCGGGCGGGGCGTACGGCTCGGGCCGGGCGCGCCCAAGGCCCTCCGGGTGCTCGGCGGGACGCCCATGCTGATCCACGCCATCCGGGCCATGGCCGCGGCCCGCGCCGTCTCCCTCGTCGTGGTCGTCGCCCCGCCGGACGGCGCGCCCGAGGTGAAGCACCTCCTCGACGCGCACGCGCTGCCCGAGCGCACCGACTACCTGGTCGTGCCGGGCGGTGAGACCCGCCAGGAGTCCGTACGGCTGGGCCTCGACGCGCTGCCCGAGGACATCGCCGTCGTCCTCGTCCACGACGCCGCCCGCCCGCTGGTGCCGGTCGACACGGTCGACGCGGTCGCCGCCGCCGTACGGGACGGAGCACCCGCCGTCGTCCCCGCGCTGCCCCTCGCCGACACCGTCAAGGAGGTCGAGCCCGCCGGAACGCCCGGTGGGCCGGAGCCGGTGCTCGCCACGCCCGTACGGGCCAGGCTGCGCTCGGTGCAGACGCCGCAGGGCTTCGACCGGGACACGCTGGTGCGGGCGCACGCCGAGGTCGCGGTCGACGGCGAGGGCGCCACGGACGACGCGGGCATGGTGGAACGGCTCGGCGCGCCGGTGGTCGTCGTCCCCGGCCACGAGGAGGCGTTCAAGGTGACCCGGCCGCTCGACCTGGTGCTGGCCGAAGCGGTACTCGCCCGCAGGAGGGCCCACGATGGCTTCTGAGAACCCCGGAGCGGGAGCCCCGGGCCCCGTCATCCCGCTCGTCGGGATCGGCACCGACATCCACGCCTTCGAGGAGGGCCGCGAGCTGTGGTGCGCGGGCCTGAAGTGGGAGGGCGAGGGCCCCGGCCTCGCCGGCCACTCGGACGCCGACGTCGTCGCGCACGCCGCCTGCAACGCGCTCTTCTCCGCCGCCGGCCTCGGCGACCTCGGGCAGCACTTCGGCACCGGCCGCCCCGAGTGGTCCGGAGCCGCGGGCATCACCCTGCTCACCGAAGCCGCCCGGATCGTCCGCGCCGGGGGCTTCGAGATCGGGAACGTCGCCGTCCAGGTCGTGGGCCTCCGTCCGAAGATCGGCAAGCGGCGCGACGAGGCGCAGAAGGTGCTGTCCGCCGCGGTGGGCGCCCCGGTCTCCCTCTCCGCCGCCACCTCCGACGGGCTCGGCTTCACCGGCCGTGGCGAGGGCATCGCCGGCATCGCGACCGCCCTGGTCTACCGGACCGGCTGACCGACCCGGGCTCCGCCCCGCCCGCCGGCCACCGCCGCTCCTGCTGCACATCGCTTGCACGTACGCTGAAGGTGCAAGCGATGTGCTCCATGAGGCAGGAGTGGTACTGGTGACCAGCGTGACCACGGTGATGACGGGGGCGGTGGCCGGCCGGACCGGCGCCGGCGGTCACGGGGACGCCGGGTACGTCCTGCGCACCGCCACCGCCGACGACCTCGGCGGGGCGCGGGCCGTGATGCTCGACACCGTCTACCGCGACCTGAAGTCCGGCTACGTACCCCGCTGGCACGCCGATGTCATCGACCCCGAGGCCGCCTATCTGAGCCCGGAGCGCTGCACCCTGCTCGTCGTGGAGCACCGCGGCGAGATCGTCGCCACCGGGGCCGTGCGCGACCGGGGCCCGCAGGCGCCGCCCAATCCGCGGTGGGTCGCCGACCGCTTCCCCTCCGGGTCCACCGCGCAGCTCTGCCGGATCTACGTGCGCCCCGAGCACCGCAGGCACGGACTCGCCCGACAACTGGTGCGAGAGCTGGGGGAGTTCGCGGCGCGGGCGGGCGGCTACACGGCCCTGTACCTGCACACCGACCCCGCCGTCCCGGGCGCCGAGCCCTTCTGGCGTTCGCTGGCCCACGAGGTGTGCGACGAGCGGACGCTGCCCGGGGGCGGGCAGGGGATCGTCCACTTCGAACTGCCGATGCCGCTGCCGGACCTCGATGCGATCACCGCCCCGCCGGTTAGATGACAATCGTTTTCACATAAGGTCGATCCCATGCTCACGCCCCGCCTCCACCGCGCCGCGCTGCCGCTCGCCGCGACCGCGCTCCTCGCCACCGCCGCCTGCACCTCGTCCGGAGGATCCGGCAGCTCCGGCGGATCCGACGGGAACCAGCGGCTGAAGGCGGCCCTGGCCTTTCCGCCCGCCCAGGCCATGTCCCCGTACGGCGACGACGCCGTCACCCTGAGCCGGCTCGCCGTCGTCGAGGGCCTCACCCGGCTCGACAAGAACGGCGAGGCGAAGCCCGCGCTGGCGACGGTCTGGAAGCGCGAGGGCGACCGCGCCTGGGAGTTCACCGTCCGCGGGAACACCGTCTTCCAGGACGGCAGCACGCTCGACGCCGCCGCCGTGGCCCGCTCGCTGACCGCCGCGCAGAAGGCCTCCCCGAAGCCCCGGGTGCTCTCCGACACCACGCTCACCGCCACGGCCGAGGGCGCCGACACCGTACGGATCACCACGAAGGACGCCGAGCCGCTGCTGCCCCAGCGGCTCGCCAACCCCTCCCTGAGCATCCTGTCCGCCGCCGCGTACGAGGGCGGCGGCAAGGTGAACCCCGCCGGGCACGCCACCGGACCCTTCACCCTCGCCAAGGTCAACGGCGCGGTCAGCGCCGCCCTGGAGCGCAACGACACCTACTGGGGCTCGAAGGCGAAGGCCCCCGGCGTCGACGTGAAGTTCGTCGCCGACGGCACCGCCCGCGCCAACGCGCTGCGGACCGAGGACGTGGACATCGCGGAGTACGTCCCCATCTCGCAGGCCTCGCTGCTCGGCGACGGCCTGGTCCACGAATTCCCCTCCGCCCGCACCAACGGCCTCTCCCTCAACACCGAGCGCGGCGTCTTCGCCGACCCGGCGATGCGCGCCGCCGCCCGCGAGGCCATCGACTCGGGGACCCTCGTCGACGGCGTCTACGAAGGCCGCGCCGACACCGCGAAGGGGCTGCTGGGCCCCGGCGTCCCGTGGGCCGCCGACCTGCGCACCGCCCCCACCGGCCGCGCGAAGGCCGCCGCCCCGGCCGAGGTGAAGCAGACGCCGCAGATCGTGCTGGCCACCTACACCAACCGGCCCGAGCTGCCCGAGGCCGCCACCGTCGTCCAGCAGCAGCTGGAGAAGCGCGGGTTCACCGTCAAGCAGGTCGTCCGCGACTACGCGCAGATGGAGGCCGACGCGCTCGCCGGGAAGTACGACGCGTTCATCCAGGCCCGCAACACCCTCCTGGACACCGCCGACCCGGTCTCCTACCTGGCCTCCGACTTCACCTGCGACGGCAGCTTCAACATCACCCAGCTCTGCGCGAAGCCCGTCGACACCGCCGTCGACAAGGCCGCCGCCCTCGCCGACACCGACGCCCGCCACCGGGCCGAGATGACCGCCGAGGCCGCGATCCTCGGCTCCGACGCCCTCGTCCCGCTCGTCCACGAGCGCTTCGTCCAGGGCTACGACGAGACCCGCGTCCAGGGCGTCGCCCTCGACCCGATGGAGCGCACCCTCATCACCGCCGACACCCGCATCGGGTGACCGCGTGAAGTACCTCGCCGGACGGCTCGGCACCCTCCTCGCCGTCGTCGCGGTGATCGGGCTGCTGCCCTGGCTGACCCGGACCGACCCGGCCCGCACGATCCTGCACGCCCGGTACGCCGACCGCGCCCCCACCCCCGAGACCCTCGGCGCCATCCGCGCCGAGACCGGGCTCGACGGCGGGCCGCTCCACGTGCTGGGCGGCTGGCTCGGCGGACTGTTCCGGGGCGACCTGGGGGAGTCCTGGGTCTCCGGACAGCCCGTCGGGCCGGACGTCACGGCCGCCCTCGGCAACTCCCTCACCCTGATGGGCGTCTCGCTCGCCGTCGCCGTCCTGCTCGCCCTCGCGCTGAGCGCGGACACCCTCCGGCGCGGGGCCACGCGCCGGATCGTCCGCGCGCGCGCCGGAGTGGGCGCGGCGGTGCTCGCCGCGCTCCCGGAGTTCCTGCTCGCCGCCGTGCTGGCCACGGTGTTCGCCGTGCACCTGGGGTGGTTCCCGGCGCTCGGCTGGGGCGCCCCCGACCAGCTCGTGCTGCCCGCGCTCGCCATGGGCGTCCCGGCCGGGGCCCTGCTCGGCCGGCTGCTGGACGACGCCCTGCCCGGCGCGTTCGCCGAACCCTGGGCCCGGGCCGCCGCCGCGAGCGGCATGCCGGGCCGGATCGTCGCCCGCCACGCCCTGCGCCGTACGCTCCCGGGCCTGCTGCCCCAGCTCGGCCTGGTCGCGGTCGGGCTGACCGGCGGGGCGGTCGCCGTCGAGACGCTGTACGCGATCCCCGGCCTCGGCGGTACGGCCCTGGCCGCCGCCCTCGCCCAGGACCTGCCCGTCCTCCAGGCGGCCGTGCTGGTCCTGCTGCTCCTCGGCGTGGCCGCGGGGCTGGCCTCCCGCCTCGCCGTCCGCGTGCTGCTCGGCCCCGCGCACACCGACCGCGCCCTGCCCGCCCTCGTCGCGCCCCGGCTCCCCGGCCGCCGCGCGCTCACCGTCGCGGCCCTCGTCCTCGGCGGCCTGCTGGTCGCCGTCACCGTCGCGGGCCTCCTGCGCGACCCCCTCCACGTCGACACCGCCGTCCGCCTCGCGGGCCCGTCCGCCGCGCACCCCTTCGGCACCGACAACCTCGGCCGCGACGTCCTCGCCCGCCTCGGCCACGGCGCCGCCCGCACCGCCCTGGCCGCCGTCGCGGTCGGAGCCGTCACCCTGGTGCTCGGGCTGCTCCTCGGAGCGTTGCGCGCCGGAGCGCTCACCGAGACCGCGAACGCGCTCCCCGCCGTCCTCGCCGGACTCGTCGTCGCGGGCATCGCCGGACCCGGCCCCTGGGGCGCTGCCGCCGCCGTGGCCGCCGTCGCCTGGGCCCCGCTCGCCGCCCACACCGCCGCCCTGCACGCCCAGGAGAAGGCGGCCCCGCACCTCGCCGCCGCCGTCGCCCTCGGCGCGGACCGGACCCACCTGCTGCGCCGCCACATCCTGCCCGGGGTCCTGCCGCCGGTGGTGCGCCACGCCCTCCTCCGCATCCCGGCCATCGCGCTGGCCCTCGCCTCCCTCGGCTTCCTCGGCCTCGGAACCCAGGCGCCCGCGCCGGAGTGGGGCCGGATGCTGTCGGAGAACATGCCGTACGCGGAACGGGCCCCCTGGGCCGTCCTCGCCCCCGCCGCCGCGCTCGCCGTCCTCGGCGCGCTGGCCGTCCTCACCTCGGCGGCGGTGCGCGGGCGCACTCCGGCGGGCCTGAAGGGCCTGAAGTGAACCGGCCCGCGCCCGAGCACCCGCCCACGCCCGCGCCGACCGCGCCTAGGCCCGAGCCGACCGCGCCCGAGCAGACGCCCGCGCCGACCGCGCCTACGCCCGAGCCGACCACGCCCGAGCACACGCCCGCTCCCGTCCGAAGGAGCGCTTCGTGACCTCACCCCCGCGCGCCCCCGCCGAGGCGCGCCGCCGCCCCCTGCTCGCGAGCGCGCCCACCCCCTACCTCCGGCTCCTGACCGCCACCCAGTTCGCCTTCAACATCGGCTTCTACGCCGTCCTGCCCTATCTGGCCACCCACCTCGGCAGCGGCCTCGGCATGGCGGGCTGGCTCGTCGGGCTCGTCCTCGGGCTGCGCACCTTCAGCCAGCAGGGCCTGTTCGTCGTCGGCGGCGCGCTCACCGACCGGTACGGCCCGCGCCCTGTCGTGCTGGCGGGCTGCGCCCTGCGGATCGCCGGGTTCGGCTGGCTCGCCTTCGCCGGATCCACGGCCACCGTCATCGCCGCCGTCCTCCTCATCGGCTTCGCCGCCGCGCTCTTCTCCCCGGCCGTCGAGTCCGAGGCCGCCCGCGAGGCCGTCCGGCACGAACGCGACACCGGCACCCCGCGCGCCCACGTCCTCGCCCTGTTCTCCGCCGCCGGCCAGGCCGGGGCGTTCCTCGGGCCGCTCCTCGGCTCGCTGCTCCTGCTGCTCGGCGGCGGCTTCCGGGCCGCCTGCCTCGCCGGGGCCCTCGTCTTCGTCGGCGTACTGGCCGGCCACGCCCGCCTGATGCCGCGCGCCGACCCCGTACGGGACCGGGACGGGGACCGGGACCCGGAAGCCGTCGGCGTACGCGACGGGCGACGGACCCCGGCCGCCGTCCCCCGTACGGCTCAACCGGGGCGGTCGTCCCGGCACGCGGTGTTCACCAACCGGGCGTTCCTGCTGCTCTGCCTCGCGTACTCCACCTACCTGGTCGCCTACAACCAGCTCTACCTCTCGCTGCCCGTCGAGGTGGAGCGGGCCACCGGGTCCCAGGCCGCGCTCGGCTGGCTCTTCGCACTGTCCTCGCTGCTCGTCGTGGTCGCCCAGGTGCCGCTGACCCGCTGGTCCGCCCGCCGGATCGCCCCGCGCACCGCGCTGGTCTCCGGCCTCGCGGTCGTGGCCGCCGGGTTCGCCGCCGTACCGCTCACGCCCGTCGGGCCCGGCGCTCTGCTGCCCGGCGCGGCACTCGTCGTCCTGCTGACCCTGGGCCAGATGCTGCTGGTCCCCGCCGCCCGGGGCATGGTGCCGGACCTGGTCGAGGACCGGCAGCTCGGTCTTGCCACCGGGGCGCTGTCCTCCGTGTCCGGGTTCGCCGTCCTCGGCGGGAGCGCGGCGACCGGCGCCCTGCTCGACGCGCCCGCGCCCCTGCGGTGGGCGGTACTGGCGGCGGTCCCGCTGGCCGGAGCGGCCCTGGCGTTCACCCTTCCGGCGGGACGCGGCGGGAAGGAACCGGGAGCGCGCGCGGTTGCCGGGTAGGAGCAGCACTGGACGCACCGACGACGGGACCGGTTCCGCAGGACTCGGCCCCGCACCGAACGCCCCCGCACCGAACGACCCGTAGCGCACAGGAGGCCGTACGCATGACCGCCGCACTCTCCACCGAGCTCAAGAACCTGCTCGACACCCCCGTGTTCGTCAACATCGCCACCATCCAGCCCGACGGCAGTCCCCAGGTCTCCCCGGTCTGGGTCAAGCGCGACGGCGACGACGTCCTCATCTCCACCACCGTCGGCCGCCGCAAGGAGAAGAACCTCCGCCGCGACCCGCGCGTCACCGTCGTCGTCCAGCCCTTCGACGCCCCGTACAGCTACGCCGAGATCCGCGGTGAGGCGACGCTGACGACGGACGGCGGGCAGGAGCTGATCGACGAGCTCTCGGTGAAGTACACCGGCAAGCCGTACGCGGAGTTCAACCCGAACTCCGGCGCCGACGACCCCCGCGTGGTCGTCCGGGTCTCGCCGCGCAAGGTCGTCGGCAGCATCTGAGCACCCGGAAGGCTTCTCGCGCACTCCGGAAAACGCTCTCCGGACCGGTCCGGGCCATCCCGGTACCAGAAAGTTGTCCCCGCGATCCCCAAGGGTCGCGGGGCACTGGTGTCGGCCTACTACCCTTGAGGCGTGACTATTCGCCTGCACGACACCAACGCCCGGCAGATCCGTGACTTCGTCCCGCTCACCGCGGGCTGTGTCTCGATCTACCTCTGTGGCGCCACTGTCCAGGCAGCACCGCACATCGGCCACATCCGCTCGGGCCTGAACTTCGACATCATGCGCCGCTGGTTCACGTACCGCGGCTACGACGTCACGTTCATCCGGAACGTCACCGACATCGACGACAAGATCATCGCGAAGTCCGCCGAGCAGGGCCGCCCCTGGTGGTCGATCGGCTACGAGAACGAGCGCGCGTTCAACGACGGCTACGACGTGCTCGGCTGCCTGCCGCCCACCTACGAGCCCCGCGCCACCGGCCACATCCCCGAGATGATCGAGATGATGCGCGGCCTGATCGAGCGCGGTCACGCCTACGAGGCCGACGGCAACGTCTACTTCGACGTGCGCTCACTGCCCAGCTATCTGGAGCTCTCCAACCAGGAGCTGGACGATCTGCGCCAGCCCTCCGGCGAGGGCGAGACCGGCAAGCGCGACCAGCGCGACTTCGCCATGTGGAAGGCCGCGAAACCCGGCGAGCCCAGCTGGGAGACCCCCTGGGGCCGCGGCCGGCCCGGCTGGCACCTTGAGTGCTCCGCCATGGCCCACAAGTACCTGGGCTCCGCCTTCGACATCCACGGCGGCGGCATCGACCTGATCTTCCCGCACCACGAGAACGAGATCGCCCAGGCCAAGGCGTACGGCGACGAGTTCGCCAGGTACTGGGTGCACAACGGCTGGGTCACCATGTCCGGCGAGAAGATGTCGAAGTCGCTGGGCAACTCCGTCCTCGTCAGCGAGATGGTCAAGAACTGGCGCCCGATCGTCCTGCGCTACTACCTCGGCACCCCGCACTACCGGTCGATGATCGAGTACAGCGAGGAGGCCCTGCGCGAGGCCGAGTCCGCGTTCGCGCGGATCGAGGGCTTCGTCCAGCGCGTCACCGAGAAGGCCGGGGAGACCGTTCCCCCCGCCGCCGAGGTGCCGCCCGCCTTCGCCGAGGCGATGGACGAGGACCTGGGCGTGCCGCAGGCGCTGGCGATCATCCACACCGCCGTCCGCCAGGGCAACAGCGCGCTGGCCGCCGACGACAAGGAAGCCGCCGTCGCCCGCCTGGCCGAGGTCCGGGCCATGCTCGGCGTCCTCGGCCTCGACCCGCTCGACCCGCGCTGGGCGGGCGAGGGCGACCGGGGCGAGGACCTGCACGGCGTCGTCGACACCCTCGTCCGCCTCGTCCTCGACCAGCGGCAGTCGGCCCGCGCCCGTAAGGACTGGGCAGCCGCCGACGCCATCCGCGACCAGCTCAACCAGTCCGGCCTCGTCATCGAGGACAGCCCCACCGGCCCCCGGTGGACGCTGGGACCGCGCTGAGCACCCGCTCCGAGCAGTGAGATTGTGCCGCCCGGCGATCCGGGCGGCACACTTTCCTTATACGTACGTACGTCTGAAAGCAACGAAACAGGTAGATCATGGCCGGGAACAGCCAACGCAGGAACCGCCGCACGTCCAACAAGAAGGGCATGCAGGTCGGCAGCGGTGGCCAGCGACGCCGTGGTCTCGAAGGCAAGG
Organism: Streptomyces sp. man185; assembly: GCA_002551355.1. Taxonomy (GTDB): domain Bacteria; phylum Actinomycetota; class Actinomycetes; order Streptomycetales; family Streptomycetaceae; genus Streptomyces. The sequence continues at coordinate 135,145 of NTHE01000001.1, read as the reverse complement.
GACCGACGCCGCCCGCCTCCGCCCGCAAGGGACACAAGAAGAACCGGATCGCCGGGGCCCAGGCCAAGCAGGCCGCGGCCCGCCGCCCCGCGCCCCGGCGCGGCGGCGTCAAGGGCACCTCGGAGATGGTCGTCGGCCGCAACCCGGTCTACGAGGCCCTGCGCGACGGCGTGCCCGCGACCACCCTGTACGTCCAGCAGTACATCGACAACGACGAGCGCGTCCGCGACGCCCTCAAGCTCGCGGGCGAGCGCGGCAACATCAACCTGATGGAGGCCCCGCGCCCCGAGCTGGACCGGATGACGAACGGCCTGAACCACCAGGGCCTCGTCCTCCAGGTCCCGCCGTACGAGTACGCGCACCCGGAGGACCTCACCGCCGCCGCGTACGACAACAACGAGGACCCGCTGATCGTCGCCCTCGACGGGGTGACCGACCCGCGCAACCTCGGCGCCATCGTCCGCTCGGTCTCCGCGTTCGGCGGCCACGGCGTGGTCGTCCCCGAGCGCCGCGCGGCCGGCATGACCGCGGGCGCCTGGAAGTCCTCGGCCGGCACGGCGGCCCGCACGCCCGTCTCCCGGGTCACCAACCTCACCCGCGCCCTGGAGGGCTACCAGAAGGCCGGCCTCACGGTCGTCGGCCTGGCCGCCGACGGCGAGCACACGGTGGAGGACCTGGAGGAGCTGGCGGGCCCGGTCGTCATCGTCATCGGCAGCGAGGGCAAGGGACTCGGCCGCCTCGTCGGCGAGACCTGCGACTACCGGGTGCGGATCTCGATGCCGGGCGGCGCGGAGTCGCTCAACGCCGGTGTCGCGGCGGGCATCGTGATGTACGAGGTGGCGCGCCGCCGCGGATAGGCCCTGGCCTCACGGGTGCGGCGTACGCGCGGCAACCGGCTCGTCCGCCGGGCGAGTTGACGCGCGAACGCCGAACACCCGTCCAGGATGCCCGAGTTTGGCCGGATCTTGACGGGTCTCGGACACATCCGGTGCGGTCAAGGCAGTGTCCTAAACACACATCACTCGGTTAGATGAGTGTGGACACCAGAACGCCTCGGTTCGACGAGCAACCCGCCCTGAGCATGACCAAGGTGGACAGCGACCCCGCGCAGGTCATCGTCAACCACGCCAGCTTCCGGGTGCAGCTCGCCCCGGGCCAGCGCGCACGGCTGCGCGGTGCCCCCGCGGAAACGGCCCGCATCCCCGCCATGAGCGGCGCCGGTGGCGGCCGCAGGCGGGCGCCCGTCGTCTGGAGCGGCAAGTCCGCCCCCGGCGACCCCGGCGCGACGGGCCTCCTCCAGGCCGTGCGCAACTCCACCGCCGGACACCTCGACGCCGGACCCGGCGTACGCGGCGGGGCGTCCGGGGGCGGGCACGGGCACGAAGCGGGCGCGACGCAGGTCATCCCGCTCCTGGAGGAGACGCAACCCAACCCCGTACTGACCGCCCCCCACCAGCCGGGACGCACCGGCCCGCTGCTGCCGCCCATGCGGCGGGCCGTCGGCGCGTACGACGACCCGCTCGACGGGCCCGACGGCCCCGGCGACGACGACTACGACGACTCCCCGGACTCCGCCGAAGCCGCCGACTCCCGAACCCGGCGCGGTACCGGCGACCCCGTCCGGCACGCCTACTACCCCGGCCACCGGATGAACCTGGGCGTCGTCCTGCTCCCCATGCGGGTCCTCCTCGGCTTCATCTCCATCTACGCCGGCATGGGCAAGCTGTGCGACCCCGTCTACTTCGACGGCGGCGAGCGCGGCTCGATGGTCAAGTGGCTGACCTCCCTCCACCCGTGGGCGGTGGCCGAGCCGCTGCGCGACTTCGCCCTCTCCCACCCGGTCGGCGCCGGACTGACCGTCGCCTTCCTCCAGGTCGTCGTCGGCGTCCTCACCGTCCTCGGCCTCTGGCAGCGGGTCGCCGCCGCGTTCGGGGCACTGCTCTCCGCCGCGCTGCTGGTCACGGTCAGCTGGCGCACGGTCGCCGTGTACGACGCCCCCGACATCATCCTGCTGGCCGCCTGGAGCCCGCTGATCATCGCGGGCGCCCCGGTCTACTCCGTCGACGGCCGGCTCGCCGGGGAAGCCTGGCGCAAGCTCGGCCCGCGCTCCGAGCTCTGGGACCTGCGCCGACGCGTCCTGCGCCGCGGCACCGTCGTCGCGACCGTCGTCGTCGGCCTCACCCTGCTCATCGGCTCCATTCTCGGCGGCGCGGTCCGCTCCACCGAGGTCGTCACCGTCCCCGGGCGCAACGACAACCCCACCAACCGCCTCCCCGGCATGCCGCTCCCCCAGGAGTCCACCGGCGAGCGCCAGGCCTCCCGTACACCGGAGCAGCAGCGACAGCCGGAACCCACCAGCTCCGGCGCGGCCACCGCACCCGAAGGCGGCCAGGCCAGCCCCGGCGTGACCCGCGACACGGGCGGCGGCCAGAGCACCGGTTCGGGCAGCACCCAGCCCAGCCAGACCCAGGGCACCAACCAGGCGCCCCCGCAGCAGACCACCCCGCAGCAGCCCCCGGCCGCCACCAGCGCCGGACCCGCCTCGTCCGGATCCACCGGCGGCGACGCCTCCACGGGCGGCGGCGAACCGGCCCCCACCGGCGGCTCGACCTCCTCCGGCGGAGAGGGATCGACCTCGGGCGGTGGCGGCGGCGGCCGGAACCCGATCGGCGGCCTCCTCGGCTGACCCGTACGACCGACAGCACGAAGGGCGGCGCCCAACCGGACGGAACAACCGGGTGGGCGCCGCCCTTCGTCGTGCGCGCCTGCGGGTGACGGTCAGGCGGAGTGGGAGCCGAGCTCGCGGGCCGCCTCGGTCAGGTCCTTCGCGGTGTCGATGGCCCGCCAGTACGCCCCGTTCGGCAGCGGATACCCGGCCAGCCGGCGCTCACGGGCAAGCCGGGGGAACGTGGTCCGCTCATGGTCGCCCCGGTCCGGCAGCAGCTTCGTGAACGCGGGCGAGAACACGTACACCCCGGCGTTGATCAGATACGGCGAGGGCGGCGACTCGATGAAGTCGGTGATGTGCCCGAACGCGTCCGTCTCCACAGCACCCCACGGGATGCGCGGACGGGCGAGGGCCAGAGTGGCGGTGGCGTCGCGCTCCGCGTGGAAGGCGGCCATCTCCCGCAGGGAGAAACGCGTCCAGATGTCACCGTTGGTGGCGTACCAGGGCTGCTCCGGATCGGGCAACCGCCCGGCCGCGTACTTCAGCCCGCCGCCGCGCCCCAGCGGCTCGGTCTCCACGACGGTGGTGACCCGGAGCGGCAGGACGGCTTCCTCCAGCCACTCCTGGAGCACCTCGGCGAGATGCCCGCAGGAGACGACGGCGTCGGTGACTCCTTCGGCGGCCAGCCAGGACAGCTGATGGCCGATGATCGGAGTCCCGGTCCCGGGGATCTCGACCATCGGCTTGGGGCGGTCGTCGGTGTACGGCCGCAGCCGCGACCCCTGGCCACCGGCAAGGATCACGGCCTGCGTCGGATACGTATGCATGGCAGGCACGATATGCGGTGCCCGCAGACGGGAGGCGGCGCTCGGCGCGACCGCCTGCCGGGCTCAGCCTCCGGGAATCAGCTGAACTGCGCGACGCCGGAGGCGAACGAAGTGTCGCAGACGGGCCGGGAGAAGCGGTGCGCGCGGGTCGGGCCGTACTGCTCGACAGCCGCCTTGCCGAGCGCCTTCGCGATCGACATGCAGTGGCGGGCGAGCGACGGGCGCTGCTCGACGGCGCGCTGGAGACCCGTGAGCGCGGTGCCCGGGTCCTTCTCCTGGAGTTCCACGAGCAGCTTCTCGCGCAGGACGTCCTGCGGGGCGTGCGGCTTCGCGGGCTTGGACACGGTCTCCGAGGAGGCGGCCAGCAGCTTGGAGTCGTTGTCCGACGCCGCCCACGGAACGCTGGTGACCGCGAGGGTCCCGGACAGAACCATGACGACGGGCAGGACGAGAGCGAGGGATCGGCCGATGCGGCGCGCGGTGTGGGTCACGCAGCGAGCGTAGCGGCCGGTGATGGCTTGGCGACAATTCGTCACCCTCGCGGGGGATGGTTCGACGCGCCCTTTCGAATACGAGGTTGACGGTCGGGGGTGAAATGCCCTGTGTGCCGGGGTATTTGACGCCACCCGGCACCGAAACCCAAACCCGCCGGGACCACGCAAACGGCCCCGCACCGCCGGGCGTTGCCGGTCGGTGCGGGGCCGTGCGTACGGCAGGAGGCGGGTCAGTTGGTGAGACGCTCGCCGGTGGAGGTCGCGAAGACGTGCAGCTCGTCCGGGCGCGGGACGACGTGCAGCTCGGTGCCCTTCTCCGGGACGGCACGGCCGCCGACGCGGACGACCAGGTCCTTGTGCTCGCCGCCGACCTGCGCGGCGCCGTAGACGAAGCCGTCGGCGCCGAGCTCCTCGACGACGTTGACGGAGACGGCGAGACCGGCCGGCGCGTCCGAGGTGTCCTTGGTCAGCGACTTCGCGGCGGCGCCGCCGTGCTCGACGATGTCGAAGTGCTCGGGGCGGATGCCGACCGTGACGGTGGTGTCACCGCGGTCCGCGGCGGCGGAGAGCGCCTCGCGGGAGACCGGGACGACGCTGTTGCCGAACTTCACGCCGCCGTCGGTGATCGGGACCTCGACGAGGTTCATCGCGGGCGAGCCGATGAAGCCGGCGACGAAGAGGTTCGCGGGGCGGTCGTACATGTTGCGCGGCGAGTCGACCTGCTGGAGCAGCCCGTCCTTCAGCACCGCGACCCGGTCGCCCATGGTGAGGGCCTCGACCTGGTCGTGGGTGACGTACACGGTGGTGATGCCGAGGCGGCGCTGCAGCGAGGCGATCTGCGTACGGGTGGAGACACGGAGCTTGGCGTCGAGGTTCGACAGCGGCTCGTCCATGAGGAAGACCTGCGGCTCACGCACGATGGCCCGGCCCATCGCCACACGCTGACGCTGACCACCGGAGAGCGCCTTCGGCTTGCGGTCCAGGTACTCGGTGAGGTCCAGCATCTTGGCGGCCTCTTCGACCTTCGCCCGGATCTCGGTCTTGTTCACACCGGCGATCTTGAGCGCGAAGCCCATGTTGTCCGCGACGGACATGTGCGGGTAGAGCGCGTAGTTCTGGAACACCATGGCGATGTCCCGGTCCTTCGGCGGCAGGTGCGTGACATCGCGGTCACCGATGCGGATCGCGCCGCCGTTGACGTCCTCAAGACCCGCGAGCATGCGCAGGGAGGTCGACTTGCCGCAACCGGAGGGGCCGACGAGGACGAGGAACTCACCGTCCGCGATGTCGATCTCGAGCTGGTCCACGGCCGGCTTCGTGGAGCCGGGGTAGACGCGGGACGCCTTGTCGAACGTGACACTGGCCATGCTGAATCTTCTCCTCAACCGGCAGGAACGTGCCGGACGATCCGAGTAGGGAGTGGTCTGGTCCACTTGCGCGAACCTGCCGTGACGCTACCTGGCGTTTCCTGATCTGTCAGTAGTCCGAGGCATACGGAAATCGCGGACGGGCGGGGCGCGGGGTTGGTTAGACTGCTCCGGCACGCCTCCTTAGCTCAGCTGGCCAGAGCAACGCACTTGTAATGCGTAGGTCGTCGGTTCGAATCCGACAGGGGGCTCGGAGAAACCCCAGGTCACACCATCGTGACCTGGGGTTTTCTGGTGTCCGGGGTGGTGTGGAGCCGGCGGCCGGGGTGGGGCAGGGGCTTGCGGGCCGGGACGCGTTGCCCGCCTTGCCCGGCACCGTCGCAGGGCGGGCTTGTTCAGGTGCGGGCCGGGGTGCCGATGGTCAGTTCCACCTCGGCTTGCTTCGGGGTGAATCCCTTTACGGTCCAGGTGCTGTCGTCGACAGGGGTGCCGGCTGCGGTGCTGTAGGCGGCGACCGTGAGGGTGGGGCCTGTCGGGGCGTCCGGGTGGAGTTCGGCTGCCGTGGCCGTTCCGTCGGAGAAGCGCAGGTATACGTCGATCGGCTCCGGGGTCGCCGCGAAGGCCTCCGGGTGGGGCAGGTCCTGGAGGCGGCAGCGTGCGCCGGGGAACAGGTGGGTGTGGGTGCAGAGGGCCAGGTAGGCCTTGGGGTGGGGCATGCGGGGGCTCCGGTGTGGGGGTGATGGCCGGGGTGGGCGTGTGGCGGGCCTGGCGTTGTGTGCGGTCCTGCCGTCAGTACATCCGGCTTCGGTGGCGGGGGCGTGTGTGCCACGCGGAGCCACCGGTGGACCGGGTGGTGCCGCGTGGTGCCAGGTGGCGTCACTGTGGTGCCACTTTGGATCATTGAGAGTGCTCCTGCGGTGCCGTTGCGATGTTCCTGGTTGGGAAATTGCACGTCAGGGGGGTTTCTGGGAGTGCTGCGCCAAAGTGGCTCGACTTGGTGCCACTCGTGTGCCATGATGGCGTCATGGACCTCACCCCCTACGTCGACAATCTCCGGCGGGAACTCGCCGTCGCCGCGGATGCCAGCGGTGACGAAGCCCGTGCCCTCGCCGAGCGGCTCAGCGCTCCCCTGGAGTCCGCGGCCCGGCTGACCCTGCTCAACGTGCTCTCCGCGGCCATGAGCGACGTCACCCGGGAGCTCGCTCCCGGTTCGGTCGACGTGCGGCTGCGGGGGCTCGACCCCGAGTTCGTGGTGACACCGCCGCCGGCGCCCGAGCCGGTGCGGGAGGCGCAGGAGTCGGTCGCGGCTCCCGTCGTGGCCGAGCCGTCGGCGGCTGAGGCCGACGACGGGACCATGGTGCGGATCAACCTCCGTCTCCCTGCCCACCTCAAGGGGCGCGCCGAGAGCGCTGCGGCGGCGGAGGGGCTGTCGGTCAACGCCTGGCTCGTGCGGGCCGTTTCCGTCGCCCTCGACGGCGGGGGGCGCGCGAGCGCACCGGGCCGGGGCAAGGACTCGGGCAGCCGCGGCGGTTTCACCGGCTGGGTCCGCTAGCAACCGGAAGCTCGGGCTTCACTTCACCGGCGGATCGCCGATCCGGCCGACGTAACCGATCGCTCATCACTGATCACTCATCAACTCACCGAGCCAAGAGGACGGGACAGCCATGCCTTCTTTCGATACTCCTGAGCCGATCTCCGCCGTCATCGAGCTGGACGCCGGCACCGCCCGCATCACCGCCGGCAAGCGCGCCGACACGGTCGTCGAGGTGCTGCCGGCCAGCGAATCGGACGAGGACGACGTACGCGCCGTGCGGCAGACCCAGGTCTCCTGCTCGGGCGGTCGCCTCACCGTCAAGACCCCGAAGAAGAGGTCCCTGTTCGGCAAGCCGGGCACCGTACTCGTGAGCATCGAACTGCCCGCCGGGTCCGATGTGCGCGGTACCTCCGCCCTCGGCGGCTTCTTCTGCGAAGGGCCTCTCGGCGAGGTGCGGCTCAAGACCTCGCTCGGTGACGTCCAGGTGGACGAGGCGGCCGGCGCCGAGCTCAGGACCGACCACGGCGACATCCGCCTGGAACGCTCCACCGGGAACGCCGAGGTCACCGGCTCCGGCCGGGTCGTGATCGGGGCGGTCGCCGGGGCGGCGGTCGTCAAGAACGGCAACGGCGTGACCGAGATCGACGAGGCCGGCGGAGAGCTGAAGGTCAACGCGGCCAACGGCGACATCTCCGTGGGAGTCGCGCACGGCGACGTCGTCGCGAAGGCCGCCAACGGCCGGATCGAGGTCGGCGTCGCCCATGCCGGGGTCGAGGCGACCTCCTCCAACGGTCGCATCCGGGTCGGCGACGTGGTCCGCGGCCGTATCTCGCTCCGCACCTCCGTCGGCGACCTCGAAGTCGGCATCCACGAGGGCACCGCCGCCTGGCTCGACCTGAACCCCAAGTTCGGCACCGTACGCAACGCGCTCGGCGCCGCCGCAGGGCCCGAGGGCTCCGACGAGACCGTCGAGGTGCACGCCCGGAGCGGGGCCGGCGACATCATCGTCCGCCGCGCCTGACCGCGCTCCGGAGTCCTCCGGGCCCCGGCCCGGCGCACCCCGGTTCAGCACCGCCCGGTCCGAGCGCGGACCGCCCCGAGTACCGCCCAGCACAGCCCAGGCTCCGCCCCGACCATGCCCGACTCACCTCTTGCGAAAGGGAACCAGCATGACTGTCACCCGGGCCCCCGCGCCGCGTGCCGCCCAGGCCGCGACGCAGGCGATCACCGCCACCGGACTGCGTAAGTCCTACGGCGACAAGCTCGTGCTCGACGGCATCGACCTGTCGGTGCCGCAGGGCACCGTCTTCTCCCTGCTCGGCCCCAACGGCGCGGGCAAGACCACCGCCGTGAAGATCCTTTCCACCCTCGTCACCGCCGATGCCGGTGAACTCCGCGTCGGAGGGCATGACGTGGCCGTCGATCCGCAGGCCGTGCGCGCCGCGATCGGCGTCACCGGGCAGTTCTCCGCCGTCGACGGGCTGATCACCGGCGAGGAGAACATGCTCCTCATGGCCGACCTGCACCACCTGCCCAGGCGCGAGGGCCGCCGCGTCGCCGCCGAACTGCTGGAGCGCTTCGACCTCGTGGAGGCGGCGAAGAAGCCCGCCGCGGGCTACTCCGGCGGGATGAAGCGCCGCCTGGACATCGCGATGACGCTGGTCGGCTCCCCGCGGATCATCTTCCTCGACGAGCCGACCACGGGTCTGGACCCGCGTTCGCGCCACACGATGTGGGGGATCATCCGCGAGCTCGTCGCCGGCGGCGTCACCGTCTTCCTCACCACCCAGTACCTGGAGGAGGCCGACGAGCTGGCCGACCGCATCGCCGTCCTCAACGACGGGAAGATCGCCGCCGAGGGCACGGCCGAGCAGTTGAAGCGGATCGTTCCGGGCGGGCACGTCCGGCTCCGTTTCACCGATCCGGACGCCTACCGGTCCGCCGCCTCCGCCCTGCGCGAAGTCAGCCGCGACGAGGAGGCCCTGTCGCTGCGGATCCCCAGCGACGGCAGCCAGCGCGAACTGCGCTCCCTCCTCGACTGGCTGGACTCGTCCGGCATCGAGGCCGACGAGCTGACCGTGCACACCCCCGACCTCGACGACGTGTTCTTCGCCCTCACCGGCTCGGGCGCGCCCGGCCGCACCGACCAGCCGAAGGAGGCTGTCCGATGAGCTCCCTCTCCCTCGCCGTCCGCGACTCGTCCACGATGCTGCGCCGCAATCTGCTGCACGCCCGGCGCTATCCCTCGCTCACCCTGAACCTGCTGCTCACACCTGTCATGCTCCTGCTGCTTTTCGTCTACATCTTCGGCGATGTGATGAGCGCGGGCATCGGCGGCGCGGGGGCCGACCGCTCCACGTACATCGCCTACATCGTTCCGGGCCTGCTGATGCTGACCATCGGCTCCACGGTGGTCGGGACCGCGGTGTCCGTCTCCAACGACATGACCGAGGGCGTCATCGCCCGCTTCCGGACCATGGCGATCCACCGCGGCTCCGTGCTCGTCGGACATGTCGTCGGCAGCGTGCTGCAGAGCGTGCTGAGCGTGCTCCTGGTCGGTGCGGTCGCCGTGGCCATCGGCTTCCGGTCCACGGACGCCACGCTCCTGGAGTGGCTGGCGGCGTTCGGGCTTCTCGTGCTCTTCTCCGCCGCCCTCACCTGGGTCGCCGTGGGGATGGGCCTGATCAGTCCGAACGCCGAGGCGGCCAGCAACAACGCCCTGCCGATGGTCCTGCTCCCGATGCTGTCCAGCGCCTTCATCCCGGTGGAGACGATGCCGGGCTGGTTCCAGCCGATCGCCGAGTACCAGCCGTTCACCCCGGCCATCGAGACCCTGCGCGGCCTGCTGCTCGGCAGCGAGATCGGCCACAACGGCTGGCTGGCCGTCGGCTGGAGCGTCGGTCTCGTGGTCCTCGGCTACCTCTGGTCGACGTCGAAGTTCGGCCAGGACCCCCGGTAGCCGCTTCCTCCGACCTGCCCCCCGTCCTGCTCCCCCGTCCTGCTCCTCGGCTCCTCCGTCCACCACCTCGGGAGAAACCCATGGCGTACGACCCGGACACCGACACCGAATCCGTCACCACCGACGAGCCGCCCGTCCTGCCCACCGACCGGCACACCGGCTGCCCCTTCGATCCGCCCACGGCTCTCACCGCCCTGAGCGACCGGCCGGTCCGCCGCCTGCGCTACGCCGACGGGCACGTGGGCCGGCTGGTCACCGGGCACGCGGCGGCCCGCGCGGTGCTCGCCGATCCGCGCTTCAGCTCCCGCTACGAACTCCTGCACCTGCCGATGCCGATGGAGGGCGCGCCGGGCGAGCTGCCGCCGGCGCCCGTCGGGGACATCACCGGCCTCGACGCCCCGGAGCATACCCGCTACCGCCGGCTCCTCGCCGGCCGGTTCACCGTACGCAGGATGCGCCAACTGGCCGGTCGCATCGAGCGGTTCACGGCGGACTGCTTGGATGCCATGGAGCAGGCCGGGCCCACCGCCGACCTGGTGGAGGCTTTCGCCCGGCCCGTGCCCACGCTGGTGATCTGCGAGCTGCTCGGCGTCCCCTACGCCGACCGGGGGCGCTTTCTGGGGCTGGTCGAGGTCATCTTCGACCAGGCGGCCGACGCGGAGGTCCGGGACGAGGCCTATGCGGGGCTGCTCCGGTACGTCGGTGAACTCGTCCTCGTCAAAAGGGCCGAGCCCACCGACGACCTGCTCAGCGACCTCGCCGCCCCCGGCCCGGACGCCTCCGGGTCCGCCGCCTCCGGCCTCTTCGACGAGGAGCTGGCCGGGATCGGCGGGCTGCTCCTCGCGGCCGGGCTCGACACCACGGCGAACATGCTCGGCCTCGGCGCCTTCGCCCTGCTGTCCCACCCCGCCCAGCTGGAGGCCCTGCGCGCCGATCCGGATCTCGCGGGTCCCGCCGCGGAGGAGCTGCTGCGCTACCTCAGCGTGGCCGATCCGCTGCTGCGGTCCGCGCTGGAGGACGTCGAGGTGGAGGGCGAGCTGATCAGGGCGGGGGAGACGGTGACCGTCTCCGTGCAGGCCGCCAACCGTGACCCGCGCAGGTTCCCCGAGCCCGGCCGGCTCGACATCCGCCGCCGGGCCACCGGGCATCTCTCCTTCGGCCACGGCCCCCACCAGTGCCTCGGCCAGCAGCTCGCCCGGGTCGAGATGACCGTCGCGCTCCCGGCTCTCCTCGCCCGGTTTCCCGCCCTGCGCCTCGCGGTCCCGTCGGGGGAAGTGCCGTTGCGCAAGCGCTCCAGTGTCTACGGAGTGGTCTCCCTGCCGGTCGCCTGGGAGGAGGAGTAGTGCCGAACTGCCGTGCGGGCAAGGAGATGCGGTGAGCGTCCGTACCGATTTCTACCGGGGGGTAGGCGGCCCGGGATCCTTGTTATACCTTGCGTCTAACAAGCGGGTGGAGTGCTCGGGTGGCGGTGCGGGCCGTCGCGCCCCGACTCCGTACAGCCCGTAACAGCACGGCTGTCGATGTACGCACTCACCACGATCAAGGATCACCGCACTCGACCCAAGGAGCCGCAGCATGGCCGGCAGCACCGTTCCGTCGAAGGTCCAGGCAAGTCCCGAGGGTGACGACGTCGCACGGCGGCTGCTCGACTCGGCCGCGCAGCTGGCGTACGACCCGGCCACCGAGGTGGACTGGGAGACGCCGCTGGACAAGGAGTTCCACGGCGCGAGCCCGGAGTGGAGCAGCCTCTACGGCACCGCCTACTGGGGCGAGTTGACCGAGGAGCAGCGCAAGGAGCTGACCCGCCAGGAGGCGGCCTCGGTCGCCAGTACCGGGATCTGGTTCGAGATGATCCTCCAGCAGATGGTGTTGCGCGACATCTACATGAAGAACCCGGCGGGCGCGGAGTTCCAGTGGGCGCTGACCGAGATAGCCGAGGAGTGCCGCCACTCGATCATGTTCGCGCGCGGTGCGCAGAAGCTCGGCGCGCCGCACTACCGCCCCCGTCGCGCGGTGATGGAGCTGGGCAGGGCGTTCAAGACGCTGGCGTTCGGCGAGGCGGCGTACGCGGCGATCCTGGTCGCCGAGGAAGTCCTCGACGTGATGCAGCGGGACTGGATGCGCGACGAGCGGGTGGTGCCGTTCGTCCGCACCATCAACAACATCCATGTGGTGGAGGAGTCCCGGCACATGAAGTTCGCCCGGGACGAGACCCTCAAGCGGCTGGAGGGAGCGGGGTGGGCGCGGCGGCAGATCAACGCGTTCGTCGTCGCCGTCGCCTCGTACTTCATCGTGACCAGCATGGTGAACCCGGAGGTCTACCGGAAGGCCGGGCTCGACAAGCGGCGTGCGCTGGCCGCAGCCAAGGCCAATGAGCACCACAAGTCGATGATGAGGTCGAGCTGTTCGGGACTGATGGACTTCCTGGCCTCCGCCCGTCTGCTCACCAAGCCCGCCCTCGCGTTCTACAAGCGCGCGAACCTGATCTGAGCCGGGGCCATGACCTACGCGATCACCCAGACCTGCTGCAACGACGCCACCTGTGTGGCCGTGTGCCCGGTCAACTGCATCCACCCGACGCCGGAGGAGCGGGCCTTCGGCTCCACGGAGATGCTGCACATCGACCCGCGTGCGTGCATCGACTGCGGTGCCTGTGCGGACGCCTGCCCGGTGGACGCGATCTTCCCGGTGGACGCGTTGTCCGCCGGGCAGCGGGAGTACGCGGACCTCAACGCCGCCTATTACGAGGGTGGGGAGCCGGCCCCCGAGGCGGAGGGGCCGAACTTCCATGTCTGGGGCGAGCCGGTCTTCGAGCGCAGTCTGCCGTCCGACTTCGGGCCGCTGCGGGTGGCCGTCGTCGGGACCGGGCCCGCCGGGATGTACGCGGCGCAGGACCTGCTGCTGCACACCGCCGCCGAGGTGACCCTGATCGACCGGCTGCCGGTCGCGGGCGGGCTCGTCCGGTACGGGGTGGCCCCCGACCACCCCGCGACGAAGAAGGTCGGCGACACCTTCTCCCGCTTCCACTCCCACCCCCGGGTCCGGGTGCACCTGGGGATCGAGGTGGGCCGGGACGTCTCCGCTGAGGAGCTGTCCGCCCACCACGACGCGGTGATCTACGCGGTCGGCGCCTCCACGGACCGGCGGCTCGGGGTGCCGGGGGAGGACACGCCCGGGTGCCTGTCGGCGACCGGGTTCGTCGCCTGGTACAACGCCCACCCGGAGGCCGTCGCGCAGGGCGTCGACCTGTCGGCCGAGCGGGTCGTCGTGGTGGGCAACGGCAATGTCGCCCTCGACGTCGCCCGGATCCTGGTCGCCGACCCGGAGGCGCTCGCGGGCACCGACATCGCCGCCCACGCACTGGACGCCCTGCGGGCGAGCCGGGTGCGGGAGGTGGTGGTGCTGGGGCGGCGGGGTCCCGAGGACGCCGCGTACACCCGTTCCGAACTCCTCGCGCTGAAGCATGTGCCGGGCGTGGAGGTGGTCGTGGACGACCACGATCCGCGTACGGCCGCGGCGATCGACGCGGCCGGGGCGGGTGACCGGGCCGGGGTGCTGCGGGGGCTCGCCCGGGTACGGACGGACGCGGCGCCCCCAGTGGGTGGTGAGCGCCGCATCGTGCTCCGCTTCCACTCCGAGGCGGAGGAGGTCCTGGGCGGCGACGGCGGTGTCCGCTCCGTCCGGGTCACCGACGGCGGCGCCGAGGGTCCGGTGGAGCTGCGCGCCGGGCTGCTGCTGCGGGCCATCGGCTATCGGGGGCTGCCGGTCCCCGGGCTGCCGTTCGACGAGGCGTCGGGCACCGTCCCGCACGAGGGCGGCCGGGTCGCCGGGCTGCCCGGCAGCTACGTGGTCGGCTGGATCAAGCGGGGGCCGTCCGGCGGGATCGGCGCCAACCGCACGTGCGCGGCCGAGACGGTCGGCACGCTCCTGGCCGACGCGGTCGCCGGGACGCTGCCCGCGCCGACGCGTGACGCCAAGGCGTTCCGGCGCCTCGCCCGGCAGCGCAACCGCCGGGTCGTGGACGCGCGGGGCCTGGCCGCGATCGACCGGGCCGAACGGGACCGGGGGCGGCGCGACGGCCGGCCCCGGGTGAAGCTCGCCACCGTCGAGGAGCTGGTGGCCACGGCGAGGTCGGGGCGGCTGCTGCGGCTGACGCGCTGACCGTACGCCCGTGTCGACGACGTAGGCCCGTATCGGCACCGTACCGACCGTGCAGACCCCGTACGAAGTGCGGTCCGGGGCCCGGCGGTTCAGCCGCCGGGCCCCGGACCGTGCTCCGTGCCGGCGCCGCTCAGGCCTTGGCCTCCGACGCCTCCGATGCCTCCGGCACCCCGGCGGGCCCGGTCGCGGCCGCGGGCTGGAGCAGCGCGGTCGCCGGGCGTACGGGGATGAGCGCGGCGACGACCGCAGCCGCGAGGCCCACCCCGCAGCCGACCAGCATCGCGACCCGGAAACCGTCCTGGGAGGCCAGCGCGAAGCCGCCGAAGTCCGTGGTCATCCGGGCCAGGACCACGCCGATCACCGCCGCCGCGAACGACGTGCCGATCGAGCGCATGAGGGAGTTGAAGCTGTTCGCCGACGCGGTCTCGGACTGCGGCACCGCGCCCATGATGAGCGCGGGCATCGCCCCGTAGGCGAAGCCGACGCCGGAGTTGCAGACGAGAGTGACGATGAGCAGGCTCCACGGGGAGTCCGCGCCGATCAGGGGTACGGACAGGCCGTAGCCGGCCGCGATGAGCAGGCTGCCGACGGCGAGGGTGACCTTCGGGCCCTTGGCGGCGGACAGCTTCGCGCCGACCGGGGACATCGCCATCATCATCAGGCCCGCCGGGGCCATCCACAGGCCCATCGCGAGCATCGACTGCCCCAGGCCGTAGCCGGTCGCCTGGGGCAGCTGGAGCAGCTGGGGCACGACGAGGGACTGGGCGTACATCGCGAAGCCGACCAGGATCGAGGCGGTGTTCGTCATCAGGACCTGGGGGCGGGCGGTGACGCGCAGGTCGACCAGCGGTTCGTGTCGTCGCAGCTCCCACCAGCCCCAGGCGGGCAGGAGCACCAGCACGGCGGCGAAGAGCGTGAGCGTCGTCGCGCTGCCCCAGCCCCAGTCGGCGCCCTTGGAGACGGCGAGCAGCAGGCAGATCAGCGCGGCGCCGAGGCCGACGGCACCGAGGAGGTCGAAGCTTCCGGACCTGGTGGCCGGGCGGTCACCGGGGACCAGGGCCAGGATCAGCGCGCCGACCGCGAGGGCGAGCACGGCGACCACCCAGAACAGCACCCGCCAGCTGGTGTTCTCCGCGATGGCGGCGGCGAACGGCAGGCCCAGCGCGCCGCCCACGCCCATCGAGGCGCTCATGATCGCGATGGACGGGCCGAGCTTCTCGGCCGGAACCACGTCGCGCAGCAGGCTGATGCCGAGCGGGACCACGCCCATGCCCAGGCCCTGGAGGCCGCGTCCGGCGATCATCGGGACCACCGACGAGGACAGGGCGCAGACCACCGAGCCGAGGACCAGCGGGACGAGCGAGAGCAGCAGCATGCGCCGCTTTCCGTACATGTCGCCGAGCCGGCCGGCGACGGGGGTTGCCACGGCGGCGGCCAGGAGGGTGGCGGTGATGACCCAGGAGGCGTTCGACGCGGAGGTGTCGAACAGCTTCGGCAGCTCCGCGATCAGCGGCACCACCAGGGTCTGGGTGAGTGCCGCCACGATGCCGGCGAAGGCCAGGATGCCGACCACGCCTCCCGGCCGGGCTGCGGGGGGTGAACTCTCCACGGGTACTGCTCCCTCTTGCCCTTCCGGGCGGGTCGACGCGCCTTGGGTGTTCGACTATGCAAGATACATGGAATATGCATCATGCATAATAAGTGCATCGTGCACATCTATGGTGTGAGACCTGGTCAACGAAGGAAGAGCGCGTGGACAAGCCCATCGACCGGATCGAGCGAGAGACCATGCTGCTCGGCCGGTACATGCATCTGCTGACCCCGCGCGTGGAGTGGCGGCTCGACCGCTCCGCCTACATTCTGCTGAGCCGGATCGAGGCGGAGGGCCCGATGTCGATCGGCCAGCTCGGCGACGCCTTCGGTCTGGACGCCTCCACGCTCAACCGGCAGACGGCCGCGATGCTGCGGGCCGGGGTCGTCGAGCGCATCCCGGACCCCGACGGCGGGATCGCCCGCAAGTTCGCCATCACCGAGGAGGGCGAGCGCCGCCTCGACAGCGATCGGACCAGGAACGTGGCGGGCCTCGCGAAGGTCCTCGCCGACTGGACCCCGGAGGAGGCGGAGCAGCTCGCCGCCTCCCTCGGCCGTCTGAACCTCTCCATCGAACGTCTCGACGGGCGGCCCTGGCCCCGCGACTGAAACCCGGGCGCCCGCATGCGGATCGCGGTGGCGGTGGTGTACTGGGAGGGAAGGCCGATCGCCGCGCGGCCCGACCCGCCCGGCCGGGCCGGCTACCGATGGGGATGCCCATGCTCAGCCGACTCCGTACCGTTCCGCGTGCCCTGGCCTGCGCCTGTGCCGGCGCCCTGCTGACCGTCGCCGCGAGCACGGCGACCGCCGCCCCCGCCGACCGGACCGAACCCCGTACCGCGACCGCCGTCCTCGACATCCCCGGGATCGGCGTCGAGGACCTGGACGTCGTGCCGTACGAGGGGACCACCGACGACCGGCCCGGCAGCCGGATCCAGGACCGGGGCGTCGCGGCCAGCCCGTACGGGGAGCGCGGCGGCGTCGGGCCGGGGGACGTTGGCAACTACCTCGTCACCGCACACCGGTTGAGCGCCGGAGGGGTGCTGCGCGACCTGCCGGATCTCGGCGAGGGCGATCCGGTGCACGTGACGGAGAGCGGCACCCGCTACACGTACGAGATCACCGAGACCCGGCAGACCTCCTTCCGCAGCGAGCGGTCGCTCGCCGAGCAGCGGGCCGAGGCGCCGGGCCGGCCCGGTGCGGAGCCGACCCGGGCGATGATCACGCTCTCCACCTGCGCGACCCCGGAGGACGACGCGGCCGGGAACTTCTGGCGGGACGCGTTCGGCAACCCCGAGCACCGGATCGACAAGGTGGGGGTGCTGGTGGCGGAGCGCCCCGCGTCGTAGTCCCGGGGCGTGGTCCGGCGTCGTGGTCCCAGGTCGTGGTCCCGCGTCGTAGCCCGGCGTCGTGGTCCTGGGTCGAGGTCGCCGCGTCGTGGTCCCCGTGTCGTAGTCCCGGGTCGTGGTCCGGCCTCAGTGGCGGCCCGCGATACGGTCCGCCGCCTTCGCGATGGGGTCCGTGCCGGGGCGGGGGGAGGTGGTCTCGCGGCGGTCGGCGGCGCGGTAGGCCGCGTACATGCCGTGCACGCCGAGCCAGCGCAACGGCTCCGGCTCCCAGCGGCGGACCTTGTGGTTCACCCACGGCAGGGCGGTGAGGTCCGTCGGGCCCGCCTGGCCGGAGTCCTGCTGGATCAGGTCGCGCAGGGTGCGGGCGGCGAGGTTGGCGGTGGCGACGCCGGAGCCGACGTAACCGCCCGCCCAGCCCAGGCCCGTGGAGCGGTCGAGCGTGACCGTGGCGCACCAGTCGCGCGGGACGCCGAGGACGCCGGACCAGGCGTGGTCGACGTGGACGCCCGCCGTGACGGGGAAGAGCCGGACCATCAGGTCGCGCAGGGCGGCGACCGTGGCGGGCCGGGTGCGGCCGTCGTTGTCGGTGGCCGAACCGAAGCGGTACGGGTAGCCGCGGCCGCCGAGCGCGATGCGGTCGTCGGCGGTGCGCTGGGCGTAGAAGTAGGCGTGGGCCATGTCGCCGAGGGTCTCGCGGCCCTGCCAGCCGATCGCGTCCCAGATCCGGGCGGGCAGCGGCTCGGTGACGATCATGGAGGAGTTCATCGGGAGCCAGGTGCGCTTCTGGCCCTTGAGGCTCGCGGTGAAGCCCTCGGTGCAGCGCAGCACGTACGGGGCGCGGACCGTGCCGTACGGGGTGACGGCGTGCTTGGGCTTGATCTCGGTGACCGGCGTCGACTCGTGGATGGTCACGCCGAGCGCCTCCACCGCGTCCGCGAGGCCCTTGACCAGCTTGGCCGGGTGCAGCCGGGCGCCGTGCGGGGTCCAGGTGGAGCCGACGGCCCCGGTGACATGGACGCGCTCGGCCGTCTCGCGTGCTCCGCGCAGGACGCGGTCGGTCTCCCCGAAGGCGATCTCGACGCTGTGGAAGTCCTTGAGGCGGGCGAGCTGGGCCGGGGTGTGGGCTACCTCCAGGACGCCGCCCTGGTGGATGTCCGCGTCGATCTTCTCCTCGGCGGCGGCCCTGACGACCTCGCCGACCGTCTCGTTCATCGCCTTCTGGAGCCGTACGGCGGCTTCGTGGCCGTGCAGCTTGGCGTACCGGTCGCGGCCGGCGATGCCGTTGTACAGCCAGCCGCCGTTACGGCCGGAGGCCCCGTAGCCGCAGAACTTGGCTTCCAGGACGGTGATGTTGAGGAAGGGGACGGCCTTCTTCAGGTAGTACGCCGTCCAGAGGCCGGTGTAGCCGCCGCCGACGATGCAGACGTCGACGCTCGTGTCGCCGGGGAGGGGTTCGCGCGGGGCGGGGGTGCCCTCCTGCGCGTACCAGAACGATATGCCGCCGACGACGGTACTGACGGTGCTCATGATGCCCCTGGTGTCCCTGTTCCGGTGAGATGCCGAGCGTACGTGTGGCGGGACGTTACTGCGCGCGGGGCCGTTTCGTCTCCTGCGGTCTCGTGGCCGGTGAGGATTCGTGCCTCCTCGCGCTGCGCGCCTCCTTAGGATCGAGGGCGTGATCGACATCCCGGAGGAACTGGCCGCCACGCAGTCCCACTTCAACGGAGCGGCCGGCCGGGCCTTCGTCGCGGGGCTGCCCGACCTCGTCGAGCGGTGCCTGGAGCGGTGGGGGCTGCGGCCGGACGGCCCGTCGATGTACGGGATGTGCGCGCTGGTCCTGCCGGTGGTGCGGGAGGCGGACGGGCTGCCCGCCGCGCTGAAGCTCCAGTCGGTGGACGAGGAGACGGCGGGCGAGCCGGTGGCGTTGCGCGCCTGGACCGCAGCGGGGGCCGGGGCGGTGGAGCTGCTCGACCATGACCCGGAGAGCGGCGCGCTGCTGCTGGAACGGCTCGACGAGCGGCGGCCGTTGTCCGGCGAGGCCGATGTGCGGGAGGCGGTGACGGTCCTCGGCGCGGTGCTGGCCCGGCTGGTGGCGGTGCCCGCGCCGCAGGGGCTGCGCCCGCTGGGCGGGGTGGTGGCGCGGATGCTCGCGGCGGTGCCGGAGCGGGTGGGCCTGCTGGCCGACGCGGCGGACCGGCGGCTGCTCGCCGACTGCGCGGCGGCGGTACGGGAGGTCGCGGGGGAGCCGGGGGACCGGCTGCTGCACTGGGACCTGCACTACGACAACATCCTGGCCGGGTGCGCCGATTCCGGGCGTGCGGGGGAGTGGGTGGCGCTCGACCCGAAGCCGCTGGCGGGGGACCCGGGCTTCGAGCTGTTCCCGGCGCTGGACAACCTCTTCGACGCGGAGGAGGTGGTGTGGCGGTTCGACGCGTTGACGGAGGCGCTGGGCCTGGACCGGGAGCGGGCGCGGGCCTGGACGCTGGGCCGCGTGCTCCAGAACGGGCTGTGGGGGGCCGGGGAGGGCGAGGTCCGGCTCGCCCCCGACCACGCGGAGATCGCGCGGCGGCTGTTGGGGCGGTGAGGGGGGAGGGGGCCGGCCGGAAGTCGTCGCGGTGGGCGGGCGTGGGCGGGGCGGCGGAAGCGTGCGCGTGGGCGGGACGGCGGAAGGGTGCGCGTGGGCGGGGCGGCGGAAGCGTGCGCGTGGCCGGGTGCGGGCGGGGCGGCCGGCGCGCCGGGGCCTGGGAGAACGCGGTGCCGGGTGGCCCGGGCGCTGCCTGGGCTGCGCCCATGTACGTCCGGCCCGGAGCGACGCGGCGGCTGCCACGGCAGGGCGCTCCTGACGGAGCCGGCGCGGATCTGCGTGGAGCGCGGCTATGAGCGGCTGGAGTGGTCGGTCCTGAAGTGGAACGCCCCGTCCATCGCGTTCTACGAGTCGCTCGGCGCACGGCCGCAGGACGAGTGGACGGGGTACCGGTTGACGGACGGGGCGTTGGCGCGCGTCGGGGCCGGCGGGGCGGGAGCCCGACCACTCCGCCGGTCTCCCGCTTCCCGCCTCACGGCTCCAGGACCACCTTGCCCATGGTGCCCCGGGTCTCCAGGGCGCGGTGCGCGGCGGCGGCTTCGGCCAGCGGGAAGCGCTGTACGGCGGGTCGCAGCCGGCCGGCGGCCGCCTCGGCGAGGGCGCGGGTCTCCAGGGCGCGCAGGCCGCCGCCCCGCTCGATCAGCTTCGGCCCGAGGGCGGACCCGGACGTGATGGAGCGTTCGGCCAGTTCCTCGGCGGTGAAGGTGAGCGGGCCCCCGGCGCCGAGGCCTTCGCCGGACCAGCCGTAGACGACGTGCTGCCCGCCGGGGCCGAGGAGGTCCACGGCGGCGCGGGCGGTGGTGCCGCCGACGGAGTCGTAGACGACGGTGGCCCGCAGGCCCTGCCCGTCGAGGTACGCGCGAGCCGCGCGCGGCCAGTCGGGGCGGGTGTAGTCGAGGGCGAGGTCGGCCCCGTTGTCCGTCGCCCGCGCCACCTTCGCCGGGCCGCCGGCCAGGGCGATCACGGTGGCCCCGGCGTTCTTCGCGTACTGGACGACGAGGGTGCCGATCCCGCCCGCGGCCGCGGTGACGACGACCACGGAGTCCGGGCCGAGCGGGGTGGACCCGAGGACGCCGAGCGCGGTGCGGCCGGTGCCGATCATCGCGACGGCCGCGGCGGCGTCGAGTGCCCCGGGGATCTCGTGGAGCCGGTCGGCCTCGGTGACGGTGAGTTCGGCGTAGCCGCCCGGCGCCATGCCGATGTGGGCGACGACGCGCTTGCCGAGCCAGTCGGCGCCGACGCCCTCGCCCACCGACTCGACGGTTCCGGCGACCTCGCGGCCCGGGACGGTGGGGAGGTCGACGGGCGCCGGGTAGGGGCCGCTCTCTCCTTCCCGCAGGACCGTGTCCAGGAGGTGCACGCCGGCCGCCGCGACGGCGATACGGACCTGGCCGTGGCCGGGGACGGGGTCCTCGGCCTTCTCGTGCACAAGGTTCTCGGCGGGGCCGAAGGCGTGCAGGCGTACGGCGTACATGAGGGCTCCCACGGGTGACGGTCATGGCGGTCCCGCCCACCGCTGCGGCGGGCCGTGGCCCCACCCTCGTACCTCAGGTGCGCTTGAGGTCAACCCCGGATCTGATCGCGCCGGATCCGTTCAACCCCGTATCTGATCGCGCCGGATCCATTCAACCCCGGACCTGGTCGACGCCGGATCCGTTCAGCCAGGGTCCGTTCAGCCCCGGATCCGGTCGGCTCCGGGCCCGGAGCGCTGTCCGGCCGCCTTCACGGCCAGCATCGCGGCTTCGAGGCCGCTGGTGAAGGAGACCTCGCTGAGGAGTCCGGGGGCGGCCACCTGGTCGCCCGCCAGGAAGACTCCGTCGCCCCGGACCACGGAGGGCCGGTCCCGCCAGGTGGTGCCGGGGCGGTCGACGGCTCCGGTGCGGCCGTCGGCGAGGGCTTCGACGCGCCAGGCGGTGCGCTCCCGCCAGCCGGGGAAACCGAGGTCGAGCAGTGTCTCGGCGCGGGCGGCGCCCTCCGCCCTGCGCGCGCCGGGGGCGATCGGGAACTGGCCCTGGAGCAGCTGTTCGCCGGCCGGGGCGAGGCCGGGGTCCTGTGCGGTGAACCGTTCGAGCCAGCCGGGCGCGTCCAGGTCCGAGACGACGAACGCGTCGCCGCGCCGGGTGCGCAGCACCAGGTCCACGAGGACGGTGCGGCCGCTCTCCCAGGTGAGGGACGCGTCGTCGAGGAGGACGCGGGCGGAGTCGAGGGAGGTGGCGACGACGACCGGTCCGGTACGGGCCAGCCCGCCGAGCGTACGGGTGTCGACGCGGGCGGCCGTCTCGATGCCGACCCCGAGCCCGCGGGCGTGGCCGGCCATCCGCTCGACGAGCGGCGCCCAGCCGCCGACCGGGTAGCGGGCCTCGGGCGGGAACGAGGCGAGACGCCGGAACCGCTCCTGGACGAACCGGGCGGAGAGCGCGCCGGGGTCGTGGTGGAAGAGCGCGGTGGCGGCGAAGTTCGCGGCGGCGCGGGCCCCCTCCTCGCCGACCTGGTCTGCGGCCCACTCCAGGAAGGTGCTGTCCACCGGGGCCGTGTGGGGGTCCCGGCGGGCGAGCCGCAGCAGGGCCACGGGCGGGGTCCGGCGGGCGGCTCCCGCGCGGCGGAACCGGAAGCGGAGCCCTTCGAGGGGCGGCACGGGGACGACGGCGCCGAGGAGACCGCGCCGGGCCAGCCAGGTCCAGTGCGGTCCGCGCCGGTACAGGGCGTGCGGGCCTTCGTTGGCGCGGTACGGCCCGTCCGCGGTCCTGGCCCGGCCGCCGAGGGTCCGGTGGCCCTCGTGCAGGGTGACCCGGGCGCCGGACTCGGCCGCGGTGATCGCGGCGGTGAGCCCGGCGAGGCCGCCGCCGACGACGTGGATGTGTGCCGTGTGTTCCATGGCTGGATCTCCTTCGCATCTTTGATGATGCGACGGATCGGGGGCATCGGCTCGTGACACGGTCGGCGGGGGCGTTGTCAGTGGCGTGCGTCACGATGGGGGCATGGCAGCGAGCAGCAGGAAGAAGAGCACCACGGGCGTGACGGCGGCGCGGCGGCCGGAGGTGCGGCTGCCACCGCTCGTTCCGTTCGACGGGGAGGGCCTGGAGCCGGACGGGGACTACGACGGGGTGCGGTTCGGCGGGGTGGATCTGACGGACGCGTCGGGCCGGGGGGCCCGGTTCATGGACTGCGCTCTGGACGGCTGCGCCCTGGACCGCGCGCAGCTGTCGCGGGCCCGCTTCATCGACACGGTGCTGACGGGCGTACGCGGCGTGGGCACCGATCTCGCGGAGGCGTCGCTGCGGGACGTGGAGGTGGTGGACGCGCGCCTGGGCGGGGTGCAGCTGCACGGTGCGGTGCTGGAGCGGGTGGTGGTGCGGGGCGGCAAGATCGACTACCTGAACCTGCGGAAGGCCCGGCTGAAGGACGTCGTCTTCGAGGGCTGCGTGCTGTCCGAGCCGGACTTCGGGGACGCGCACCTGGTCCGGGTCGAGTTCCGGGACTGCGTGCTGAAGCGGGCGGACTTCAGCGGCGCCCGGATGGAGTCGGTGGACCTGCGCGCGGTGGCCGAGCTGGACATCGCCCGGGGCGTGGACCGGCTGGCGGGCGCGGTGATCAGCCCGTCGCAGTTGATGGAGCTGGCCCCGGCGTTCGCGGCGCAGATCGGGGTGCGGGTGGAGGGGTGAGGGGGCCGGTCCCGGTCAGAGACGGGGGAAGCGGGCCTGGAGGTCCCAGATCACGGGGTTGTCGGCGAGGCCGTCGTGCATGTCGGCCAGGTCGGCGATCAGGTCGTGCAGGAAGTCGCGGGCCTCGCGGCGCAGGAGGGAGTGGCTGAAGGTGAGCGGGGGCTCGTCGCCGGGCATCCAGTCCGCCTCGACGTCGACCCAGCCGAAGCGCCGCTCGAAGATCATGACGTCCGAGGACTCGGTGAAGTCCAGCTCCGCGTACTGCCGCCGGTGCGAGCGGTTGCCGCGGGGGTCCTGGTCGATCTGCTCGACGATGTCGCACAGCGCCCACGCGAAGTCGAGCACCGGCACCCATCCCCAGGCTGTGGACACCTCGCGGTCCGCCTTGGTGTCCGCGAGGTAGACGTCGCCGGAGAACAGATCGTGCCGCAGCGCGCGGACGTCCGCGCGGCGGTAGTCGGTCTGCGGGGGGTCGGGGAAGCGGCGGGAGAGGGAGTAGCCGATGTCGAGCACGGATCGATGGTGTCATGCCTGTTCGGGGCGGGCCGCCACGATCGGGTGAAGCGCTTCGGGTCGGACACGCCGATGCGTATCGATGTGCGGGCGGGGAGTCCCGGTCGCCGAATTCACCGAGGCGGGGCTGGGAGCCACCCCGGCCCGTGAGATCTGGCGGAACCTGCTGGGCACTGGTCTCAGCCACTTCCGCGGCTTCGTCGCCGAGAGCTTCCGCGACGAAGGACGTGTCGAAGGCCGCGCCGCGGACATTCTGCGGATCCTCGAGGTGCGCGGTGTGGCGGTGCCGGACGAGGCGCGACAGCGCATCAGCTCCCGCACGGACCTCGCCGTGCTCGATGTGTGGTTCGAGCGGGCTGTCACCGCGCCGACCGCCGGCGCGGTGCTCGACGGCGGCCGACCGTCGGCTCCACGCCGGAGGCCTCGCGCCCTGTCAGCCGGCCACGGCCTCGATGAGGGCGAACGGCGCGGCCTCGGCGAGCGGGGTGACCGACGTGATGGTCAGGCCGGCGCGGCGGCACACTTCCTCGAAGTCCGTGCGGGTGCGCTCCCGGCCGCCCACGTTCACCAGCATGTTCAGGTCACTCCGGTAGATGATTCCCCCGTCGGAGACATCGGCCGTGGTGTCGACGACTTCGGGAAGCACCGGCTCCACGATCAGTACGAGGCCGCCTGGTTGCAGCACCTCGCGGCAGTGGCGGAGGATCGTGACCGCCTGGTCGTCCGTCCAGTCGTGCGGGACGCTCTTCACCAGATAGAGGTCCGAGCCCCCGGGGACCGCACGGAAGAAGTCTCCGGCGACCAGGGAGCACCGCCCCTCCAGCCCGCCCCGCGTCATCGTGTTCCGGGCCTCGACCAGGCCCTCCGCCGTGTCGAGGACGACACCGGTGAGGCCATGACGACGACCACGGCGGGCTGCGGGAGCACCTGCATGTCCAGTCCGGCTGCCGCGCTGTCACGGAAGCCGGCCATCCGGACACCGCCGAGCGACGGGCCGCTGTGGAGACGGGCGACCTCCCAGCCGTTCTCGGCATCGTGATCCGGCGGGGAGGAGAACTCGCGATGGGTGCGCATGGCTCCACCGTCGCCGACTTCGGCGCTCGTGTCTTGGACGAATGTTCCGCACACCGGACGGGACTCAGGGCAGCAGGCGCTGTTCCTTCGCCACCGACACCGCGCCCGCGCGGGTGTCGACACCGAGCTTGTCGTAGATCCGGCCCAGGTGGGTCTTGACCGTGGCCTCGCTGATGAACAGGGCGCGGGCGATGTCCCGGTTGCCGAGGCCCTGGGACAGCTGGGCCAGGATGTCGCGTTCGCGGTCGGTGAGGCTGGGGCGGGGGCTGCGCATCCGGGCCATCACCCGGCTCGCGACCGGGGCCGAGAGCGTGGTGCGGCCCTGGGCTGCCGACCGGATCGCGGCGAACAACTCCTCGGGGCGTTCCGCCTTCAGCAGATAGCCGGTCGCCCCCGCCTCGATGGCCCGGGTGATGTCGGCGTCGGTGTCGTACGTGGTCAGCACCAGGACGTGGACCGTGCCGTCGGCGGCGATGCGGCGGGTCGCCTCGACGCCGTCGATACCCTCGCCGAGCTGGAGGTCCATGAGGACGACGTCCGGGGTGAGGCGGGCGGCGAGCACCACCGCCTCCTCGCCGCTGCCCGCCTCGCCGACGACCTCGATGTCCGGTTCGCTGCCGAGGAGGGCCAGCAGCCCGGCGCGTACGACGACGTGGTCGTCGCAGAGCAGGATGCGTACGGGCACGGGGGGCGGGGTTGCCTCGCCGGTCATGGGGGGTCCTCCGAGGTGGTGGTGAGCGGGACCGTGGTGAGCGGGACCTCGGCCGAGAGGACCGTGCCCTCGCCCGGCGCCGACTCGATCGTGAGCGTTCCGCCGAGCTGCCGCACCCGGGCCCGCATCGCCGGAAGCCCGTGGCCGCGTACGGTGCGGGCGCCGCGCATGCCTTCGGGCTCCACCGTGAAGCCCCGGCCGTTGTCGCCGATGTCGAGGACCACCCGGTCGCCGAGGTGGGTCAGGGTCAGCCCGGCGGCGGTGGCTCCGGCGTGCTCCCGCACATTGGCCAGGGCCCCCTGGGCGATGCGCAGCAGGGCGGACTGCACCCGGTCCGGCAGCGGGGCGTGCGGGGTGCCCTCCACATGGCAGTGGACGGTCAGGGCGCCCTCCGCCTGGGCGCTCTCGCGGGCCGCCAGCGCGTGCAGGGCCGCTTCCAGGCCGCCGCCCTCCGCCAGGTCGGCGGGGGCCAGGTCGTGGACGAAGCGGCGGGCCTCGGCGAGGTTGCGTTCCGCGATGCCGGTGGCCGTACGGACGTGGCGGCGGGCGGCGTCCGGGTCGGCGCTCCAGGTGCGGTCGGCCGCCTGGAGGAGCATCTGCTGGCTGGACAGGCCCTGCGCCAGGGTGTCGTGGATCTCCATGGAGAGCCGCTGGCGCTCGGCGAGGGTCCCCTCGCGCCGTTCGGTGGCGGCCAGTTCGCGCCGGGTGCGGAGCAGGTCGTCGATCAGCTCGCGCTGGCGTGCGGCCAGTTCCCGCTGGCGTACCGCCTGGCGCTGCATATGGACGAAGACCGCGGTCGCCACGGCGGCGACCGCGGGCGGGGCGAGGACCAGGTTCGGGTCGAACCCGTCGGCCAGGCGCAGTTGCGCGGCCACGACGAACACGGTGAGCAGGGCGACCAGCGCGAGGGCCGCACGCGGCGGCAGGATGCGCAGCCCGGTGTAGAACAGCGGCACCGCGCACCACGCGAAGCTCGGCGCGAGGACGACCAGCACCATCCAGACGAGGACGAGCACCCCGAGCCAGGTGAGCCGGCGCGGGGTGGGGCGGGAGCCGAGGACGGGCCCCAGGAGGTACAGCACCGCCAGGGCGATCGACAGGGCGATGATCCACGGAGTGCGGGCCTCGCCGGGGTGCCGCATCAGGAACCGGGTCAGCGAGGCGCCGAGCAGAAGGAAGAACGCGGCGTGCATGAGGAGCGCGAGCCAGCGGGCGTCGGGGTCGGACCCGGAGACCCCGGGGCCCCCGGCCTCGGCCCCGCCGTCGACCGGTCCGCCGGGGCAGCCGCCGACGTCCGGGACGACACCGGGGCCGTGGGCCGGCGAACCGCTGCGGTGCTCCACCACGTACCTCACGTTCCGTCGCTGACCTGCGTAAACCCCTCCATGGTGACCCGATCCGGCCACCCCCGCATCAACCGATCGGCTGACGGGGCCGTCGACCGTCCCGCGCGTCGCTTCCAGCCGCTACGTCGACCGTACGGGGCCGGATCCGCCGGGAGGATCGATACCAGAGCGAAACGCCCGGACCACCTCCGGGCCGCCTCGCCCCAAGCCACCGGGCCGCCCCGGATCACCAAGGAGCCACCATGAAGAAGCTGTCGCTGCGCACCCGTGTCGTCACCGGCGCCGTCGTCGTCGCCGCCCTCGGGGCCGGCACGTTCGGCGCGATGTCCGCGAGCGCCTCCTCCCCGGCGGCCGCTCCCGCCGCCGCGGTCAAGGCCGACACCGGCAACCGCAACCTCCAGCAGACCACGCACCTGACCGTGGCCGCCGCCACCAAGGCCGCGCAGGCCACGCTGGACGCGGCGAAGAAGGAGAACCAGCGGGTCTCCGTCGCGGTCGTCGACCGCAACGGCAACACCATCGTCTCCCTGCGCGGCGACGGCGCGGGCCCGCAGTCCCCCGAGTCCGCGGTGAAGAAGGCGTACACCGCCGTCTCCTGGAACGCCCCCACCTCCGAGCTGGCCAAGCGCCTGGAGCAGGCCCCGAACCTGAAGGACATCCCCGGCACCCTGTTCCTCGCGGGCGGCGCCCCGGTCCAGGTCAAGGGCGCCCCGGTGGCGGGCATCGGCGTGGCCGGCGCGCCCAGCGGCGACCTCGACGAGAAGTTCGCCACGGCGGGCGTCGCCTCGCTCGCCCGGTAGTCGCCTCCGCAGCCACCTCCGCACGACAGACGGGAACGGAGTACCCATGAAGGCCCTCGATCACGACCTGCTCACCGCCGCACGCACCGGCGACACCGCCGGTGTGCGCACCGCGATCGAGGGCGGCGCACGGGTCGACGTCCGCGACGAGGAGTTGCGTACGCCGCTGCTCCTCGCCGTCCTCGGCGACCACGTCGAGGCGGCCCGGCTACTCGTGGCCGCCGGGGCCGACCCGAACGCCCAGGACCGGCGCGAGGACAGCCCATGGCTGGCCACCGGGGTCACCGGCAGCGTCGCGATGCTGCACGTGCTGCTGCCGGCCGGCCCGGACCTGACCCTGCGCAACCGGTTCGGCGGGGTCTCCCTCATCCCGGCGAGCGAGCGCGGCCATGTCGCGTACGTACGGGAGGTGCTGCGGGTCACCGACATCGACGTCGACCACGTCAACCGGCTCGGCTGGACCGCCCTGCTGGAGGCGGTGATCCTCGGCGAGGGCGGGCGCGCGCACCAGCAGGTCGTGGAGCTGCTGCTCGCGGCCGGGGCGACGCGGGACCTGCCCGACGGCGACGGGGTGACCCCCCTGGCCCACGCCGAGCGGCGCGGCTTCGCCGAGCTGGCCGCCCAGCTGCGGAACGCCGCGTGACCGCGCCCCGCGGCCCCCGAGCCGCCTCCCGGGCCCCCGGCCCGCAAGGTGCCTCCCCGGCACCCGACTCGCGCGCCCGCCGCCTCACCCCCGGCCCCCGAGCCCGCCGCCTCACGCTCGCCCTGCTCGCCGCCGCCCTGCTCGCCGGATGCGCGAGCGGCACGACGGAGGCGGCCCCGGACACCCCCGGCGCCCCTGCCTCGACGGGCACCGTGGCGACCCCCGACCCCTCGCGCTCCCCCGCCGGCCGCACCCCCGACGGCACGCTGCTCGTCGCCGACTTCGGCGGCGACACCGTGACCTTCGTCGACCCCGGCCGGGACGGTTCCGGGGAGGGCGGAGCGCCCATCGCCTCGGTGAAGGTCGGCACCGCGCCCTACGGACTCGTCGTCGGCGAGGACGGGCGGGCCTGGGTCGCCACCGCCGAGGGCGTCGCGGTCGTCGACACCCGGCAGCGGACCCGGCTCGCGCTCGTCCCGTACGCGACGGAGTCCGGCCCGGTCACCACCGGCGAGTACCGGGGCGGTGGCATGGGCATCGCCCTGGCCCCGGACGGGAAGCACGTCTACGTCGGGGTCAACGTGCCCGGCGAGGACGGCGCGGTCGAGGTCATCGACACCGCGACCCGCGAGGTCACCGGCACCGCGAAGGTCGGGATGCGCCCCTTCGACGTGGACGTGTCGCCGGACGGCCGCGAGGTGTACGCCACCGATCACGACTCCTTCGACGTGACGGCGGTGGACGCGGACACGTTGAGGACCAGGCGCATGGAGGTCGCCCCGTACGGCACGGAGGGCGGGCTCGGCTCCTGGCTGAAGCCGCACTACGCCGTCGTACGCCCCGGGGACGGCAAGCTGCTGCTGCCCTTCGAGGGGGAGCGGCTGGCCGTGCTCGACCCGCGCAGCGGGAAGGTGAGGATCGAGCGGATGACCGCCGACACCCACCAGCACGGCGCGGCGCTGGCCCCCGACGGCACCCTCCTCGTCGTCGGCACCGGCCCGATCGGCTCGGAGGACGAGGGCCCCTCGCTCACCGTCCGCACCCCCGACGGCGCGGAGCGGGTCGTTCCGCTGGACGGGCCGCACGAGGACGTGGCGGTGTCGCGGGACGGCCGCACGGCGTACGTGACCGGCGGTTTCACCCGCGACGGCTACTGGAACGGGATCACGGCCGTCGACCTGGACGACGAGGAGAGCGAGCCCGTCTCCCTGAAGGCAGGCAACCGGCCCCTCGGTATCGCCGTCCTCTGAGCTGGAGCCGCCCGCTCTTCCCCCGAGGCGGGCGGCTTCTTCCAGCACCGGAGGCCCGGGTCCCGGGAGCCAGGCCCGCCCGGCCTCGGCCTCCCCGCACCGCAGCCACGCCCCGGAAGACCGTCCCGGAAAGCCAGGCCCGTCCCCGGTCGCCCCGCGACCTAGGATCGACCGGTGAACCACCGCACCCCGGCCGCCGCCCCCCTCCTGCTCGCCCTGGCCCTCGCCCTCCTCGGCTCGGGCTGCACCGGCGGCGTCGAGGGAACCCCGGGCGCGGTCGGCCTGCGCGACCCGTACTTCCCGGGGCTCGGCAACGGCGGCTACGACGTCACCCACTACGGCCTGAAGCTCGACG
This sequence comes from Streptomyces sp. man185, assembly GCA_002551355.1. GTDB lineage: Bacteria > Actinomycetota > Actinomycetes > Streptomycetales > Streptomycetaceae > Streptomyces. Next base: position 105,257 of record NTHE01000001.1, on the reverse strand, counting down.
TCGACTCCTCCGCCGACCACCTGCGCGGTACGGCCACGATCACCGCCCGCGCCACCGAGCACCTGAGCGCCTTCCACCTGGACCTCGCCGGACTCGACGTGGAGAGCGCCACCGTCGAGGGGCAGCCGGCCGCCGTGAACCGGGCGGGCAAGGAGCTGACGATCCGTCCGGACGCGGCGGTGGACGACCGGCTGCGTGAGGGGCGCACGTTCACCACCGTCGTGCGCTACTCCGGCTCCCCGGAAGCCATCACCGACGCGGCCGGCGAACAGGAGGGCTGGCTGCGGACGGCGGACGGGGCGGTCGCCCTCGGCGAGCCGACCGGCTCCATGGCCTGGTTCCCCGGCAACCACCACCCGAGCGACAAGGCCGCGTACGACATCGAGGTCACCGTCCCCGACCCGCTGAAGGCCGTCTCCAACGGGGAGCTGGTCGCCCGGCGTACGGAGAACGGCCGCACCGCCTACCACTGGCGGACCGCCGAGCCGATGGCGAGCTATCTGGCGACCGTCGCCGTGGGCGAGTTCACCACCCGGCAGTCGCGCACGGCCGACGGCATCCGCCTGTTCACCGCCGTGGACCCGGAGTCGGAGGCGGCGAGCGAGGACGTGCTGGCGGAGATCCCGGAGGTGCTGGCGTGGTCGCAGGCCAGGTTCGGGCCCTACCCCTTCACCTCCGCCGGGGCGATCGTGGGGCGCACGGACGACTCGACGTACGCCCTGGAGACGCAGACCCGGCCCTTCTTCCCCGGCCCGCCCGACACCGCGCTCCTCGTCCACGAGCTGGCCCACCAGTGGTTCGGGAACTCCGTCACCCCGAGGACCTGGCGGGACATGTGGCTGAACGAGGGCTTCGCCACCTACGCGGAGTGGCTCTGGGCCGCCGACCACGACGACGTACCGGTCGGGGAAAGCTTCCAGGAGGCGTACGACGACGACGCCAACTGGGCTTTCTCGCCCGCCGATCCGCCCGCGGCCCTCGATCTCTCCGACCCGCCGGTGTACGGGCGCGGGGCCATGGTCGTGCACCGCGTCCGGCTCGCGATGGACGACGACACGGCGTTCTTCGCCCTGGTCCGGGGCTGGACGAAGAAGTACCGGCACGCCAATGCCTCCACCGACGACTTCACCGCGTACGTGGAGGAGGAGACGGGGCAGGATCTCACCGAGCTGTGGGACGCCTGGCTGCACGGCGGAAGCCGGCCGCCCGTGGAGGGCTGACCGGCTCCCGTACGTCCTTATGTGACGCGTTACTTGACGTTGACCCCGGTCCAGGTGGCCGAGACCGCCTTCAGCTCCTCGCTGTCCGCGCCGAACAGGTCGGTCGCCGCCTTCTCGGTCGCGACGCGTGCGCCCGCGTAGTCGGTGGTGGAGGTCATGTAGACGGAGAGGGCCTTGTACCAGACCTGGTAGGCCTTCTCCCGGCCGATGCCCGTCAGCGTCGAGCCGTCGGAGGTCGGGGAGTCGTACTCGACGCCGTCGATCGTCTTCTTTCCGCTGCCCTCGGCGAGCAGGTAGAAGAAGTGGTTGGCGACGCCGGAGGAGTGGTGGACGTCCAGGTTGCCGAGGTTCTCGTCCCAGAAGTCGGCCGAGTTGCCGTCCTTGGAGGGCTTGTCCATGTAGCGCAGCGGGGTGCCGTCGCCGTTGATGTCGATCTTCTCGCCGATGAGGTAGTCCCCGGCGTCCGAAGTGTTGCCGGCGAAGAACTCCACCGAGGCGCCGAGGATGTCGCTGGTCGCCTCGTTGAGGCCGCCGGACTCGCCCGCGTAGTCCAGGTTGGCGGTCGCGGAGGTGAGGCCGTGGGTCATCTCGTGGGCCGCGACGTCGATCGAGGTGAGCGCGCTCTTGTTGCCCTCGCCGTCGCCGTACGTCATGCAGAAGCAGCTGTCGTCCCAGAAGGCGTTGACGTAGTTCTCGCCGTAGTGGACCCGGGAGTAGGCGGCCTTGCCGTCGCCCGCGATGCCGTCGCGCCCGAGCGCGGTCTTGTAGAAGTCCCAGGTCTTCGCCGCGCCGTAGTGGGCGTCGACGGCGGCGGTCTGCCGGTCCGCGCCCGTGCCGTCGCCCCAGGTGTCGTCGTCGTCCGTGACGAGTTCGCCGGTGCCCGAGGAGCCCTGGTTCAGGTCGTACGTCTTGTGGCCGCCGCGCTCGCCGTCGGTCAGCTCGAAGCCCGCGTCGGACTTCGTGGTGGTGATCTCGACCTCGCCGCTGTACTGGCTGTTGCCGGTGCCGGTCTCGATCGCCTCGTAGCTGTGCAGCTTCTTGCCGGTGGTGGCGTCGGTGATGGTGTGGACGCGGCTGGGCGTGCCGTCCTTCTGGACGCCCTTCTTGACGGTCTCCCAGGCGAGGACGGGATTCTCTCCGCCCGCGTAGATCACCTTGCGGGCGCTCGCGGCGGCCTTCAGCTTCGGCGTCGTCGACGCCACGGCTATCTTCGCGTCGGTCGCCTTGTCGACGCTTCGGAGCTTGCCGGCGGCGGTGGTGTGGGTGATCAGGTCGCCGCCGAGGACGGGCAGACCGTCGTAGGTGCGCTCGTAGCGGGTGTGGACCGCGCCCTTGGCGTCCTTGATGACATCACGGGCGATCAGCTTCTCCTGGCCGCCGAGCTTCAGTGCCTTGGCAGTGGAAGAGGCGTCCGCCTGGGCCGCCCTGATGGCCGTGGCGCGCTGCGCCGAGGCGTTCACGCCGAGCGCGGTCGCCGTGGTGGGCTTCGCCGCGGTGGTGCGGGCGTCGTCGCCGGGCGTGGCGACGGCGGATCCGGCCTGGACCCCGGCGACGACCATCGCGGCGGTCGCCGCGAGTGCTGCGAGCCGTCGAGTGGTGCGCGGGGCGCGGGAGTTGTGGGGGGTGGTGTGGAGGTTCATGTGAGTTCTCCGTCGGTCGTCCTGTGGGGGGACTACGAGCGGAGAGCGTGCCATCGAATGAGCGAAGTTGATGGTGTGCTGACAATTGCCTCACAAGTTTTTGACCAGTTCTTGTACGAATGGAGTGCCACCCTGTCCGGTATTCGGCGAAGTGGCGGGTTTCAGCGTTACTGGGCCACAGGGCTGACGGGCCGTCGCACCGCACACCGGAGCCCCCGGCCGCGAAGGCGGCCGGGGGCTCCGGTGAAGCAGGTGAAGCAGATGTGCGCTCGGGGCGACGCGTCAGAGGTTGACGCCGAAGTCCTGGGCGATGCCGCGCAGACCGGAGGCGTACCCCTGGCCGACCGCGCGGAACTTCCACTCGGCGCCGTTGCGGTACAGCTCGCCGAAGACCATGGCGGTCTCGGTGGCGGCGTCCTCGCTGAGGTCGTAGCGGGCGATCTCGGTGCCGCCGGCCTGGTTGACCACGCGGATGAACGCGTTGCGGACCTGGCCGAAGTTCTGGCTGCGGTTCTCGGCGTCGTAGATGGAGACCGGGAAGACGATCTTGTCCACGTCGGCCGGCAGGCCCGCCAGGTTGACGTTGATCTGCTCGTCGTCGCCCTCGCCCTCACCCGTGACGTTGTCACCGGTGTGCACGATGGTCTGGTCCGGCGTCGACTTGTTGTTGAAGAAGACGAAGTGGCCGTCCGAGACGACCTTCCCCGTCGGGTTGACCGCGATCGCCGAGGCGTCGAGGTCGAAGTCGGTGCCGGTGGTGGTACGGACGTCCCAGCCGAGGCCGACCGTGACGGCGGTAAGGCCCGGTGCCTCCTTGGTGAGCGAGACGTTGCCGCCCTTGGACAGGCTTACTGCCATGGGAAGTCCCTTTCCTCGTCGTGTGCGGGCTTCGTGCCATCACGAAAGCTACCGTCACCCGTCTTAACGCAAGCAGCAGACCACGAGGTTCCTGGTCCCTTTACTTTCTTTACGAACTTCCTCCGGACGAGGGGAGGAGGAGCCGTGCAAAAGAAGGTGACGAACAGGGCGCGGGGGAGGGACCATGGGTGTCATGTCCGGGCCCTATGTCATCCGCGGCTCGGTCTCCCTCCCGGAGGCCGAGCTCATGTGGCGTTTCTCGCGGTCCTCCGGGCCCGGCGGCCAGCACGTCAACACCAGCGACTCCCAGGTGGAGCTGCGCTTCGACCTGGCGGCGACCGACGCGCTCCCCGAGGTGTGGAAGGCGCGGGCGCTGGAGCGGCTCGCGGGCAGACTGGTGGGCGGGGTGATCTCCGTGCGGGCCTCCGAGCACCGCTCCCAGTGGCGCAACCGCGAGACGGCCGCCGTACGGCTCGCCGCCCTCCTGGCCGAGGCCACCGCGCCGCCGCCCAAGCCCCGGATCAAGCGGAAGATCCCGCGCGGGATCAACGAGCGCAGGCTGCGCGAGAAGAAGCAGCGCGGCGACACCAAGCGCGGGCGCTCGGGCCGCGACTGGTAGCGGCCCCGCGACCGGTAGCCGCGCCGGGACCGGTGACGACAAGGCGCACGCCCCGTCACCCCAGTTGCCGGTAGCGCCCCTTGAAGTACGTCAGCGGGTCGCCCTCCGGGCTCGGCAGCTCCGCCGTGAGCACCCGCCCGATCACCAGGGTGTGGTCCCCGGCCACCACGCGCTGCTCGGTGCGGCACTCCAGTGTCGCCAGCGCCCCGCCGATCAGCGGAGCGTGCGTCACCTCGCCCCGTACGTAGGCGACGTCCTCGAACAGCAGCCGGTCGCTGATCCGGCCCTTCATGGCGAACCGGCCCGCGATGTGCCGCTGGCTCGCGGCCAGGACGGAGACCGCCCACAGCGGCTGCTCGTCCAGCAGGTCGTCCATCCGGGAGCCGTTGCGCAGGCTCACCATCACCAGGGGCGGTTCCAGGGACACGGACATGAAGGCGGTCGCCGTCATGCCCACGTCCTCGCCCCGGCCGTCCTCGTCGAGGGGCGGCTCCTGGGCGGTGACCAGCACCACCCCGGCGGCCAGCCGCGCGAGTGCGGCGCGGAACTCGTCGTTGCTCACTCCCTCAGCATGAGGGATGGGCTCGGGGCGCGGGGTGGGGGGCTTCATCTGGAGCACACGCAGACGCTAACCGCGGGGACCGGCCGGTCGCATCGGGCCAGGGGACCAGGCAGGTCCTAGGACTCCGGCCGGAAGGGTTCGGAGGTTCGGAGGGTTGGGAGGGCCAGGAGGGTTCGGAAGCGTTCGGAAGAGGGCGTGCGCGGGCGCGCACATGGGGAACCCGTCCCTCCCGGTGACCGCGGAACGATCGCCGTCGCCGTGAGTCACCGGCATCACCCGGTCATCTGTTGTGACTTGAGTCACAGAGTCCATTTTCTGCTGACCCTGTGTACCGGGTGCACAGCTCACTGTGATTCAGTGGCCGTGACACTGCAACAAGTACGTCGATATGAAACCTGGAGTTGCTGTCGAGGTCTCGGGGAGTGCGAGCGATGGAGGCCGAGTCGGAACCGTACGTCCGCCTTGCGACCATGCGGCAGCTGCATCAGGCCGTCGCTGATCTCAATACGGCGCGGAGTCTGGCGGACACGCTGCAGACCGTGGCCGACGGGATCGTCGCCGGTCTCGGCTACGAGCTGGGCTGCGTCAACCTGGTCCGGCCGGACGGCGACCTCGTCATCGCCGCCTTCGCGGGCAACGCCGCCGCCGAGGCCCTGATCACGGGCCGCGTCGGGTCCCGCGCCTCCTGGGAACGCCGCCTCTCCATGGGCGAGGCCTGGGACAAGCTCCGGTTCATCCCGCACACCGAGGGCTGGGTCCTCCTCGACGACGACGTACCGCAGTGGCACACGGAGGGACCCGAACCCCGGTTCGAGGACGAGTGGCACCCGCTCGACCGGCTCTACGCCCCGATGTACGCCTCCGCGGGCGGCCGGGACCTCCTCGGAGTCATATCCGTCGACCGGCCGCGCAACGGCCGCCGCCCCGGCGCGTGGGGGCGCGAAGCGCTCCAGATGTACGCCTCCCAGGCCGCCATCGCGATCAGCAACGCCCGCCTGCGGGCCAACATGCAGCGCGCCCTGGTCCGGCTGGAGCGTGAGCAGCAGGCGCTGCGGGCCAGCGAGGAGTCGTTCCGGCAGGCCTTCGAGTACGCGCCCAGCGGGATGGCCATCGCCGAGATGGGCGGCGACCAGCAGGGCCGGCTGCTGCGCACCAACGACGCCCTGTGTCGGCTGCTCGGCCGCCCGGCCTCCGTCATGCGCCGCTACTCCTTCGCCGATCTGGTCCACCCCGAGGACATCGGCACCCTGCTGCGCACCTCCGCCGAGGGCGGCCGGGCCGAGCTGCGCCTCAGCCGCCGGGACGGCACCTACCTCTGGGTCTCGCTGCGCAACTCCGTCGTCGCGGACACCGCCGACGGGCCGCGCTTCCTGCTCACCCATGTCGAGGACATAGAGGAGCGCAAGCGGCACGAGCTGAACCTCGCCCACCGCGCCTCGCACGACGCGCTGACCGGGCTGCCCAACAGTGCCGAGCTGAAATCGCGGCTCAGCGCCCGGATCTGCGAGCGGCCGCACTCCCCGGCAGCCACCGCGATCGAGGCGCTGGACGCGGCGTACGGGGACGTCGAGTCCTCCCTCACCCACGGGTATCAGGCCGACGGCTACGAGGGCGAGGCGATCCCCGGCGGCGGGCCCTTCGACCACCATGTGCACACGGAGGCCCCGGATCCGGAGCACGACGACGGGACGAAGGGGCTCGCGGTCCTCTTCTGCGACCTCGACGGTTTCAAGTCCATCAACGACCGCTTCGGACACCACACCGGCGACGCCGTGCTCATCGAGGTCGCCCGGCGGCTGAGCACCTGTGTGCGGGACGGAGACACCGTCGCCCGGCTCGGAGGTGACGAATTCGTCGTTCTCGCCGACGGCCTCGGAGCGGCGGACGCCGCTGACCTGGCCGTTCGTCTGAGAAATGCCATCATTCCGCCCATAAGGGTCGACGGCCGGGCGGTCCGGGTCGGGGCGAGTTTCGGCATCGGCTGGGCCGAGTGCGGCATGACCGCCGAAGAGGTCCTGCGCTCCGCCGACCAGCGGATGTACGTGGAAAAGCGGTCCCGGTCGAAGGTTCACCGCAGGGCCGGATGACGTTCACGGCCTGTTTCTCCCCCTACCCCGTACCCGTTCCCCAGGCGCCGTCCCCGTGGGTGAGCGCAATTCGGGGGCTGCTCCGTTCGAGGTAGGCTCGGCCGGTCGGCGACGGCTGGCGAGATGGTGAGGAGTGACCCAGGGATGACGGCCGGAAACAACGGCGCGAGCAAGCCCGAGGACGACGATCCGTTCGGCTATCTGTACGCGGACGGACAGGCGGCAGGCGCCCAGGCGCCCGGCCAGGGCGGTTACGGCTACCCGGGTCCGGCCGCGCAGCCGGGCGTGCCCAGAACGTCCTACAACCAGGTGCGTGCCGTCGGCGAGCGCCAGTACGGCCAGCAGCAGGTACCGCAGCAGCAGGGCGGGTACGGCTACCCGCCCCAGCAGGGCTACGGCCAGACCGCGCAGCAGTACAACCGGCCGAACCCGCAGTACGCGGCCCCCGAGACCTACCCCGGCGGCGCGTCCCACGGGCAGCCCCCGGCCCAGGGCGGTCATGGCGGCGGCACGGGTCGCGGCGGCCCGAACACCAAGGCGCTCCTGATCGCGGCGGTCGCCGTGGTCGCGGTCGTCCTCATCGGCATCGGCGCCGCCCTGCTCACGGGCGACGACGGCGACAAGGACGACAAGAAGAACGAGGCGTCGTCCTCGGAGGGCCCCGCCGGCGAGGTCGAGGAGTCGAAGAAGCCGGAGAAGAAGCCCGAGGAGACCCCGAAGCCGGTCGAGCTGCCGAAGCAGGACGCGGCGACGCTGACGCTGGGCGGCACGGCGGCCCTGGACTCCACGGTCAAGGGCGCCAAGGGTGCGAACGGCAACTACATCAACCTGAACGAGGTCGGCCGGTCGGCCACCTGGTCGGTGGAGGTGCCCGAGGCCGGCGCGTACACCCTGTACGTGACCTACGGCGTGCCCGGCAAGGACGCGAAGACGACCCTCACGGTCAACGCGCAGGAGCCCCGCTCCATCAACATGAAGAACTTCGCGCAGGCCCCCGAGGGCGACCTGGAGAAGGGCTGGACGAACACCTACGCGTACGTCCAGCTCGACAAGGGCGCCAACACCCTCAGGCTGTCGTGCGAGACGGGCGACGAGTGCGACGCCAATCTCGACCAGCTGGAGCTGAAGTCCGGCCACATCAAGAACTGACCTGCCTTCGCGCGTCCCACGCCCCGTCCGCCTCCGAGGTGGTCGGGGCGTCGGCGTGTGCCGGCGGTCAGGGAGCCGGAACGTACGGCTCCACCGTGACGCGCGGCAGCAGTTCCGCGTAGGCCGCCGCGTCGAACTCGCCGGCCGTCGGGGCCAGCACCGTCGCCGTCGACAGGGCCACCGCCCGGGCCAGGCGCTCCGGCCAGGGCAGCCCCTCGGCGAGGGCGGACAGCAGCCCGGCGACCGCGGAGTCGCCCGCGCCGGTCGGGTTGCCGCGCACGGGTGCGGGCGGGGCGGCCCGCCAGACGCCGTCCGGGGTGAGCGCGAGCACGCCCTTGGGACCGAGCGACGCGATCACCGCGTGGGCCCCGCGGCGGCGGGCGTCGCCCGCGGCGCGCAGGGGTTCGCGGGAGCCGGTCAGCTGGGCCAGCTCCTCCGCGTTCGGCTTGACCAGGTCGGGGCGGGCGGCGATGCCCCGGCGCAGCGGTTCGCCGCTGGTGTCCAGCAGCACGGGCACGGCGGCGGCGCGGGCGATCCGGACCAGCTCGGCGTAGGCCCCGACATGGATGCCGGGCGGCAGGGAGCCGCAGAGCGCGACCGCCTCGGCCCCGGCGACCAGCTCCTCGTACGTCCGCAGGAAGGCGGCCCACTCGGCGGGGCCCACCTGCGGACCGGGTTCGTTGAGCTGGGTGGTGTCGCCGGTCGAGCGGTCGGTGATCGCGAGGGTGCGGCGGGTGTTCCCGGCGACCTCCACGAGGGCGTCGCGCGGCGGGAGCGGGGCGAGGAGGTCGCGCAGGACGCCTCCGGTCGCGCCGCCGACGAAGCCGGTGACCACGCTTTCGTGACCGAGGGTTCCCAGCACCCGGGCGACGTTGAGGCCCTTGCCACCGGGGCGTTCGGTGACCTCGCCGACCCGGTGGCTGCCGTGCGGGACGAGCGCGTCGACGGTGTACGTCACGTCGAGCGCGGTGTTCAGGGTGACGGTCAGGATCACCTGGTCCGGTCCCTCCCTCGGTGCGTGGCCCCAGCGGTGCACGCCTGCCGCTCGCGGCACGCGATGCTGATGATCATGTCAAAGCGATGGCGGTCGGCCCAGTCCCGGGCGCCGACCGCCATCTCTTCGTTACGTGTTCAACAGCCCGCGGGGCTCAGGCCGTCTTCGGCTCGATGATCCACTCGCCCCGGCGCATGACGCCCTTGAGGACGAAGTCCTCGTCGAGGACCACCAGGTCGGCGTCCTTGCCCGCGTCCAGCGAGCCGACCCGGTCGTAGACGCCGAGCAGCCGGGCCGGGTTGGCGGAGATGGACCGGACGACGTCCTCGACGGGGATCTCGTCGAGGGTGACGGCCCGGCGGAACGCGGTGTCCAGGGTGAGCGTGGAGCCGGCGATCGAGCCGCCCTCCACCAGCCGGGCCACCCCGTCGGTGACCTCGACCGCGAGCGGTCCGAGCTCGTACTTCCCGTCGCCGAAGCCGGCCGCGTCCATCGCGTCGGTGATCAGCGCGACCCGGTCGGCGCCCTTGTGGCGGTAGGCCAGCTCCAGGACGGCCGGGTGCAGATGCGTGCCGTCGTTGATCAGCTCGACGGTGATCCGGTCGTCCTCCAGGAGGGCGGCGATCGGGCCGGGCTCGCGGTGGGCGAGCGGCGGCATCGCGTTGAACAGGTGCGTGGCGACGGTCGCGCCCGCGTCGATGGCCTCGACGGTCTGCTCGTACGTCGCGTCCGTGTGGCCGATCGCGGCGATCACCCCGTGTTCGGCGAGCAGCCGTACGGAGTCGATGCCGCCGGGCAGCTCGGTGGCGAGGGTGAACATCCGGGCGGTGCCGCGCGCGGCGTCCAGCAGCTTGCGGACCTCGGCCGGGTCCGGGTCGCGCAACAGCTCCTCGCTGTGGGCGCCCTTGCGGCACGGCGAGATGAAGGGGCCCTCGAAGTGGATTCCGGCCAGATCGCCCTGCTCGACCAGTTCGGACAGGATGCCCGCACGCCGGGCGAGGAAGTCCATCTCGCCGGTGACCGTGGAGGCGACCATGGTGGTGGTGCCGTGCTCGCGGTGCGTACGGATGCCGGTGAGGACCTCGTCCACGGTGCCGGAGGTGAAGGACGCCCCGCCGCCGCCGTGGTTGTGCATGTCCACGAAGCCGGGGACCACCCAGTGGCCGGTGAGGTCGATGACCCGGGCGCCCTCCGGTGCGGAACCGGAGATCCGGGTGCCGTCGACGGTCACCCGGCCGTCATCGACGGTGCCGGTGGGGAGCACCACCCGGGCGCCGGCGAGAACGGTGCTGTCTGCTGCGCGTCCGGCCATCAGGCGGAAACCTCCGTGGAGAGTAGATCCCAGGCGAGCAGCCCCGCGCCCAGGCATCCGGCGGTGTCCCCGAGGGCCGCCGGGACGATGTGGGGCGGCTTCTGGAACGTGATGCGTTCCTCGACGGCCGCACGCAGTGGTGTGAACAAGGTTTCCCCGGCTTCGGCGAGACCGCCACCGATGATGAGCGTTCCCGGGTCGAGGAGGGTGAGCGCGGTGACGAGGCCGGCGGCGAGCGCGTCGACCGCGTCGCGCCAGACCTCGATCGCCGCCTGATCGCCCGACTCGACGGCCTTCGCGCAGTCCGCGGCGTCCGCGGCGGGATCCCCGGAGGCGGCGGCCCAGGCCCGGGTCACCGCGGCGGCGGAGGCCAGCGTCTCCAGGCAGCCGCGCTGGCCGCAGCTGCAGTCGGGGCCGTCCGGGCGGACGACGATGTGGCCGATCTCGCCCGCGTCCCCGTGGGCGCCCGCCTCGATCGCGCCCGCGATGCCGATGGCCCCGGCGATCCCGGTGCCCAGCGGGACGAACAGGAAGCGGTCCGAGCCCCGCCCGGCCCCGATGCGGCCCTCGGCGAGCCCGCCGGTGCGGACGTCGTGGCCGAGGGCGACCGGGACGGAGCCGAGCCGCTCGGCGAGCAGGGAGCGCAGCGGTACGTCGCGCCAGCCCAGGTTCGCGGCGTACACCGCGATGCCCTTCTCGGTGTCGACGATGCCGGGCACGGCGACCCCGGCGGCGACGGCGCTCTCGCCGAGGTGCTCCTCGCCGTGGGCCCGCAGATCCGCCGCGAACGCGAGGATCGACTCGATGACCGCTTCGGCGCCGCGCTCCCGGTCGGTGGCCCGCCGCGCCTCGTGAAGGAGGGTGCCGTCGGTCCCGACCAGTGCGGCCTTCATTCCGGTGCCGCCCACATCGAGGGCGATGACATGTCTCACGGGAGACAGTTTCGCCCGCCGACCCGAAAAGGTCTAGTCCACTAGCGCGGTTTGTTGCGCCCGCATACAAAATGATGAACGCGTGAAGGTGGAACCTTTTGTGGCGGAAAGCGACTATTGGGGAACCTGAATCGGGAAGGAATTCGACCCAAAGGTCTGGACCAAGATACGGGCAGGGGGGCCCGACTTCCAGTGCCCGCACGCCAGTTGTGGCCCCCAGGGCCCGTATACGTTGCCGAAGCGATACCCCGGTGGTGTAGACCGCCGGTTCTGCAATGGGGGAAAATCGCAGTTCGTCCGGACGGTGTCGGACAGGGGGCGGTGCCGCGGCCGGACAGGAGGCCGCAGGCGACGCCGACGCACACCGTCCGTGAGATGGCTGGATCAATGAGGATGGGCGAGGCTGTGCAGCGGCGCTTTTTGGGTCTGACCGCGGCGGTGGCCGCGCTGGGAATGACGGCAACGTTGTCGGCCTGCGGGGGTGATGCCGGCTCGGGCGATGTCACACTCGAACTGGTCGCCGCCGACTACGGCACCGGACCGGAGAACAGCTCCGAGAAGTACTGGAGCGGGGTCGCCTCCGGCTTCGAGAAGGAGCACCCCGGCATCAAGGTCGATGTCACCGTCCTCTCCTGGAAGGACGTCGACCGCGAGGTCGCCGCGATGGTCAAGGACGGCAAAGCCCCGGACATCGCCCAGATCGGCGCGTACGCGGACTACGCCAAGGCGGGCAAGCTCTACACCGCCGACGAGACGCTCGCGATCCGCACCGCGGCGAACTTCCTGCCGTCGCTCACCGACGCGGGCAAGGTCGACGGCACGCTGTACGGCCTGCCCTTCGTCGCCAGCACCCGGCTGCTCTTCTACAACCAGCAGCTCTTCGACCAGGCGGGCCTCGACGCCCCCGAGACCTGGGACGACATCAGCAGCGACGCCGCAGCCCTCAAGGCGAAGGGCGTCGACTACCCCTTCGCCCTGCCGCTCGGCCAGGAGGAGGCCCAGGCCGAGACCCTGATGTGGCTGCTCAGCGGCAACGGCGGCTACACGGACGACGTCGGCTCGTACGACATCGACTCCGCCGAGAACGTCGCCACGTTCCGCTGGCTGCGGGACAACCTCGTCGGCAAGGGCCTCACCGGCCCGGTCGCGCCGGGCAAGCTGGACCGGGCGAAGGCGTTCGAGGCGTTCACCGCGGGCAAGGTCGGCATGCTCAACGGCCACCCCACGCTGATGGACGAGGCCGAGGCCAAGGGCATCAAGGTCGGCATGGTGCCGCTGCCCGGCTCCGACGGCCCGACCAAGGGTTCCATGGGCGTAGCCGACTGGATGATGGGCTTCAAGGAGAACGGTCACCGCAAGGAGATCGGCAAGTTCCTCGACTACGCCTACTCCGACGAGAACGTGCTGGAGTTCGCCGAGGAGTACGACCTCCTCCCGGTGACCGGCAGCGCCTCGGCCGCCATGGAGACCGACGAGAAGCACAAGAAGCTGCACGAGTTCCTGGCCGCGCTGCCCAACTCGACCCTGCCCCCGTTCGGCAAGACGTCCTGGGCCACGGTCAGCGACGCGGTCAAGAAGAACATCGGCAGCGCGGTCGCGCCGGGCAGCAACCCCGAGAGCATCCTCGGAGGGATAGCCGCCGAGGCGACGCAGGCGGAGGCCGCCGAGTAGCGGCCACGGGCCGCGCACGAGGGCCGCGGCCGCGCGTGCGGTGTCGGGGGTGGGCATTAGGTTGGTTGATATGACCGCCCCCGACCCTGAGCGCCACGACGCCCCGGCCGTGCCCGCGCCGCCCGGCGCCGACGAGCTGTCGTCACGGGACCGGGCGTTGCTGGCCCTGGAGCGGCGGTCCTGGGCGGGGCCCGGGGCGAAGGAACGGGCGATCCGCGAGGAGCTCGGGATCTCACCGGTCCGCTATTACCAGCTGTTGAACGCGCTGATCGAGGACGAGCGGGCGCTGCGGGTGGACCCGGTCACGGTGAACCGGCTGCGGCGCGTGCGGGACGCGAAGCGCGGGCGGCGCTGAGTCCGGGCTTTCGGGGGCTCCGCCCCCGGGCCCCCGCTCCTCAAGCGCCGAAGGGGCTTGATTTCCCCGGCGGCGCTCGGTTCGCCTCAGGGGCTCGAGGAGTCGAGCACCAGGTCAACCGCCCGGTCCAGGCGGCCCCGTTCGTCCTCGGTCAGATACGGGTTCCGCTGCTGGCGGGTGCGGGCGAGGGCCAGGTCGGCGGCCGACGCGCCGCCGTCGTCGGAGAGTTCCGCCAGCAGCACCGCCAGCAACGACCGTACGTCCGCCCCGGCCGGGAACGCCGGGTCGAGCGCGATCCGGGCCAGGGTCAGCGCCGACATCGCCCGGTCGAGGCCGGGCGGGCCCTCCGCCGCGGTGGACCAGTCGATCACCACCGCGCCCCCCGCCGTCAGCACCACGTTCTCCGGATGCAGGTCCAGGTGGAGCACGCAGTCCTCCGGGTTCGTCGAGACCCGGGGCGGTATCGCGTGGAGCTCGCGCAGCAGCCGGGCGAGCAGCGCCCCCGCCTCGGCCGCCCCCAGCCGCCCGGCCAGCAGGGACTCGGCCAGGGTCGGGCCGGTCAGCCGCTGGAGCACCAGATCCGTGGGGCGGGCCCCCTCGGCGGGCGGACCGATGCGGGGCACCGGGAAGCCGAAGGCGCCGACGTAACTCATCACGGCCAGCTCCTCCGTGGTGTCGGTGCGGTCCCGGTAACGGCGAAGGACCCAGGAGCCGTCGAGTGCGTACACGTCGGCGGTGCGTCCCGAGCCCAGAAGTTGCCCTGTGTGCATGAGGGCGAACCTACCCGGGAGCCCCGCCGAAAGGGAGACGGCTTCCCTCTTCGCCCGGCCCCATAACGCGGAGGGAGGGGGCGAACGGGATCTCCTGTGCCGGGCGTCACCGCCGCTACGGTTTCGGCAATTCCCTGGTCCGGACCAACCCCCGCCGGATCCGGACATCCCCTGAACCAAGGAGAGTTACGTGGAGAGAACCACGCTCCGCAGACGCGCCCTCGTCGCCGGCACCGCCACGGTGGCCGTGGGCGCGCTCGCCCTCGCCGGGCTGACCGGCGTGGCGTCCGCCGACCCCGCGCGCACCACCGTCCCGCCGGTCTCCGCCGACAGCCTGTCGCCCGGACTGCTGGCCGCCATGGAGCGCGACCTCGGCCTGGACGCGGACGACGCCCGCGGCCGGATAGCGAACGAGTACCGTGCCGCCGCCGTCGCCGCCGGGCTGGAGAAGTCCCTCGGCGCCGACTTCGCCGGGGCCCGGGTCAGCGGCGGGACGGCGGCCCTGACCGTCGCCACCACCGACGCCTCCCAGGCCGCCCGGATCACCGAGGCCGGCGCGACGGCCGAGGTCGTCGCCCACAGCCTGGACCGGCTCGAAGGCGTGAAGGAGACCCTCGACCGGGCCGCGCTGCGCAAAGCCCCGAAGGACGTGCCCGTCTGGTACGTCGACGTCGAGGCCAACCGGGTCGTCGTGAACGCCGCCAGCACCTCGGCCGGACGGGCATTCCTGAAGGCGGCCGGGGTCGGGAGCGACCTGGTCACCGTGGCCCGGTCCGCCGAGAAGCCCCGCACCTTCGCGGACCTCCGGGGCGGCGACGCGTACTACATGAACGGCTCGGGCCGCTGTTCCATCGGCTTCTCCGTCAAGCGCGGCACTCAGAACGGCTTCGCGACGGCCGGGCACTGCGGCCGGGTCGGCACGACCACCAACGGCTTCAACCAGCAGGCCCAGGGCACCTTCCAGGGCTCCACCTTCCCCGGCCGCGACTACGCCTGGGTCGCCACCAACGCCAACTGGACGCCGCGACCGCTGGTGAACGGCTACGGGCGGGGCGACGTCACCGTCGCCGGGTCCACCTCGTCCGTCGTCGGCGCCTCGGTCTGCCGCTCCGGCTCCACCACCGGCTGGCACTGCGGCACCGTTCAGCAGCTCAACACCAGCGTCACCTACCCGGAGGGCACCATCTCCGGGGTGACCCGCACCAGCGTCTGCGCGGAGCCGGGCGACTCCGGCGGCTCGTACATCTCCGGCAACCAGGCGCAGGGCGTCACCTCCGGCGGCTCGGGCAACTGCTCGTCGGGCGGTACGACCTACTTCCAGCCGCTCAACCCGCTGCTCCAGGCGTACGGGCTGACCCTGGTCACCAGCGGTACGCCCACCGACCCGCCCACCACGCCGCCGACCGACCCGCCCACCGACCCGCCGGGCGGCACCTGGACGGCCGGCACCGCGTACGCCGCCGGAGCCACGGTGACGTACGGCGGAGCGACCTACCGCTGCCTCCAGGCGCACACGGCGCAGACTGGCTGGACCCCCGCGGCCGTCCCGGCGCTCTGGCAGCGGATCTGACCGGCGCGGACCGGGACCGGCACTCCCGCGGCAGCACCTCCTGAACCTCCCCGCCTCCCGCCTCCCCGCGTCGAGGCCCACCGAGGACTCCGAGGAAACCGTCATGACCCCACACATGGACAACGCAACCCCCCCCCACGACCCGAACGCGTCCGACGAGGCGTCGGGGGACCGGCGGCGGATCAGCCGCAAAGGTCTCCTGAAGGCCGCGTTCGTCGCGAGCGCCGCGCCCCTGCTCGCCGGAGGGGGCGTCGCGCTCGCCCGGGACGCCGCCTCCACCGGGAACGGGCCCCTGGCCCCCACCCCGGAGTGCGACGACGGCGACGACCCGACGCCGCCGCAGATGGAGGGGCCGTACTTCAAGCCCAACTCGCCGCGCCGCACCAGCCTGGTGACGCCGGGCACCCCCGGCGTACCGCTCACCGTGAGCGGCTACGTCTTCGGCCGGGCCTGCCGGCCCATCTCCGGGGCTCTGCTCGACTTCTGGCAGGCCGACACCAACGGGGCCTACGACATGGCGCAGTTCGCCTTCCGCGGGCACCAGTTCACCGGCGCGGACGGGTCGTTCAGCCTCACCACCGTCGTGCCGGGCCTCTACCCGGGCCGCACGCGGCACCTCCACGTGAAGGCGCAGGCGCCCGGCGGCCGCGTCCTCACCACCCAGCTGTACTTCCCGGACGAGCCGCGCAACACCACCGACGCCCTGTTCGACCCGGAGCTGCTGATGAACGTCCGCGGCGTCGGGAACGGGCGTCAGGGCTCCTTCGACTTCGTCCTGGACGTCGCCCAGCCGCCCGGCCCGTCCGATCCGCCCACCGATCCACCCACCGAGCCGGGGACCAGTTGGTCGTCCGGCACCTCCTACCGCGCGGGCGACCGCGTGACGTACGGCGGGGTCGCCTACCGCTGTCTGCAGGCGCACCGGGCCATGTCCGGCTGGGAGCCGCCAGGAGTCCCCGCGTTGTGGGAACGCGGGTAGACGAGAGAGACGGCGAGCGCACCACCGCCCGCGCCCCGTTCACGCCGTCCGGCGCGTGAACGGGGCGCTTTGCGTCTGTACGGTCACTTCGCGTCCGCATACCGCTCCACCACCGCCGTCGTGAAGGGGAAGCGCACCGGCGTTCGTCCGAAGGCGGTCCGCCCGGCCAGCTCGCCCGCCGCGCGGATCGCCTCCACGACGGCGGCACTCTCCTCGGCCGGGCAGTGCACGATCACCTCGTCGTGCTGGAAGAACACCAACCGCGCCCGCAGCCCCTGCTCGTGAAGGGTCCGGCGCAGCCCGGCCAGGAGCAGCAGCGCCCAGTCGGCCGCGCTGCCCTGCACCACGAAGTTACGGGTGAAGCGGCCCCGGGCCCGCGCCGTGCCGCCGCCGGACGCGGCCCCGGGAATCCGGGCGTCACCGGAGCCCTCGGGGTCCTCCTGGGGGATGCCCGCCTCCTCGTCCTGGCCCGCCGAGACGACCGGTGGGCTGGTCCGGCCCAGCCAGGTCCGCACCAGGCGCCCCTCCTCGCCCGCCCGCGCCGCGTCGTCGACATAGGCGACGGCGAGCGGGAAGCGGCGGCGCAGGGCGGCCAGGTTCTTCAGCCCGTCCCCGGAGCTCTGGCCGTAGATCGCCCCGAGCAGCGCCAGCTTGGCGTGCTCGCGGTCGCCGGAGAACGCCCGGTCGGACAGGGCCTTGTAGAGGTCGCCGTCATGTCCGGCCACCTCCATCAGCCCCCGGTCGCGGGAGATCGCCGCCAGCACCCGGGGCTCCATCTGGTCGGCGTCCGCGACGACGAGCCGCCACCCCGGATCGGCGACGACGGCCTGCCGTATCACCTTGGGGATCTGGAGGGCCCCGCCGCCGTTCGTCGTCCAGCGGCCGCTGACCGTGCCGCCCGGCTGGTACTCCGGGCGGAAGCGGCCCTCGCGCACCCAGTCCTGGAGCCAGGACCAGCCGTGCGCGGTCCAGATCCGGTACAGCTTCTTGTACGCGATCAGCGGCTCCACCGCCGGATGGTCCAGCTCCTCCAGCTCCCACCGCCGGGTCGACTTCACCGGGATGCCCGCCCGTGCGAACGCCTTCACCACATCGGCGGGCAGGTCGGGGCGGACCCTTCTGCCGAACGCCGCCGACACCTCGTCCGCCAGCTCGGCGAGTCTGCGGGGCTCGCCGCCGCCCGCGTACCGCTCGCCCAGCAGTCCGGTCAGCAGCTCCCGGTGGACGTCGGCGCGCCAGGGCAGCCCGGCCCGGTGCATCTCGGCGGCCACGAGCATCCCTGCCGACTCCGACGCGGTCAGCAGCCGCATCCGGTCCGGGTGCTCCGCCGCGTCGTGCCGGCGGACCTGGTCCGCGTAGACCCGCAGGAGCCCCTCGAACGGCACCCCGGCCCCTGACGTCGGCTCGAAGAGGGAGGACTGCGCGCCCGGTTCGGCGGACCGGGCGGGCGGGTCCGGCGGCACCGGCGCGTGGTCGAGGCGGGCCAGCGCGGCGGCGGCCGACCGGGGCTCGCCGAGCCGCCCGGCGTGCCCGAGCAGCAGCAGCTCGGCGCACTCGATGTCGTAACACCGCTCGACCCGGACCCCGCCGGCGAGCAGCCGGGGATAGATTGTGGCGGTCGACCGCCACACCCAGCGCACCACGTCGGGTCGGGAGCGGACCGCCTCGACGAGGTCGGGCTCGGCGATGACCGGCCCGGCGGGCGTGCCGTCCCGGGCCAGCGGCGCGAGCAGCGCCCCGCCCCCGTCCGCGGCCGCCACCCCCCACCGTTCGGTCATGGGTGCGAGTCTGGCACCCGCCACTGACAATGCCCCGGATCCGACCCCCGACCGGCCCCGCCGCCCGGAAGCGGTCCGCCGGAAGCGGTCCGCCTACCCTTGGCCGGATGGAATCCGTGATCGACCGGGCATGCGCGGCGGCCCTCTACGCGGAGGGCGACGCCGCCCTGGACACCGGCGCGTCCCTGCTCGCCGCGGCCCCGGACGCCGACGACGAGGCGCACCGGCGCGGTGAGGAGTTCGTACGCCGGGCGTGGGAGAGGGGCTGGCACCCCGCCGACCTGGTCCGGTTCGTCCGCCGGGAGCTGGACGAGCGGCGGGCGGCGCTGGCCGCGACCCTGATCGCCGCCGAGACCGCCCGGTACCCGGAGCTGCCGCCCCGCTGGCGGCAGCAGCTCGCCGAGCTTCCGCCGCCCGTGCCCCGCAACCGACCCGACCGGTTCAGCTACGCAGGTGACCTGCTGGAGCTGTGCCGGCTGCTGCTGCGGCTGCCCGCCATCGAGCCCGTGGGACCGCCGCCCGGCGGCGCCGCCGGCCCACTGCACCGGCCGCCCGCCGCCGACGAGCCCCGCATGCTCACCCGGATCCGGGCGCTGCTGGCGAAGGCGGAGGCGACGGGTTTCCCGGAGGAGGCCGAGGCGCTGACCACCAAGGCGCAGGAGCTGATGGCCCGGCACACCATCGACGAGGCCCTCCTCGCCGCCCGGACGCAGAGCCGCGAGACACCGGGGGCCTGCCGGATCGGGGTGGAGCCCCCGTACGAGAGCGCGAAGGCGATCCTGCTGGACGCCGTCGCCTCCGCGAACCGCTGCCGGGCCGTGTGGAACGACGATCTCGGCTTCTCCACGGTCGTCGGCTTCGAGCCCGACCTGGAGGCCGTGGAGCTGCTGTTCACCTCGCTGCTCGTCCAGGGGACGGCCGCGATGACCCGGGCGGAGGCCGGGCAGCGCGCCGGAGGACGCAAGCGGACCAAGACCTTCCGGCAGGCGTTCCTGATGGGGTACGCCCAGCGCCTCGGCCGACGGCTGGCCGCCGACGCCGAGCGGATCACGGCGGCTGCGGACAGCGGCACAGGCGGGGAAGGAGGGGCGGTCGGCGGGCTGCTCCCCGTCCTCGCCGCCCGGGACGTCGCGGTCGCCGACACCGCCGAGCGGATGTTCCCGAGGACCACGACCACCCGGCTCCGCGGGGTGTCCGACCTGGACGGCTGGACGCACGGCACGGAGGCCGCCGACCGCGCCCGCATGGGCGGCGCGTCCCACCAACCCGAGGGAGAAATCACGGCTTAAGTCGAGCTTGTCATGGGTTGCACGGTTAGGCTCGGCCCATGAGCTGGCTCCGGGCGCTGAAGGAGACCGCCCGCTCGGGGCTGGAGATCGAGCGGCAGAGGCTGGAACCCCTCATCGCCTTTCGCGGTGCGGCCGGCCTCGCCCTCGTCGTCGGCACCAGCCTCGTGCTGTTCGGGCCGGAGATCGCGGCGAGCTCCGCGTTCGGCGCGTTCCAGGCGGCCATCGCCACCTTCCAGCGCAGTTGGCGCCCGCGCCCCGTTCTCGCCCTGGTCTCCGGCGCCAGCCTCGCCGTCTCGACGTTCGTCGGCTACGTCAGCGGCGCGCACGTCGTGCTCTTCCTCTGCCTGCTCGGCCTCTGGACCTTCCTCGCCGGTCTCGCCTGGGCGGCGGGACCCACGGGCGGGATCATCGCCTCCTCCAACGTCGCGATCATGCTGGTGACGATCACCCTGCCCACCTCGGTGGTGGACGCCGCCGCCCACGCGGGGATGATCGCCGTCGGCGGCCTGGTGCAGGCGGCGCTGATCGTCCTCTTCCCCGTCCGCAGATGGGGCGCCCAGCGCGACGCGCTCGCCGACGCCCTGGCCGCCGAGGCCGACTACGCCCGCCGGCTGCGCCACGACCCGGTCGCCCCCTTCGACCCGCTGCCCCTGATGACCGCCCGCAGCGCGGCCGCCGTCACCCCGCGCGAGGCCCGCCGACGCCCCGCCGAACTGCACGGGGCCCGGGGCGTCGCCGAACGGCTGCGCCCGGTGCTGGCCTCGCTGGCGGACCCGGCGATGGGGGTGCCCGGCGACGGCCTGGAGCGGCTCTGGGTGAACGAGCTGCTCGGCGCGGCCGGATCGGTCCTGGACGCCGCCGCGCGCGCGGTCCGGCACGGCGAACCCGTCCACCTCTCCGCCACCGACCTGGGCGTCCTGAAGACCCCCGACAACGACGTGATCCTCGTCGGTCCCGCCCGCCGCGCCGCCGACCGGCTCTCGGCCCTGCTCGACGACGTCCTGGAGATCGCGGAGGGCACCGGCACCGACAGCGGGGTCCCCTCCGACCTCGCCCCGGACACCCGGCAGCGGCCCACGCTGCTGCAACTGGTCCCGGTGGTGCTGGCCGCGATGCGCCGCGAGCTGCACCACGGCTCACCGATCATGCGCCATGCGATCCGGGTCGCGGTGGTGGCCGTCTCCGGATACTTCGTGGGGGAGGCCGTGCCGCTCGGCCACGGCTACTGGGCCCCCATGACCGCCGTGATGGTCATGCGGCCCGAGTTCTCGCAGACGTACGCCCGTTCCGTGGCCCGCTTCGGCGGCACCCTGGTCGGCGTCGGGCTCGCCACCGCCGTCGTGCAGACGGCCCACCCCGACGCCCGGCTCTCCGCGCTTCTCGCGGTGGTCTGCGCCGGGCTGATGTACCTGCTGATGCGCACCGGCTACGCGGTCGGCCAGGTGTGCGTCGCCGCATACGTCGTCTTCCTGCTCGGCATGGCCGGCGACGACTGGTCCCAGACCGTCACCGAACGCATCGTGCTGACGCTCGTCGGCGGGCTCCTCGCGATGATCTCGTACGCCGTCTATCCGGCCTGGGAGACCCCGCGGCTGCGCAACCGGCTGGCCGAGTGGCTGGTGGCGGACGGGCGGTACGCGGCCACGGTCGTCGACCGGTACGCGGACCCCGCCGACCGGGACAACGAGGACGTCCGGGACGCGCTGATCGCCACCCGGGAGGCCCGCGTGGCGTGGCAGGAGGCGTTGGCGACCGCCCAGCACGAACCCGTTCGCCACCGGGGCATCTCCCGGGCCGCCGCCACCGACGCCCAGCACGCGCTGGCCCAGCTGGGCCGGTCCGCGATGGTCCTGGAGGCCCACCTTCCGGCTCGGTCGGCCGACCCGGTGCCCGGCGCCGCCCAGCTGGCCGAGGCCCTGCGCCGGGCCACGGAGAAGGGCGCCAAGGCGGTACGGGAGCGGCGGCTGCCCGACTGGCAGCCGGTGGTGGACGCGGTGGCCCACTGGGACATGCCCACGCCGACGGACGACGGCACGACCCCGGTCGGCGACCCGGTCGTGCGCCGGGGCGCGGCGCTGCTCCTGGACGCGCTGGAGGAGTTCACCCGCGCCCTGGACGAGCGCGGCGGCTCCACCCGCGTCAGCAGCACCCTCGCCGACAGCTGAGGCATCCGCGCCGCGAGCCCGAGCGCTCCCGGCGCCCTCCGGGGCGGCGGTCCTACGGCGCGGGGATGTCCGGGAGGTCGGGGAGCGAGGGCATGCCGCTCGGAAGCTTGCCCGCCTCCGCCTTGGTGAAGGTGTCCTTGACGCCGCCGTCCCACGAGACGACCAGCTTCGAGCCGTCGACAGCGTCGATCGCGCCCATCGTGCGGTCGGTGGAGCCGCCGGTGCACTTCAGCGCCAGCATCGGTTCGCCGCCCATGTCCTTCACCTCGCCCTGGCACACGGACTGGTCGGCGACCAGGGCGACCTGGCGGGAGGCGACGGACACGGTGACGTTCTTGCCCTCCGTCAGCCCCACCCAGGTGCCCTCCAGCGCGGCGGCGTCGACGGCCCCGCTCCCGGACGCCCCGGAGTCCTCGCCGCCACCGGCGCCGGGCGTCGCGCTCGCCGAGGCGTCCGCGCCGGAGTCCTTGTTCGCGTCGCCGCCGCAGGCGGTCAGCGCGAACGATGCCGCCAGAGCGGCGACCGCGACGGCGCCGGTGCGTAGAGACCTGGTCACGTGGAGTTCCCCCTTGCTGTTTTCCGGTCGAAAGACCGCGCCACGTTACCAAGGCCCGTACGGATCAACTCCGGTAAGCGGGAGCGAAATAGGCGTGCCGTTCGTCTCTCTCCCCGGAGGGCGCGGCCGGAGCGGCGAGCTTGTAATCAAAGGAACACCCCGCGTGCACGTGCATCTGCTCATGCATTGGCATATGAACAGAGCTATGATCCGAGCTAGTTGACACTTGCACCTTGCAACTCGGGGAGCGTCCTGTGCACCACGTGTACAACGGCATGGCGGCCACAGAGCTTCGCGGAGTCGTCTGGCAGAAGAGCAGGCACAGCAACTCCCAGGGATCCTGCGTGGAGTTCGCGCGGCTGCCCGGAGGGAATGTGGCGATGCGGAACTCCCGTCACCCCGACGGGCCCGCCCTCGTCTATACGCCCGCGGAGATCGAAGCGCTGCTGCTGGGCGTCAAGGACGGCGAGTTCGACCACCTCGCGGCCGGCGCCTGACGCCGGGTCCGGCCCGCGAGGGACCGGACCGGGGCTCTTCGCGAGCCCTACTCCGTCTTTTCCGGCAGCCGGAAAAGGGCCCAGACCACCTTGCCGTACAGCGGTCCCGAAGGCAGTTCTCCGAGCGGCACGGGAGAGGGGTGCCAGCCCCAGCTGTCACTGACGCATTCCACCAGGAACAGCCCGCGGCCGGATTCGGCCGAATCCGCCGCCTCGCCCGCCACCGGGCTCTCCCGGCTGGGGTCGCGCACCGCGCACACCAGACGCGAGGTCCACCGCATCAGATGCAGGCGTACCGGCGGGTCCTGGAATTCCCGGGGCGGATCATCGGGCAGCGCGTGGCGCAGGGCGTTGGTGACGAGTTCGGACACCACCAGGGAGACATCGTCGAACCGGTCGCCCAGCTCCCACCGCTCCAGCGTCGACCGGGTGAACTTCCGTGCACCGCCGACCGCTTCGTAGCGCGCGGGCAGAGCGCAGGACGCCGATCCGGCAACCCCTGAGGGGTCGGTGGGGGGAAGCCCCTGCCGTAACGGCTCGAGCATCGTCGATCCATTCGTCCCCATACGAGGCACTCCCGGGATTCGCGGCTGTAGCGGCACTGCCTGTAGCGGTACTGCGGGGGGTACAGCGGCACAACACGAGCACGCAGGTGCGCGGGGACCATGGTTCCGAATGCGCACAGCAGATGCAAGGGCAGATGCACGTGCACGCGCCGGACCTGCCCGATACCGTGGTGGTTGCGGGGTATTTCTTCCTGGGGTCAGTTTCGGAGCTTTCCGGACGTCTTCCCATTTCCGTAATCGAATGAGTACGGGCTGAAGCGTTTTGGTGGCAGAATCCGGCACTCGGGGTTCCGGGGGGCTCCGGGTGCCAGGGAAGGCGATGGGGAGGGTCGGACCAGTGTCGGCAGGCGAGTCGAGTGGATCGGTGGTGCGGCGCATCCTCCTGGGCTCTCAGCTCAGGAGACTGCGGGAGTCGCGCGGAATCACCCGTGAGGCGGCCGGCTACTCGATCCGGGCCTCCGAATCGAAGATCAGCCGCATGGAGTTGGGACGGGTGAGCTTCAAGGCCAGGGACGTCGAGGACCTGCTCACGCTCTATGGAGTGGCGGACGAGGCCGAGCGGGACTCCCTTCTCGGTCTGGCCCGCGAGGCCAACGTGGCGGGCTGGTGGCACAGTTATGGAGACGTGCTGCCCGGCTGGTTCCAGACGTACATCGGCCTGGAAGGCGCCGCCTCCCTCATCCGCATCTACGAAGTCCAGTTCGTGCACGGGCTGTTGCAGACCGAGGCGTATGCCCACGCCGTCGTCTCGCGCGGGATGCGCGGTGCCTCGACCGCCGAGATCGACCGCCGCGTCGCCCTGCGCCTGGAGCGCCAGAAGGCCCTCGTCTCGGAGCGCGCCCCGACCTTCCACGCCGTGCTCGACGAGGCGGCCCTGCGCCGCCCGTACGGCGAACGCGAGGTCATGCGCGCCCAATTGCGGCATCTGATCGATATGTCGGAGCAACCGAACATCACGCTTCAGGTCATGCCCTTCAGTCACGGCGGCCATGCCGGTGAGAGCGGCTCATTCACGATGCTGCGTTTCCCGGAATCCGATCTGTCGGACATTGTCTATTTGGAGCAGCTGACGAGTGCGCTCTATCTGGACAAGCCCGAAGAAGTCGCGCAGTACGAAAAGGCCATGGCGGGCCTCGCCCAGGACAGTCCCGCGCCGGAGGATAGCCGGGATCTTCTGCACGGTCTCCTCCAACTGACGTGATTTCTCGTTACGATGACGTCGCATCAGGAGTCTGCGAACGCCTGCAGTAAGGGATTGCATGTCCTTCTTCCATGAACTGGCCCACCAGTACATCGACGGCGAGTGGCTGACCGGCAGCGGCTCGTGGGACATCATCGATTTCAATCCCTACAACGGTGAGAAACTCGCCGCCGTCACCGTGGCCACCGCGCTGGAGGTCGACCGGGCCTATCGAGCGGCCGAGCGGGCGCAGCAGGAGTGGGCCGCGGTCAACCCGTACGAGCGGCGCGCCGTCCTCGAACGCGCGCTCCGGATCACCGAAGAGCGATCCGAGCAGATCGCCGAGGCGATCACCGACGAACTGGGCGGCACCCGGCTGCGGGCCCGGTACGAGGTCCTCAGCGCGACGGAGTTCCTGAAGGAGGCGACCCGCCAGGCGCTCCGGCCCACCGGGCGGCTGCTGCCCGCCGTGGGGGACGGCCGGGAGAACCGGCTCTACCGGCTGCCCGTCGGCGTCGTCGGCGTCATCAGCGCCTTCAACTTCCCTTTCCTGGTGACGATGAAGTCCGTCGCGCCCGCCCTGGCGCTCGGCAATGCGGTCGTCGTGAAGCCCCATCAGAACGCCCCGGTCGTCGGCGGCGGGCTGATAGCGAAGATATTCGAGGACGCGGGGCTGCCCGCCGGGCTGCTCAACGTGGTGATCACCGACAGCGCCGAGATCGGCGACGCGTTCATCGAGCACCCCGTGCCCAAGGTGATCTCGTTCACCGGCTCCGACCGGGTCGGCCGGCACATCGCCGCCACGGCGGCCGGCGCCTTCAAGCGGACCATCCTCGAACTGAGCGGGAACAGCGCCCTGGTGGTGCTGGAGGACGCCGACATCGACTATGCGGTCCAGGCCGCCGTCTTCAGCCGCTTCCTGCACCAGGGGCAGGTGAGCATGGCGGCCAACCGGATCCTGGTGGACCGGTCGGTGGCCGCGGAGTTCACCGAGCGGTTCACCGCAGAGGTGGCCGCCCTCCGGGCAGGCGACCCGAGGGATCCGGAGACCAGGATCGGGCCGGTCATCAACGCCTTCCAGGCCGACGCGCTGGACGCCCTGGTGGACCGGGCGATCGCGGACGGCGCGAGGGCCCTCGTGCGGGGCCGGACCGTCGGCAACGTCGTCGGGCCGACCGTCCTCACCGGCCTCGCGGAGGACTCCCCGCTGCTGCACCAGGAGATCCTCGGACCGGTGGCCCTGCTGATGACGTTCGACGGCGAGGAGGAGGCCGTACGGATCGTCAACGAGGGCCCGTACGGTCTCAGCGGCGCGGTCCACACCCGGGACGCGGAGCGCGGCGTGAAGTTCGCGCAGCGCATCGTCAGCGGGATGTTCCACGTCAACGACTCCACCGTGCAGGACGATCCGCTGGTCGCGTTCGGCGGCGAGAAGACGTCCGGGGTGGGGCGGCTGAACGGCGAGGCGGCGGTGGAGGCGTTCACCACGCAGCGGTGGATGTCGATTCAGCACGGCCGCTCGGTCTTTCCGTACTGACGGCGCGTCACGAACGCTGCTCAGGCCCTCGGAACGTGGTGCGGTAGGCGCTCGGCGAGACGCCCAGCGCCGTGTGGAAGTGGTGGCGCAGATTGGCCGCCGTGCCGAGCCCGGCGCGGACGGCGACCTGCTCCACGGGTGTGTCCGACTCCTCCAGCAACTCCCGTGCCAGCTCGATACGTTGCCGGGTCAGCCAGGCCATGGGCGTCATGCCGGACTCCTCCCGGAACCGCCGGGTGAAGTGCCGCACGCTCATCGACTCCCGGGCCGCCAACTGCCCCAGTGTGATCGGCTCCTGGAGCCGCCGCAGCGCCCAGTCACGGGCGGCCGAGGTCCCCGGGGCCGACCGTCCGGCAACCGGCCGCCGGATGTACTGCACCTGGCCGCCCTCGCGGTGGGGCGGCACGACCGTGCGCCGGGCCACGTCGCCCGCGACGGCCGTCCCGTGGTCGCGCCGGATCATGTGCAGGCACAGGTCGATCCCGGCGGCACAGCCCGCCGAGGTCAGGACGGACCCCCCGTCGGTGTAGAGCACGTCCGGATCCAGCTCGACGCTGGGGAAGAGCCGGGCGAACAGATCCGTGTACCGCCAGTGGGTGGTGGCCGTGTGCCCGTCGAGCAGTCCGGCCGAGGCCAGGACGAACGCGCCGGTGCAGATCGAGGCCACCCGGACGCCGGGCCGGATCAGCGCGAGCGCCTGCGCCAGTGGGGCCGGGAGCGCGGGCGTCTCCTGGACGTAGTCCTCGTACGACGACAGCACGATCACCGTGTCGGCCTCGGCCAGCGCCTCGGGCCCGTGCGCGACGGCCACGGTGAAGTCGCCGTCCGTGCGCACGTCGCCGGGCGTCGGGGAGCAGGTGGCGACCTCGTACAGCGGCTCGCCGTCCGCCGATGCCCCCTGCCGGGCCTGGCCGAAGAGCTGGTGGACGATGCCCAGCTCGATGGGGAGCAGGACCGCGCGGGCGAGCACGGCGACGTGGTGCCGCCCGGGGTGGATGAAGACCGTCATGGCCATATCCTTGCGCACCTGGTCCATCGGGACACTCGTGAGGGCGGGTCCCGCTCGCCAGGCTGCTCGTATGGCCCCTTCGACCTCGACCTCCCCGTACGTACCGCCCACTCGTCTCCCGCCCCGGGTCCACCGCGCATGGCTGATGGCCGCCGTCGCGGCCGCGGCCATCGTGACGGCGGGCGCGTTCACCACCGTGCCCGGTCTGCTGGTGACGCCCCTGCACGAGGAGTACGCCTGGGAGCGCGGGCAGATCGCGCTCGCCGCCTCGGTGAACATGGTGCTCTTCGGCCTCACCGCCCCGTTCGCGGCGGCGCTGATGGACCGGATCGGGGCCCGCCGGGTGGTGATGGGCGCGCTGCTGCTGGTCGCGGCGGGGGCGCTGCTCACCGGCGTGATGACGCGGCCGTGGCAGCTGGTCGCGTACTGGGGTGTGCTGATCGGCCTCGGCAGCGGCTGCCTGACCATGACGTTCGCCGCCGGGGTGACCGCCCGCTGGTTCGACCGGCGGCGCTCCCTGGTGACCGGTGCGCTCAGCTCCTCCAGTCATCTGGGCCAGTTGCTCTTCCTGCCGCTGCTGGCCTGGTCCGTCGGCCGTTTCGGCTGGCGTCCGCCGGTGGTGACGCTCGCGCTCGTGGCCCTGGCGGTGGCCGCCCTGGTGTTTCTGCTGCTGCGCGACCACCCGGCCGACGTGGGCGTGAAGCCTTACGGCGCAAGGGAGTCCGTGCCCCGTCCGCCCCCGGCCGCCGGGGCGGCGGCGCGCACGCTGAAGGTCCTCCTGGTGGCGGTGCGCACCGGCCCGTTCTGGCTGCTGGCCGGGGCGTTCGCGCTCTGCGGGGCGTCCACCAACGGCATCATGTGGTCCAACTGGGCGCCCGCCGCTCACGATCACGGCATGCGGGCCACGGCGGCGGCCTCGCTGCTGTCCCTCGTCGGGATCTTCTCCGCCCTCGGCGCGCTGCTGGCCGGCTGGCTGACCGACCGGTTCGACCCGCGCCGGGTGCTGACCGTCTGCTTCGCCGTCCGCGCGCTCACCCTCCTTGCTCTGCCCCTGGTGTTCACCTCCACGGTCACGGCCCCGATGCTCCTGTTCGTGGCGGTCTACGGACTCGTCGACGTCGCGACCGTGCCGCCCGTCATCGAGCTGACCCGCCGCGTGTACGGGGAGGACGGCCCCATCGTCTTCGGGTGGACGAACGCGGCCCATCAACTGGGGGCCGGCGCGTCGGCGTTCCTCGGGGCCACCGCGCGGGACGTGTTCGGCACGTACGACGTGGTGTGGGCCGCGCTGGCGGCCGGGTGCCTCGTCGCGGCGCTGCTGGCCCCGGCCGTACGCACCCGGGGGCACACCTGCCGCCCGGACGCAAGCGGGCGGGGCTACCCTAGTCAAAGTTGAATACGAAGGAGTGTCATGTCCGCGATCCGGCTTCTGGTCCTCGGCGCCGTGCGCATGCACGGCCGGGCGCACGGCTATCAGGTCCGCAACGACCTGGAGTACTGGGGCGCGCACGAGTGGTCCAACGCCAAGCCCGGGTCGATCTACCACGCCCTGAAGCAGATGGCGAAGCAGGGACTGCTCCGCGCGCACGAGACGGCCCCCTCCACGGTCGGCGGCCCGCCGCGCACCGAGTACGAGGTCACCGACGAGGGTCTTGAGGAGTATCGCGCCCTGCTGCGGGACGCCATCCGCTCCTACGACCAGAACATGGACGTCCTCTCGGCGGGGGTCGGCTTCATCGTCGACCTGCCCCGCGATGAGGCGGTCGCGCTGCTCAAGGAGCGGGTCGAGGCCATGAAGGGGTGGCGGGACGGGGTCACCGAGTACTACACGCCCGAGGACGGCCCCGAATCCCTCGGCCACATCGGCGAGATCATGAACCTGTGGGTGCACTCGGCCGACGCCGGCGCGGAGTGGACCCGGGGCCTGATCGAGCGCATCGAGGGCGGCGCGTACAGCTTCGCGGGCGAGGGCGACCCGTTCGTCGGCGTGCTCGCCGAGGGTGAGGAGAACCCCTACGCCACCGGTGTGCCCGATCCCGGGGACCACGACTGATCAAGTTTGACGAATGCCGTCGGCGGGTTTACCTTCGAGCTACTAGTCAAGTTTGACTACAAGGGGTGCGAAGGCGTGGAAGGGCGGCGGGGAGTGTGACCGAGGCGATCGTGATGGACGGCGTGCACAAGCGGTACGGGGAGAAGCGGGCCCTGGACGGACTGGATCTGGCCGTCGGCAGCGGCACCGTGCACGGGGTGCTCGGCCCCAACGGGGCGGGCAAGACCACCGCCGTACGGATCATGTCGACGCTGCTGCGCCACGACGCGGGCCGGGTGACCGTGTCCGGCCTCGACGTCCGCGAGCGGGCGGGCGAGGTGCGGCGCAGGATCGGGCTGCTCGGGCAGCACGCGGCGGTGGACGAGCAGCTCGGCGGGCGGCAGAACCTGGAGATGTTCGGGCGGCTGTACCACCTGGGCGCACGCCGGGCGGGCAGCCGGGCGGACGAGCTCCTGGAACGGTTCGGCCTCGCGGACACCGGCCGCAAGGCCGTCAAGCAGTACAGCGGCGGCATGCGCAGGCGGCTCGACCTGGCCGCGTCGCTGATCACCGACCCGGACGTGCTGTTCCTGGACGAGCCGACGACCGGCCTCGACCCGCGCGGCCGGACCGAGGTGTGGGAAGCGGTGCGGTCCCTGGTGGGCGGCGGCACCACGGTGCTGCTGACCACGCAATACCTGGAGGAGGCGGACCAGTTGGCCGACCGGATCTCCCTGATCGACGGCGGCCGGGCGGTCGCCGAGGGGACCTCGGACGAGCTGAAGGCCCGCGTCGGCGGCGACCGGATCGACGTCGTCCTTCGCGACGCGGCCCGGCTGGCGGAGGCCGCCGCCCTGCTGGGCCGCGAGGACCTGACGCTCGACCCCGACCGGCGTCTGATCGGCGCGCCCGCCCCGGACCGGATGGCGGCCCTGACCCGGACGGTGCGGGTGCTGGCGGAGGCGGGCATCGAGGCGGAGGACATCGCGGTGCGCCGCCCGACCCTGGACGAGGTGTTCCTGTCCCTGACCGGACGGCCCGCCGAGGAACGGCGTACGGAGAAGGCGGAGGTGGCGGCATGAGCGCGACGACGACGGCGCTACCCGGACCGGGCGGCGGCGAGCGCGGGGCGCCCTCGCGGCTCGGCTGGGCGCTGGCCGACTCCTGGACCATGACCCGCCGCGAACTGGCGCACTGGGCCCGGCAGCCCGTCGCGGTCCTCGTCAACCTGGCGTTCCCGGTGATGCTGCTCCTGATGTTCACGTACCTGGTCGGCGGCGGCCGGGGCGTGGACGGCGACCCCACCGACTTCCTGGTCCCCGGGATGCTCGCGCTGACCATGGCCTTCGGCCTGGAGGCGACGATGCTCGCGGTCACCCAGGACCTCGGCAAGGGCGTCATCGACCGGTTCCGCTCGATGCCGATGGCCCCCGGCGCGGTGCTGGTGGGCCGCAGCGCCGCGGACATGCTCCAGTCGGTGGTCTCGCTCGCGGTGCTGACCGGGGTCGGTTACGCGGTCGGCTGGCGCTGGCACGACGGGGCGGCGGCCGCGCTGGGAGCGGTGGGGCTCCTGCTTCTGCTGCGGTTCGCGATGCTCTGGGTCGGCATCCACCTCGCCATGGTCGCGGAGCGGCCGGAGATGGTCTCGGCGGTCCAGATCCTGGTCTGGCCGGTCGGCTTCCTCTCCAACGTGTTCGCCACCCCGGAGTCGATGCCGGGGTGGCTGGGCGCGGTGGTCGAGTGGAACCCCATGTCCGCGACCGCCACCGCGGTAAGGGAGTTGTTCGGCAACCCGGGGGGCGCCACCGGATCCTGGGCCGCCGAACACGCTCAACTGCTGGCGGTCCTCTGGCCGGTGGCCATCATCGCGGTGTTCTTCCCTCTGGCGGTGAGGAGGTTCGCGCGGCTGAGCCGGTAGCCGGGCCCTGGCGCCCGCGCGTCAGACGGCTCGGCCCTGATCGTGGATCGGGGAGTCGTGGACGGCGACGACCTCCCCGATCACCACGCCGGGCGCCGGCTTCGCCAGATCCAGGCCGGAGAGATGTTTCTTGAGCCGCTTCGCCATGGGACGGAAGGTCGCGAGGGTGAGCCCGCCGGAGACCACGGCTCCGATGACGGGAATCGCTTTCGAGACGGACTTCGCGAAGGTCTGCTTCGTCATCTGGACGCCCAGATAGCCCGCGACCTTCTTCACCACGGGGTAGACGACCCCCTGAGTGAGCGCTTTTTGCGGCAGCTTCCTGGCGACCTCCCGCGACATCATGGTCGCGACCTTCCCTACCGCGGTGTTCGCCGACTGGGTACCGAACATCACGCCGACGAAGAGCGTGAGGACGCTCCTGGTCGCGTCGTCCAGGTCGGCGCCCTCGGAGAACAGATCGGGCCAGCTGTAGAGGTAGGCGAGCTTCTGGGCGATGCGCAGCACATGGCCGGTGTACTGCGCCAAGTCGGCGGGCACGGTGGCGGGCAGGGCCAGGATGCCGGGCATGCCCGCTGCCGCGGAGAAGGCGCTCACCTTGGCGGTCTCATAGGCGATGGACTCGTTGGCCACCCGCTCCAGGACCTCCAGGGGAATGCCCGCCGCCGCAGGGCTCTGCTCGATCGCCCTGCGGACCTCCGCCTCGGAGCAGTGGCGGGCCAGCGCTCTGCGCAGATACGAAGCCCGGTCGATCCGTACGCCCGGAAGCCGCGCCGCGCTCCCCAGCAACGCGGAGAACCGCGATTCCGGGTTCTCCAGGTCTTTGCTCGTGGACATGGCAGGAACCTACAGCAGCGGGAAGGCACCCTGCCCCGGTTTCGGCCGAGCTGTCACAGGACGAGGGCCTGCGGCCGGCACGCCGAGAGCACGCACCTGACGCCGCGCGGCCGCCCCTGCGGGCGACGACGGGAATGGTCAGACAGGCCCTAGTGATGAAAGGCCGTCGCGGCCGTCCGGTCATGGCTCAACGGGTGGCTCTGTGAGCGCAGTTCGGGCAGCAGTGTCTGGAGGTCCTCGATCATCAGCTCGGCCAGGTCGGAGGAGAAGCCGTTGCGGCACACCACCCGCAGCACCGACAGATCCTGCCGGTTGGCGGGGAAGGTGTACGCGGGCACCAGCCAGCCGCGCTCCCGCAGCCGGCGCGACACGTCGAAGACGTCGTACGCGTGGACGTCGCCGGTCGTCGTGAAGGCGAACACCGGCAGCTCGTCCCCCCGGGTCAGCAGCCGGAAGTCCCCGAGGTCCTCCACCGCACGCGCCAGTGAGCAGGCCACGTCCCGGGAGGCCTGCTGGACCGCCCGGTAGCCGTCCCGCCCGAGGCGCAGGAACGTGTAGTACTGCGCCACCACCTGCGCCCCGGGCCGGGAGAAGTTCAGCGCGAACGTCGGCATGTCGCCGCCCAGGTAGTTGACCCGGAAGACCAGCTCCTCCGGCAGCTCGTCCGCCGTACGCCACAGTGCCCAGCCGACCCCCGGATAGACGAGGCCGTACTTGTGCCCCGAGGTGTTGATCGACGACACCCTCGGCAGCCGGAAGTCCCACACCAGGTCAGGGTCGAGGAAGGGTGCCACCATCGCGCCGGACGCCCCGTCCACATGGACCGGGATGTCGAGGCCGGTGCGCTCCTGGAGGGCGTCCAGGGCCGCGCAGAGTTCGGCGATCGGCTCGTAGGACCCGTCGAAGGTGGAGCCGAGGATCCCGACGACTCCGATGGTGTTCTCGTCGCAGAGCTCGGCGGCGGCCGCCGGGTCCAGGTGGAACCGCTCGCCCTCCATCGGCACCAGCCGGGCCTCCACCTCCCAGAAGTTGCAGAACTTCTCCCAGCAGACCTGCACATTGACGCCCATCACCAGATTGGGCCGCGCCGTCGCCGGATAGCGGTCCGCGTTCCGCTTCGCCCAGCGCCGCTTCAGGGCGAGCCCCGCGAGCATGCACGCCTCGCTCGACCCGGTGGTCGAACACCCCACGGTCGAGGCCGGATCGGGCGCGTTCCACAGGTCGGCGAGCATCGCCACACAGCGCCGCTCCAACTCGGCGGTGCGCGGGTACTCGTCCTTGTCGATCATGTTCTTGTCCCGGCACTCGCCCATCAGGACGCCGGCCTGCGGCTCCATCCAGGTGGTGACGAACGTGGCCAGGTTGAGCCGGGAGTTGCCGTCGAGCATCAGCTCGTCGTGGACCAGCCGGTAGGCGGTGAGCGGCGGCAGCGGCCCGTCGGGCAGCCGGTGCCGGGGCGGCGCGGTGTTCATCGCGGCCGTCGGGTCCGCCTCGCCGAAGAACGGGTTCAGGGCGAGCCTGCGCCGCTCGTCGGAGGGTTCGTCCTGCTCCGGGTGGGCACCGCGGTGGAGCGGCATGGTGGGAGGCCCTTCTCTCGGCCGAGACGGTCGGTGTGCGGGGTCAGTTCTCGGCGGCCAGGCCCGCCTTGATGGCCCGGGTGAACTTCACGACCCGCTCGGCCTGCACGCGTGCGGCGGTCAGGGTCTGCTCGCCGACCGGGATGTCGCCCTGCCCGGCGACATGGGAGGTGCCGTACGGATTGCCGTCCACGAACTTCGTGGGGTCGGTGTACCCGGGGGTGACGAGGATCCCGCCGAAGTGATGGATCGTGTTGTACAGCGCGAGCAGCGTGGACTCCTGGCCGCCGTGGGCGGTGGCGCTGGAGGTGAAGCCGCTGTAGACCTTGTCGGCGAGCTGCCCCGCCTGCCACATGCCACCGAGCGTGTCGATGAACTGCTTCAGCTGGGCGGTGACGTTCCCGTAGCGGGTCGGCGAACCGAAGATCACCGCGTCCGCCCACGCCATGTCGTCCGGCGAGACCTCGGGGATGTCCGCGGTCGCGGCCACGTTCTCGGCCCACGCGGGGTTGGCGTCGACGGCCGCCTGCGGGGCCAGCTCCGCCGCCCGGCGCAGCCGCACCCGCGCCCCGGCGCGCTCCGCGTCCTCGGCCATCGCCTTCGCGATCGTGGCGACGGTGCCGGTGGAGGAGTAGTAGACGACGGCGACGTTCACGGGCGTGGGCATGAAAGGGACCTCCGTCGGAACAGCTTCAGGACAAAGTGGTGTGAAAGCGCACGCAGCAGACGATACGGAGGTTCAGCGCGTTCGGCGCGCCGGACGGGGCCTTCTCCGTGACCGCGTACGCAGCCGGCTCACAGGAGCGACTTCGTACGCCGCCCGCTCACCGCAGCGACTTCCCGTCCCCGTCCAGCTGCATCTGGGCCCGCCCGGTGACCAGCAGCCAGGCGGGCAGGGTGGCCGCGCACAGCAGGGGCAGCACGGACGCGTCGCTGACCAGCACCGCCGCGGTGAACAGGCTCACCCAGCCCTGCCGGGTGACGGCGAGCAGTACGCCGAGCACCGCACAGGACACCGCGAGCGACGGCGGGACCGCGGCGACCAGCGCATGGGCGCAGAGCCCGAGCGACACCCCCGCGAAGACCGCCGGGAAGATCCGGCCGCCCCGGAAGCCGCAGGCGGCCGCGATCACGAGGGCGGCCATCTTCACCACCGCCATCCCCGCGAACTCCCCGGCCGACCACCCGTCCGGGTCCCCGGCGAGCACCTTCACCTCGTCGAGCCCCTTGAACAGGGTGAGATGGCCGCCCAGCGCGCCGAGGAGCCCCAGCACCAGACCGCCCACCGTCAGCGCGAGCACCGGATGCCGCAGCGCCGTGAAGACCCGGTGCGCCACCGGGAACGCGTACACCGCGAGCAGCCCGAGGAGGGCGCCCGCCGAGGCGATCAGGAGGGCGGAGAGCAGATCGCCCCAGTGTGCTCCGGCGTACGCGGGGAGGGAGAGGTCGAAGCTGGGCTCGGCGATCAGCGACATGGTCAGCGCCCCCGCCGTGCCGGCCGCGAGCGGTGCGAACAGCCGGTCCCAGAACGCCCCGGGGCCCGGCTGCGACGCCAGCACCTCGGAGAGGATCAGCGCGGCGGCGACCGGGGTGCCGAAGAGGGCCCCGATCGTTCCGGCCGCCGCGAGCCCCACCCACAGCTCGCCCGGGGCGCCGGGCGCGAACCGCCGGCCGAGCCAGAAGGCCAGCGCGATGTTGGCCGCGGTGATCGGGTTCTCCGGCCCGAGGCTCACCCCGCCCGCCAGCGCCAGAACGGTCACCAGGAGCAGCCCCGGCACGATGCCGGGCCGCATCGGGGCGTCGACCAGACCGGTGGTGGCCGGATCCGGCCCGCCGTGACCGGGTACGGCCCGCAGGGCGAGTCCCACCGCGAGGCCGGTCGCGGTGAGCATCGCGACCATCCACAGGGAGGAGTACCGCCCCACCCCGAGGGTGTCGGGCAGGGTCTGCCAGAGCACGTCCTGGAGCCGTTCGGCCAGCAGGCTCACCCCGAGCAGGATCAGCGCGCAGACGACGCCGACGACGATCGCGGGCAGGACGAGCGGCAGGAGCCGCCGGGCCGGGGCGGCGGGGGGACGCGGGTGAGCCGGCGGGGGCGCGGGAGATTCGGGGGCCACCGGCTCACCCTAGGGCGACAAAGCAGATATACCGCCTCAATGGTGGCCCCGGCGACGCCGCGTCACACCTTGCTGATCACCGCCGCCGTCCCGTACGCGCAGACCTCCGTACCGACGTCCGCCGCCTCCGTCACGTCGAAGCGCATCATCAGGACCGCGTTGGCGCCCCGGGCCCGCGCCTGCTCCACGAGCCGCTCCATCGCCTGGTTACGGGTCTCGACCAGCGTCTTGGTCAGCCCCCTCAGCTCGCCGCCGATCATCGACTTCAGCCCGGCGCCGATCTGGCTGCCGAGGTGACGGGACCGCACCGTCAGCCCGAAGACCTCGCCGATGACCTGGGTCACCTGATAGCCGGGTACGTCGTTCGTCGTGACGACCAGCACGTCCGCCTGGGCCGTCTGGCCGCCGCCGAATTCCTCAATGCCCATGTTTGTGGCACCTCCTGTGACCAGCTTCGGGCCGCTTCGTAGGATGCGCATTCCCGCTGTACGCCACTGGAACCTCGGGCGCGCATCGGGCGTTGATAGCTTGGGGCGTCCACAGAGCCGCCATCGCACCCCTCATCCTGGAGCCCGGACCCTTGAATACGCTTGCGCTCGGACCGAGCTGGCTGGACCCGGACTATCTGCTCAACACGTTCGGGCTCCCCGGCCTGCTCCTCATCGTCTTCGCCGAGTCCGGCCTCCTGATCGGGTTCTTCCTGCCCGGCGACTCGCTGCTGTTCACCACGGGCCTGCTGGTGACCACGGGACAGCTGAAGTACCCCCTCTGGCTGGTCTGCACGCTGGTCGCCGTCGCCGCGATCGTCGGCGACCAGGTGGGCTATCTCTTCGGCCGCAAGGTCGGCCCGGCCCTCTTCAAGCGCCCCGACTCCCGCCTCTTCAAGCAGGAGAACGTGGAGAAGGCCCACGAGTTCTTCGAGAAGCACGGCCCGAAGTCCCTGGTCCTGGCGCGCTTCGTGCCCATCGTGCGCACCTTCACGCCGATCATCGCGGGCGTCAGCCGGATGAACTACCGCTCCTTCATCACGTACAACATCGTCGGCGCGATCCTCTGGGGCGTCGGCGTCACCGTGCTCGGCGCGATGCTCGGCAAGATCGACTTCGTGCACGAGCACATCGAGATGATCCTCATCCTGATCGTGCTCATCTCCGTGGTGCCGATCGTGATCGAGGTGCTGCGGGCCCGCAGCCAGGGCAAGAAGGCCGCCGCGGCCGAGGCGTCGGCGGGCGACGGCTCCGGCCGCCCCCCGGCGGGCGGCAACGGCCCCTCCTCCGGCCAGCGCGGCCGGCACGCCAAGCGCTGACCGCGCGCCGCGTACGTACACGCGGAAGGCGCCCCTCCCCGGCAGATCCGGCGAGGGGCGCCTTCCGTCGTACGGCCTCGGGAGCCTCGCGGCTCAGAACCCCCGGGTCCGCTTCGCCGCCCGGCGGCTCGCCCCGCCGACCGCCCCAGGCAGCCCCATGAACAACCGCGAGATCTCGCTCCCGAGATTCACCCCGATCGCGATCGCCAGCGCCGTCGCGACCGCCGTCGACAGCGACGCGAGCCCCGTGTCCAGCTCGTTCTGCGCCACGCCCAGCAGACCGAAGTACGTCGCCGAACCGGGCAGCAGCGGGCCGATCGCCGCCGTGATGTACGGCAGCGAGGAGGTGAACCGGTAGCGCGAGAACAGCTGGCCGAACAGCCCCACCAGACCGGCCGCCACCGCCGTCGCCGCGACCGGCGAGATGCCCCCGGTCCGCGCCAGCGCCCCGAAGATGATCCAGGCCACTCCGCCGTTCAGGGTGACCGCCAGCACGGTCGAGCGCTCCTGCTGGAGCAGCACGGCGAAGGCCAGACTCAGCGCCATCGACGCCAGGATCTGGATCACCGGCTCGTCGTACGGTTTGAACCGGGCCTCGGGATTGAGCTGGGCACCCAGCTGCAGCCCCAGGTACAGGACGATCAGCACGCCCGCGACGATCCCGATGAAGAAGTACATGACCTCCAGCAGGCGGGCGGATGCGGTGATGTAGTAACCGGTCAGCCCGTCCTGCACCCCCGCCACCAGCGCCCGCCCCGGCAGCAGCGCGAACAGCCCACCGGTGATCACCGCGGACGGGCGGATGTCCGTCGAATGGGTCAGCGTCAGCGCCACCCCCATCGCGGCGGGCGGCATCGCGGCCACCGTGAACTGGTAGAACTCCGGCAGCCCGCGCCCGGCGCACAGCCACGCCAGCCGGTCGCCGAGCATCGCACCCGCCGCCGCCACGACGAACACCAGGAACCCACCGCCGACCAGCACCGAGGCCGAACCCGCCAGCAGCCCGGCGGCCGCCGTCAGCACCCAGCCCGGGTACGGGTGACGGTTACGGCGGATCTCCGCCAGCCGCCGGTAGGCCTCCTCCAGCGACACCTCGGCGTCCGTGCTCGTGATGTCGTCGACCAGCCGGAACACGGCCGCCAGCCGGGTGTAGTCGGTGCCCCGGCGGCGTACGGTACGGCTCGCCGTCACCGGGTCGTCCACCAGCGACGGCTGGTGCGAGATCGACAGCAGCGTGAACGTCACCGTCGGCTCGCTGCGGTCGAGACCGTAGGACCGGGTCACCGCGAACATCGCCGCCTCGACGTCCTCGGCCCCCTCGCCGCCCGCCAGCAGCAGCTCCCCGATACGCAGCGTCAGGTCGAGCACGCGCGGTACCGCGGGACCCGTCTCGTCGTCGGTGTGCTGGCTCGACTCCGCGGCCGGGCGCTCGGTCACCGGCATCCGCAGCATCGTGCGCATCCGGTCCTGCCAGGGCGCCTCCTTGGTCAGCTTGACCATCGGAATGCCCTGCGCCGGGGTGAACGCAGGCGGAGACTGCTGGGCGTTGTACGTGCTCGGCGGGGTGAAAGCGGAACTCAGCGTGTCGGAGTTCGAACCGCCCCCGGAGGAGGAGCCGGAACCCGCCGAACCACTCGCCTCGGAGTGCACTCCGGTCGGCAGCGCGAACTCCGACGTCGGATGGTCCTCCTCGGGCGGCGAGACCGGCTGCATCGTCCCCGCGGGAGGAGCGAAAGCGCTCCGCGCCTCGTCGGACTGGGGCTTCTGGTCCTCAGGACCGCCCGATTCCGCCACCACTCGACCTCGTTCCTCCTCGACTGCACGTCACTGGGGGTGCCCCGTCGCACGTGTGCCCAGTATGGCCACCGGCATGGGCCCCGCACGCGCGGACGTCACGACAGCGCAACGGGCGGCACACCCGCGAAGGTGTACCGCCCGTTCGAAGACGGCCGTCCGGCTCACAAACGGAACCGGAAGAGGGACGTCAGTGCGCGCCGCCCTGCGCCTCAAGGCGCTTGTAGGAGGCCTCGATCTCGGCCTCCGCCTCGGTACGGCCGA
Organism: Streptomyces sp. man185; assembly: GCA_002551355.1. GTDB lineage: Bacteria > Actinomycetota > Actinomycetes > Streptomycetales > Streptomycetaceae > Streptomyces. Next base: position 66,117 of record NTHE01000001.1, on the reverse strand, counting down.
CCCAGTCGGCGCCCTCGACGGACTTGCCCGGCTCCAGGTCCTTGTAGACCTCGAAGAAGTGCTGGATCTCCAGACGGTCGAACTCCGACACGTGGTGGATGTCGCGCAGGTGCTCCACGCGCGGGTCGGACGCCGGGACGCAGAGCAGCTTGTCGTCGCCGCCCGCCTCGTCGGTCATCCGGAACATACCGATGGCGCGGCACTTGATGAGGCAACCCGGGAAGGTCGGCTCATCCAGGATGACCAGCGCGTCCAGCGGGTCGCCGTCCTCGCCGAGGGTGTTCTCGACGAAGCCGTAGTCGGCCGGGTAGCTGGTCGAGGTGAAGAGTCGACGGTCCAGGCGGATCCGACCGGTCTCGTGGTCCACCTCGTACTTGTTCCGCGAACCCTTCGGGATCTCGATGGTGACGTCGAACTCCACGGGTGGCTCCTCCATGATCAACACATACGACTGGTGATTAAGTGTCCCCCACGCAGAAGAGTGCTCGCGAAAGGGGCTGGTCAGCGGTGGCCGAGCAGGTGGAAGAACCGTCGATGCGCCCCTCGGACCCATGGGGCGGGCCGAAGATCCTGACGAAGAAGCGCAACGGGTCCTACACGTGGCAGGTGATCGCAGGCTCCGCAACGCTCGGCCTGGTCGTCGCCGCCGGCGCCGTCCTCGCCGCCGGCCCCTGGGACAACGGTCAGCGTAAGGCCGAGCGGGCGCTGGCAGCCGCCGGCGACCGCACAGGTGGCGCACATCACGGCCGCACCGCGCCCGACGGCCCCCGCCCGGCCCCCAGCGCCCCGGCCGTCCTGCCCGCCCTCGGCACCACCACCCGAGACGCCCCCCAGGACCCCGCCGGGCTCCGCGACGCCCTCGCCCCGCTCATCGCCGCGCCCGAACTCGGGAACAAGGTCGCCGCGTCCGTCATCGACACCGCCACCGGCAAGCAGTTGTACGGGAGGGGCGCCACCACTCCGATGACCCCGGCCTCCACCATCAAGATCGCCACCACCGTCGCGGCGCTCTCCGTCCTCGGCCCCGACCACCGCATCGCCACCACCGCCGCGCTGTCCCCCGACTCCCGCACCCTCACCCTCGTCGGCGGCGGCGACCCCACGCTCAGCAAGGCGGCCCTGCGCTCGATGGCCGCCGACGCCGCGAAGGCCCTGCGCGAGGACGACGCAGACGCAGCAGGCCCGGTACGCCTCGCCTACGACATCTCCCGCTACACCGGCCCGGTGCTCCACCCGATCAGCCCCAACGACAACATCGCGCCCGTCACCGCCCTGATGGTCAACGAGGGCCGCCTCAACGACACGGACCGCGGCCACGCGCCCCGTACCGACGACCCGGCGGGCGACGCCGCCCGCGCCTTCGCCCAGGCCCTGAAGAAAGCGGGCGTCGAGGTCACCGGCGCCCCCCGCGAGGCCCGCGCGGCCGGCGACGCCCGCACCGTCGCCACCCACCACTCGGCCCGGCTCTCCGCCCTCGTCGAGCGCACCCTCACCAACAGCGACAACGACATCGCCGAGGCCCTCGCCCGGCAGACCGCCATCGCCAAGGGCGAGAGCGCCTCCTTCGCCGGAGCCCGCCGCGCCGTCACCAACGAACTGAAGAAGATCGAGGTCCCGGTCGCCGGTACCCACTTCGCCGACGGCAGCGGCCTGGACCGCGCGGACCGCGTCACGCCCGCCCTCCTCACCGCCCTCCTCGCCCGCGCCGCCGACCCCGACCGCCCCGGACTGCGCCCGGCCCTCACCGGCCTTCCGATCGCCGGCTTCAGCGGCACCCTCGGCGGCCGTTACGCGCAGGACGCCGAAGGCACCGGTCTGGTCCGCGCCAAGACCGGCACCCTCCTGGGCGTGAACTCCCTCGCCGGAACCGTCGTCGACCGTCAGGGCCGCCTGCTCGCCTTCGCCTTCCTCGCCTCCGGCAGCCTCTCCGCGACCGAGGCCGAACCCGCCCTCGACGCCCTGGCCACCGCCCTCGCCGGATCGGGCGGCTGAAGAGTCCGCTGTACCCGAAGAGCCCTGCAAGACCCCACCAAGGGACGACAAGCTCACGTACGGTTGACGCATGACGAGCATCGGTGGTGCCCAGATGGTCGACTGGAATCTCGCGGTGGCGACCGCGACCCGGCTCGTACGGCCCGGGCCCGACATCAGCCGCGAGGAGGCCCGCGCCGTCGTCGCGGAGCTCCGGCGGCACGCCAAGGCCTCCGAGGAGCACGTCCGGCTCTTCACCCGGATGATCCCCGAGGGGACCGAACCCGAGGACACCCCCGTCCTCGTCGTCGACCGGCCCGGCTGGATCAAGGCCAACGTCGCCGGCTTCCGCGAACTGCTGAAGCCCCTGCTCACCAAGATGGAGAGCCGCCGCACCGGCGGACCCGGCGGCGCCGTCCTCGGCGCGGTCGGCGGCAAGGTCACCGGCGTCGAGCTGGGCATGCTGCTCTCGTTCCTCGCCTCCCGGGTGCTCGGCCAGTACGAGACGTTCGCCCCCGCCACCAGGGAGCTGCCCGCCTCCGTGAACGGCGGCGGCCGCCTCCTCCTCGTCGCCCCCAACATCGTCCACGTCGAACGCGAGCTGGACGTCGAGCCGCACGACTTCCGGCTCTGGGTCGCCCTCCACGAGGAGACCCACCGCACCCAGTTCACCGGCGTGCCCTGGCTCCGCGACCACCTCCAGGGCGAGATCCAGACGTTCCTCGACGAGACCGACGTCGACCCGATGACCTTCCTGGAACGCCTCCGCGAGGCCGCCCAGTCCCTCTCCGGCGCCGGCCGCCCCGAGGGCGAACAGGGCGAGAGCGACAACCGCAGCCTCGTCGACATCGTCCAGACCCCCGCCCAGCGCGAGGTCCTCGGCCGCCTCACCGCCGTCATGTCCCTCCTCGAAGGACACGCGGACTACGTCATGGACGGCGTGGGTCCCGACGTCGTCGGCTCCGTCTCCGAGATCCGCGAGAAGTTCCAGCAGCGCCGCGCCCAGGGCGCCGGGCGCCTCGACCAGGCCCTGCGCAAGCTCCTCGGCCTCGACGCCAAGCTCCGGCAGTACAAGGACGGCGAGAAGTTCGTACGATCGGTCGTCGACGAGGTCGGCATGGACGGCTTCAACCGCGTCTGGACCTCGCCCAACACCCTCCCGACCAAGGCCGAGATCGCCAAGCCCGCCGACTGGGTCGCGCGCGTGCACCGTAAGGCCGAATCCTGACCATCCGGCCGTCCGGATACTCCCGGGGGACCGATATTGGCCCCCCAATCACCCATCCGAGGGACCATGGAGGCACGGGAAGGCGTGCAATGCTCGATGAACAGCTTGCCTCTGTCACCATCGACGCACTCTGAGTGACGGGACTCACGCGTTCCGGCGCTCGACGCTCCTCCCGAACTCCACGAAGGGCACCGGACATGGGTCCCCATCCTGCGGTCGCGGCGATACGCCTGGCGGTCCGCCGCGTACTCCACGACGTCATCACCGAATTCCAGCGGAACGCCGGCCACGACCGGCCCGCCGAAGCGGCGATGCGCCCCGCGCACGCCGCCCGCTCCCGCTACGCCGAGGCCGGCGCCGCGGGCAGCCCCCGTACGACTCTCCCCGAACGGCCCGACACCCCGCTCGTCCTCGTCGCCTGCTCCGGCGGCGCCGACTCCATGGCGCTCGCCTCCGCCCTCGCGTTCGAGGCCCGCAAGCTCGGCGTCCGGGCCGGCGGCATCACCGTCGACCACAACCTCCAGCCGGGCTCCGGCCTCCGCGCCGCCGAGGTCGTCACCCGGCTCACCGCCATGGACCTCGACCCCGTCGAGGCCGTCGCCGTGCACGTCGGACGCGAGGGCGGCCCCGAGGCCGCCGCCCGCGACGCCCGCTACGCCGCGCTGGACGCCGCCGCCGAACGCCACGCCGCCGCCGCCGTCCTGCTCGGCCACACCCGCGACGACCAGGCCGAGACGGTCCTCCTCGGCCTCGCCCGCGGCTCCGGCATCCGCTCGCTCTCCGGCATGGCCGCCGCCTCCGGGCCCTCCGGCCGCTACCGCCGCCCCTTCCTCCAGCTCGACCGGCAGACCGCCCGCAAGGCCTGCCTGGTCCAGTCGATCCCCGTCTGGGACGACCCGCACAACATCGACCCCGCCTACACCCGCTCCCGGCTCCGCCACGAAGGCCTGCCCGCCCTGGAGAAGGCCCTCGGCAAAGGCGTCGTCGAGGCCCTCGCCCGTACCGCCCAGCTCTCCCGCGACGACGCCGACGCCCTGGACACCTGGGCCGCCGAGGCCGAGCTGTCCGTACGCGACGAGACCGGCCGCCTGGAGTGCGCGGGGCTCTACGCCCTGCCGCCCGCGGTACGCCGCCGGGTGCTGCGCCGCGCACTGATCGAGGCAGGCTCGCCCGCCGGCTCCCTCTTCGCCCGGCACCTCGAAGAAGTCGACCGCCTGATCACCGGCTGGCGCGGCCAGCGGGCCATCAACCTGCCCGGCCGCGTCGAGGCGCTGCGGCAGGGTGGCAGACTGGTCATTCGGCAGAGCTGACGCGCGAGCGGCTGAAGTGCAGGCGAACCGCCGCCGGCCCGGGGAAGACCCGGACCGGCGGGCCAGGGCGTCGGCAGCACAGAAAGAGACGTGGGTGAACGAGAAGGACATGGGTACCGACCTTCAGTCGGTGCTCCTCACCAAGGAAGAGATCGACGCGAAGCTCGTCGAGCTGGCCGCGAAGATCGACGCGGAGTACGCGGGCAAGGATCTGCTCATCGTCGGCGTCCTCAAGGGCGCGGTGATGGTCATGGCGGACCTGGCGCGCGCGCTGTCCACCCCCGTCACGATGGACTGGATGGCCGTCTCCTCGTACGGAGCGGGCACCCAGTCCTCCGGCGTCGTGCGGATCCTCAAGGACCTCGACACCGACATCAAGGGCAAGCACGTCCTGATCGTCGAGGACATCATCGACTCCGGGCTGACGCTGTCCTGGCTGCTGTCCAACCTGGGCTCCCGGGAGCCGGCCTCGCTGGAGGTCTGCACCCTGCTGCGCAAGCCGGATGCCGCAAAGGTCGCGATCGATGTGAAGTGGATCGGTTTCGACATCCCCAACGAGTTCGTCGTCGGCTACGGGCTGGACTACGCGGAGAAGTACCGCAACCTGCCCTTCGTCGGCACGCTGGCCCCGCACGTCTACGGCGGCTGACCCCGGCCGACCCGTCGGGGAACCCTCACTGCCTTCGGGCCGTTGAAGCTTCGAAAGCAGGTTTCTCCGCCGTACCCCGCAGTCGCGGGTGACGATGCTGGGGTACCGTCCGAAGAACAGTCTTTTCTCACAGCAGCATTTACCTACGGGCAGGAGGGACGGGGCGACTTCGCTCCGTATGGATGGACGTGAAGCGATACTTCCGTGGGCCGGTCATGTGGATCGTGCTGGCCGTCCTCGCCGTGGTCGTGTTGATGCAGGTCGTCGGCTCGTCGGGCGGCTACAAGACGGTGGACACCGGCAAGGTGATCCAGGCGATCAGCAAGGACCAGGTGGAGCAGGCCAAGCTGACCACCGGTGACGAACAAATCCTCAAGATCGAACTGAAGGACGGCCAGAAGCTCGAAGGCGAGTCCGGCAGCAAGTTCCAGGCGAGCTACATCGGCAACCAGGGCGTCGAGCTCGCCGACACGCTGCAGACGAAGTTCGAGGCGGGTGACATCGAGAAGGGTTACACCGTCTCGCCGTCGAAGCAGTCCCCGTTCGTCTCGATCCTCCTCTCGCTGCTGCCCTTCGTCCTCATCGTGGTCGTCTTCCTGTTTCTGATGAATCAGATGCAGGGCGGCGGTTCCAAGGTCATGCAGTTCGGCAAGTCCAAGGCCAAGCTGATCACCAAGGACACCCCCAAGACGACCTTCGCCGATGTGGCGGGATCCGACGAGGCGGTCGAAGAACTCCACGAGATCAAGGAGTTCCTCCAGGAGCCGGCGAAGTTCCAGGCCGTCGGCGCCAAGATCCCCAAGGGCGTCCTGCTCTACGGGCCGCCCGGTACGGGCAAGACGCTGCTCGCACGCGCCGTCGCCGGCGAAGCGGGCGTGCCGTTCTACTCGATCTCCGGTTCCGACTTCGTCGAGATGTTCGTCGGCGTCGGCGCCTCCCGAGTGCGTGACCTCTTCGAGCAGGCCAAGGCGAACGCTCCGGCGATCGTCTTCGTCGACGAGATCGACGCCGTCGGCCGCCATCGCGGCGCCGGCATGGGCGGCGGTCACGACGAGCGCGAGCAGACGCTCAACCAGCTGCTCGTCGAGATGGACGGGTTCGACGTGAAGGGCGGCGTCATCCTGATCGCCGCCACGAACCGCCCGGACATCCTCGACCCGGCGCTGCTGCGCCCGGGACGCTTCGACCGGCAGATCGCGGTCGACCGCCCGGACATGCAGGGCCGCCTGGAGATCCTCAAGGTGCACCAGAAGGGCAAGCCCGTGGCGGAGGGCGTCGACCTCGGCGCCGTCGCCCGACGCACGCCCGGCTTCACCGGCGCCGACCTGTCGAACGTGCTGAACGAGGCCGCGCTCCTCACGGCGCGCAGCAACAAGAAGCTCATCGACAACGAGAGCCTCGACGAGGCCATCGACCGCGTCGTGGCGGGTCCGCAGAAGCGGACCCGGATCATGTCCGAGAAGGAAAAGAAGATCACCGCGTACCACGAGGGCGGACACGCCCTGGTCGCGGCGGCCTCCCCCCAGTCGGACCCGGTCCACAAGATCACGATCCTCTCCCGCGGCCGCGCCCTCGGTTACACGATGGTGCTCCCGGAGGAGGACAAGTACTCCACGACCCGCAACGAGATGCTCGACCAGCTGGCGTACATGCTGGGCGGGCGTGCGGCCGAGGAGCTGGTCTTCCACGACCCGACCACCGGCGCCGCGAACGACATCGAGAAGGCCACGGCAACGGCCCGCGCGATGGTCACGCAGTACGGCATGACGGAGCGCCTCGGCGCGATCAAGTTCGGCGGCGACAACTCGGAGCCCTTCCTGGGCCGCGAGATGGGCCACCAGCGCGACTACTCGGAAGAGGTCGCGGCCCTGGTCGACGAGGAGGTCAAGAAGCTCATCGAGACCGCCCACAACGACGCGTGGGAGATCCTCGTCGAGAACCGCGACATCCTCGACGCCCTGGTGCTCGAACTGCTGGAGAAGGAGACGCTGGGCAAGGACGAGATCGCCGAGATCTTCGCCCCGCTCGTCCGGCGCCCCGCCCGACCGGCCTGGACCGGATCCGCCCGACGCACCCCGTCGACGCGGCCCCCGGTGCTCTCTCCCAAGGAACTGGCCCTCACCAATGGCGCCTCGGTCGCCAACGGTTCGGCCACCCCGCCGGAGATCGCCCCGACGGACCTGACCAAGGACATCGCCCCCTCCACGGAGGCGATCCCCGAGGACCGTCCCGAGAGCTAGTCCCGGACCGCTCCGGTGAGACCCCCGTCACGGGGGCCGACCCGGTCCCGGAATGGATGCCGCGCCCCCCAGGTTTTAGCCTGTGGGGGCGCGGCTTTTCCGTATGCCTGCGATGTCCACGTGCGATCCGCGCGCGGGGCAGCACAGAGGAACGAGGCACAGATGACCGACCCGGTGACGCTGGACGGCGAGGGTTCGATCGGCGAATTCGACGAGAAGCGGGCCGAGGCGGCCGTACGCGAACTGCTGATCGCCGTCGGCGAGGACCCGGACCGCGAGGGTCTGCGGGAGACGCCGGGGCGGGTGGCGCGGGCGTACAAGGAGATATTCGCGGGTCTGTACCAGCAGCCCGAAGATGTCCTGACGACCACGTTCGACCTGGGCCACGACGAGATGGTGCTGGTCAAGGACATTGAGGTGTTCTCGACATGTGAACACCATCTGGTCCCGTTCAGGGGCGTCGCGCACGTCGGCTACATCCCCGCCTCCACCGGGAAGATCACCGGCCTGTCCAAGCTGGCCCGGCTGGTCGACGTCTACGCCCGTCGGCCGCAGGTCCAGGAGCGGCTGACGACCCAGATCGCCGAGTCCCTCATGTCGATCCTGGAGCCGCGCGGAGTCATCGTCGTCGTCGAGTGCGAGCACATGTGCATGTCGATGCGCGGGATCCGCAAGCCGGGGGCGAAGACCCTGACCTCCGCGGTGCGCGGCCAGCTCCGCGACCCCGCGACCCGCGCCGAGGCGATGAGCCTCATCATGGCGCGCTGACGCCCCGGAACACGCAAAGGGGCCCGGCAGGCCGCGAGGGCGCGGCCGCCGGGCCCCGTCGTGCGTTACGCCGCCGCCGTGCCCGTGCCGTCGTGGTCGTTGCCGTCCTCCGGGAGGCGGCAGACGCGTTCCAGGAAGAGGGCGGCCGCGATGACGCCGATCCCGGCGATCACCGCCGCGCCCGCGTAGATGGCCTGGTCGCGGCGGGGCGGGATGTCGAGGTAGCTCAGGAGGAAGACGCCGGTGCCGCCGTACATGCCGGCGACCAGGGCGGCGACCAGGGCGCTCGCCTGGCCGAACACGACCGCGCGGGCCGCGAACAGGGGCTCGACGCCCTTGGCGCCGGGGCGGCGCTCGCGTTGGGCGCGGAGGCGGTTGCGGGTGGAGAGGGCGGTCGCGAGAAGGATCGCCGCGATCACCGCGAGGACGATCGACGCGGCCAGCGGGACGCTGGGCAGGGTGCCGAAGGAGTCCCAGAGTCGGGCCCCGCCCCAGGAGAGGACGCCGGCGGCGGCGAAGAGGCCCGCCAGTACCCCGAGCCGTAGTTGCTTCACCGAGTGAGCCGCCCTTCGCGCCGCCTGTGCCCGGTCCGGCCGTGCGCCGGACCACCGTCCGTCGAGCCTAACGATTACTCCGGCAGGCGCAGTTCCAGGTCGGCGCGCGGCAGGACGCTGTCGCGGCCGACCTCCGCGAGGAGCTGGGCCACCGCTCCGGCGCCGGGCAGCTGGGCCTCGGGGTCCACGTCGTGCCAGGGGGCGAGGACGAAGGCCCGCTCATGGGCGCGCGGGTGGGGGAGCGTGAGCACCGGGTCGTCGGAGAGGACGTCGGCGTACGACACGATGTCGACGTCGATGGTGCGCGGACCCCAGCGCTCCTCGCGGACCCGGTCGAAGGCCTCCTCGACGGCCTGGCCGCGCTCCAGCAGGGAGGCGGGGGGCAGCGTCGTCTTCACGAGGATGACCGCGTTGAAGTACGAGGGCTGGGAATCCGCCTCGACCCCCCAGGGCTCCGTCTCGTACACCGGGGAGACGGCCTTGACCCGCAGACCCGGGGTGTCCTCCAGGGCGTCGACGGCCCCCTGGAGGGTCTCCAGGCGGTTGCCCAGGTTGGAGCCGAGGGAGATCACGGCCATCTTGGGGTTGGAGAGCGTGACGTCGGCGGCGTCCACCTGCCGGACGACGGCGGTCGGAACCGGCTGTACGGTCGGGTCGCTCTGCCCTTCGGTCGAAAATGCAGTCATGCTCGGCTCCGGGTGATGGTGATGGTCACGTCGTCGAAGGGGACGGTGATCGGCGCATCCGGCTTGTGCACCACGACCTCGACCTCCTGGACGCCTTCGTGCTTCAGGCACTGCTGGGCGATGCGCTCGGCGAGCGTCTCGATCAGATCGACCGGTTCGCCGGTCACCACGTCGACGACCTCCTCGGCCACCACGCCGTAGTGCACGGTGCGGGCCAGATCGTCGGCGGCTGCCGCGGGGCGGGTGTCGAGGCCGAGCACCAGGTCGACGATGAAGGTCTGGCCCTCTTCCCGTTCCCGGGGGAAGACGCCGTGGTGCCCACGGGCCTTGAGGCCGCGCAGCGCGACACGATCCACGCGAATCACTCCTGCTGTCGTTGGTCGAGAGGCACCCGGCCGCGTGCGGGCGGCGAGGTGCCTTCTTTCGAATCTACCTGCGAGCACCGACAGTGCTCGCCCGTGGGGGCCATGGACAGCGCCTCACCGGGCTGGTAGCCGCCCATACCCCTCGGTGATCGGTTCCAATCCCTATCGGCCCCGTACCCACTCGGGAGGGTGCTTCCTCCTCAGGAGGGGGTTTCCTCGTCGTCGTCCTCGTCGGAATCCGTCAGGACGGGTGACCCGTGGTGGGACCAGAGTTTCCAGCCGTCCGGGGTGCGCCGGAACACGTTCGTGGCGACGACCAGCTGGCCCACCAGCGGGCCCAGCGCGTTGCCCTCCTCGGCCGGCCCGCCGCTGAGGATGTTCTCGGTGCAGGTGACGAGCGCGGTGTCGCCGGTCATCGCGATGTTGACGTCGGTCAGGAAGAACTGGATGTACTCGGTGTTCGCCATGATCAGGGCGTAACTGCGCAGCACCTCGCCCCGGCCCGTGAGCACCGGCCAGCCGGGGTGGACGCAGGAGACGGTGAGGTCCTCGCCGGGCAGCCAGCGGTCGGAGAGCTCCTCGTAGTCGCCGCGCTCCAGCGCTTCGTAGAAGGCGGTGTTGGCGGCCTCGACCTCCGCGATGTCGGCGGCGGCCTGTGCGTGCTCCTCGTTCACGCGGCTCCCTCGACCGCGCGGGCGACGCGGACCGCGTCGGCGGTGGCCCGCACCTCGTGGACCCGGACCGCCCAGGCGCCGGCCTGCGCGGAGAGCGCGGAGACGGCGGCGGTGGCCGCGTCGCGTTCGCGGGCGGGCGGCGGGGAGGCGCCCGGGCCGGCCAGGACGTGGCCGAGGAAACGTTTGCGGGAGGCGGCCACCAGCAGCGGGCGGCCCAGCGCGTGCAGCTCGGCCAGGTGTGCGACGAGCGCCAGGTCGTGGGCGGCGTCCTTCGCGAAGCCGAGGCCGGGGTCGATCACGACGCGCTCGGGGGCGACCCCGGCCGCGATCACCGCGTCCATCCGCTGCCGCAGCTCGTCGAGGACCTCGGCGACGACGTCCCCGTACACCGCGCGGCTGTTCATCGACTCGCTGAAGCCGCGCCAGTGCATCACGACGAACGGGACCTCGGCGGCGGCAACGGCCCGGATCATGTCCGGGTCGGCGAGGCCGCCGCTGACGTCGTTGACCAGGGCGGCCCCGGCGGCGACGGCCTGTTCGGCGACGCGTGCGCGCATGGTGTCCACGGAGACGGTGACGCCCTCGGAGGCCAGTCCCCTGACGACCGGGACGACCCGGCGCAGCTCCTCGGCCTCGTCGACCCGGCTGGCGCCCGGGCGGGTCGACTCACCGCCCACGTCGACCAGGTCGGCGCCCTCGGCCACCAGGTGCAGGCCGTGTTTGACCGCCGCCGTCGTGTCGAACCAGCGGCCGCCGTCGGAGAAGGAGTCGGGCGTCACGTTGACGACCCCCATGACCGCGCAGCGGTCCCACTCCGGCAGCCCTCGGACCGTGCCCCGCGTGCGTGACGTACTCATACGACCAGACTAGGACCTGCCGTGGCCCCGTACGACGCCGTTACGCCGCGCTCACCTCGTGCTCCGCGGGCGGCCGCACGGTGTGACCGCACGGGCGGGGCGTGCGGGGCCGGAACGGGCGGGGCGGCGACAGGTTCACGAAGCCCTCCGCCCGCATCGCGGCGATCCCGATGCGGGGCAGGTCGCGGCTGGTGCGGAAGACCACGAAGCGGGGCTCCCAGCGGGGCCTGAACTTCGCGTTGAACCTGTACAGCGACTCGATCTGGAACCAGCGGGAGAGGAAGATCAGCAGTCCGCGCCAGCAGCGCAGCACCGGGCCCGCGCCGAGCCGCTCGCCCCGGGCCAGGGCCGAGCGGAACATCGCGAAGTTCAGCGAGACCCGGGCGACGCCGAGCTTCTCGGCGGCCTGGAGGGAGGCGACGATCAGCAGCTCGTTCATGCCGGGGTCGGCCGAGCGGTCGCGGCGCATCAGCTCCAGGGACATCCCGTCACGGCCCCACGGTACGAAGTGGAGGACCGCCTTGAGGTCGCCGTGCGGGGAGTCCTGCGCACCGGAGCCGGGCAGGTGGGCGGTGGCGATCACGCAGTCGCCGTCGGCCGGGTCGCCGATCCGGCCCAGCGCCATGGAGAAGCCGCGTTCGGTATCGGTACCGCGCCAGTCGGCCGCGGCCCGCCGGATGCGGTCCCGCTCGGTGTCGCCGATGTCACGTGCCCGCCGGACCCGGGTCTCGTAGCCGCCCCGCTCGATGCGCTTGACCATCTGGCGCACGTTGCGCATGGCGCGTCCGGCGAGGGAGAAATCCGCCACGTCCACCACCGCCTCGTCGCCCAGCTCCAGGGCGGTGAGTCCGGTCTCGCGGGTCCAGACCTGGCCGCCGGTCTCGCTGCAGCCCATCACGGCGGGGGTCCAGGAGTGCGCCTGCGCCTCGTCCATGAAGCGCTCGATCGCGCCGGGCCAGGCTTCCACGTCGCCGATGGGGTCGCCGCCGGCCAGCATCACCCCGGAGACGACCCGGTAGCAGACGGCGGCCTTGCCGCTGGGGGAGAAGACGACGCCCTTGTCGCGGCGGAGCGCGAAGTGGCCGAGCGAGTCCCGCCCGCCGTGCCGCTCCAGCAGCTCCCGCAGCCGGCTCTCGTCGTCCTCGGTGAGGCGGGCCGCCGGGTGTTCGGGGCGGAAGGCGAGGTAGATGGTGGTGACGGCGGTCAACAGGCCGAGCGCGCCCAGCGAGTAGGCCACCGTCCCGTCGGTCCGCCCGACGTAGTCGACGGGGCCCTCGAAGCCGAACAGGCCGTACAGCACGTGCTGGAGGCGGTCGGCGATGGACGGGTCGCCGACGACCCGGCCGGGGTGGACGCTGACGATGATCAGCCCGAGCCCCAGCGAACCGGCCCCGAGCAGAACGAAGTTGGCGAGCGCGCGCCAGCGGCTGCGCGGGTCGGGCAGCGCCCGGAACTGGTCCCGGTGGCGCACCAGCAGCCAGCAGAGTGCCAGCGGGACGAGCACCCCGACGATCGAGTGGCGGTACGCGAACTGGGCCACGGCCCCCACGGGGAGCAGGATCACCGCCGCGCGCCAGGCCCGCCGCTTGCGCCGCTTCAGGCCGTGGGCGAGCAGGAGCAGCAGCATGCCGGCGCTCAGCGAGAGCGCGGCGGCGAACGGGCCGAGCGCTCCGGGGAGCACCTCGGCGAGGGTGTGCATCCGGCTGTGCCGGAAGCGGGGGAAGACCCCGGAGGCGACGTCGATCAGCCCGACGACGGTGCAGGCGGTACCGACGAGAGCCGGTACGGATTCGGGGCGAGGCCCGTGGAGCAACCGGCGGACACGCCGCGGAACCGAAACTGACTTATCCCCATCTGGCGTGACAGACATCGTTTCCCGTTGCTTCGCGAGAGATTCTCGTTCGTCCGTCCGCGGGCCGGGGCCCTGCGGACGATGTGCGCCCTCTAGGACGTGGGTCGGGGAGCACGGGTTCACCCATATTCCGGAAATTTCCCGCATCCGGCCGTCCGGCCTCCCCTGTGCGGAATCACGGAGAAAGCACGCTCACGGGTCTCACCAGCACCGCAGTTCTGGCGGTCGTGGCGGTCGTGGCGGCGCTGGCCGTCGCGCTGTTCGCCGCCACGGTTCGGCTCCGGCCGCGGCTCGCCCGGCCGGGCGAGCCGCGGTGCCGGGCCGGATCGGGCTGCTGCCGGCGACCCGGCTGACCCTGTTCGCCGCGGTGGGTCTGGCGGCCAACAACGCCTTTCTTCTACGGCTCCTGGGTCGATCTCGTCGGGCAGAAGCAGGAGTTGGGGGTCGTCACCGACCACGCGGGCGGCTCCCGGCACCTGGCACGCGTCGGCACCCAGCACCCGGACGTGCCCGGCGGCCGGGTGCCCGCGGTCGGCGGGCGGATCGACGAGGTGGTCATCTCGCGGCGCACGTCGGGCATCGAGTCCCCGGCGTACGTCCATCTGCCGCCGGAGTGCTCCCAGGGGGCGCACGCCGGGCGGACGTTCCCGGCGGCCGTGGTCCTCACCGGCTACCCGGGCTCGGCGGAGAACCTGCTGAAGGGGCTGCGCCACCCACAGGCCGCGCATGACCTGGTGAAGGCGGGGAAGGCCCGGCCGATGATCCTGGTGATGCTGCGGTCGGCGGTCGCGCCGCCCCGGCACACCGAGTGCGTGGACGTCCCCGGGGGCCCGCAGACGAGACCGTTCTTCGCGAAGGACCTTCCCGAGGCGGTCGCGGGGTCCTGCCGGGTCGGGGAGAAGGCCCGTGACTGGGGCGTCATCGGCAACTCCACCGGCGGCTACTGCGCGTCGAAGATCGGGCTGTACCACTCGGACCGGTACGCGGCGAGCGCCGGGCTCTCCGCGCACTACCGGGCCGCCGAGGCCCCGACGACGGGCGACCTTTTCCACGGGAGGCGGGAGCTGCGCGACCGCGCCGACCTGATGGGGACCCTGGAGAACCGGCCGCCGTCCGGCAGTTCGTTCCTGGTGACGACGTCCCGGCGGGGCGAAGGCAACCTCGGGAGCACGATGGAGTTCATCGAGAAGGTGAAGGCCGCCCGCGAAGGTGTCCTCCATCGTGCTCGACAGCGGCGGGCACAACGTCACGACCTGGCGGCGGGAGATCCCGCCCGCCCTGGAATGGCTGAGCGCCCGGCTCGGCGAGGACCGAGCCCGGCCGCCCGAGGGGAGGACTGAGCCCCGGCCGCCTAGGTGGTGGTCGCGATGCTCGTCACCGTCTCCACGGCGATCTCGGCGCGCGGTACGTCCTGGGCGTCCGCGTCGATCGAGCGGCGCAGGGCCTCGTGCAGCCGGGCGGGGGTCAGCACCCCGAGGAAGCGGCCCTCGCTCTCCTTGTCGATGACCGCGATCCAGCCCGCGTCGTGCTGGAGCATGGTGGCGAAGGCCTGCTTCAGGGGCGCGCCGAGCGGAAGCCACGCCTCCATCCGGCGGGCGTGCTCGCGGACGGTGCCCTTGGCCGCGCCCTTGGCGTCGGCGGTCGCCCCGGCGGCCTTGCTCGCGTCGGCCGTCGCGTCGGCGGGGATCCAGCCGTGGAGGTTGTCCCGGCCGTCCAGGACGACCGCCCAGCGCGCGCCCTCGGACCGGAGCCGCCCGGTGGCCGTGGCCAGCGGGTCGTCGAGGTGGACGACCGGCGGCTGGTCGAGGTCGCTCTCCTCGATGGGCGTCACCGAGAGCCGCTTGAGCCCGCGGTCCGCGCCGACGAAGTCGGCCACGTACGGGGTCGCGGGGGCTCCGAGCACGGTGGCGGGGGAGTCGAACTGCTCGATGCGGCCCTGCCCGTAGACGGCGATGCGGTCGCCGAGGCGGACGGCCTCCTCGATGTCGTGCGTGACGAACAGCACGGTCTTACGGACCTGGGCCTGGAGTTTCAGGAATTCGTTCTGGAGCCGTTCGCGGACGACCGGGTCGACCGCCCCGAAAGGCTCGTCCATCAGGAGGACGGGCGGATCGGCGGCCAATGCGCGTGCCACGCCCACGCGTTGGCGCTGACCGCCGGAAAGCTGTTCCGGATAGCGGTCACCATAAACGGAGGGGTCGAGTCCGACGAGGTCGAGGAGTTCGGCGGCGCGTTCACGTCCCTTTCCGCGCTTCCAGCCCAGCAGATGGGGAACGGTCGCGGTGTTCTCCAGGACCGTCTTGTGCGGGAAGAGTCCGACCTGCTGGATGACATAGCCGATGCGGCGGCGCAGCTGGACGGGGTCGATGGTGGATATGTCGTCCCCGTCGAGGAATATCCCGCCCTCGGTCGGTTCGATCAGCCGGTTCACCATCTTCATGGTGGTCGTCTTGCCGCATCCGGAAGGTCCGACGAGCGTGACCAGTTCACCCTCGGCGACCTCGAAGGAAAGGTCGTCGACGGCGGTGGTGCCATCGGCGTACCGCTTGGTGACGTGCTCGAAACGGATCATGGTTCCCCATTGTGGAGGGCGTTCTGTGAAGGGCATGTTGCCGGAATGCGACAGCCTCCGCGATTGTCAGTGGTCGAGGATAGGCTCGTCAGTCATCAGTTCGATCCGGGTGATCCGGGGCATCCGGCGTGACGAGGGAAAGCAGGAGGTGGGGGGCGGATGGCCGAGCAGAGCTGCCTGGCGGCGAACGACTGGATCTGCGGGGATTACCTGCGCTCCCGCAGCCAGGAGTTGACCGACGCGACCGTTCAGCACATCGGGATCACGGTGGTCTCGGTGCTGATCGGGCTCGCGGTCGCCTTTCCGCTGGCGTTGCTCGCGCGCCGGGGCCGGCGGTTCGCCGGACCGGTGCTCGGGCTGACGACCGTGCTCTACACCGTGCCCTCGCTGGCGATGTTCTCGTTGCTGCTGCCTCTGTTCGGGCTGTCGGCCGCGCTCGTGGTGACAGGGCTCGTGCTCTATTCGCTGACCATCCTGGTGCGCAACATCCTGGCCGGTCTCGAAGCGGTTCCGCTGGAGGCCAAGGACGCCGCCCGCGGCATGGGATACGGGCCGGGCCGGCTGCTGTGGGAGGTGGAGCTCCCGCTCGCGCTGCCCGCGGTGATGGCGGGGCTGCGGATAGCCACCGTGTCGACGGTCGCGCTGACCACGGTCGGCTCGCTCGTCGGCAAGGGGGGCCTCGGCAATCTCATCGAGGACGCGCTGCCCAGCTTCTTCAAGGCCCAGGTGCTCACCGCCTCGGTCCTGTGCGTGCTGCTCGCGGTGGCGGCGGACCTGCTGCTGCTCGGCCTCCAGCGGCTGCTGACGCCCTGGACCCGGATATCCGGGGCGGCGCGGCCCGTCCCGGCGAAAACGGACGCGGGACCGCCCGCCCCGGCGAAGGCGGAGGTGGGCTGACCCGTGGGAGTCATCGGCGAAGCCTGGACCTGGCTGACCACCGGGGCCAACTGGTCGGGGGACGGCGGGGCCGCGCACCGGCTCGGCGAGCATCTGTACGTGAGCGGGGTCGCCCTCGCGGTGGCCTGCGCGATAGCCCTGCCACTCGCCCTGTATCTGGGGCACATCGGCAAGGGGGGCGCGCTCGCGGTCAACCTCTCCAACGTGGGGCGGGCCATCCCGGTCTTCGCGGTGCTGGCCCTCTTCATGGTCACGCCCCTGCGCAACTCGGGGTACTGGCCCACCATCATCGCGCTGGTCCTGTTCGCGGTGCCGCCGCTGCTGACCAACGCCTATGTCGGCATGCGGGAGGTGGACCGGGCCGTGGTGGAGGCCGCGCGCGGCATGGGGATGTCGGGCGGGCAGCTCTTCCTCCGGGTCGAGCTCCCGCTCGCCTACCCGATGATCATGACCGGGCTGCGGTCCGCCGCCGTTCAGGTCGTCGCCACCGCGTCGATCGCCGCGATGGTCGGCCTCGGCGGTCTCGGCCGGATCATCACCGCCGGGTTCAACACCTACGACACCGCCCAGGTCTTCGCGGGGGCGGTCCTGGTCGCCGGTCTCGCCCTGGTGGTGGAGGGCGTGCTGGTGGGTCTGGACCGGCTGCTGTCCCCGCTGCGCCGCCGCAGGCCCGCGTGAGCCCACATCTTTCTTCTGACGCGCTTTCTTCTGGTCACTTTCTTCTGTTCGGACGGAGAACAACACACATGAGCAGGACCTCGCGGATAGCCGGAGCGGTCATCGGCATGGTGGCGCTGGCCGGGTCGCTCGCGGCCTGCGGTGGCGACAGCCTGGAGCAGGGGAAGAGCGGCTCCGGCTCCTCGGGCGGCGGTGACGGCAAGAAGGGCTCCCTGGTCGTCGGGTCGGCCGCGTTCACCGAGTCCAAGGTGCTCGCCGAGCTGTACGCCCAGATCCTCGGCGACGCCGGGTACAGCACCTCGGTCACCACGGTGAAGAACCGTGAGCTGTACGAGCCCTCGGTGGAGAAGGGCGAGATCGACGTCGTACCCGAGTACGCCGCCACGATCGCCGAGTTCCTCAACGCCAAGGTCAACGGGGCCGACAAGGCCCAGGAGAAGCCGGTGGCCTCCGGGGACGCGGACGCCACGGTCGCCGCGCTGAAGAAGCTCGCCGAACCGCTGGGTCTCACGGTCCTTGCGCCCGGAAAGGCCGTGGACCAGAACGCTTTCGCGGTCTCGAAGGAATTCGCCGAGAAGAACAGCCTCAAGACGCTTTCCGATCTCGGGAAGTCGAAGCTGAAGGTGAAGATCGCGGCGGGCGACGAGTGCGAGGTGCGGCCGTTCTGCGCACCCGGTCTGAAGAAGACGTACGGCATCGACGTCACCGGGATCGACCCCAAGGGCGTCGGCACCCCGCAGTCCAAGCAGGCCGTCCGCGACGGCAAGGTCCAGTTGGTCCTGACGACCACCACGGACGCGGTGCTGGACGGGCTGGTGTTCCTGGAGGACGACAAGAAGCTCCAGAACGCGGACAACGTTCTGCCGGTCCTGAACACCAAGGACGCGGGCGACCCGGAGATCGCCGCCGCGCTCGGAAAGCTCACCGACACCCTCACCACGGAAGACCTCGCCGAGCTGAACCGGAAGGTCGACGCCGAGCGCGCCAAGCCGGCCGATGTCGCCAAGGAGTATCTGGAGTCGAAGGACCTGATCGAGAAGTAGCGCCCGCTCCCGGAGAAAAGGGCCGGGCGGAGTGCCTTGGGGGGCCGTGAGGTAACCGGCGGGGAACAGATTCCCGGGCGGCCCCCCAAGTGGCCCGCACACACGGTAAATTTCAGGCCATGCCCCGTGGACGCCACCGCCATTCGCCGCCCCTCCACAGAATCCTGCCCCCCTCCGTGGTGGCGGGAGTGTCGGTCGTCGGTGCCGCCGGCGCCTGGCTGCTGGCCGAACCCCTGGTCCTGCGCGGCCTGGTGGCCGCCGTGGCGGCCGCCGCCGTCACCGGTGCGTATCTGATGCGCAGCTGGGACCGGGCGGCGGGGCTGCGGGTCGCCGAGCTGACCCGGGCCCGTGCCAGTGACGAATGGCGGGCCGAGGAGCGGATAGCCGAGCTGGAGCAGGACCTGGAGGAGTCGCGCGAGCTGCGCACCCGTCTGGAGACCAAGCTCCGCCGCAAGCGGGTGGAGCTCGCGGGGCTGCGCGGGGAGCACGCAGGACTGCTGCGCCGTTACGCCAACGCCGAGACCGAGCGGGCCAGCGCGCTGGAGGGCCGCAGGCAGCTCGCCATCGAGGCCGCGGGCCCCAAGGAGCTGCTGCCCGCGCGGTCCACGCCGACCCCCGAGTCGTACCGGCGCGCGGACGAGGCCCTGATGAGCCTCACGCGCAACGCGGCGCTCCAGGAGACGCGCCGCACGGTGGAGGCGGTCCGGCAGCGCCAGCTCGCCGTCGCCGACCGGCACCGGGACGCGGAGGCGGAGAGCCCGGAGGGGAAGCACGCGGCGGCCACCGGGGCGGGCGAGCACCTGGACCACCAGCACGGCCGCCCCGCGACCACCCCGCCCGCCCCGGACCAGCGGAACGCGAGCACCCCGGCTCCGAACCCCGGGAACGCGAGCACTGCGGCCCTCGCGAACGCCCGGAGCGCGAGCACCCCGGCCCTCGCTGACGCCCCTGCCTCCCTCGCGCCGGTGCGCGTGCCGCGCGCGATCCCGGCCGCCTCGGCCGTCGTCCCGTACGCCACCGCGCGCCGCCACCTGGCCCCCCAGGGCAACTTCGACTTCTTCGGCACCCAGAACGCCCAGAAGGCGAACGCCGCGATCGAGTCCGTGCAGAACGAGGACCTCGCGGACGTCGTCGGCGAAGAGGCGCTCGCCGCCCACCGCACGGGAGTCGTCGACAACCGCGCCGTAGGCAAGGTCATCGACCTCACCGCGCACGACGAGACCGAGCAGATCGACGTGGCACAACTGCGCGGCGCGGTCTCCTGAGAGACGGCCCCGCCCCCGTCCGCTACTTGTCGATGTCGCCGACGACGAAGAACAGGGAGCCCAGGATCGCCACCATGTCGGCGACCAGCGTGCCCGGCAGCAGTTCGGTGAGTGCCTGGATGTTGTTGAACGAGGCGGAGCGCAGCTTCAGCCGGTAGGGCGTCTTCTCGCCCTTGGACACCAGGTAGTAGCCGTTGACGCCGAGCGGGTTCTCCGTCCAGGCGTAGGTGTGGCCCTCGGGGGCCTTGAGCACCTTGGGCAGCCGCTGGTTGATCGGCCCGGGCTCCAGCTCGGCCATCCGGTCCAGGCAGGCGTCCGCCAGGTCCAGGGAGTTGAGGGTCTGCTCCAGCAGGCACTCGAAGCGGGCCAGGCAGTCGCCCTCGGTCCGGGTGACGACCTTCAGGGTGTCCTGGAGCTCCCCGTACGCGAGATACGGCTCGTCGCGCCGCAGGTCGAAGTCGACGCCCGAGGCACGGGCGATCGGCCCCGACACCCCGTACGCGTGCACCGCCTCGGGAGACAGCACGCCCACGTCGCGCGTACGGCCCCGGAAGATCTCGTTGCCGAGGACGAGGTTCTCGTACACGTCCATGCGGGAACGGACGGAGGCGACGGCGTCGCGGACCCGCCCGGCCCAGCCCGCCGGGACGTCCTCCTTCAGCCCTCCGACCCGGTTGAACATGTAGTGCATCCGCCCGCCGGAGACCTCCTCCATCACCGCCTGGAGCTCCTCGCGCTCCCGGAAGGCGTGGAAGACCGGGGTGATGCCGCCCAGTTCGAGGGGGTAGGAGCCGAGGAACATCAGGTGATTGAGGACCCGGTTCAGCTCGGCGAGCAGCGTCCGCGTCCACACCGCGCGTTCGGGGACCTCCATGCCGAGCATCCGCTCGACGGCCATCACGACGCCCAGTTCGTTCGAGAACGCGGACAGCCAGTCGTGGCGGTTGGCGAGCATGATGATCTGCCGGTAGTCGCGCGCCTCGAAGAGCTTCTCCGCGCCCCGGTGCATATAGCCGATGACCGGCTCCGCGTGCTGGACGCGCTCGCCGTCCAGCACGATCCGCAGCCGGAGGACCCCGTGCGTCGAGGGGTGCTGGGGACCGATGTTCAGCACCATGTCGGTGCTCTCCGCCGCTCCGCCGATGCCGATCGTCGTCTCCGTCATGCGGGACAGTATTCCCTGCGCGTGTCCGGCGGCGGGCGTCACGGGGGCCCGGCCGGGAAGCCCACCCGGTGCAGCAGCCACCCGAAGTCCCCGAGCCCGCCGCGCGCGGTCAGCTCCGCCGCCTCGCCGGCCGCCGCCAGCGCGCGTACGTACCCCGCCGGATCGGTGGCGGCCAGGCTCAGCGGCGGCCGGTCACCACCGACGCCCAGACGGCGCAGCGCCGCCCGCTGGTCGGTTAGCTCCGTGCTCGCGTGGGCCAGGGCCGTCGACACCGCCGCCGCGCAGGCGTCCAGGGCCACATGAGCGGTCAGGTCGCAGGAGCCGTCCGGCACCGGCCGTACCTCGCGCCCGCCCCGGAAACCGGTCAGCGTCCCGAAGGGCGGCCGGGCGCCCCGTACATGGGCGTAGTCCACCGCCACCGCGAGACCGGCGGTCAGCGAGCCGGCCGCGCGCGCCCAGGCCGTGTCCCGGGGGCGGCCGATCTCCGCCCGGTCGCCCGGCACGGACAGCGGCCACCAGCGCTCCAGCCACGCCGCGTCCGCCCCGGTCACCGGAGTGCCGAGGCGCTCCGCGCCGTCCGAGGTCCGCACGTGGACGTACCGGGGGACGCCGTCCGCGTCCGCCTCCGCCACCTCCACCGGAACGTTGTCCAGCCACTCGTTGGCGAACAGCAGCCCGGTGACCCCGGCCGGCGGCTCGGCGCACCACTCGATCCGGGGATCCAGGCCCGGGGGCCGGGCGGCGACCTCGACGGCGTACGGGGTCACCTCCAGCCCCTCCGGCAGCGCGGCCAGCACTCCGGTCAGCAGCTCACCGCGCCCCGCACCGACGTCGACCAGCGCGAGTGTGCCGCTGTCCAGCTCGCGCGCGATTCCGGTCAGCAGCCGGACCACCGCCGTCGCGAACAGGGGCGAGGCGTGGACCGACGTACGGAAGTGGCCCGCCGGCCCCTCCGGGCTCCGCGACGGGCTGCGGTAAAAGCCCTCATCCCCGTACAGAGCGGCCTGAGCCGCCTCCCGCCAACCGCGCCACTCGTCCGTCACGTAGGCAAGTCTCCACCTTGGGGAGTACGGTCCCAGGACCTGGATCGACCCTCCGGTTGACCCGGGCACCGATCCGCTGTCCCTACGCTGGGTTACGTGCAGCGCCTCTACGACTTCATCCGCAGACACCCGACGGGCGTCGACGTCTTCTGGGCCGTCTTCCTCCTCGGGCTCTCCGGCATGTCGATGGTCTCGGGCATGTACGACGCGGGACGCGAGGAGATCGTCGCCGTTCCGGTTGCGCTGGGGTTCTCCACGGTGGTGGCGCTGCGCCGCAAGGCCCCGGAGAAGATGCTGCTGCTCGCCATCCTGGTGGGCGTCGTGCAGCTGGTGTTCGACGTCCGGCCCGGCATCGGGAACTTCGCGATGCTGGTGATCACCTACACGGTGGCCACGGTCGGGGAGCGCTGGGCGTCCCGGCTCGCCCTGATCTGCAGCCTGAGCGCGGCGGCCCTGTCCCAGGTGCGGTGGGAGGCCGAGCCCGGCGGATCCTGGGCCCAGGTGATCTTCGTGACGGTCATCATGACCGTGCCGTTCGTGCTGGCCTGGGTGCTCGGGGACTCACTGCGGACCCGGCGCGCCTACTTCGACCAGCTGGAGGAGCGTGCCGCCCGCCTGGAGCGGGAACGCGAGGCGCAGTCCAAGGTCGCCGTCGCCGCCGAGCGGGCCCGGATCGCCCGGGAGCTGCACGACGTCGTCGCGCACAACGTGTCCGTGATGGTCGTCCAGGCCGACGGCGCCGCCTATGTCATGGACGCCGCCCCCGACCAGGCCAAGCAGGCCCTGGAGACCATCTCCAGCACCGGCCGCCAGGCGCTCGCCGAGATGCGGAGGCTGCTCGGGGTGCTGCGGACCGGTGACGCCCCGGAGAGCGGGGAGTACGTCCCCCAGCCCGATGTGGAGCAGATCGAGGACCTGGTCGCGCAGGTGCGGCAGACCGGCCTGGAGGTCGACTTCAAGGTGGAGGGCACCCCGCGCCCGCTGCCCAGCGGCGTGGAGCTGACCGCGTACCGCGTCGTGCAGGAAGCCCTGACGAACACCCGCAAGCACGGCGGTCCCGACGCCGGGGCCAGTGTCCGGCTGGTCTACTTCGACGACGGCCTCGGGCTGCTGATCGAGGACGACGGCCGGGGCGCGGCGCACGAGCTCTACGAGGACGGCGGTGCGGACGGCGCCGGGCACGGGATGATCGGGATGCGGGAGCGGGTCGGCATGGTCGGCGGCACCCTCGACGCGGGGCCCCGGCCCGGCGGCGGATTCCGGATCAGCGCCCTGCTGCCGCTCAAGCCCCCTGGCTGACCCGTCCGACGACTTCTTCGACCACGACCGACCCCAGGACAGGACACGATCCCCATGACCACGGCCATCCGCGTGATGCTCGTCGACGACCAGGTGCTGCTGCGGACCGGCTTCCGGATGGTGCTCGCCGCCCAGCCCGACATGGAGGTCGTCGCCGAGGCCGGGGACGGGGCGGAGGCGATCGAGATCCTGCGGTCGACCGCCGTCGACGTGGTCCTGATGGACGTCCGCATGCCCCGGCTGGACGGCGTCGAGGCCACCCGCCGCATCTGCGCGCAGCAGGACCCGCCGAAGGTGCTCATCCTGACCACCTTCGACCTCGACGAGTACGCCTTCTCCGGGCTGAAGGCGGGGGCCAGCGGCTTCATGCTCAAGGACGTGCCGCCCGCCGAGCTGCTCGCCGCGATCCGTTCGGTGCACAGCGGCGACGCGGTCGTCGCCCCGTCCACCACCCGCCGGCTGCTCGACCGCTTCTCGCCGATGCTGCCCAGCGGCGACAAGGAGCCGAAGAACAAGCACGTCAGCAAGCTCACCGAGCGCGAACGGGAAGTCATGCTCCTGGTCGCCCAGGGCCTGTCGAACGGGGAGATCGCGGCCCGGCTCGTGCTCTCCGAGGCCACGGTCAAGACGCACGTCGGCCGCATCCTCACCAAGCTGAACCTCCGCGACCGGGTCCAGGTCGTCGTCCTCGCCTACGAGACCGGCCTGGTCCGGGCCGGCGGCGGCGCGGGCTGAGGGGCCGCGGGCGCGGGGGCGGCTCCCGAGCTGAGAGGGCCGGGGCGCGGGGGCGGCTCAGCGCAGGACGCCCTCCAGGAAGTCGCTGCCGAGCCGGGCGACGACCGTCAGGTCCAGCTGGTGCAGGACGTAGCGCCCCCGACGGCGTGTGGTGACCAGGCCCGCCTTCTTGAGTACGGACAGATGCCGGGACACCTCGGGCGAGGTGATGCTGTGCGACTCGGCGAGTTCTCCGGTGGTGTACGGGGAGCGGGCGAGGTTGCGGCACAGCCGCATCCGCATCGGGTGGGCCAGTGCCTCCATCCGGAGCTGGAGCTGTTCCACGGAGGCGGGGGACGGCAGATCGGGCATCCTGACCGGGTAGTGGATCACCGGCCGCCAGTGATGGGCGTGCAGCACCGTCAGGTGCGGCCAGCCGAAGCTGGTGGGGATGAGGGTGAGCCCGACGCCGACGTCCGGGGCGACGGCGGTGGTCCGGCCCTCGGTCAGCTTGTCGACCGTGATCCGCTCCGCGGTCTCGTCCAGCGTCAGGGCCGAGGAGACCGCACCGATCGCTTCGGCGAGCCCCTTGCGCCGCAGCAACTCGGTCTTGTGCCGGGCGTCGGCGACCAGCTGGACGGAGACCCGCCGCCAGG
The DNA here is from genome assembly GCA_002551355.1 of Streptomyces sp. man185. Taxonomy (GTDB): domain Bacteria; phylum Actinomycetota; class Actinomycetes; order Streptomycetales; family Streptomycetaceae; genus Streptomyces. The sequence continues at coordinate 41,631 of NTHE01000001.1, read as the reverse complement.
TGTCCGCGAAGAACGCCTGGTCGCAGTCCTCCAGGAGCCGCCGGATCCACCCGCGTACGGAGACGGGGTCGGCCAGCAGCCGCTTGGTGAACTCCACCTGCTGCGGGCCGCGCGCCGCCGCCATGTCCAGGGCCCGGGCCCGCATGCCCGGGTCCGTCAGCGGTGACGGGGCGTCGCTCCCGTACATGCTGGAGCAGGTGAACTCCGTCGCCGCGGCGACGAACCGCTCGTCGTCGAGCCGGTCGAGGATGTCCAGGTCCTCCGCCAGGTTCGCCCCGGTCCTGCCGTCGCCCCCGAGGATGCCGGAGAACGGCAGGAAGATGTCGGCGAAGGTGTTCCGCCACAGGAACTCCGCCTCCAGCATCCGGTCGGCGAGGTCCGGTTCCAGGGCCGCGGCGGTCGCGGTGACCCAGCCGTGCAGCCCCGGATGGTGGCCGGGCTCGGAGAGCGCGTGCAGGGCGAGGCCCAGCTCGGCGAGGGGAGAGGTCGCGAAAACGACGCGTTCGGCGGGCAGTCCCGCGATGTCTATGTGCACGCTCACCCCTCCATAGTGGCGGTACGCACCCCGGGCCGACGTTCCGATTGACGGGGGCCGTCAATCAACGCGCGGGTCCGCCGCGAGCTGCGCAGGCTGGAGGCATGGACGCCATCCAGCAGCACATGCTCGACACCTACCGCGCGGCCCAGCTGTCGGAGCCCGCGCCTCCACCCCCCGGCCGCCATGACCGCGCGGTCCTGCGCGACCTGTACCGGTACTGGCTGACCCACCCGCCGACGCCCGCAGCCGGCGACCTCTCCAGCCCGTCCGGCGCTTGAGGAGCGGGGGCCGGTGATCGGACGGGGCCCCGGCATCTCCAGCCCGTCCGGCGTTTGAGGACGGAACCCCGAGGTCGGGGGGCCCGGACCTCCTCGGCGCTCGGCAGCCTCGGCCCGGACGTCGGATGCACCGTGCGCAGCCCGCTCACCTCCCCCAGCGCACCGCCCTCGTGCACCTCCGGGCGGCAATGGGGTCTCCCCTGCTCATGAAGAGCTCGGGGAAGGATGCAGCGCCACCGCCGCGTCGCCCGTGCGCCCTGCCCAGCACCGCAGCGCGACCTGCTGGGTCATCGTCCCGGTCGGGAAGAACGCCGCCGCCTCCATCCCCAGCAGCCGGGCCACCCGCCGCTCCAGATCGGCGACGACCCCGCCCCCGTACACATCGGTCCAGTCGTCCGGATCGTGTACGGAGGAGGCGTCGGCGGCCGGCGCCGCCAGCCGCTCGCCCAGCGTGCCGTCCGCGCCCACCCGGGCCGGCACCCGCCGCGACCCCCGCCACGCGGTCAGCCTGCGCCGCCGCTGCTCCTGCTCATCCATCGTCGCCATGGGACGATCATCACCCGGACTTCAGCCGGCGCGCCCACGCCGTTCCGGCCCGTCCGCAAAGTTATCCACAGGCTGTGGGCAGTGGAGGGTGCTTGCCCGAAACGCTGGCGTAGCATGCAGAGAAATCGTCCGGTACCCCCCGCGGACTGGAACGGAAGGCCATCGCCACGTGAACCCATCAGTTTCGAAGGAACCCCTCGACGCGAGGGACCGGCCCGCCCGTCTCACGGTCGGCGTCGTCGGCGCCGGCCGGGTCGGACCCGCCCTCGCCGCCTCGCTGCAGCTCGCGGGACACCGCCCGGTCGCCGTGTCCGGCGTCTCCGACGCCTCCCGCCGCCGTGCCGCGGCCCTGCTCCCCGACGTGCCCGTGGTGGAGCCCGCCGAGGTGCTGGCCCGCGCCGAGCTGGTGCTCCTGACCGTCCCCGACGACGTGCTGCCCACGCTGGTCGAGGGCCTCGTCGAGACCGGCGCCGTACGCCCCGGCCAGCTCCTCGTCCACACCTCCGGGCGGTACGGGACGCGCGTGCTGGAGCCCGCGCTGCGGGCCGGGGCCCTGCCGCTCGCGCTGCACCCCGCGATGACGTTCACCGGCACCGCCGTCGACGTCCAGCGGCTCGCGGGCTGCTCCTTCGGCGTCACCGCCCCCGAGGAGCTGCGGCTCGCGGCCGAGGCCCTGGTCATCGAGATGGGCGGCGAGCCCGAGTGGATCGCCGAGGAGTCCCGCCCGCTCTACCACGCGGCCCTCGCGCTGGGCGCGAACCACCTGGTGACCCTGGTCGCCCAGTCGATGGAGCTGCTGACCAAGGCCGGGGTCGCCGCCCCCGACCGGATGCTCGGCCCGCTGCTCGGCGCGGCCCTGGACAACGCCCTGCGCTCCGGTGACGCCGCGCTGACCGGCCCGGTCGCGCGCGGCGACGCGGGCACGGTCGCCGCCCACGTCGGCGAGTTGCGCGCCCATGCCCCGCAGGCGGTGGCCGGGTATCTCGCGATGGCCCGCGCCACGGCCGACCGGGCGCTCGCCCACGGCCTGCTCAAGGCCGAGCTGGCCGAGGACCTGCTCGTCGTCCTGGCCGACCAGGAGCGCCGCCCCGGCGGCCCCGGAGCGGGGGAGACCCGATGACGACGATCACCAGCGGCACAGTCACCAGCCGGACAGTCACCGGCGGGACGATCGCCGGCCGGACGACCATCGGCTGTACGGGAGCGGGGGAGGCCCGATGACGCGCACGGCGAGGACCGCCCTCCTGCGCACCGCCGCCGAGCTGGACGCGCTGTCCCGCCCCGCCGGGGCCGAGCGGGCCGTCGTCATGACGATGGGCGCGCTCCACGAGGGCCACGCCACCCTGATCCGCGCGGCCCGCGAAGCGGCCGGTGCGGACGGACAGGTCGTGGCCACCGTCTTCGTGAACCCGCTCCAGTTCGGCGAGGCCGCCGACCTGGACCGCTATCCGCGCACCCTGGACGCCGACCTGGAGATCGCCGCGGCGGCGGGGGCCGACGCGGTCTTCGCCCCCGGTGTGGACGAGGTCTATCCGGGCGGCGAGCCCCAGGTCCGGATCACCGCCGGCCCCATGGGCGAGCGCCTCGAAGGCGCGGCCCGCCCCGGGCACTTCGACGGGATGCTGACCGTCGTCGCCAAGCTCCTCCACCTCACCCGCCCCGACAACGCGTTCTACGGTCAGAAGGACGCCCAGCAGCTCGCCCTGATCCGCCGCATGGTCCGGGACCTGAATTTCGGCGTCCGGATCACCGGCGTCCCCACCGTCCGGGACGCGGACGGCCTGGCGCTCTCCAGCCGCAACCGCTTCCTCTCCCCGCAGGAGCGGCACACCGCCCTCGCCCTGCCCCGCGCCCTGTTCGCGGCCCAGGACCGGCTCGCCGCCCAGCAAGCCCTGCACGAGCGGGCCAAGGCCACCACGCCCGGCGGCGACCGGGCCGCCGGGCTCAACCGGCTCGGCGAGGCCCGCGCCGCCGCCGACGCCCAGGCCGTCGCGCTGGCCCGGCCCAACGGGGCGCCCGCCGCCGTCCGCGCCGCCGCCCGGACGATCCTGGACGAGGCCGCCGCCCGGGACCGGATTCCGCTCACCCTGGACTACCTGGCCCTGGTGGACCCGGCGGACTTCACCGAGATCCCGGACGACCGCGAGAGCGGGGAGGCGATCCTCGCCGTCGCGGCCCGGGTCGGGGACACCCGCCTCATCGACAACATCCCCCTCACCTTCGGAGCCCTGACGTGACCGGAATACGGCTGACCGCCCCCGCCCCCGGCTGGGCCATCGACGCGGACGTCGTGGTGGTCGGCTCCGGCGTCGCCGGGCTCACCACGGCGCTGCGCTGCGCCGCGGCCGGCCTGGACACCGTCGTCGTCACCAAGGCCCGCCTCGACGACGGCTCGACCCGCTGGGCCCAGGGCGGCATCGCCGCCGCGCTCGGCGAGGGAGACACCCCCGAGCAGCACCTCGACGACACCCTCGTCGCGGGCGCGGGCCTCTGCGACGAGGAGGCCGTGCGCACCCTGGTCACCGAGGGCCCCGACGCCGTACGCCGGCTGATCACCACCGGGGCGCACTTCGACACCACCGACAGCGGCGACATAGCGCTGACCCGCGAGGGCGGCCACCACCGCCGCCGCATCGCCCACGCGGGCGGTGACGCGACCGGCGCGGAGATCTCCCGTGCCCTGGTCGAGGCGGTCCGCGAGGCCGCCCTGCACACCATCGAGAACGCGCTCGTCCTGGACCTGCTCACCGACGCCGAAGGCCGTACGGCGGGCGTCTCGCTGCATGTCATGGGCGAGGGCCAGCACGACGGCGTCGGCGCGGTCCGGGCCCCCTCGGTGGTCCTCGCCACCGGCGGCATGGGCCAGGTCTTCTCCGCCACCACCAACCCCTCCGTCTCCACCGGCGACGGCGTGGCGCTCGCGCTGCGGGCCGGGGCTGAGGTCTCCGACCTGGAGTTCGTCCAGTTCCACCCCACCGTCCTGTTCCTCGGCGCGGACTCCGAGGGCCAGCAGCCGCTGGTCTCCGAGGCCGTACGGGGCGAGGGCGCGCACCTCGTCGACGGCGACGGCGTCCGCTTCATGCTCGGGCAGCACGAGCTGGCCGAGCTGGCCCCGCGCGACATCGTCGCCAAGGCCATCACCCGCCGGATGCTCGACCAAGGCGCCGAGCACATGTATCTGGACGCCCGGCACTTCGGTGCGGCCATGTGGGAGCAGCGCTTCCCCACCATCCTGGCCGCCTGCCGGTCGCACGGCATCGACCCGGTGACCGAGCCGATCCCGGTCGCCCCGGCCGCGCACTACGCCTCCGGCGGCGTCCGCACCGACCTGCGGGGGCGCACGACCGTCCCCGGCCTGTACGCCTGCGGCGAGGTCGCCTGCACCGGGGTGCACGGGGCCAACAGGCTGGCGTCCAACTCCCTCCTGGAGGGCCTGGTCTTCTCCGAGCGCATCGCCGCCGACATCGCCGAGGTCCGCCCGCCCCGCACCGAACCGGCGAACGACCCCGGGGCGTTTGACGACCCGGCCCCGCTGCTGGCCCCCGAGGCCCGAACGGCGATCCAGCGCACCATGACCCGGGGCGCCGGGGTCCTGCGCTCCGCCGCCTCCCTGGCCGCCGCCGCCGAGGAGCTGGAGTCCCTCCACCGCGAGGCCGCCGCCGACGCGGACGGGCCCAGGGTCTCCAAGGCCGTCGTCCCCGGGGTCGAAGCCTGGGAGGTCACCAACCTGCTCCTGGTCTCCCGGGTCCTGGTCGCCGCCGCCCGGGAACGCGAGGAGACCCGCGGCTGCCACTGGCGCGAGGACCGGCCCGACCGCGACGACGCCCACGGCCGCCGCCACCTGGTCGTCCGCATCGCGCCGGACCGCACCCCGGTCGTCCACCGCACGGAGACCGCCGCATTCCCGCCCGTACGCCCGTCGGATTGAGCACACTGCTGGAAGCAGCAGCTCCGCCGCACACCCCAGGGCGGCGCCGACACCACGCGAAGTACCACCCGCCACGCCCCCGAGGAGCCGTCACCGTGAGCACGCCCGAAGAGAATCCGCGCCCCACACCCGTGGACGTTCCGCTGATCAGCGTCGGCGCGCCCGCCCCGTCACAGGCCTCGGGGGGCGGCTGCGGCGACGGCTGCGGCTGCGGCGGTGACGACGGATTCGACCCCGAAGCCCTGGAGTGCGGCCTGGACCCCGCGCTCGCCCTGCTGCTGGCCCAGGCGGGGCTCGACCCCGTACAGGTCGAGGACGTCGCCCATGTGGCGATCGAGGAGGACCTCGACGGCGGGGTGGACGTCACGACCGTGGCGACCGTCCCCGAGGACGCCGTGATCACCGGTGACTTCACGGCACGCGAGGCTGGCGTGGTCGCCGGGCTCCGGGTCGCTGAGGCGGTCCTGTCGATCGTCTGCACCGAGGAGTTCGAGGTCGAGCGGCACGTCGAGGACGGCGACCGGATCGTCCCCGGCCAGAAGCTGCTGACCGTCACCACCCGCACCCGCGACCTCCTGACCGGCGAGCGCAGCGCACTGAACCTGCTCTGCCGCCTCTCCGGCATCGCGACCGCCACCCGCGCCTGGGCGGACGTACTGGAGGGCTCCAGGGCCGAGGTCCGCGACACCCGTAAGACGACGGCGGGCCTGCGCGCGCTGGAGAAGTACGCGGTGCGCTGCGGCGGCGGCGTCAACCACCGGATGTCGCTCTCCGACGCGGCGCTGGTCAAGGACAACCACGTGATCGCGGCGGGCGGCGTCGCCGAGGCGTTCAAGCGGGTCCGCGCCGAGTTCCCGGAGCTGCCCATCGAGGTCGAGGTCGACACGATGGACCAGGTCCGCGAGGTGCTGGACGCGGGCGTCGACCTGATCCTGCTGGACAACTTCACCCCGGCCGAGACCGCCGAGGCGGTGGCCCTGGTCGACGGGCGGGCGATCCTGGAGTCGTCGGGCCGCCTCACCCTCGACTCGGCCCGCGCCTACGCGGACGCGGGCGTCGACTATCTCGCGGTCGGGGCGCTCACCCACTCCTCGCCGATCCTCGACATCGGCCTGGACTTCCGCGACGCCTCCTCCGCCGGGGACGGGGCCGACGCCTGATGCTGCTCACCATCGACGTCGGCAACACGCACACGGTCCTCGGCCTCTTCGACGGCGAGGAGATCGTCGAGCACTGGCGGATCTCCACCGACGCCCGGCGCACCGCCGACGAGCTGGCCGTCCTGCTCCAGGGCCTGATGGGCATGCACCCGCTGCTCGGTATGGAGCTGGGCGACGGCATCGAGGGCATCGCGATCTGCGCCACCGTCCCCTCGGTCCTGCACGAGCTCCGCGAGGTCACCCGCCGCTACTACGGCGACGTCCCCGCCGTGCTGGTCGAGCCGGGCGTCAAGACGGGCGTGCCGATCCTGATGGACAACCCCAAGGAGGTCGGCGCGGACCGCATCATCAACGCGGTCGCCGCCGTCGAGCTGTACGGGGGCCCGGCGATCGTCGTCGACTTCGGCACCGCCACCACCTTCGACGCGGTCTCCCCGCGCGGCGAGTACGCGGGCGGGGTGATCGCCCCCGGCATCGAGATCTCGGTCGAGGCGCTCGGCGTCCGGGGCGCCCAGCTCCGCAAGATCGAGCTGGCCCGGCCGCGCAGCGTGATCGGCAAGAACACCGTCGAGGCCATGCAGTCCGGCATCATCTACGGCTTCGCCGGCCAGGTCGACGGGGTGGTGGCCCGGATGAAGAAGGAGCTGGCCGCCGACCCGGACGATGTCACCGTCATCGCGACGGGCGGCCTTGCTCCGATGGTGTTGGGGGAGTCCTCGGTCATCGACGAGCACGAGCCGTGGCTGACGCTCATCGGGCTGCGCCTGGTGTACGAGCGGAACGTGTCCCGCTCGTAGGGCGGCGCGCCGCGGGGCCCGGCGTACCTGCGGGAACGGCCGACGGCGGGGCCGAGGGACCGTCCGGGCGCGCCGCGCCACCGACGACCAGTTAAACGGATTTTGTCCATTTAGCACGTATTGTCGCGCTATGCCCACGCCCTACGGTTCACGAGGCGGCATGGCGTTCAGCGCGGACGAGCTGCGGGTGCTCCGACGTGCCCTCGCCATCGCCCTCCACCCCACGCCCCTGTCCGACGAGGACGTCCAGGACTGCCTGCGGCTCGCGGGCTCCGTGGACGAGGCGGTCGGCGAGGCGGGTCGGCTGCGAGCGTTCCTCCTCGCCGACCTCGCCCGCTACCGCAATGCCCTCCCCGGCTCCGCCACCGGCTATCTGGAGCTGCTCCAGGACGCCCTGGCGGCCGGCTACGACCCCCGCCCGGACGATCTGGCCGCTCTGCGGGCCCTGCGCGGAGGGCCGCTCGCGGCTGCCCTCCTGGAGCGCTGTCAGGTGCTCGCCGAGCGATCCGTACGGGCCCGGCTGGCCGGCCGCTCCGCCGGGCTCGCGGCCCCCGGCCCCCGCAGCCGACTGCTGGCCCTGCCAGGCGGGCGCGCCGCCGCCCGGGAACCGGACCGGCCCAGGCCCCCGGCCGCCCCGAGCCACCCGCAGAAGCCCGGCGACCGCCCGATGCCCAAGCCCTCCGAGGTCTTCCCGCCGCGCCGCCGGCCGACGCCGCCTCCGTCCGAGGAGCGGGCGGCCGGCTGACCCTTCCGGTGACATCCGACGCGGCGGCCTCCGCCGGGAGGTCGCCGCGTCGGGCCGTTGCGGGCTCGCTACTCTGGACGGCATGGACTATGTATCCGCGCTCGTGCCGCCCGTGGTGATGGCCGTCTTCTTCGTCTCCCTGATCGTGATCATCGTCAAGAGCCAAGGTGGTCCGAACAAGGCCAAGGAGGACGGTGCGGTGGACGCGGCGATCGCCCGCGCGGAATCCGCAAAGCAGACCGCTCGTCCGGAGAACGTCTGACCGCGCAAGCGGCCCGTCCGCCCGGTATCTTCCCGGCCCGCCGCCCCGCGTCTCCCCGGCGCGCCCCCGCAGCGCACGACTCGTGAGAGCCGTGCGCTTTTTGCTGGGTAAAGAGCAGAACATTCGGGACATCTAGCACTAAAGTGATCCCGTGCCCCGTCAATTGGGAGACCTCGAAGACGCCGTGATGACGCGTGTCTGGCAATGGAACCGACCGGTCACGGTGCGGGAAGTCCTTGAGGACCTTCAGCAGGAACGGTCCATCGCCTACACGACCGTGATGACGGTAATGGACAATCTCCATCAGAAGGGCTGGGTGCGCAGGGAAGTCGACGGCCGGGCCTATCGATATACGGCCGTCTCCACCAGGGCCGCCTACTCGGCCGCACTGATGAACGAAGCCTGGTCACACAGTGACAACCCCGCCGCCGCACTTGTCGCGTTCTTCGGCATGATGTCCGCGGAGCAGCGCGAAGCACTGCAGGACGCTGTTCGTATGGTTTCCCCCAATCCCGTGGAAACCACCCCCGGCATCTCTGCCGAAACCACCCCCGGCACCCCCGCGGAACCGACCTCCGACTCCGCCGGAGATGACGCACCGACCGATGACGCGACGCCGGAGAGCGGGCGATAGCGTCGGGGCATGTCCTCAGAGCAGCCGCAAAACGATCCGGATACCGAACTCCATACCGACCCGTCGGTAAATAAGCCCGCCATCACCGTCCGGCGGGCCAGGACGAGTGATGTCGGGTCGGTGCGACGACTCCTCGACGGGTACGTGTCCGGGGGCATCCTGCTCGACAAAGCGACCGTCACCCTTTACGAGGACATCCAGGAGTTCTGGGTCGCGGAACGCGACGAGGACGCGACGGTCATCGGATGCGGCGCACTTCATGTCATGTGGGAAGACCTGGCGGAAGTACGGACCCTCGCCGTCGACCCCCGCACGAAGGGCGAGGGAGTCGGGCATCACGTGCTGGACAAGCTCTTGCAGACCGCGCGATGGCTCGGTGTGCGGCGGGTTTTCTGTCTCACCTTCGAAGTGGACTTCTTCGCGAAGCACGGCTTCGTCGAGATCGGAGAGACTCCGGTCGACACCGATGTCTACAGTGAGCTGCTGCGTTCCTACGACGAGGGTGTCGCGGAGTTCCTCGGTCTCGAACGAGTGAAGCCGAACACCTTGGGCAACAGCCGGATGCTTCTGCACCTGTGATCTGCAGAAGGACCTGCAACCCTATGTCCGAATCGCGCACGTTTCCCGCCTTCCCGGGCTGCTGAACCTCTCCCGGGGGTTTGTGTTTTCGGGGGAAAAGCGGTTTCCTTTCCGCGTACTCCATTTTCGATGAAAGGAAATCCCGTGGCACAGAAGGTTCAGGTCCTTCTTGTCGATGACCTCGACGGTGTCGAGGCCGACGAGACCGTCACGTTCGCCCTTGACGGCAAGACGTACGAGATCGACCTCACCACGGCCAACGCGGACAAGCTTCGCGGCCTTCTCGAGCCCTACACCAAGGGTGGACGTCGCACCGGTGGCCGTGCCGCCACGGGCCGTGGCAAGGGCCGCGCCGTGTCCGGCGGTAACAAGGACACCGCGGAAATCCGCCGGTGGGCGCGGGAGAACGGCCACAATGTGAATGACCGCGGCCGCGTTCCCGCCGAGATCCGTGAGGCTTACGAGAAGGCCAACGGCTGATCTGCCGCACCTCTTGTCAGCACCCCTGTCGGCACCCCGGAACGGGCGCACGACAAGCGGACCCGATGGCATTCCGTAGCCGCCGCGTCCACCAGGCGTACGAGATCGGGGGCATCCCCACCGCTGCTCCCGAAGCCCGCGAGGGCCGGCAGCGCCGGCTCGGGCGCACGCCTCGGCTCTGGGGGCCGCAGCCACACAGCGGCCCCCGGCGAGGCCCCCGGGGCGCCCGGGAGAGGCGGGGCCGTGACGCGGCCCCCCACACCCGCGGCGGTCAGGTCCGGAGCGACCGGGCCCCACTCCAGCCAGTCGAGCAGCCCCGGCAGCTCATCGGCGCCGCCCGCGGCGACCAGCAGCCCCATGCGGGTACCGGAAAGCAGCACGGGGCCCGTGCGCACACCGCGCCGAAGCACGGCGTGACCGGCCTCGGCGGGCAGCTCCAGCACATCGAAGCGCACCCCGGTGAGCAGGCGCAGCGGATCCCGTCCCGCGGTGGCCCACCCCAGCTCCTTCGCGTACCGCCGGGCGAGCGCGTCGTCGGCGGAACCCGGAGCGGCATCGGGCGATGATCGTGGCTGCGGGACGGTGGGGGTCATGTCCGATGAACCGCCGAACCACCCCCAGGGTTACGCAGGGTTCCCGGTGCATCACGTTCCGTCCCGGCTGTGGGGGCGCGCGAGAGCATTCAACAGCGCAAGGGTGTTCGCCCGTAGCGGAGGGAACCGGGGCGCGCCGCATGGACTGTCAGTGATTGCGGGTAAGACTTTCCTAGTGGGAAGGGGCGACACGCTGGCCGAGACGTCTCACGTTCGCCATCGGCGTACTGGCGAAAGGGGTATCTGCCTGGCCTGCGGGAACATCGTCTCGCACCATCGGGTTGGAGCAGTTGTCAGCTGTTCGGCAGTAAGAATCCCCGCCCGGTGCGGGGTGATCCGGACGGATGTCGGCAGTTGGAATGAGCTGTCCCGTCCTGCGGGACTAGCATGCGGAAGGACTGGGAGGGGACCGACCCCTCACTGACCGACCGCTCTGAGGAGCGATTAACGATGTTCGAGAGGTTCACCGACCGCGCGCGGCGGGTTGTCGTCCTGGCTCAGGAAGAAGCCCGGATGCTCAACCACAACTACATCGGCACCGAGCACATCCTCCTGGGCCTGATCCACGAGGGTGAGGGTGTCGCCGCTAAGGCCCTGGAGAGCCTCGGGATTTCGCTCGAGGCGGTCCGCCAGCAGGTGGAGGAGATCATCGGGCAGGGCCAGCAGGCTCCTTCCGGGCACATCCCCTTCACCCCGCGAGCCAAGAAGGTCCTGGAGCTGTCGCTCCGCGAGGCCCTTCAGCTGGGCCACAACTACATCGGCACCGAGCACATCCTGCTCGGCCTGATCCGCGAGGGCGAGGGCGTCGCCGCCCAGGTCCTCGTGAAGCTGGGCGCCGACCTGAACCGGGTCCGGCAGCAGGTCATCCAGCTGCTTTCCGGTTACTCGGGCGGCAAGGAGGCGGCCACCGCAGGCGGTCCCGCCGAGGGCACGCCCTCCACGTCCCTGGTGCTCGACCAGTTCGGCCGGAATCTCACCCAGGCCGCTCGTGAGTCCAAGCTCGACCCGGTCATCGGGCGCGAGAAGGAGATCGAGCGGGTCATGCAGGTGCTGTCCCGCCGGACCAAGAACAACCCGGTCCTCATCGGCGAGCCCGGTGTCGGCAAGACGGCGGTCGTCGAGGGCCTGGCCCAGGCGATCGTCAAGGGCGAGGTGCCCGAGACCCTCAAGGACAAGCACCTCTACACCCTGGACCTCGGCGCCCTGGTCGCCGGTTCGCGGTACCGGGGTGACTTCGAGGAGCGCCTGAAGAAGGTTCTCAAGGAGATCCGCACCCGCGGCGACATCATCCTGTTCATCGACGAGCTCCACACGCTGGTCGGTGCGGGTGCCGCGGAAGGCGCCATCGACGCGGCTTCGATCCTGAAGCCCATGCTGGCGCGCGGTGAGCTCCAGACCATCGGCGCCACCACGCTCGACGAGTACCGCAAGCACCTGGAGAAGGACGCGGCCCTCGAGCGCCGCTTCCAGCCCATCCAGGTCGCGGAGCCGTCGCTGCCGCACACCATCGAGATCCTCAAGGGCCTGCGCGACCGTTACGAGGCCCACCACCGGGTCTCCATCACGGACGAGGCCCTCGTCCAGGCCGCGACCCTGGCCGACCGGTACATCTCGGACCGCTTCCTGCCGGACAAGGCGATCGACCTGATCGACGAGGCCGGATCCCGGATGCGCATCCGCCGGATGACCGCGCCGCCGGACCTCCGCGAGTTCGACGAGAAGATCGCGGGCGTCCGCCGCGACAAGGAGTCGGCCATCGACTCCCAGGACTTCGAGAAGGCGGCTTCCCTCCGCGACAAGGAGAAGCAGCTGCTGGCGGCGAAGGCCAAGCGCGAGAAGGAGTGGAAGGCCGGCGACATGGACGTCGTCGCCGAGGTCGACGGCGAGCTCATCGCCGAAGTCCTGGCCACGGCCACCGGAATCCCGGTCTTCAAGCTGACGGAGGAGGAGTCCTCCCGTCTGCTGCGCATGGAGGACGAGCTCCACAAGCGCGTCATCGGGCAGAAGGACGCCATCAAGGCCCTTTCGCAGGCGATCCGCCGTACGCGAGCCGGCCTGAAGGACCCGAAGCGCCCCGGTGGCTCGTTCATCTTCGCCGGCCCGTCCGGTGTCGGTAAGACCGAGCTCTCCAAGACGCTCGCCGAATTCCTCTTCGGCGACGAGGACGCGCTGATCTCCCTCGACATGTCGGAGTTCAGCGAGAAGCACACGGTTTCCCGCCTCTTCGGTTCGCCCCCCGGCTACGTGGGCTACGAGGAGGGCGGCCAGCTCACCGAGAAGGTGCGCCGCAAGCCGTTCTCCGTCGTCCTCTTCGACGAGGTCGAGAAGGCCCACCCCGATATCTTCAATTCCCTGCTCCAGATTCTGGAGGACGGTCGCCTGACCGACTCCCAGGGTCGGGTCGTGGACTTCAAGAACACGGTCATCATCATGACGACCAACCTCGGGACCCGGGACATCTCGAAGGGCTTCAACCTGGGCTTCGCCGCCCAGGGCGACGTCAAGACGAACTACGAGCGGATGAAGACCAAGGTCAACGAAGAGCTCAAGCAGCACTTCCGGCCGGAATTCCTCAACCGTGTCGACGACACGGTGGTCTTCCACCAGCTGACCGAGGAAGACATCATCCAGATCGTCGACCTCATGCTCGCCAAGGTCGACGAGCGTCTCAAGGACCGCGACATGGGCATCGAGCTCAGCGGCGAGGCCAAGACGCTGCTCGCGAAGAAGGGCTACGACCCCGTGATGGGCGCCCGGCCGCTGCGCCGGACGATCCAGCGGCAGATCGAGGACATCCTCTCCGAGAAGATCCTCTTCGGTGAGCTGCGTCCCGGTCACATCGTGGTCGTGGGCACCGAGGGCGAGGGTGACGAGAAGACGTTCACCTTCCGCGGCGAGGAGAAGTCGGCTCTGCCGGACGTCCCGCCGATCGAGCAGGCGGCAGGCGGCGCCGGCCCGAACCTCACGAAGGACGCGTGACGCGCACGTAGGGCCTGAGCCCGCGCTGAGGGGCTGCCCCGGAACCGGTATCCGTACCGGTCCGGGGCAGCCCCTTTCCGTGGGTCAGTACGGGGTGACGGTGAGCCGGTCGCCCAGCTCTTCCGCCCCGATGAGACGGGGGTGCTCCAGCCCGGTCACCTCCACGCGGAGGTTCGGCCAGGTGTGCAGGGAAGTGAGGTCCAGTACGCGCCGTGCCGAGGCGTCCACGGTGAGGTCCGTGACCCCGGGGAAGAGCTTCCGCAGCATCCCCATGTCCTCGCCGTGGTGAGGGGCCTGCACGGCCAGGTGCTCGACGGCGGGGGCGCAGTGCTTGCGGTCGGGCCGGTGCGCCCAGGGGAACGCGGTGAGGCCGAGGCGGGTGATGCGGGGGTGCTCCCGCAGCGCGGCGAGGGCGTCGTCGAACGCGGCGGCCTCGGAGATCTCCAGGTTCCTGAGCGAAGTCCAGGCGTCGAGTCCGTCCAGCACGAGGGGACGATCGCTCGTCACCTTCAGAGACTCGATGCCGGGGTGGGCGGCGATCTCGCTCACCCCGCCTACCGTGAGGTTGTTCAGCTCCAGAACGATCAGGCGGTCGAGCCGTGCCAGTGCCGCCAGTTCGGCGGGACACATCCCCTGCGCGTCCAGGCTGAGGCTGTGCAGACGGCGAAGCCCGGCGAGCGGCGTCAGATCGCGTACCCCGGGGCACGCGGAGATGTTCAGCATCGACACGGTGTCCGCGAGTGCGTCGAGGTGGGAGAGGCGGACGAGCAGCGCGTTCGTGTCGATGCCGAGCACGTCGATCCGGCGGCCCTTCAACGCCGCACCGATCTCCTCCTCGGGCAGGTCCGACGTCAGTACCAGGACCTTGACCGCCGGTATGTGCCGCAGGGCCCTCAGCCGCTTCCGGTCGCCCACCACGAGGGCGGTGGCCGAGGCAAGGCAGTGGGCCAGCACGTCGGCGGCGTACTCCTCGGGCGGGAAGAAGGGCCAGGCGGAACCGAAGAGGCCGCTCAGGCCGGGGTAGGACCGCAGCCAGGCCCGGGCATGCGGGACACCGAGGGCGCCCCCGACCCGCACGATCAGCTCCGCCACGTTCCTGACGGACGGATCCTCACGGTCCAGCCGACCGGGCGCGGGCAGGAAATCCAGCGCGGCCGATCCCAGCCGGACCAGCGCGCGCACCTGCTTGTCGTCCGTCGGCGGGAACAGCGCCGCGGTGCTGCGCCGGACCCGCTCGCTTACCGCTTCGTCCAAGTAGGCCGCGTGCTGGGCGCAGAGAGCGGCCCGGACCCACAGGCGCATGCGCTCGATCGACCCCTCCTCGTGTCGCTCTCCCGCATCCAGCAGGCCGCTCACCAGCACTGCCAGGTCACGACGGCCGCAGTGTCCCGCCGCCAGCAGGATCACGTCCTGCCAGTGCTCCTCGTTCGCGTGGCTCCGCAGTTCCCCGAGGTGTTCGTCCTCGACGAGCTCCTTCGCGGCCAGGTAGTCCTGGAAGGTGCGGTGGATGAACTGGTAGGTGTCGTCGCCGTGCTCCCGGAGCAGGCCGCTGCGGTTCAGCAGATAGGTGAGGATCTGCTCCGGAGGGCCCTGGGCACTCACCCGCTTCATCCCTGGCAGGGCGCTCCGGAGGTGGCGCAGCGCCTGGGCGCGGGTCAACTCCGACTGGCCGTCGCGGACCAGCCAGACCGCGATGCGCTGGAAGATCTGGGCTTGCTCCTCGACGCGCAGATGGACGCCCTCGGGCTTGCCCATCCGGCGGCGGTCGTCGCGATCGCCGAGGAGCAACTCCAGGGCCGAGCGGTAGAGCTGCCAGCGGGTATCCGGGAGGAAGCCGTCGCGGCGGCGGTGCAGGGCGCAGATCACCGCGCAGAGCAGGGGCGTACGGGCCAGGTCGCGGAGCGTGGCGTTCTGGTCGAACTGGCGGGCCAGGTCATGTTCGAGCCGGTCGAGCCGGTCGAGCCGCTCGGGGTCGTCCTGCTCGGACAGCCGGGCCGCCCGGTGCCAGGAAGCCACGAACGCCTGGATGTCCTCGGTCCGCATCGGCAGCAGGCGCAGTTCCTCGAAGCCCTCCGACCGCAGCCAGTCCGGCTCGACGGCGAGCGGCCGTACGGTCGCGACGCAGCGGGTCTCCGGGTAGCGGGCCAGCAGCTGGGCGAGCCAGGTGTGCGCCTGCTCGCGGTCCTCGGGCGGCACCTCGTCCAGGCCGTCCACCAGGAGTAACGCCCGGCCCGACGCCAGGACCCGGCCCGTCCAGCCCTCCGGGGCCGCGTCCGCCACCAGGCCCGCCGCACCCGACAGCTCCGCCGGGCTCGGGAACGTGCCGCCGCGGGCGCGCAGGGTCCGCAGCGGGACGACGAGCGGGACCAGGCCGTTCAACGGCGCCAAGTCGTCCTCAAGGGTGCGGGCCGAGGCGTGTGAGGCCAGCCACCACAGCAGGGTCGTCTTGCCCGCGCCCGCCTCGCCGCGCAGCAGGATCCGGGGACGGTCGGCGAGGAGGTCGTCGATGCGCCGGGGGAGCGGAGAGCCGGGGGCGGCGCGGTCCTGCGACTGGGCCTCCAGACTGAGGTAGGCCGTTTTCAGGTCCCACTCCGAGTCGTGCCTGCTCAGCTCGTCGAGGCCGAAGATCTTCATCCGGCGGTACGCGACGCCCAGCGCCTGGGCGTACTCCGCCTCGTACCGCTGATCCCCCGGGAAATGTCCGTGGACCCGTTCGTGGCGCAGATCGACGCCCGCCGTGCGGCAGGTCTGTACGAACGGCTCCGCCGCCAGGACCCGTTCCAGCGGTACGCACTCGACCCGGCGGCCGTCGCGTTGCCGGGGCACCTGGCGGGCCACGCCCAGCAGCACGTCCCCGATGAAGACGGGGCCGCCGGAGAGCCCGGACAGGGCGGCCGGCTCGTCGTCCGGGTGGGCGGCGGGCGGGCCGTCCAGATCACAGACCAGCAGGTCGCGGACCTGGCCCGCCACGGGCAGGACCGTCGCCGTGTACTGGTCCGCCTCCAGCCGCCGGTCGGGTCCGTAGCGCTGGACGCGCGGGAAGCCGGTGATCTCGCAGCCGGGTATCGCCTGGCGGGTGTCGATCACGCCGAGCCGCACGGGCGGGACCGGGCGCACCGGCTCCAGGGCCTCCAGCAGGGCCACGTCCAGTCGGTAGTCGATCCAGGCGACGGTGGCCCGTATCCGCCCCGGCAGGGCGGGGTGGGCGATGTGGACGGAGCCCGACTTGACCACGTGGGCGCAGGTGAGGACCAGCCGGTCGGTGAGCAGGACGCCGCTGCCCTGCTGGATCGCGGTGACGACCACCGTGCGGTCGGCGAGGTGCGTGACCTGGGCGCCCGTCGCACTCACGGGCGGGACGCCCCGCCGAAGCCCGCCGTCGACCCGTCGTCCTCGGTCCCGATCTCCCATGCCTCGCCCGTCGCGGCGCTGCGCGGGGTCAGGGTGAAGGCCACCTTGTGCGTGCGGCCCGTGGCGCGGGCGGCGTCCGCGCCCGCCTCGACCACCCAGGCCTTCACCTTGCCGCCCGCCTTCGCCTCCCGGCGCAGTTCGAGGGTGAACTCCATCTGGATGTCGCCGACCGCGAAGGAGACCGGGTGGTCCGTGGCCCGGGTCGCCGCGTCGATGAGCTGGTTGCGGATGGACGCGACGGCGTCCGCGAGCTCGATGCCGTCCAGTGCGTGGGTGTTCTCGGCCGTCATGGGGTCCCCCGGGGATGCGGTGCCGCTTTCCCGTCAGCGTAGTGAAGTAGCAGGCCGAAGGTCCCGAATCGGAAGGACTTAGGTCCCACCGGCGGTGACAAGGCGCACAGGCCGAAACAGGCCTACTACCCGCGCCAGTAGAAAGGGCCGTGACCGGCCGCGGGACCTTCGGCCCGGCGTCGGCAGGCCCTTCCGATGTTCTGGGCGATACAGCCGTTTCGCGGTGCCATGTCCGGAAAAGCCCGCATGGAGCAGGCGTTAAACCCCTTTCGCGCGAAGGATTTCGTGGTCGGCGACGGCTCACCGGGAGGGACAACTCCGGCCAATTCCCCCGGCCTCTTCTACGGCTTTTCTTCGTAGACGGGGTGTTTGAGCACCGGCGGGGGTGCGGGTTACCAAGGTGGAGCAAGCCCGGACAGCACGCCGGGTCCACTCACCTTCGGAGGACTTCCTCGTATGAAGCGCGCAACGAACCAGCACACCATTCGCCCGTCCGCCTTCCGCGTCCGTGGCGCCGTCCTGGCCGCCGGCCTGGGGGCGTCCGTGGTGCTGGGTGCCGGAACGGCGTTCGCCTCCGGCGGCACCGAGGCCGCCGCAGCTCCCCTCGCCGCGAGCACGACCGCCGACTCGGTCGCCGCCCAGGCGGCCGCGCAGGGCAAGGCGGCCGACGCGGCCAAGAAGGCGGCCGCGAAGAAGGCCTCCGACGCCAAGAAGAAGGCCGAGGACAAGAAGAAGGCCGCGAAGAAGAACGCCGCCTCCTGGAAGACCCCGGTCAAGAAGTACAAGCTGACCGCCAGCTACGGCACCGGTGGCGCCCGCTGGGCCGCCAAGCACTCCGGCCAGGACTTCGCCGTGCCGATCGGCACCACGGTCACGGCCGCCCACACCGGCACCGTCGTGAAGGCCGGCCCGAACGGCGCCGGTGACGGCCCCGCGTACGGCAACGCCATCGTGATCAAGCACTCCAACGGCAAGTACTCGCAGTACGCGCACCTGTCGAAGGTCAACGTGAAGATCGGCGAGCAGGTCAAGACGGGCGAGAAGATCGCGCTGTCCGGCAACACCGGAAACTCCAGCGGCCCGCACCTGCACTTCGAGATCCGCACCAGCCCGAACTACGGCTCGGCGCTGAACCCGGCCGCGTTCCTCCGCTCGGTGCACGTCTCCATCTGATCCGGCCGGCGTAACCGCGCGGCCCGACGGCACCCGACGCCCGGCGTCAGCCGGAGCCCGGCACCCGGCCGCGCAGCACAACCGAAGAGAGTTCAGTGGACCCGTTACACCCCGGTACCCGGGGCGTGCGCCCGGGTCACCCGACCGACGGCGACGTCGAGGACAGCCTCACGGCTCACTCCTCGGGGTCGCCGTCGGCGTTCTTCCGTCCCCGGTTCGCGGGCGCCGGGCAGGCCCGCAGGCTTCCGCACACCGCCGGACAGGCCCGCAGGTCGGTCGTGCTGCCGGACAGGTGCGCGCCGCTCAGTCCGACGGCTGCCGCTGGTCCGCCATCCGCAGTACCGGGAAGCTCCCCGTCACCGTCGGCGCGTGCTCCGGCAGCCACAGCACCGCGATCGCCCCGCCCGTGCCCTCCGCCGCACCCGAGGGCGCCGCGTTGCGGAAGGTCAGCCGGGCCCCGAGCACCCGCGCCTGGCCCGCCGCGATCGTCAGGCCGAGACCGTGCCCGTGCCCGGCCCGGTCCATGCTTCCGGTACGGAACCGGCTCGGCCCGTCCCGCAGCAGCTCCTCCGGGAAGCCCGGACCGTGGTCGCGGACCCGCACCACCCGGCCCTCGACCGTGACCTCCACCGGGGTGGAGCCGTGCTTGGCGGCGTTCCCCAGCAGATTGCCGAGGATGCGCTCCAGCCGGCGCGGATCGGTGGAGACCCACGACTCGTGCACCACCCGTACGGTCACATCGGGGTCCAGCAGCCCGATCCGACGGCTGACGAACTCGCCGAGCGGCAGCTCCTGGAGCTCCGCCCGCTCCGACGCACTGTCCAGGCGGGCCACCTCCAGGACGTCCTCGACCAGCGTGCGCATCGCCTGGGCCCGGTCCCGTACCAGCTCGGTGGGGCGGCCCGGCGGCAGCAGCTCGGCCGCCGTGAGCAGCCCGGTCACCGGGGTGCGCAGCTCATGGGCGATGTCCGCGGTGACCCGGCGCTCCGCCTCGATCCGCTCGTTCAGCGCGTCGGTCAGCGCGTCGACCGCCCGCGCCAGCTCATCCGTCTCGTCGCGGACGACCCCGCCGACGGCCTCCCTGACCCGTACGTCCGTCTGCCCCTGGGCGACCCGGCCCGCCGCGGCCGCCGCCTTGCGCAGCCGGCGCGAGAGCTGGCCGCCGATGAGCACCCCGAGCGCGCAGCCGCCGAAGACCACCGAGACCGAGCCGATGATCAGGGCCCGGTCCAGATCGTCCATGATCGTGGCGGAACGGTCCGCGAACCGGGTGTGCAGCGAGAGCACGTCGCCGCCCGCCAGCGGCACCGCCGCCCAGACCTCGGGGACCCCGTCGGCCCCCTGTTCCACATGGGTGGCCCGGCGGTTCTTGCGGACCTCGTCGCGCAGGGTCGGCGGGATCGTCGGGTCGTTGAGCTTCGCCCCGAACTTCGGCCCGCCCTTCTGCATGCTCGTCGCCTCGTAGAAGCGCTGGGCGCCCAGCAGCCGCTCCAGCTGCACCTCGCGGGCGTTCTCGATCATCGAGACGCGGGCGGCGTTGTGCACCACGAGGCTCAGCGCCATCGCGATGAGCGCGCCGACCGCCGCGATGGCGATGCTGATCTTCCAGCGGACACCGGTCCGCAGGGCGAGTCGCTTCATCGGCGCCCCACCGGCCGCCGTATCCCCGTAAGACGCTTCTTCATCCGTGTCCCACCAGCCGCTTCACGCCCGCATCAGCCGCGCAGCTTGTAGCCGAAGCCGCGGACCGTGTCGATCCGGTCCTGGCCGATCTTGGTGCGCAGCCGCTGGACGTGGACGTCCACGACCCGGGTGTCACCGCCCCAGCCGTAGTCCCAGACCCGCTCCAGGAGCCTGTCGCGGGACAGGACCGTGCCGGGCGCGGACGAGAACTCCAGCAGCAGCCGCATCTCGGTGGGCGTCAGGGCCACCTGCTCACCGCCGCGCCGCACCTCCATGCCGTCCGTGTCGACCTCCAGATCACCGAAGACCAGCACCCCGCCGAGCGCCTCCCCGTCCCCCTCCGTAACCCCCTGGCCGGCGCCGTCCGGACCGGCCGCGTGGCCGAAGCGGCGCAGCACCGCCCGGATGCGGGCGACCAGGACCGCCCCGTCGAAGGGCTTGGTGACGTAGTCGTCGGCTCCGGCCTCCAGCCCGAGCACCACGTCGATCGAGTCGGCCCGCGCGGAGAGCATGATCACCGGTACGGTCGACTCGTCCCGGATACGGCGGCACAGGCTCACCCCGTCCAGGCCCGGCACCATCACGTCGAGCAGCGCGATGTCCGGCCGGTCGGCGCGGAACGCCTCCAGTCCGGAGAGCCCGTCGGGCATCGCGGTGACCGTGAAGCCGACCCGCTCCAGGGCGAGCTGGGTGGCCTCGCGGATGACGTCGTCGTCCTCGACGAAGAGGACGTGGGTCTCGGCCATGGGACTGCTTCTCGCTTTCCGTTCCCGCCCGGTACCACCGGCACGACTTCGCTCCTGCCCGGCGTCGGTTCCCCGCCGGTGTCAACTCCTGTCCGGCTCCGCCGGTTCGTCCGCCGGGGCCGGCTCCACCGGCTCCGACTGCACGGGCAGGTCGCCGTCCGTGCCCTCGACGGCACGGCTGAAGTCGTTGTGCACCCGGTCGTGCTCGGTGAAGCGGTCGCTCGCCCAACGGTAGGTGACCACTTCCGAGCCGGACGGGTACGCCAGCGGATCCTTCGACCCGTAGACCTGGGTCGTCACCACCAGGTCGCCCCGGTCGATCGTTCCGTAGACGGCGGGGACCTCGGCCGCGAAGACGTTCTCGTACGAGCCGTCGTCGTCCGCCCGGTACACATACGTTCCGACGCCCACCGAGTCGGCGCAGCTCATCACGTTGACGACCACGTCGGCGGACCGGCCGCCGGTCATCGACCCGTAGGAGGTGTCGACCGGATAGGCCTTGCCCGCGCAGGGCTTGAGCCCGTCCCTGACCTGGCCGCCCACCTTGGGGTCTCCCTTGAGGAGCCGCACGGCGTCGACCCGCCGGACGGGCGGGGTCGTGCCCGAGGGGCGGGGCTGCGGGGTGATCTGGGCGACCGGCTGACTGCCGGCGGGACCCTCGTCGCGGGTGCCGGTGCCGCCCGTCGAGCAGCCGACGCCGAACAGCCCGAAGGCGACGAGTCCGGCCAAGGCCGTGCCACTCGCCGCCACCCCGCTCCGGAAGCCGCGCCTTCGGCCCGATCTGCCCGGGCCGTCGCCGTCGTCCGAGCCACCTGGACCGCTCAGGGACGAACCGCTTCCGGAAGGGCTGCCCGGGACGTCGCCCCCGAAGCCGCCGCCCCCGCCGCTGCTGCTCAGGCCGCGCACCGCTCCATCCCCCGCTCGTCGTGACGCCCGTTCCGCTGCGCCGGTGTGTGCGCCCTCGCCCCCGGCACCGATGTGAGCGGCGACCGCTGGGCGGGGACACGGGCGGAGGTGACCGGTGCGGCGCTCCGGTGGCTCCCGGTCTCCCGGGCGACCGCCTCGCGGCTGTCCAGCTCACGGCTCTCCAGCTCCTGGCGCAGTCGCGCCAGGGCCCGGTGCAGCGTGCTCTTGACCGTACCGGCCGACATGCCGAGCGCCGCGGCCGTCTCCTCCGTGCTCATCTGCTCCCAGTGTCGCAGCACGACGACGCTGCGCTGCTTCGGAGCCAGAATCCCGAGGATGTCCATGAGGAGGGCGCGGTCGGCGCGCTGCTCGCTGCCGTCGTCGACGCTCGCGTCGGGCAGCTGCTCGGTCGGGACCTCTTCGAGCTTGCGCGCCCGCCACCACTCCGTACGGGTGTTGATCATGACGCGGCGCAGATAGGCGTCGGCCAGGGACTTGTCGGCGATGCCGTCCCAGCGGCCGTACGTGCGCACCAGGGCGGTCTGCAGCAGATCCTGGGCATCCACAGGGTCCGGGACCAGACGACGTGCGCTGCGCAGCAGCGCGTCCTGCCGTGTGCGTACGTAGTCCTCGAACGCGAGCACCTCGCCCTGCGCCATGACAACCGCCTCCGTCCCCGAACATCCCCGTGTACCACCGGGCCGCGGGTGTTCCGCGGCCCGGCCGTCCTGCTGTCGAAGACGCTACGGAGGCGTTGTCACGGCGATGTGCGGAGCAGCCGTAGGCCGGTGCACGGCTGTCCATCGGTTGTGTAACAGCGCACCGCCGGGGCCCCGGCGGTGCGGGGGATCAGGGCCCCGGCGACGTGGGGGATCAGGTCAGCGGCAGCCGGTACCGGCCGTCGGCCAGCGGCTCGACGAGACCGTCGGCCACCAGCCCGTCCAGCGCACGGGCCCGCTGCACCGGCTCCTCCCACACCGCGTCCAGCGCCGCCTGGGTGACGGGGTTCACCGCGTCCCGCAACACCGCCAGCAGCCGCCCGCGCACCTGGCGGTCGGTACCGGCGTACGTCTGCCCCTTGCGCGGCGGTCCCTGGTGCGCGGGCTTCCCGGCCAGCCGCCAGGCACACCGCGAGGCGATCGGGCACCGGTCGCAGTCCTCGTTGCGCGCGGTGCACACGAGGGCTCCCAGCTCCATCGTGGCCGCCGCCCAGCGCGCCGCCCGCTCGTCCTCCTCGGGCAGCAGCGCCCGCGCGAGCTTGCGCTCGGCGGCCGTCGTCGCGTTCGGCGGGTACTGGACCCCGGTCGCGGCGCGGGCGAACACCCGGCGGACGTTCGTGTCGAGCACCGCGTGCCGCTGTCCGTAAGCGAACGAGGCCACGGCCGCCGCCGTGTACTCGCCGATCCCGGGCAGCGCCAGCAGCTGGGCGTGCTCGCTCGGCACATCGCCGCCGTGCCGTTCCGTTATCGCCTGCGCGGCCCCGTGCAGGCGCAGCGCACGGCGCGGGTAACCGAGCCGGCCCCAGGCACGGACCGCCTCACCGGGCGCCTCGGCGGCCAGGTCGGCGGGGCGGGGCCAGCGGGCGAGCCACTGCTCGTACACCGGGAGGACCCGGCTCACCGGGGTCTGCTGCAGCATGAACTCGCTGACCATCACGCCCCAGGCGCCCGCTTCGGGGCGGCGCCAGGGCAGATCGCGGGCATGCTGCTCGAACCACCCGATGACGGGGGTGTGGAGGGAGGCGGCGGCGGGGGGCGTCTGGGGTGAAGTCGAAGTCATGGCAGTCATGGCACTGACGATCCTGGCACGGAAGGCGGGGCGGGCGTCACGGGAGCGGGGGTGTCGGCCCGCGCGGCGGCCCAGGAGGCGACAACGCCACCCGTTCTGTCCCCTGTGACCGGCTCGCGACGCCTCTCCCGTGATGATGATCGGCAAAACTTGTGAGCGGAGCGGCGGGTGGGGCCGGAGTCGGCCCAGATCTCTCGTAGAGTTCGGGCCGTGGGATCTATGCGCAATCCGGTCGGTCCGCTTCCCTCCAGCATCTACTGGCGACGAAGGGCGGTAGCGGGACTTCTCGTTGCGCTGCTCGCCGTGTTGCTCGCCTGGGCTGTGACGTCCGGAGGCGGTGGGGGAAGCCGCGACGACGGCAAGCCGGGCGGCTCCGACCCGATCGAGTCGATCACCCCCGGGCCTGACAGCTCCGGCCCCGCGATCAGCCAACAGCCGGGTGGCCGCGACGAGTCGGACGACGAGGGCGGCTCCGGCGGCTCGGACGGCGCCGGCGAGTCCTCCGGCGGCGAGAGCGACGGCGGTTCGTCCGACGGGGCGTCAACAGGCGGTACGGACACGGGCGGTGCGGACTCGGCCGGTGCGGGTGCGGCCGGATCGGGCGGCGGCACGGCGGGCCAGCAGGTCCCGGCGGGTTCCCCGCTCCCCGAGTGCAAGCCCGCGGCAGTGCAGTTGAGCCTTCGGACGAAGGTCAGTTACGGCCCCGACGACAAGCCGAAGTTCGAACTGGTCGCGAAGAACTCGTCGTCGGCCACGTGCAAGGCCGACCTCGGGCCGAAGAACGCGGTCCTCACGGTCACGGAGGCCGGGGGCGACGACGACGATCCGATCTGGTCCTCGAAGGACTGCCCCGCCGCGGCCGGCCCGCTGTTCCTGAAGGTCCCGGCGGGCGCGACGGTGGTCCACACGGTGGACTGGAACCGCACCCTGTCCGCGCCGGGCTGTGCGACCCCGCCGGCGGGCAAGGCGGGCCCGGGAACGTACCTCCTGGAGGCGAAGGCCCCCGGCGAACCGATCCAGCGAGCCTCGTTCGTCCTGGCGAAGGACTGACCCCTCCCAGCCGTCCGGCGCGCCTCCCAGCCCGTCCGGCGCTTGAGGACGGAACCGACCAGGCGGACGGGCGGGGCCTCCAGGGGGCCGGGCCGGCCCGTAAGAGCGGCGCTCGCCCCGGCCCAGGGTTCCGTCCTCAAACGCCGGACGGGCTTATCAGGGCGCGGCCCGACCTCAGACGTACCGTTCCAGGATCGACGACTCCGCCAACCGCGAAAGCCCCTCGCGGACGCTGCGGGCCCGGGCCTCGCCCACGCCGTCCACCGTCTGGAGATCGTCCACGCTCGCCGCGAGCAGCTTCTGCAGCCCCCCGAAGTGCTCCACCAGCCGCTCGATGATCGCCCCCGGCAGCCGCGGCACCTTCGCCAGCAGCCGGAAGCCCCGCGGGGAGACCGCCGAGTCCAGCGTCTCCGGCGAGCCGCTGTAGCCCAGCGCCCGCGCCACCACCGGCAGCTCCAGCAGCTCCGTGTGGCTCAGCGTGTCCAGCTCCGTCAGCGCCTCCGCCACCGTGCGCGACCGTTTGGCCGTCGGCTCGGGGACGTAGTCCCGGACCACGAGCTCCCGCTCCGGCTCCACCCCGGCGATCAGCTCGTCCAGCTGGAGGGAGAGCAGCCGTCCGTCGGTGCCGAGCTCGACCACGTACTCCGCGATCTCCGTGGCGATCCGCCGCACCATCTCCAGCCGCTGCGCCACCGCCGTCACGTCCCGGACGGTGACCAGGTCCTCGATCTCCAGCGCGGACAGCGTGCCCGCCACCTCGTCGAGGCGCAGCTTGTACCGCTCCAGCGTGGCGAGCGCCTGATTGGCCCGGGACAGGATCGCGGAGGACTCCTCCAGGACCCGCCGCTCCCCGTCCACGTACAGCGCGATCAGGCGCATCGACTGGGAGACCGAGACGACGGGGAAGCCGCACGCCTTGGAGACCCGGTCCGCCGTACGGTGACGGGTGCCCGTCTCCTCCGTGTGGATCGAGGCGTCCGGGACCAGCTGCACGCCGGCCCGCAGGATCTTGGTCATGTCCTTGTCCAGGATCAGCGCCCCGTCGAGCTTGCACAGCTCGCGCAGGCGCGTCGCCGTGAACTCCACGTCCAGCACGAATCCGCCGGTACACATCGACTCGACGGTCTTGTCCATGCCCAGCACGATCAGGCCACCGGTATTGCCGCGGAGAATGCGCTCCAGGCCGTCCCGCAGGGCCATTCCGGGCGCGACCGCGCTCAGCGAGGCGCGCATCAGCGCCTCGTTACCGGTGCCTTGGCCGGACTTTCCGGGCGTCGTCGCCCGGTCGTTGGCTGCCACTGCACTCCTCCGGTCACAGGTTTGCGGTGCCCTTGCGTCCCCCATGCCGTGTCCACGGGCGGGCGAGACCAGGGCAAAGTCTACCGGCGCGCGTTGTCTTCCTGACGAGGCTGCGGCGCCTCTTGACGAGACCGGCGCGGGAGGACCCGCAGAGCATCGCCGATGTCGGCGACTTCCGTGACCTTCATACCGGCCGGGACCTTCCCCGGATCGGTCGGGACCAGGGCGTGGGTGAAGCCCAGGCGGTGCGCCTCGGCCAGCCTCCGCTGCACCCCGGTGACCCTCCTGACCTCGCCCGCGAGCCCCACCTCGCCGATCGCGACCAGGTTCTTCGGGAGCGGGGTGTCGCTGGCCGCGCTGGCCAGCGCGAGCGCGATCGCCAGGTCCGCGGCGGGCTCGGTGAGCTTCACGCCGCCCACCGTCGCGCTGTAGATGTCCCGCTTCCCGAGCGCGCTGATCCGGCCGCGCTGCTCCAGCACGGCGAGCATCATCGAGACCCGGGAGGTCTCCAGACCGGAGGTCGTGCGCCGGGGCGAGGGGATCTGCGAGTCGACGGTGAGCGCCTGCACCTCGGCGACCAGGGGCCGCTTGCCCTCCAGCGTCACGGTGAGGCAGGTGCCCGGCACGGCCACGTCGCGACGGGTCAGGAACAGGCCCGAGGGGTCGGCGAGACCCGTGATGCCCTCGTCGTGCAGCTCGAAGCAGCCGACCTCGTCGGTCGCCCCGTAACGGTTCTTGACGCCGCGCACCAGCCGCAGCCGGGCGTGGCGGTCGCCCTCGAAGGACAGCACCACGTCCACCAGGTGCTCCAGCAGCCGGGGCCCGGCGATCGCACCGTCCTTCGTGACGTGGCCGACCAGCAGCGTGGCCATCCCGCGCTCCTTGGAAGCCCGGATCAGCGCTCCGGCGACCTCCCGGACCTGGGCCATCCCGCCCGGCGCGCCGTCGATCTCGGGCGAGGCCACCGTCTGCACCGAGTCCAGGACGAGCAGGGACGGCTTCACCGCGTCCAGATGCCCGAGCACCGCGGACAGGTCGGTCTCCGCCGCGAGGTAGAGGTGGTCGTTGATCGCCCGGATCCGGTCGGCCCGCATCCGGACCTGGCTCGCGGACTCCTCGGCGGTCACATAGAGCGTGCGGTGGTCGTCGCTCGCCGCCTTGGCCGCCACGTCCAGCAGCAGCGTCGACTTGCCGACGCCCGGCTCGCCCGCCAGCAGCACGACCGCGCCCGGCACCAGCCCGCCACCGAGCACCCGGTCCAGCTCGCCAACGCCGGTCGAGCGGGCGGTGGCCTGCCGGCTGTCGACCTGGCCGATCGGCAGGGCGGCGGTGGAGACCCGGCCGGCCGCGGTGGTGCGCACGGCGGGGGCGCCGCCGAACTCCTCGACCGTCCCCCACGCCTGGCACTCGGGGCAACGGCCGAGCCATTTGGCGGTGGTCCAGCCGCATTCGGTGCAGCGGTAGGAGGGCCGGTCTTTCGCGGATTTCGTACGGGCTGCCATGGCGTCACCGTATAGGTGGGGTACGACAACGCCGCCCGGGCGGTCGGCGTGCGCCGCCCCTCCGCGCGCGCAGGGCGCACGGAAGCACTCCGGAGCGCTACGGGCTGAATCCGTGATTTCTGTCCGCTTTCACGACTCTTTCGAGGGATACATTCACCCGTAAGGATTAAATGTGCTCAAGGGGCACTTGAGGCATGCGCTCCGTTGCCTACGGTCGCCGGGTGACGAGCAGCAGGCTGGAGACCCCGACGCACACCACCGGCGCACACCGGGCGCACCGCCGAGGACCCGACGCCCCGGCACAGCGACCGCCCGCACGTTACGAGCCGTATCTCGACGGACTCTTCACGTACTGCCTCTCCGTGCTCTGCGATCACGACGCGGCCACCGAAGCGCTCGGCGCCCTCCTGTCGATCGCGGACCGGCAGGACTCCCGGTGCCCCACGGCCGAGGAGGAACGTAAATCCTGGCTGTACGCACTGGCCCGGTGGACATGCCTGCGGGCGCTCACCGAGCGCAGACGCGGCCGCCAGGCCCACCGCCGGCCCTCGGGCACCGTCAAGCCGCCCCGCACGGCCAAGGCCTCCGAGAGCCGTACGGCCAAGGCCGCCGGAGCCGGTACGGCCAAGTCGCCCGAAGCCGGTACGACCAAGACTCCCGAGACCGGCAAGGGGGCGCACAACGCCCGGCGCACGCCGGAGCACACCTCGCCCGCCGCCCCCGCGTGGACCTCGCCCGCCACCCCCGAGGACGCCGCCACGCCCGCCCCCGCCGAGTCACCGGCCGCCGAGGCCCGCCGCCGGGAGCTCGCCACGCTCGCCTGGCCCGAGGCCGCGGGCACCACCCCGGAGCAGCGCGAAGCCCTCGAGCTGGCCGTACGCCACCGGCTCACCCCGCGCGCCGTCGCCGCCGTACTCGGACTGGAGACGGCCACCGCCCGGGAGTTGCTGGCCGCCGCGGCCTGCGAGGTGGAGCGCACCCGCGCGGCCCTCGCCGTCGTCGAGGCCGGCGACTGCCCCACCGTCGCCCGGCTCACCGGCGACCACCAGGTGCTGCTCTCCGCCGCCCTGCGCCGCGAGCTCGTCCGGCACGTCGACGACTGCCCCCGCTGCCGTCGCGCCGCCGAGCGGGCGGATGCCGCCGGACCCTGGCCCGGAGCGGCCCTGGCCCCGGTCGCCGCCCTGCCCGTCGTGGAGGCACCCCGCCCCTCCGTGTACGTCGCCATGGCCCAGGCCCACCGCTCCCGCGCGGCGGGCCCCCGCTTCGACCGGGCCGGGTATCCGCTCGACCCCAAGGACCAGGCCGCCCGCCGGGACCGGCTGCGCGCCCGGGTCGTGACGACCACGGTCGTCGCGACGGTGGTCGCCGCCCCGGTGATCGCCCTGTGGGCCGCGTACCGGGGAGCGCCGCAGACCGGCGAGGGCCACGACGGCACCTCGGTCACCGCCACGGAGGTGGACGGCGCCGGCGGCATGAGCGGCGACCCGTACGACCCCGAGAACACCGGCAACGGCCGCCCCGGCGACCGCTTCGGCGCCCGCGTCCAGGACGTCACCGCCGCGGTCGTCAGCACCGGCGGCGCGCACCGGGGCGACGCCCCACTGGCGGTGACGGCCCGCACCTCCGGGGCCGTCACGACGATCACGCTGACCGCCTCCGGCCGGGGGCCGGTCAGCTGGTCGGCGGCGACGGACGCCTCATGGCTGCGCCTCAGCGTCACGTCCGGGACGCTCGCGGCCGGGCAGTCCACCACGATCGCGGTCTCGGTGATCCGGGACGCGCAGCCGACCGGGCCGTGGCGGGCCCGGATCTCGCTGACCCCCTCGGGTTCCGCCGTACTCATCGACGGTCACGGGGGCACCGCCCCGACGACGGGCGGCCCGCGCCCCACCCGCCCCGGGACGGGCTCGCCCCGCCCCACGGACCCGGGCACCACGGACCCCGGGCCGACCGATCCGGGCCCGACGGATCCCGGCCCCACCGACCCGGGCCCGACCGACCCCGGTCCCACCGACCCCGGACCGGGTCCGACCGACCCCACGGACCCGCCGGACCCGACCGATCCGCCGGACCCCACGGACCCGCCCGAACCGACGCCGGACCCGACCGGCCCCACCGACCCGGCGCCGACGGACCCGACCGACCCGGCCCCGACGGGCTGAGGAGGACGACCGGGCCCGCCGGGGCCGGTCTCAGCGCTTCTTCGAAGGCGCGGGAAGCGGCGGGTCCGCCGGGTGCGGGGCCATCGGCAGCAGCGAGGACAGCCGCTCCTCGCACAGCTCGACCAGCCGGTCGTAGCCCTCCTTGCCCATCAGCTCGATCAGCTCCGGGCGGTAGGACACGTACACCGGGTCACCGGCCCCGTGCGCCGAGGTGGCCGAGGTGCACCACCAGTGCAGGTCGTGGCCGCCCGGACCCCAGCCCCGGCGGTCGTACTCCCCGATCGTCACCTGGAGCACCCGGGTGTCGTCGGGCCGGTCGATCCAGTCGTACGTCCGTCGCACCGGCAGCTGCCAGCACACGTCCGGCTTGGTCTCCAGGGGCTCCTTGCCCTCCCGCAGCGCCAGGATGTGCAGCGAGCAGCCCGCCCCGGCGGCGAATCCCGGACGGTTCTGGAAGATGCAGGAGCCCTCCCAGCGGCGCGTCTGGCGCTCGCCGTCCTCGTCGACGCCGACCCAGCCCGTCTCCGTGCCGACGTCGTGGAACTGCCACAGCTCGGGGGTGAGCCGTGCCACGTTCTCGGCGACCCGCTTCTCGTCGTCCTCGTCGGAGAAGTGGGCGCCCAGCGTGCAGCAGCCGTCGTCGGCACGGCCCGCCTGGATGCCCTGGCATCCGCTGCCGAAGATGCAGGTCCAGCGGGAGGTCAGCCAGGTCAGATCGCAGCGGAAGACCTGTTCGTCATCGGCCGGGTCGGGGAACTCCACCCAGGCCCGCGCGAAGTCGATGCCCTTCTCGTCGGACGGGTCCGGTCCGTTCGCCTCCGGCTGTGACGCCTGCTTGTTCGACTTCGGCTTCTTCGTGGCTTTGTCCTGCTTAGCCTTTTTCGTCTTTGGCACGCGCCCAGAGTAAGTCCGATGGCGCAGTAGCGTTCCCCTATGAGACTCGGAGTCCTCGACGTGGGATCGAACACGGTTCATCTGCTGGTGGTAGACGCCCACCCCGGTGCCCGCCCGCTGCCCGCGCACTCGCACAAGGCCGAGCTCCGGCTCGCCGAACTCCTCGACGAGACCGGAGCGATCGGCCCGCTCGGCGTGGACCGGCTCGTCGCGACGATCGGCGGGGCGGTCCAGGCCGCCGAGGACAAGGGGTGCGAGGACGTGCTGGCCTTCGCCACCTCCGCGGTGCGCGAGGCGACCAACGCGGACGAGGTGCTGGAGCGCGTGCGGATAGAGACCGGCGTGGACCTCGCCGTCCTCAGCGGCGAGGAGGAGGCCCGGCTGACCTTCCTGGCCGCCCGCCGCTGGTTCGGCTGGTCGGCGGGGAAGCTGCTCCTCCTGGACATCGGCGGCGGCTCCCTGGAGATCGCCTTCGGCATCGACGAGGAGCCCGACACCGCCGTCTCCCTGCCGCTCGGCGCGGGCCGCCTCACCGGCGCCTGGCTGCCGGACGACCCGGCCGACCCGGAGCAGGTCAGGGCGTTGCGCCGGCACGTACGGGCCAGCATCGCGCGGACGGTGGGCGAGTTCAGCCGGGCCGGCCGCCCCGACCACGTCGTCGCCACCTCCAAGACCTTCAAGCAGCTCGCCCGGATCGCCGGAGCCGCCCGTTCCACCGAGGGCCTGTACGTCCAGCGCTCGCTGACCCGCAAGGCGCTGGAGGACTGGGTGCCCAAGCTGGCGGCGATGACCGTCGAGGAGCGCGGCAGGCTCCCCGGAGTCTCCGAGGGCCGGGCCGCGCAACTGCTCGCCGGGGCGCTCGTGGCCGAGGGCGCGATGGACCTGTTCGGCGTCGAGGAGCTGGAGATCTGTCCCTGGGCCCTGCGCGAGGGCGTCATCCTGCGCCGCCTGGACCACCTCCCGGCGGAACAGGCCGCCCTGCCCGGCTGACGTACGGCGACCGGGGCACGGCGACCGCCGACCTCCGGCGGACCGGGCCGCACCGCCCCCGGCCGGCCTGCGGCGGACCGCGACGCGGCGCCGGTGCCCGACGCTCGGCGGCACGGGAAGCGCCACGCCGGTGACGTACGGTCACGGGCCCATGGCCCTGATCACTTTCGGCCAGGACCTCTCGGAGTGGCGCATCACTGCCCGTACGCTGTCCAGGTGGCAGAACCAGTGGTGCGCATCCCCGATGCGAAGGTCGCCCTGTCTACGGCCTCGGTCTACCCCGAGTCCACCGCGACGGCCTTCGAGATCGCCGCGCGCCTGGGGTACGACGGCGTCGAGGTCATGGTCTGGACCGACCCCGTCAGCCAGGACGTCGAGGCCCTGCGCCGGCTCTCCGACTACCACCGGGTGCCGATACTCGCGGTGCACGCCCCCTGCCTCCTGATCACCCAGCGCGTCTGGTCCACCGACCCCTGGGTCAAGCTCCAGCGGGCGAAGGCCGCCGCCGAGAAGCTCGGCGCCTCCACGGTCGTGGTGCACCCGCCGTTCCGGTGGCAGCGCAACTACGCCAAGGACTTTGTGACCGGGATCTGGCGGATGGCGGACGAGACGGACGTCCGGTTCGCCGTCGAGAACATGTACCCCTGGCGCTACCGGGACCGCGAGATGCTCGCGTACGCCCCCGACTGGGACGTCACCAACGACGACTACCGGCACTTCACGGTCGACCTCTCGCACACCGCGACCGCCCGCACCGAGGCGCTCGCCATGGTGGACCGGATGGGCGACCGGCTCGCCCACGTCCACCTCGCCGACGGCAAGGGCTCGGCCAAGGACGAGCACCTGGTGCCCGGCCGGGGCGACCAGCCGTGCGCGGAGCTGCTGGAGCGCCTGGCCCGCACGTCCTTCGACGGCCACGTCGTCATCGAGGTCAACACCCGTCGCGCGATGTCCTCCGCCGAACGCGAGGCCGACCTCGCCGAGGCGCTGGCCTTCACCCGCCTCCACCTGGCCACCGCCTCCGTCGCCCCCGACCCGTCCGTGAAGATTCACCGCCCGTGACCGGGGAGCCCGACCGGCGGCCCGAGGCCGGGGAGCCCGATCCATCGCCCGTGACCGAGGACGCTCCCGCCCCGCGGCGCCGGGGCCGCCCCTCCCGCAAGGCCTCCGCCGACGGCCCCGACGCCCGTACGCGCATCCTGGAGGCGGCCCGCACCGAGTTCGCGGAGCGCGGCTACGACAAGACGTCGATCCGGGGCATCGCCAAGGCCGCCGGGGTCGACGCGGCGCTCGTCCACCACTACTTCGGCACGAAGGACGAGGTCTTCGCCGCCGCCATCGAGGTCACCTTCGAGCCCGCCCTGGTCCTGCCCGCCGTGCTCGGCGGCCCGCCGGAGAGCATGGGGGAGCGGCTGGCGCGGTTCTTCCTCTCCGTGTGGGAGGACCCGGGCACCCGTACGCCCCTCCTGGCGATCCTGCGCTCGGCGGTCACCCACGAGGCAGCGGCGAACGTCCTGCGCGACTTCGTGCTGCGGCGGCTGCTGGAACGGATCGCGGCCGAGCTGGACGTGCCGGACCCCACCTTCCGCGCCGAGCTGGCCGCCTCGCACATGCTCGGCATCGCGATGCTCCGGTACGTGGTCCGCGCCGAGCCGCTCGCCTCCGCCGACCCGGAGGACATCGTGGCGATGGTCGCCCCCACGCTCCAGAGATACTTGGGCGAGGGCTGAAGCGGGCCGGGGCCCGAGCGCTCACCGGCGGGGATGACCACCCACCGACCACCACGTCCCGCATTCCGGACAGCCTGTCCAGATCTTGGATCCGGGGCGTACGCTCGAAGACAGTCTTTTCCCAACTGTCGGAGGCAGCACCCCTGCCGAAGGAGCGAGCGACGATGCCCCAGCTGAGGTCCCGCACGGTCACCCACGGACGCAACATGGCGGGCGCGCGCGCCCTTATGCGCGCGTCGGGCGTAGCGAGCGCGGACATCGGCAAGCCGATCATCGCGGTCGCCAACTCGTTCACCGAGTTCGTCCCCGGCCACACCCACCTCGCCCCGGTCGGCCGGATCGTCTCCGAGGCGATCCAGGCGGCGGGCGCGGTCCCGCGCGAGTTCAACACCATCGCCGTGGACGACGGCATCGCGATGGGCCACGGCGGCATGCTCTACAGCCTGCCCTCCCGCGACCTGATCGCCGACTCCGTCGAGTACATGGTCGAGGCGCACTGCGCGGACGCGCTGATCTGCATCTCCAACTGCGACAAGATCACCCCGGGCATGCTGATGGCCGCCATGCGCCTCAACATCCCGACCGTCTTCGTCTCCGGCGGCCCGATGGAGGCCGGCAAGGCCACCCTCGTCGACGGCACCGTGCGAAAACTCGACCTGGTCAACGCGATCAGCGACGCGGTCGACGAGTCCATCTCCGACGAGGACATCCTCCGTATCGAGGAGAACGCCTGCCCCACCTGCGGCAGCTGTTCCGGCATGTTCACCGCCAACTCGATGAACTGCCTGACCGAGGTCCTCGGCCTCTCCCTCCCCGGCAACGGCTCCGTCCTCGCCACCCACACCGCCCGCAAGGCGCTGTACGAGAACGCCGGCCGCACGGTCGTCGAGATCACCAAGCGCTACTACGAGCAGGACGACGAGACGGTCCTGCCGCGCTCGATCGGCACCCGCGCCGCGTTCGACAACGCGATGGCGCTGGACATCGCCATGGGCGGCTCGACCAACACGATCCTGCACCTGCTGGCCGCCGCCGAGGAGGCGCGGCTGGCGTACGACCTCGACGACATCAACGAGGTCTCGCGCCGCGTCCCGTGCCTCTCCAAGGTCGCCCCCAACGTCGCCCCCGGCGGCACGTACTACATGGAGGACGTCCACCGGGCCGGCGGCATCCCCGCCCTCCTCGGGGAGCTGCACCGCGGCGGTCTGCTCAACGAGGACGTCCACTCGGTGCACTCCGACACTCTCGCCGAGTGGCTGAAGAACTGGGACGTGCGCGGCGGCTCCCCGTCCCCCGAGGCCGTCGAGATGTGGCACGCCGCCCCCGGCTGCGTCCGCTCCGCGACCGCCTTCTCCCAGTCGGAGCGGTGGGACACCCTCGACCTGGACGCGGCGGGAGGCTGCATCCGCGACGTCGAGCACGCCTACTCCAAGGACGGCGGACTCGCCGTCCTCAAGGGCAACCTCGCGGTGGACGGCTGTGTCGTGAAGACGGCCGGCGTCGACGAGTCGATCTGGACCTTCGAGGGTCCGGCGGTCGTCTGCGAGTCGCAGGACGAGGCGGTCGACAAGATCCTCCGCAAGGAGATCGAGCCGGGCGACGTCGTCGTCATCCGTTACGAGGGCCCGCGCGGCGGCCCCGGCATGCAGGAGATGCTCTACCCCACCTCCTTCCTCAAGGGCCGGGGCCTGGGCAAGGTCTGCGCGCTGGTCACCGACGGCCGTTTCTCCGGCGGTACGTCGGGCCTCTCCATCGGCCACGCCTCGCCCGAGGCGGCCTCCGGCGGCACCATCGCGCTGGTCGAGGACGGTGACCGGATCCGCATCGACATCCCGAACCGCTCCATCGAGCTGCTCGTCGACGACGCCGAACTGGCCACCCGCCGCGAGGCGTTGAACGGCGTGTACGCGCCGAAGAACCGCGAGCGCAAGGTCTCGGCCGCGCTGCGCGCCTACGCCGCGATGGCGACGAGCGCCGACCGCGGCGCGGTCCGCGACATCTCCAAGCTCGGCTGACCTTCCGTCCCAGCGGCTCAGCGGCCCTTCCCGGGCCCTTCGGGCACCTTCCCGGGCGCTGCTTTGGGCACCTCCGTACCCGGAGCCGCCTCGGGGTAGGGAGGTGCCTCCGGGTGACCCCTTTCAGCCCCTCCGGCGATCGAGGAGCGGGGTCCGGGGCGGAGCCCCGGGAACCTGGGGCCGGACCCGGGCCCTCACCAGCCGCCCGGATCCGCCCCGTCCACCGCGAACACCGACCCGTCCGGAGCCGTCCCCACCACGGCCCGCCCCGCCACCACCGGCGCAGGCAGATCGGACGCGTACGTCAGCTTTCCCCCGGTCAACCGGGCCCGGGTCTGGCCCACCAGCGCCCCCCGGCCCGTGTCGACGGCCAGCAGCCGCCCGTCCGCGGCGGAGAAGTACAGGTGGCCGCCCTCCCCGAGCACCGGGGCGGAAGCCCGCCCGACCCCGGTCTCCAGCCGCCACAGCTCCGCCTCCGCACCGCTCGCCGCGGTGTCGACGGCCAGCAGCGACCCGCCCCGCGCCAGCAGATAAGCGACACCCCCGGCCATCGCCACCTGCGGCCCGTCCAGTGTGAAAGGCAGCGCGATACGGTCGGCCGCGCCGGACCCGGGGGCGTACCTGACGAGCTCGGCGGTGTCCGAGTTCTCGTCCATCGCCGTCAGCACCAGCTCCCCGGCACCCGCCGTGCCGACCGGGGTGAGCACCCCGTCCAGCCGCCGCTGCCAGGACGCCCGGCCACTGACGGCGTCCACCGCCGTGACGAGGGTGGCGGCGCCGGAGGGCGCGTGCTCGAAGGCGTAGGCGAGTCCGGACGCCCCGTCGTACAGCGCGAAGCCGGGCCGCGTGTGCTGCGCCAGCGGCTTCTTCCAGCGGTGCGCCCCGCTCGCCCCGTCCAGCGCCGTCACCGTGCCGTCGTCCGCGACGGCCAGCAGGGTGTCACCCGCCGGGAACGCCCCGCCGGGGCTCGCGGACAGCGCGGTGTCCCGGACGGCGGTCCCCTTCACCGGGTCGAGGGCGCGCAGCTTCCCGTCCGGGCCGCCGGACAGCACGACCGCGCCCGAGACGACCGGAGCGTGGACGTCCCCGGTCGAGGAGGACCGGGCCGACCACAGCACGCGCCCGTCCGCCGGGTCGATCCTGACCGTGCCGGCCCCGGCCACCGAGCAGTACAGCGCGCCGCCCGCCCCGGCGGCGGAACAGACGGGCGTGGCGCTGTCGGCGGCCCGCAGTTCGGTACGCCAGGGAGTGACGCCGCCGCCCCCGCCCTTCGGACCGTCCGCTACCTGTTCCACTTCCGGCCCCGGGCCGCCCGTCTTTGTACCGCCGCCCCACACCGCGTACGCCCCGGCGCCCGCACCCGCCACCAGCAGGAGCACCGCCGCGGCCACGATCAGCCGGGCCCGCGGCAGCCGCCGGCGGCGGACCGGAGGCGCGGTCCGCACATGCGTGTCCTCCTCCGAACCGGCCCGCTCCCCGTCCGGCACCGCCGCCGCGACCACCGCCCGCCGCTGCGCCGGTACGAACGCCTCGGCCTCGTACGACGGGGGCAGCAGCGCCGCCATCACCTCGTCCGGCGTCGGCCGGTCGTCCGGGTCCTTCGCCAGGCACCGGGCGACCAACGGGGCGAGGTCCTCCGGCACTCCGCCCAGATCCGGCTGATCGTGCACCACCTGGTACGCCACGATGTACGGGCTGTCCGAGTCGAACGGACCCCGGCCCGTCGCCGCGTGGACGATCACGGCCCCCAGCGCGAACACGTCGACCGGCGGCCCCACCTCGCGCGGCCGCTGGAACTGCTCGGGAGCCATATAGGGCGGCGAGCCGATCAGCTTGCCGGTCTCGGTGCGCAGATCACTGTCGTACGGGCGGGAGATCCCGAAGTCGATGACCTTGGGGCCTCCGTCGGTCAGCAGCACGTTGCTCGGCTTGAGGTCGCGGTGGATCACGCCCGCCCTATGGATGTCCCGCAGTGCCTCGGCCAGCCCGGCGGTCAGCCTGCGCAGCTCGGCGGGGGCCATCGGGCCGTTCCGCTTCACCTGCTCGGCGAGCGTGGGCCCGGGAACGTAGAGGGTGGCCATCCAGGGCCGGCCGGCCTCAGGATCGGCGTCGACGACGGGCGCGGTGAACGCCCCGCTCACCCGCCGCGCGGCCGCCACTTCCTGCCGGAACCGCGCCCTGAACTCGGGATCCGCCGCGTACGGCGCGTGCACGACCTTCACCGCGAGCTGCATCCCCGAGGCCGAGCGCGCCAGATGCACGACCCCCATGCCGCCCGAGCCGAGACGGGCTTCCAGGCGGTAGGCGCCGGCGTACTGCGGAAACTCCGCTTCCGGATGCGCTCCGGGCTCTCGCAGCGGCGGCATCGCCCACCCCCGTGTGTTCGTGCGCATGCGACGCACGGAGCCTAGTCGATGGTGCGTACGAGAGGCACGGGGCTTGCTAGCCTGCGCGTCGTACGCGCCAGGCGTACGCGTTTCTCAACGGGGGAGACTCATATGAGCGTTGAAGAGCACACGCAGGAACCGGCGGCGGCCGAGGGGGCGGCGACGGCGGAGCTCGCGGCGGAGACCACCGCCTCCGGCACCCGCTACCCGATCGCCCCGGGCTACCGGGTCAACGTCCGTACCGGACCGGGCACCAGCTACCGCATCGTCAGGACCCTGCCGTACGACCAGAAGATCCCGATCTACTGCCAGAAGCCGGGGGAGCGGGTCACCGGCCCGTACGGCACGTCGAACCTCTGGGACAACATCGCCAACGGCCAGTTCGTCGCGGACGCCTACGTCCACACGGGGCGAGACGGCTACATCGCACCGCGCTGCGACTGACGGGCCCACCCGCACGGCCGGGGGCAACGGGGATAATCGACCCCGTGAGCGAGAACAGCGCAGCCCCCGGCACCCCGCCCACCGGAGGAACACCCTCCGGCGGCTCCCCCACGGCCACGCCCCCGGGCCCGCAGCCCGAGCCCATCCGTTTCTTCGGCACGACGTGGGTCGACCACGACGGCGGTTACGGGCTCCGCCGCGCCGGCGTCGCCGTCGGCTCCCTGGCCGCCGCGGTGGCCGCCTGCTTCGTCCTGCGCTTCGCCTACGAAGGCCTGCAGATCGCGGAGGTCGGGAGCTTCGTCGGGATTCTCGTCATCGCGATGTTCTCCGTCTGCAGCGCCATCGCGTTCCGCAAGACCTGGGAGGGCTTCGGCGCCCGCCCCGAGGACCCGGCCCGCGAGGACTCCCTGCGCGGCCTGAAGTCCATCGGTTTCATCGGCTCGCTCCTCGCCTACTTCGTCCGTTCGCTCACCGAGGCCCCGGGCGAGAAGCTGCGCCGCACCGAGTACGAGAAGGCCCGCGCCCGGTTCGACAAGCGCCGCTCGACCCGAACCGGCAACCCGGCGGCCCGCAAGGCGTCGGGCCGCAAGCGTCCGAAGCGCGGCTGAGAACCGAAGCCCCACCGCACGCACCCACGAATCGGCCCGCCGACACCACGTCGGCGGGCCGAGTCATTCCCACCCTCCTCCCCTCTCGTGGCGGGTCTCCCCCTCTTGACGGCTCTCCCCTCTTGACGGGCGGCCTTGCCGGGCGAAGAATTCATCACATGATGAATTATGAACCCGGGCCGGCGCCGGCCGCCCCCACGACGCACCCGACCCCGCACGCGGCTCCGCCTCCGCCCCCACCGCCGGACCCGGCGATCGAAGCCCGCGGCCTCACCGTCGTCCGGGGTGACCGCACCGTCCTGCGCGCACTCGACTTCACCGTCCGCCCCGGCAGCATCACCGGCCTCCTCGGCCCCTCGGGCTGCGGCAAGACCACCCTCATGCGGGCGGTGGTCGGCACCCAGGCCAAGGTGACCGGCACCCTCGACGTCCTGGGCCATCCCGCCGGGGACCCGGCCCTGCGCCCCCGCATCGGCTACGTCACCCAGGCGCCCTCCGTCTTCACCGACCTCACCGTCCGGCAGAACCTCGACTACTTCGCCGCCGTCCTGCACCCCGGCCGCGCCCACCGCGACGC
Source organism: Streptomyces sp. man185 (assembly GCA_002551355.1). Taxonomy (GTDB): domain Bacteria; phylum Actinomycetota; class Actinomycetes; order Streptomycetales; family Streptomycetaceae; genus Streptomyces. The sequence continues at coordinate 2,457 of NTHE01000001.1, read as the reverse complement.
CCGCCGCGACGCCGTCACCCGCGCCATCGACGACGTCGACCTGACCACCCGCGCCGACGCCCTCGCCGGCGCGCTCTCCGGCGGCCAGCGCAGCCGCGTCTCGCTGGCCGTCGCTCTCCTCGGTACCCCGGACCTGCTGGTCCTGGACGAACCGACCGTCGGGCTCGACCCCGTACTCCGCCGGGACCTCTGGGACCTCTTCCACCGCCTGGCCGCCGACCGGGGCACCGCGCTCCTCATCTCTTCCCACGTCATGGACGAGGCCGAGCGCTGCCACCGCCTGCTCCTGATGCGCGACGGCCGGATCCTCGCCGAGGACACCCCGGACGCCTTGCGCCACCGCACCGGCACGGCCACGGTCGAGGAGGCGTTCCTGCGCCTGGTCGACGAAGCCGCACCCCTCACCGAAGAGGCGTCCCGATGACCGCCACCGCCCCCAACCCGGCCCTGCCCACGAGCGGAGCCGCCCCGGCCCGCCCGCTCACCCCGTCCCGTACGACCGCCACCGCGGGCCGGGTCCTGCGCCAGCTGACGCACGACCCCCGCACGATCGCCCTCCTGGTGATCGTCCCGGTCCTGCTGATCACCCTGCTCCGTTACGTCTTCGACGGCAGCCCCGACACCTTCGACTCCATCGGGGCCTCCCTCCTCGGCATCTTCCCGCTGATCACGATGTTCCTGGTGACCTCGATCGCGACCCTGCGCGAACGCACCTCGGGCACCCTGGAACGCCTCCTCGCCCTCCCGCTCGGCAAGGGCGACCTGATCGCGGGATACGCCCTCGCGTTCGGCGCGGTCGCGGCTCTCCAGTCGGCGCTCGCGACGGCCGTCTCCATCTGGCTGCTGGGCCTGGACGTCATCGGCTCGCCCTGGCTGCTGCTCCTGGTCGCCCTGCTCGACGCGCTGCTCGGCACCGCGCTCGGCCTCTTCGTCTCCGCGTTCGCCGCGTCCGAATTCCAGGCGGTGCAGTTCATGCCGGCGGTGATCTTCCCCCAGCTCCTGCTGTGCGGCCTGTTCACCCCGCGCGAGGCGATGCACCCCGCCCTGGAGGCGATCTCGAACGTCCTGCCCATGTCGTACGCCGTCGACGGCATGAACCAGGTCCTGCACCACCCCGACATCACCGGCGACTTCGTCCGCGACATCGCCGTGGTCGCGGGCAGCGCCCTCCTGGTCCTCTGCATCGGTGCGATCACCCTCCGCCGCCGTACACCGTGAGAACCCCGATGCGAGGATGACGGGGAGAGCACAGCCCAGCACCGCCCGGAGGGTGAACGCATGACCCAGACAGTCGCAGTCCTCGGCACCGGCAAGATCGGCGAGGCCCTGCTCAGCGGGATGATCCGGGCAGGCTGGCGACCGGCCGACCTCCTGGTGACCACCCGCCGCGGCGACCGGGCCCAGGAACTGCACACGCGGTACGGGGTCGAGTCCGTCACCAACGCGGAGGCGGCCAAGAACGCCGACATCCTCATCCTCGCGGTCAAGCCGCAGGACATGGGCAAGCTCCTGGACGAACTCGCCCCGCACGTCACCGCCGACCGTCTGGTCATCAGTGCAGCGGCCGGCATCACCACCACGTTCATCGAGGAGCGGCTCACCCCGGGCACCCCGGTCGTCCGGGTCATGCCCAACACCCCGGTCCTCGTCGACGAGGGCATGTCGGTCATCTCGGCGGGCAGCCACGCCACCGGCGCGCACCTGGCCACCGCCGAGGAGATCTTCGGCGGCGTCGGCAAGACCCTGCGCGTCCCGGAGTCCCAGCAGGACGCGGCCACCGCCCTCTCCGGCTCCGGCCCCGCCTACTTCTACTTCCTGGTCGAGGCCATGACCGACGCGGGCATCCTGCTGGGCCTGCCCCGCGCCCAGGCCCACGACCTCATCGTCCAGGCCGCCATCGGCGCCGCCGTCATGCTCCGCGACAGCGGCGAACACCCGGTCAAGCTTCGCGAGGCCGTCACCAGCCCGGCCGGCACCACGATCAGCGCGATCCGCGAGCTGGAGAACCACGGAGTGCGCGCGGCCCTGATCGCCGCCCTGGAAGCGGCCCGCGACCGCAGCCGCGAACTGGCCTCCGGCAACGGCTGAACCCCAGCTCAGGACCACCCTCGACCCCCGGCCACCGGCACCACGGGCCGGGGGTTGACACACCCCGGACACATCCGTAGTGTGCTCCGAGTTGTCCGACGTGAGCGCCGACCCCGGTCGGTCCCCGGACAACCATTCCGCAGTAACCACGACAGACGCGCGACCTCGTGTCGCATGCCTTTTCGTGTGCCTGCGCGAAATGAGGAATCCGCGTTCGAAGGAACGCACCCCGATTAGCGTCGGGGCGCAGGATTCCGCTAAAGTCTCACTCGTCGGAACGGCCCAACAGCCGGGAAGACAAGCCCCACTGACTGGGAATCAGGCCCGAAAGGATCTGATAGAGTCGGACTCGCCGGAAAGGGAAAACGC